>JAQTTV010000055.1 GCA_028710565.1 Gallionella sp.
TAGTGCGTGAAACTACGATTGCCAGCCATCAAATTACCGCCGTGGTGAAACAACAGTTTATCGGGCTGGAGCAAGTCACTAACGCGATGCAAGACATCAATAAAGTGACCACGCAATTCGTCGTTAACACTCAGCAAAGTAAAATTGCTTCTGAAGACATCGCCACGGTGGTTGGACGACTGCATGAGAGCGTGAGTATCTACAAGTTGTAGCGTTGGTAGCATACAAAATGATATAGCAGTGTCTGCGGGGTTTCTTGCTGGTGAGCTTCCCGCGACACTTCTTGCCATTCGCTTAGCTTGAACGCAGGGAAATGTGCATCACCCACCACGTCTTGCTGAATTTCGGTGAGGTAAAGGGTGTCGGCATAAGGTAGAGCCTGTGCGTAAATTTCCGCTCCGCCGACGATAAAAATCTCTGTTTCTCCCGCACACGCCGCAATCGCAGCTTCCAAAGAATTCGCCATTAAACAGCCGTCAATTTGTAGCTCAGGATTGCGCGTAATCACCACCGTGGTGCGCTGCGGCAGCGGTTTGCCGATGGAGTCAAACGTCTTGCGTCCCATCAAAATGTGATGTCCCAAGGTCAAACGTTTGAAATGTTGCAAATCAGCGGGGATGCGCCACGGCAAGGTATTGTTGATGCCGATGGTGTGATTTTTCGCCATCGCGGCGATTAGAGCAATTTTAGGTTTCATTACACTGCCACCTTGGCTTTAATCGCGAGATGTGGATCGTAGCCTTCTAGCGTAAAGTCACTGAATTGGAAAGCAAAAATATCCTTGATGTCGGGATTGATGCGCAAAGTTGGTAAAGCACGAGGGGTGCGCGATAACTGCAAATTCGCTTGCTCCAAATGGTTGAGATACAAATGCGCGTCGCCCAAGGTATGTACAAGTTCGCCTAAATCCAGATCACAGACTTGCGCCACCAGCATGGTTAGCAAGGCGTAGGACGCGATGTTAAACGGCACACCTAGGAAAATGTCTGCGCTGCGCTGATACAACTGGCAGGAAAGCTTACGACGACCGTTGGCATCAGGCGGAGAAACGTAAAACTGGAAAAACGCGTGACAGGGTGCGAGTGCCATTTGATCCAATTCGCCGACATTCCACGCCGATACGATCAATCGCCGCGAATCAGGATTGGTTTTGATTTGTTGAATGACTTCACGAATTTGGTCGATGTGCTGCCCGTTCGGCGCAGTCCAGTCGCGCCATTGCTTGCCGTACACAGGGCCGAGTTCGCCGTGCTCGTCCGCCCATTCATCCCAAATTGACACGCCATTTTCTTTCAAATAGCGAATGTTGGTGTCGCCCTGCAAAAACCACAGCAGTTCGTGAATAATGGATTTAACGTGACACTTTTTGGTTGTCACCAGCGGGAAACCGTCCGCCAAATTAAAGCGCATTTGATAGCCAAACACGCTCACCGTGCCTGTTCCCGTGCGGTCGGCTTTTTGCGCCCCGTGGGTCAGGACATGTTGCATGAGATTGAGATAGGTCTGCATTTTATGAGAATTGATTGTGAAAAAATGCCCGTATAATCGCGGCATTCTGTCTATTTTAAAGGGTCGCCATGTTAGCACAATTAGATTTTGAACTCGCCGCACCAGCCACTGCGACGCACTGTTTGGTGTTATTGCCTAAGCAAGCCGCTTTGCCCGAAAACGTGCCGCAGCGCGCTTTGTTGGCTGCGGTGTTAAAACGTCGCAACATTAAGCTCAGCGAATTTGCCAATACACCTGTAGCGGCGAACACCGCAGATGGGCGGTTGATGGCGTGGGCGATGGTGGATACGACTGCGGCGGTATTCGCGCAGCAAACCCAAGTACGCAAAGCGGTGCAACTGTTGTTGGACGAACATCCGTCCAAGATTGTGCTGGAAGTGTACGGTGAATCTGCGCAGCAATTGGCGGAGTGTGCCGTTTATGCTGCATGGGTGAATGGCGCGGCGTTGCCGACACACAAAGAAGCTCCGAAAGCATTGAAAAAAATTGTGTTATGCGGTGCGACGGATGAGTCGGTGTTCGCTGCGTTGCAAGCGCAAGCGGAAGGTAATGTGCTGTGCCGCACGCTGACCATGTTGCCGCCCAATGAATTAACGCCACAGGATTACCGCAAACGCATCAAAAAATTGGCAAAAGCCCAAGGTTGGGCGCACGAAGAATTTGATTTGAAGACTTTGCGTAAAATGGGGGCGGGCGCGTTTGTCGCCGTGGCACAGGGCAGTAGTGAAGGCGATGCCGCCATCGTGCATTTGAGCTATCGTCTCGAATCAGCCGAAAAAACTGTTTCGTTAGTCGGCAAAGGCATCTGCTTTGACACGGGTGGACACAACCTCAAACCCGCTCGCTATATGCAAGGGATGCACGAAGACATGAACGGTTCAGCCGTGTGCTTAGGGATTTTGCTGGCGGCGACGCAACAAAAGCGGGCGGTGAATTTGGATTGCTGGTTGGCGATTGCACAAAACCACATCAGCCCGCTTGCCTACAAACAAAGCGATGTGGTCACTGCCTTAAACGGCACGAGCATCGAAGTGATGCACACCGATGCCGAAGGGCGCATGGTATTGGCGGATACCTTGACCTTGGCGGCGCGTATGCTGCCCGATTTGTTGATTGATTTTGCGACCCTGACGGGCAGCATGGCAGTCGCTCTTGGCGCACGCTACAGCGGCGTATTAGGTAATGATGCGGCGCGGCTGCAACAAGCCGTGGCAGCAGGGCAGGCGAGCGGCGAACGCTTGTGCGCTTTCCCGTTGGACGAAGACTACGAACCCGCGTTGGATTCCAAAGTCGCCGACATTAAACAATGCACCTTGGACGGCGAAGCCGACCACATCCTAGCGGCGCGCTTTTTGAAACGCTTTTTGACGGATAAAAAAGCTGAAGATGCTAAAGCGACACCCGAAGTGCCATGGTTGCATATTGATCTCTCCGCCAGTCGCTGCGAAGGCGGACTCGGTATTATTGCGGGTGACGTAACGGGCTTTGGCGTGGCGTGGGGGCTTAGCATGCTGGGTTCAGTTTAGCGTCGGCTCATTCGGATAAAATCCCCCATTCATTCAGAGGTCAAACATGAAAATCGGTGTCCCAAAAGAAATTAAATCGAATGAGCATCGGGTCGCGCTCACCCCCGCTGGTGCGGCGGCTTTGGTCGCAGCAGGACATACTGTGTGGGTGGAACAGGGTGCGGGCGAGGGCAGTGGTTTGAGCGACGCGCAGTATGTGGCGGTGGGTGCGCACATCGCCGCCGATGCCGATGCAGTTTGGGCATTTGCTGATTTAATCGTCAAGGTCAAAGAGCCTATCGCGGTGGAATGGCCACGCATCCGTACTGGACAGACGATCTTTACCTATTTTCATTTTGCAGCAGATCGTGCGCTGACACAGGCGCATCTGGACTCAGGTGCTACCTGTATTGCTTACGAAACCGTGGCGTTGCCGACGGGGGAATTGCCGCTCCTGACGCCGATGTCAGAAGTCGCAGGGCGCATGGCGGTGCAGCAGGGCGCAAAATACTTGGAGCATCAATATGGCGGACGGGGTGTGTTGCTGGGCGGCGTGCCTGGGGTTGCGCCTGCACAGGTGTTGATTCTAGGAGGAGGCGTGGTCGGTACGCATGCGGCTCGCATGGCGGCGGGACTGGGTGCGCGCGTGACGATCATGGATGTGTCGCTGGAACGCTTGCGCCGCCTGAGCGAAATTTTGCCAGCCAATGTGCAAACCTTGCATTCCAATCGCCATACCTTGTTGGATCAACTCGCCACCGCAGATTTGGTGATAGGTGGCGTACTGATTCCAGGGGCGACCGCGCCCAAATTGATTCTGCGTGAGGATTTAGCACTTATGCAAACGGGCGCGGTGATCGTCGATGTGGCAGTCGATCAAGGGGGTTGCATCGCAACGACCCACCCCACCACTCACCAAAATCCCATCTATATCGTCGATGACATCGTGCATTACGCCGTGGCGAATATGCCAGGCGGCGTGCCGCGTACCTCAACTTTTGCTTTGACCCAAGCTACTTTACCCTACGTGTTGCAATTGGCGAATGTTGGTTGGCAGACCGCGCTGCGCGACAATCTTGCCTTACGTAAAGGCTTGAATGTCGTCGCGGGCAATATCACCTATCCCGCCGTGGCGCAGGCATTTGCGCTGTCTTACGTTCCGCCTGAACAATTCTTGTAGTTGCCTCGAACGCCGCTTCTGTGCGCCAGTCCTCAGAAACGGCGATCCTTTTTCGATGCGGGACGGGCTTGCAGCTCTGTGTTCAGCAATTCTCAATTCAAAATTCCTCATCATCGTCATACCGACGAAAGTCGGTATCCAGACATTTAAATGAGCCTCGCGCAGCGAGACTGCATCGGTTTTGTTCGCTACGCGAATTATTTTTTTAGCTTGATACCGACTTTCGTCGGTATGACGGGCTTGAAGTTTGGGGTAAATCCCAATCTACAGCGGTGCATGGTAGATAAATTTTGAATTGAGAATTGCCGCTCTGTGTAGTAGCGCACAGAGCACGATGCACAAAGGGCGTATTGTCAGTCTGATTTCACATTTATAAAGGAAATGATCGTGCGCACAATCTTGAGTCTAGATGCTTTGGTGGGGAGGGTTGATTCTGCTGGTTTATTTCCTGAAAAAGGGCGGGGGACATTTTAAGTGAGCGCATTCATTCGCAAGAAAAGTGTACGTGCCGAAGGGCGGGTTTTTGAAACGATTTCTGTATTTTTCGTGCTTTCACTGGCGCAGACGGCTATGGCGGCAACGGCTCCTGCACTGAGGGCTGCGGGTGGCTTTGCGGTGTTGGGCGCGACCACAGTGAGTAATGTGGGGGGGAGCGTCATTTCTGGTGATCTGGGCAACTCGCCAGGCGTCACCATCACGGGTTTTCCGCCTGGTGTTGTGAGTGGAACCATACGCGCCAATGATGCGATTGCCGCACAGGCTCAGATCGACGCTACCGCAGCATACAATGCGCTGGTTGCGCAGGCATGTACGTCAGGTCCGCTGGGCGCGACTGATTTGGCGGGCGCGACACTGATCCCAGGCGTCTATTGTTATTCGTCTACACTGCAAAATAGCGGATTACTCACGCTGGATGCGCAGGGCAATAATAATGCTGTCTGGATTTTTAAAGCGGGTAGCACGTTAACGACGCTGACGGGTGGATCCGTCGCCTTAATCAATGGGGGGCAAATCAGCAACGTATTCTGGCAGGTCGGCAGTTCGGCGACGTTGGGTGCCAATACTCAGACCACAGGTAGCATACTCGCGCTCACCAGCATTACATTGAATACGAGTGCTGCGGTTACGGGTAGAGTCCTCGCTTTGACGGGCGCGGTGACGCTCGATACCAATACCGTGACGCTCTCCCCCTTTCTCACGTCTACCAAATCGGTGGCAGTGTTTTCCGATCCTGTGAACGGTACGGCCACGCCCAAGGCAATTCCAGGCTCGGAAATTATCTATTCCATCGCTGTGACGAATAGCGACTATGGGGCTGTAGACAATAATACAACGGTGGTAACAGACATCGTCCCCGTCAATATGAGTTTGTGCGTCTCGACGCTGTGCAGCAATCCCCCCGTTATCTTTACCTGCGGCGCGGTTTGCGGTCTGACCTACACCTATGCCACGGGTGTAACTTACTCGAATCAGTTGGGCGGCGGCGCACCTTATACCTATACGGCGGTAGCTGATGCGGCAGGTTATGATGCCAATGTGACTGGGGTGAGAATTAACCCCACAGGCTTTTTTAGCGGGATCGTGGGCGGTGTGAATGCGTCGTTTAGCTTGGCTTTGAAGATGAAGGTCAAATAGCTAAGGAAACGCTGATTAAATCCGTTCGCCCTGAGCCGTGAGCCGTGAGCTTGTCGAACGGTCGAACGGTCGAAGGGTGGCGAATTTAACACACTGATTTTATTAAATCTTCCGTTCATGGTTCGACAGGATCTCCACGAACGGAAGATTTAATCAGCGTCTCCCTCACTTTTACATGGACTGTGGTACTCATGCTCGTCTCCTGTGAGCTAAAACCATTAACGCCGCATTCAGAGGCTTGTCCGCTGCAATGCTTTGTTAGGCACAGCTTGGCGATAAACCAAGACTGGGTGAACCAATACTCGTGGATAGCGACACGTTCTTACCATAGCTTCTATGCCATCAAATCCTCGAAACATGCCACGAAATGCACTTTCAACACTCTCATAATCCGCTAACTCGTCCTTATCGAACTCTGCTAAAGGGACAAAGGAGTCATCTTCCTCTGTAGGCACTGATGTTATTATCCCAAGCATAGTGAATTCTTCCGTTGGAAATGAGCCATAAGTAAAGTGGAACGCTGTAGGGTCTGAAATAGTGAAATTCTTTGCATCTAAGTGGCCAAAAATATGTTCGTCAAGCTCTCCTCCTGAAGGATAAACCCGAATATTTGTTATGTTTGGTAAAAAAGCATCGATCCATGTTTTCATTCCATCAAGTATCCACTGAGGAACCATCTCAACAGCTCTGGATCTTGCAACAAGACTATCTAAACTAGCTCTTAACTCTTTTGCCTGTTGCTTTGCGGCAGCTTTTTGATTTCTGTCACCAGATGCACTTTCAAACTCTTTTATCTGATTTTCAATTAGTTGATACTCGGGATTACTCTTAAGCGTATCTTCATGGCTATGATTAATCAGCTTTACAATATCAGGGAAATCATGCCCGATCTTCTTCATCCGTTCGTAATCTTCGATGACAATTCGACCAGTGCATTTTATGCATAATGCACTTTTTAGTGACGCCCTCAGACTTGGGTCTTTTAGGCTATTTAGCTCCGTCGAATCATCGAGATTGAACAGATAGCCTGAGGCAAGAAGCTCAGATTCTAATTCTTGTAAAAGCGCGTGATGCGGCTTTATTGTTACCTTATTCTGCTCGATGTCATGAGAAGTTCCACCCGCATCATGTTTAAACACTTTGAAGTCGTAATTTCTTTTATTGTCAGCGGTAGCTCCCTTCTCGGATTGACTTTCTTTCAGTTCAACTACCCCTCCAGTAAGCTGGCTATACAATGAAATGGCTTTATCTAAGTCGACATAAATGTAGTCATATAAATTCATTTTATAAATCCCTGTCTGAGCTGAAGCTCATCCGTCTAACGTAAAGTAGACACCATAATACAACTAAATCTTTTAGCTGGACAGGTGGATAATTGGTTCTTCATAAAAAATACATGTTTTATATCAATGATAAGCGTACTTTTAGCACGCCTTGATTTTTAATAATGAAAATCTAAAACACACCTGCGATGCTTGAAAATTCTGCCACCTCACATCCCTCCCAAGCTGCATCCAAAAGATATAGGCGCGCATGAGAGCGAGATATTTCCATATTCACCACGGCATCGCTGGGCTTGTCCAACAAACGGTTCAGATCGTGGCTAGATCCGCGATCACGATCTAACCTTACTCGTTAAACATCTCTTGCAGCATGCATACACCCCATACAAACAACCCACATAACCATACCGAATGGCACACTAAATGTGAGCACACTTACTAACCATAGCGCGAATGTAATTCCTTTAAGCACTAGGATTCTGTCTTTTGTGTGCAGCGGTTTTGCAGACAGAAAAACAGCCATTAATAAAATTATCAGTGCTGCAGTTACTGAATATAATTTTGGCTCTTCTGCAAATTTGACGAGCCCTGGCAATGGATATTTTGTCTCATAAAAATATGACCACATTGACGCCCCACCAAATACTAAGACGGACAGCCAAGTTATTATTTTTACTGACCTCATTATTTTCATTGGCATGGACTCATGATGCCTTACGTAAAAGTAAGGGGTTGCGCGCTTTTGCGCAGTCCCGCTTGACTGCTAGGTTGAACGAAGCCGCTATCGCGGAGAAATATTCCTTCAGCGATTGATTAGACAAGATAATTCATCCTCACCCCGAAAGGGATTTTTTATACTTTATCATGAGGATGAAGCAGATGACGACACAAAT
>JAQTTV010000004.1 GCA_028710565.1 Gallionella sp.
ATTCATCCAGCTGTTCATGTTCACGCTGCTGACTTTCCTCTTGCTGCTGTGCCATGTGATTAAAGGCCGTCGCTACTTTGCCTATCTCATCTCTACCAAGATCACCCAGACGAACGGTGGTGTCACCTTGCGCAAAGTGATTGAGTACCGACAGTATCCTCGTCAACGGATGTACGAACCATATTCTGGATAACCACATCCCAACCATTAAAGCGGCGACCAGTGAAATTGCTGCCAGCAGGTAGAGTGCGCGCTGGAAACGAATAACCGAACTCAAAACGGACTCACGCGATGCGATGTTCATCACGATCCAGCGATCCGACTTGTCATTGGCGTTGGGATGAATAATGGCATAAGCCATCACTTGGTCACCTAAGTCTTTCTGAGAACCGTGTTCTTGGTCGGTTGTTGCCAATTTTGCCAACCCCAGCTCTTTAAACAGATTGTCTGGACGATTCAGATCGACCCCCCAAGTCTTCGTGCTATCTTCATGTGACAAATAATAACCATCTTTATCCGCCATGATAAATTGCCCCAGTGACGCGGTGTCTTTCTTGGGAATCAAGTTCAGCATATGCTGACCTAAGACATTGAGTACCAAGATCCCGCGACGCTGCCCCGCACTGTTAAACACAGGAATGCCAATCCGCATCACAGGCGTGTGTGGTTCGGCAATGCGCCCGCCCTCTCGATTGAGATTGAACGGTGATACATACACTTGTCCTGCGGACAACTTCATGGTTTCAATAAACCAAGGGGCTTGAGCTTGATTCGTCAACTCGGTTTGTGAGGAGGTTTGGGGAATTCCTTCTTTAAAATTCACCCGAAGCATTTCATTGCCATTCTCATCGAGATAGCGCAGCTTGTAATAATAAGGCTTGGCTTTACCAAAGTTTGAGAAAATAATGTCCAGCCGTCCCACCCATGCCTCATAGGTGGAGTTATCTTTCTCATCAATTCCCTTATTATCTCGGGCGCGAATAATGCCCTGTATCGGCGGGACGGTCACGAGAAAAGTCGCATCCTGCTTGGTCATATCGACGAAAGTTTGGAGATGGGAAGCAACCCCCTGCACCTTGGAAGTCATCGTACTCAGGGCATTATTCTCCAGCGTCTCACTGCTATTTGAGTTGGCATAATAGGCAACTACGAGCAAGGGTAATAACGCTGCCAAAGCAACCACGATAATAATTTTATGACCAATTGCAAAATCTTTGATTGCCATTTTTAGAATACCCTCGCCTGAATGTATTTATTGTTTTGTGGACGTAATGATATAGCAATATTACAGGTTTTGTTGGGGAACATAACATGATTAATTGTAGTGATTTTCGTCCTCACAATTCGCGACGCACATCCACTCTAATAAATGAGTAGTTATTCGGTTTCTGTCATTCCTGCACAAACAACATCGGCAAAACGAAGTGCTAAATCTCCACTTTTGTATGGTTATTGATGTATCCAACACCTCTTGTCCCGACTTGAATGTGTGAAAATCTAATGCCGATTCAAAACGGATGCACGCCACTCTCTTTGATATGCTTACGCATATTCGGTTATATTTCGCCCCCTTCTTTATCATTCACAACGGTGCTTTATTTTGACTCATTCTGACGTGACACTTTCGGCGCGCAATCTGACGCGACGATTTGGCAATCAAATGGTGATACACGACCTGTCACTGGAGTTGCGACGCGGGGAGGTATTGGGCTTGCTGGGACACAATGGCGCAGGCAAAAGTACCACGTTGAAAATGCTCACAGGCTGCTTGTCACCCAATAGCGGGGAAATTTCCGTGTGTGGCTTAGATTTATTGCAAGACGCAAGCAAAGCAAAAGCGCATATCGGCTATTTGCCTGAAACCCCGCCGCTGTATCGTGAACTCAGCGTGCATGATTTTTTGACCTTTGCGGCAAAATTGCGCGGGATGGCGGGAAAGGATGTCCCCGCTGCGGTCACAGAAACGCAGCAACGTTGTGGTTTGGAATCGGTCAGTCGTAAATTGATCGGCACATTATCTAAAGGCTATCAACAGCGAGTCGGCATCGCGCAAGCCATTATTCACCGCCCTGCCGTGATCGTGTTGGATGAACCCACCGTGGGGCTGGATCCTGCGCAAATCCGCGATATTCGGGCGTTGATTCGGGAATTGGGCAATAGCAGCAGCGTGATCCTGTCCACGCATTTGTTGAGTGAAGTCGAAAACGTGTGTGACCGCGTGGAGATTATGCAGCGCGGCAAGTTGATTTACAGCGACAGCAGCGCGGGGATGAAACATTACAAAGCGGATTCGGGCTTTACGCTCACCTTGCGCAATCCGCCGCCCTTAGCCGAAATTGCGAGCATCGCAGGCGTGCAACACGTCGAAGCGATTTCCGCCACGCAATTCCGCATCTTGCACACCGCCGAGTCTAACCCCAGCAGCGCGTTGTTGACCTTGGCGACGCAAAATAACTGGCAATTGGAACAACTCACCCCGCTGCACACCTCATTGGAAGAAGTCTTTATGAAAATCACCGACGCCGAAAGTGCGTTAACAGGAGTTGCGCGATGATCCGCCTATTAGCGATGCGCGAGCTGCGCAGTTTGTTTTCTCTGCCCTCCACTTGGTTTATCCTCGCCCTGCTGCAATTTGTATTCGCGTGGTTTTTTCTGGGGCGCACCGAAACCTTTTTAGAAATTCAGCCGCAATTAGCACAACTCGCCAATCCACCAGGTGTCACTGCCGTCGTCGCTGTGCCGCTGTTTAACACCCTCGCGCTGTTGTTGATGATGCTCACGCCGCTGTTCACCATGCGCTTGATCGCCGAAGAACGCCGCAATCAAACCTTCGCCTTGCTACTCTCCGCGCCGATTTCCAGCACGCATATCGTGTTGGGGAAATTTTTGGGGTTGCTGATTTTTCTGTTGCTGATGATGGTGACTGTGCCGCTGATGCTCTGGAGTTTAGCCATCGGTACGCATCTGGATCAGGGTTTGATTTTGAGTAATTTAATAGGTTTGGTGCTGTTAACCACCAGCTATATTGCCATCGGCATCTACTTTTCCGCCCTCACCGCACAACCCATCATCGCCGCCGTCGGCGCACTTGTCACACTGGTTGGACTCTGGCTGGCCGATATGCTGGCAACTAGCGCAACGTCCCCGTGGCATATTTTATCCCCGCTTTATCACTTTCAAAACTTTAACAGCGGATTACTAGACAGCCGAGATGCCGCCTTTTTTGTGCTGCTGAGTGCAACGCTACTGATACTTACCGTGCGCAAAGTGCAACAGCGAGCAGACTAAAACCTATTGGCACAGTGGATTGGCACGCTATTCCAATGCGCTATGCGTGTATGGTGCAGAATTGTCTGTCCGCTTCAATCTGAATAGTGGCGTGTTCAATGGCAAACTCATCGTGCAGTTTTTTTGCCACCAATTGCAAAAAGTCATCGTTTGCGCCGCCATCTGGCATGACGAGATGCACCGTGAGGGCGATTTTTGTGGTGCTGATTGCCCAGATGTGCAAGTCGTGAATCGCGCTCACGCCCGCCAATGCTGACAAATATGCTTCCACTTGATCCAAGGCGATGGCTTTGGGTACGCCGTCTAAAGACAGACTCAGCGATTGCCGCAACAATCCCCATGTGCTGAACAAAATCACCAGCGCAATCAACAAACTCATCACTGAATCCAACCAAGTCCAACCCGTCCAGATAAATAACGCGCCCGAAACCACCACGCCCAACGAAACCAATGCGTCCGCCGCCATGTGTAAAAAAGCCCCGCGCATATTGAGATCACCCTTGTTACCCGACATAAACAGCCATGCGGTGACTCCGTTGATGACTACCCCCATCGCGGCGACCAGCATGACCGTACTGCCCTGTATCGGCACGGGATGATTGAAGCGGGCAATGGCTTCCCACGCAATACCACCGACGGCAATCAGTAAAATCAGCGCATTGAACAACGCTGCCATGATCGTGGCGCGCCCCCAGCCGTAAGTATGTTTGGGGGTGGGACGCAATCTCGCCAGATATAAACCACCCCATGCCATTAACAATCCCAGCACATCGCTTAAATTGTGTCCCGCATCGGATAGCAAGGCGAGCGAATCCGCCTGCCAACCGTAAAACACCTCCACCAGCATAAACAGAATATTCAGCGAGATGCCGATGGAAAACGCACGGTCATCGTGCGCGTGATGGACGTGTTCGTGGGCAGTCATGTTGTTTGCAACCCGCTCGGAATTTTGTCTCGACTCGGCACGCTACCCGCATAAACCACTTCGCCATCTACCACGACACTAAGGGTGGACATCACACTATCGTTTGAATTCAAAGACCTGCGCGGCTCTGGGCGCAGACCAGTGGAGAGGGGTTAGGCAAACTCATTGGTGTGCAATTGGTTTCTCGGTAAACAGGTAGTCTTTAAGCTCTTTGGAAAAGGCGGGGTCTTTGCGCCGAATCCACTCTAAAACCATGGCAGCGTGTTCTTTTTCCTCGTCGCGATTGTGCGCAAGGATTGTCTTGAGGTCTTCATCTTTGCAAGCATCCGCACGCTGGTTGTACCAATCAACGGCTTCCAATTCTTCCATCAATGAAACGATCGCTCGGTGCATATCTCGCGTATCATCCGATAGCTCCTCAACGGGTTCGTGGTAACCAACACTTGACATTTCATGCTCCTTTTCTTGGATGGGTAATGGTGGTTGTACTTAACGAGGCTGTAGAAACCCCCCGTAAGGGGTCGAACAAATATTTTACGAGGTCACTCGCCCCCTCCCAAGGTGGAAACCATCGAATACAGCGCGTTATACGAGGTCGATTATTTCTCATTGCGATTCCGATTTTTTGAAATCGAGTTTTTCTACAACTTCAACGTAAAAGTGAGGGGCTACGCGCTTTTGCGGCGTCGCTTTCGAACGCAAGGTTAGGCTGTTTTTCCATTTAAAAACAATTAAATTGTATATGAATAGAGCTTGATCACATTTATTTTATGTAATTGACTTATTGTTAAGCTCGGCCTGTGCCGTTGCAACAACTACATTTTTGACCCGCTGGACCAAGAACCGTGTTTACGCTGGACTCATTAGCAATCGATACATTTTTTTGCAATACCTGCTTTACCGTGACCTCGTATCTATGATTTGTAGATTCGTCAAAAATATACGATGTATACGGTAGCGTATCTTCAGAGATAACTTCACGTACAAAACGCTCAACAATTTTCATATTCACGGCCATTTCATTTCTCCTCTGGATTTAATTGGGAATCTTGTCACTATTTAAATGCTCACGCTTTAACTTCTCATAAAAACTCGAAGCTGCACGAGCCTCAAGTAATAAGTCGTCCCCTGATTTTTCAAGCCCAGGAAGTTTCTTACAAGAAGAAATTGATCGATAAAGTGTTATGAAGTCATGTCGGAAAGTGCGTTTGATTACACTTTCGTCAACCATTTCACCTTCACAGCATAGTGCCACCAACTCTAACGTGTTTACAGCCTTAATGATGTCTGGAATTACTGGCTTCTCAGGATCAATTGCGTTTAATGTAGAAATATATTCCCAGAGCGGAACCAACAATTGCCTTTGTGATAGCAATTGCTGATTGCGATGAACATGATACGCAATCCATATTCCAAGTGAAGCAGCAACCGCAGAAATAAGCCCTGCAATGGCGGACACGATAGTAGAAATATCTGTTGGACTCATGCTTAGCGTTCCTCAACATATTGTTTTATAGGCAGGTATTTTTGTAAAACAAGGCGGGCATTTTTTAATCATGGTAGATATCAAACCACTTTAGCTACCACTTGAAGTCATCCTCAACAGCGCGTTGTGTACGACTGCCCGCAGCGCAATCTAATGCGGACAGGATTAAACGCCTTATCCCCTTCCTTGGCAAGCGTTATTCAAACTTGCCATTTCATTTTATAAATTTAAGTCATGCTGGTTTGACAGCGCGTCCTCAAGCTGACTAGAGCCACAATATTTTCTGCATCAGAAAAGTAAAGTGGTTCTATGTGATTTACAGTGGGTGAAACTAGACTCCCTCCCCTTCAAGGCATAGGTATCTACACAACTTTGTTCCCTCACCCTAGCAGGGGGAGGGTTAGGGTGGGGGTAGAATTTCATTTAAAAACAACATGCTTCATAATTTGTAGGGGGCGCGTTGCACATGCCCTTGTCTGGATGCAATTCGCTCCGTCGGCGTACCCTCTCCCCCTGCCCCTCTCCCACAAGTGGGCGAGGGGAGTCTGGGTTCAAATCCAGACATTCGGATATTGTTGTTTTTGAATGAAAAGTTTAATACACCCTTATTCCAAAATGATTGAAAGTTGTGTAGATACCTATGCCTTCAAGGGGAGGGCTGGGGTGGGGATGGGGTAGAGATGAAGGCTCAAACAAACAGCACAATCATCGGCAGGCAGCTTCAGCGAACACTGCGCTGCCACATGACCGATGCGGAAATGCGGTTATGGCGACGACTACGCAGTCGGCAACTCGCGATCTGTAAATTCCGCCGCCAACATCCATACTTGGATTACGTGTTGGATTTTGTCTGTCTGGAAAAGTGCTTGATTGTTGAGGTAGATGGCGGGCAGCACTTAGAAAACGAGAGAGATCAAGCACGAGACTGGCGTTTACAGGAAGCTGGATTTCGTGTATTGCGGTTCTGGAACAACCAGGTTTTGCAAGAAACGGATGCGGTGGTCGAGGCTATCTGGATAGCTTTACAGAACGAGGCGGTTATACCCCATCCCCACCCCAGCCCTCCCCTTGAAGGGGAGGGAGATTGCTCACTTGTGCCACGATGACCCACTATGATTCACATAGAGCCAGAAAAAAGTTTAGGTTGAGTTTTACTTGGTCGGTGACTCGTGCAATCCGCGCGCCAGAAAAAAGGGGCATCCATGTAAGATGCCCCCTCGTTAACTACAGATAAAGAATTTTGCTATTAAGCGGTGTATAAACGGCTTTTGAAGCTGACGGTCTTGGTGTAGTCACCCTTGCCCACGCGGCGTAGGTTGGCCCAAGTACCCTTGTAGTGTGGAATGACATTGCGATCCACGGCTTCGGTCGCCACATCGCCCATTACGCCGTTGAAATGCCCGAACTGCATGAACACTTGATTGCGTTTGATGGTGGGTACAATGTAAGCCATCGCGTAGGTGGAACCATAGTCGTTGACAACTTCGATGATGTCTCCGTTGGCGAAGCCAAGTTCCTGTGCATCTTGTGGGTTAAGCTCCAGCGGCGGCATCGGCCAACGCGCTTTGGCGGTTGCAGCTTCGCCCGTGACACCGACTTCTTCGTGGAACATGGTCTGCCAAACTTCGTTGATTCGACCATTATTGATCCAGAAGCGATACTTATCTTTCTGCGCTTGTACAGGCTTGAATAGACCCTTCCATGGCGAGGACTTGAACTGCGCTAGACCGTCACTGGTACCGAATTTGTCGGTGTAGAGCATTTCAGTGCCGATCAACTTGCCTGCCTTCACTTCCTTGATGGGCAGTTGCACGCCGTTGTTACCCGCCGCTGCCAATAAGGCATAGGATGCCAAATTGCCCGTATCGCCCCCTTGGCTGTGAATTTCGCCCCCCACATCATTTTTTCCCAACAGTCCGAAGCCATCCTTAAAGGCATCTTCTTCTGTCTTCCACTCGAAGCCTTTGAAGCGATCCGCCATTTTGGCATTGCCTTCTGCCGTGTACATTGCCTTCAGGGTGTTGGCAATATCGGCCGCGATCAAGCAATCTGGTTTGGCGGAACCTGGTGCATCCAAGAATTTTTGTGTCAAACGCAGACGGCGTTCACCATTCATGGAGGTCAGATTCATTTCGCCCGACTGCGCGGCGGGCAACATCAGATGCGCCACATTTGCAATCATGGTGGGATAGATATTGATGTTGACCACGAATAACCCGCCCTTGTTGGCGACCGCATCGTAAATCACCTCCACCATTTGTGCGGTTGTTGCACCACGATTTTTGCGCATGGCTTCTTTGACGATGTTCGCCCGTCGTGTCACCACATTGCGGAATTCTTCTGCATTGCAAGTGGATTGGAACGGACTGACCGCCCACGCGGTGTAAACCATGCCCTTGCCCGCGATGATTTCCTGATCGTTGTACAGCTTTTCGCCCGTCGGGTGGGGCGGACGCGCATAGCCTTCTTGGTGACCACCCATGCGCACACATCCCGTGCCGCGACGACCACCCACGTTGTGCGTGGCAAGCACCACATCCAACAATGAAGATTGAATCGCGTAGTTATCGTTACCCCAGATAATGCCCTTTTCATAGGCGTGCATGGTGCGCTTCATTTTGCCGCCTGCTTTGGGTTTGTATGCCCATTCAGCCGCTTTTTTCAGCTTATCCACTGACACCCCCGTGATCTGGCTGCACGCTTCCAAGCTCATTTGGTTGTCCGCAGCGGCTTGATCAAAACCTTTGGTGCGCTTAGCAATGAAGTCGCGGTCAATCCAGCCTTGGGCGATCACATACGTGAACAGACCATTGAATAACGCCACGTCAGTGCCTGGCAGAATATCCAGATGCAGCACATTGTCAGTCGATGTTGCTTCGCAGATGCTGATGGTGCTGGTCTTACGCGGATCCACAAAAATGAACTTGGTATCGACAATCTCTTCGCCTGCGTCAAAAAATTTCTTCTTCTTGTCGGCCGTACTGCCCGTCAGATTCGGCATCCAGTGATAGAGGAAATAATTGCTTTGTGTTTCATAGGAGTTGCAACCAATCGCCATGATGCAATCCGACAACTGAGCATCTTCATAGGAGTTGTTCAATTCCATAATGCCCATGTCACGGGTGGCGTGGCATTCGGAGTTGTAAGACGGGCGATTGTGGATACGCACCAACGGCGTTTGCAAGGCGGTGAACATCAGCTTGCCCGCCCCCCAAGTATTCTCAAAACCACCGCCTGCCCCACCGTGATCGGCACTATCAAAAGCCAGTTCACGAGGCCCTTTGTTGTCCAGCACTTTTTTGGTCACGCCCGCATAGAGTGCCAAGGCTTGATTCCAATCGGTTTCCAACCATTGCTCACCCGTATGCACTTTAGGTTGCAACAAACGCGCGCCATCATTGCCCAAGTAGCTTGCCATGTGCAAACCACGGTAGGAGCCGCCGCCCTGATTCACCGTACAGGCATTGTCTGGCACAATCAGCACGTTATGGCTGCTGCCATCCTTGTCCGTCACCACGGTTTGCTGTGCTTGAGTCAGGATGGTCTTAAACGCGGGGATTTGTTTGTGGAAATCCAGCTTGAGCGCGTTCTGTGCAGGGGCTTTGCCGCCCTCTTTGTTTGCAGGCCATTTATAGGCGTGATAACCACAGCCCACGATGCAAAAGTGGCAAGTCAGGTTGGTTTTTTGAGCGTCAGCGGGTGGTAGTATGATGCGATCTTTAGACATTATTTTCTCCCTTACAGAATGTTAGCTTGACGGCCATAAATCAGACCATCCACCGCCACGGCGGCAACAGAATCGGTTCTCGCGTCATACTCAAGCACGATTTGCGGCAATTTTGTGGGTGCTTGCCCGCAAATAACTTGCCCCTGTTTCTCGGCATCAAACATGCTGTAATGGCACGGACATTTGAATTTTTTCTCGTTGCCGTCATAGGAAACGGGGCAGCCTTGATGGGTACATTGAATGCTGTAAGCGACGATGTCCTGGTTCGGACCTACCCCGCCAGGGGTTGCTTGTCCAAGCTTGACTGCGATACAAGGGCTGCCTGCATCTGGGTAAGCAAAATCGTGTGCCTCGTTGAGCTTCATGCCTTTCGAAGTGGCGATCGTTTTACGCGGGTAAGCCAGTGTTGCGTTGGTCTGGTGGCTGCTCGCAGGGGCAGCCGATGCCACACCACTCACCACCATCCCCACCCCAGCCGCCACGCCGCCGCTGACCTTGAAAAAATCTCGCCGAGATACCGTTTCGCTCATGATCCCACTCCTTCTTTGTGTGTTGTGAATGCTATTTTTTAATCACAGCAATTATCATACCAAATGAAATTATCCCTGCCATGCGTCCCATTATTTTAAAATTAGCATATAAATATACTTGTAAATCATGCTATTGCTTAAAAATATCGCACATGCTGATTTTTCATTCTCTGATTTAAACAGCGTCCTTTTGAATTTAGGCGAGCTGCCCTGCGCCGCATCATTACCATCTCGTAATGTTTTCCAAAGCCAGTGGGCGGTCTAGCGGCAAGTAGTAGCGTATAAGTAATCGTGCATTTTGCATCTGACCAAATCAACCGTGGGTACGACAAATTCGTACGCTTTTGGGTGAAATCTCCCCGTCTTACCTGAATGGCGCTTACTTAAGCCAAATCATCGGCAAACTCCCTCCCCTTCAAGGCATAGGTATCTACACAACTTTCAATCATTTTGGAATAAGGGTGTATTAAACTTTTCATTCAAAAACAACAATATCCGAATGTCTGGATTTGAACCCAGACTCCCCTCGCCCACTTGTGGGAGAGGGGCAGGGGGAGAGGGTACGCCGACGGAGCGAATTGCATCCAGACAAGGGCATGTGCAACGCGCCCCCTACAAATTATGAAGCATGTTGTTTTTAAATGAAATTCTACCCCCACCCTAACCCTCCCCCTGCTAGGGTGAGGGAACAAAGTTGTGTAGATACCTATGCCTTGAAGGAGAAGGAACGGTAGTTCAGCCCGCTTTTACAGGATGGTGAAAAATGTTAATCCGTGCCGCATCGGGGGTTTTGAGCTTAAGTAAGTGCCATTCCCTTCTTACCTTTATTTTTCGCCCTGTCGGGCGATGTACGAATTTGTCGTACCCACAAACCCCCTCTGTTTAGTCAAAATGAGAATTGCTGTGTCCGTGGAATACAAAATAGCCTGACTGCAAAGGGGTGGTATAGTTATTGCAGACTATTTGCGAGCTGTCCCCACGTTAGAAAGCCCGACCTTTATGAATCATCCGCTATCGAGACCGTATTGCTCCCCTATCTTGCGAGATACGGCGGACGCGGGCACCAACGCCTTGCCCTACCTTGGCAAAAGGGCGCAATGGCACGCTTTCAATCAGCGTCTGTTGCAGTACTTGGGTGCGTGGATGTTGCTGCTAGGATGGGTGTCGTGGGGATGGGCTGCTGAACCGCTGCCGCCCGTGCGCATTGGTCTCACGCCTGTTTTTCTGGACGATCAAGCGGCTTTTGTCAGTGAGTGGCGTAAATATCTGGAGCTCCATTTAGCGCGTCCCGTGGTGTTTATACGGCGAGGCAGTTATCGCGAAATTGTCGATATGTTGCGCGAAGGCAAGTTGGATTTTGCTTGGTTATGTGGTTACCCCTATATTCGCAACAAGCCCTATTTTCGCTTAGTCGCCACCCCGCTTTATCAAGGGGAGCCGCTGTATCAGTCTTATCTCATCGTGCCTGACAACGACAAGCAAACTCTTTCCATCAATGAGTTGCGTGGAAAGATATTCGCGTTTAGCGATCCTGACTCTAACTCTGGACACCTTTATCCTGAGTATATTTTGGCTCAAAAAGGCGAAACAGCCACCCATTATTTCGCTAAAACCTTCTACACAGGCAGTCACCGTAAAGTGATTGAAGCGGTGGCGACAGGCTTGGCGCAAGGTGCGGCGGTGGATGGTTATATCTGGGACACGCTGGCATTATCGCATCCTGAGTTGACCCGCAAAACCCGCGTGATTGCCAAATCACCACAATTTGGTCATCCGCCTTTTGTGGCTGGGCAACGCGTATCGGTCGCACGGCTGATCGCGATGCGGCGTGCTTTGCTGTCTATGTCGCAGGATCAAGCGGGCTTGGTCATGCTAAAAGGGCTGAATTTAGATGGCTTTGTGGAAAGCGAGCCGCGTTTGTATGACGGCATCGCCGACATGTTTCATTTCATTGAAAAACAACGCAATGTTGCACTTTAAAGACCTTAGCCTAGGCTACAAAATTCCCTTGCGCGTGGTCGCATTGGTGATGGTGACCGCCAGTGTGTTAGCTTCCGTACTGGTTTATCGCAGTGTCAATGATCTGCGAGACAATTTAATCGCCAACGCCACGCGCATGGGGCGAGTGGTTGCCGACACCTTGGTCGAGCCGATGTTGCATGATGATGTATGGCGGGCATTTGAAGTGGTCAACATTCCCTTTCGCCCCTCGCCCAAACCCGCCAACGATCAAAATGCCGAATATATGGTGGTACTGGATACGGCGAACTTAGTGTTTGTCTCTAACCAACCTGAACGCTTTCCCATGATGCGTCCCCCTGCGATTGCGGATCCTATTCTGGCAAAGTTCTTCCAAAAACCTGCCCAGCCTTGGCCCAATGAACTGACCGTCGTGGATACGCCATCATCCCAAGCGTTATTTTTGTTAATTCCCATTGAGTCCGACGGGGTGCGCATCGGCACACTGGTGATGAATTATCCTAAGCCGCCCTTTGCCGCCCGCTTACGCAGTCTCGCCCGCGATGCGGTGTTGATTACCTTGTTCGTTCTTGCAACACTGCTGCCCTTGGGGATCTATTGGGGGCGACGCATGGCGGCTCCCTTGCTGCAATTGTCTGATGCAATGGGCAAAGTTGCCCCGCATTTACCTGACCCAGAAGACATTCAACTAGAAGAATCTAAGGACGAAATTGGGCGATTGGCTAAATCATTCAAGCGGATGTTGACTGAACTCAAAGAAAAAGAGCAGCTACAACAACAAGTGATTACCTCGGATAGGTTGGCGGCATTGGGTCGTCTGGCCGCTGGTGTGGCACATGAAATCAACAATCCTTTGGGCGGTATGCTCAACGCCATCAGCACCTTCAAACGTCACGGCGAAAAAGACCCGCTCACCCTCAAAACCGTGTCGATTCTGGAACGTGGCTTATTGCAAATTAAAGAAACGGTTGCCGCACTCTTGGTAGAAGCCAAAGTACAAACCCGCCCTTTTGACCCCGATGATGTGACCGACATCTGCACCTTGCTGCAAGCGGAGATCGAACAGAAACACATCGCCTTCACGTGTGAAGTAAGTTTGATTGAAGCCTTGCCCATTTCTGCGACTTTGGTACGTCAAGTGATTATCAACCTGTTGCTGAACGCGATTCACGCCACTCAACCACAGGGACATATTTATCTACATATTTGCCGTGACAGCACCCACTTATTCATCGAGGTACGCAATGAGGGTTCACCCATTCCCCCCGAAAAAGTTCCCTATCTATTTGAACCATTTACCTCATTTAGTGAAAATGGCAATGGATTAGGGCTATGGGTAATCTACCAAGTTGTGCAACAATTAGGCGGACTGATTACCGTACAAAGTGAACCCACGCTCACGCAATTTAGGGTTCAACTTCCCCTAGCATAGGCATAAAAAGCATTTTGGGCGGTAGTCGCTAGTCGTTAGCTACTAGTTGGATTGATAGCTATCTGCTTGAATAAATTTAAAAATACTATATGCGCGTGGCTTCCAACGCTAACAACTAACCGCTAACCAGCAACCACCACTTATGATGCTCCAAACCGCTCTTCCTTTTATTTGCCTCATCGAAGACGACGAAATTATGGGGGAGTCACTGTGTGATCGCTTTAGCCTAGATGGGTTTCGTGTGGAATGGCATCGAACGGGGTTGGCAGGTTTACGGGCGATTGGGCATAAGCGTTATGACCTGATTTTAAGTGACATCCACTTGCCCGATTTAAACGGGGAAGCCCTGTTTACCCAGTTGTGTGCGGATAAAAGACCGCTGCCGCCGTTTATTTTTATCACAGGTTATGGCTCAATTGACCGTGCGGTGCGTTTACTCCAATTGGGCGCGGCGGATTACATCAGCAAACCCTTTGATCTGGATTTGCTGGTTGAAAAAATACGTAGACTCTGCCCCGCACCACAAGCAATACCCTCAAATAACACACAACCTACTGATGTATTGGGCATTTCTCCTTTAATGCGGACGATTGAGCAATCCATTCCACGTCTTGCTAGACTGGCAAGTACCATTTTAATTATGGGGGAATCAGGGGTCGGTAAAGAGCATGTTGCCAAACTGATCCACCATTATGCGCGTTGTGCAAACAACACCCCTTTCGTTGCCGTCAACTGCGGTGCCATCACCGAAAGCCTGCTCGAAACAGAACTATTTGGTCACGAAAAAGGTTCGTTCACGGGGGCTGCGCGGATGCGGAAAGGGGTGTTTGAACAAGCGCATGGTGGCACTTTGTTTCTAGATGAAATTGGCGAAATGTCGCCCACGATGCAGGTCAAATTACTGCGGGTCATTCAGGAACGTTATATCGTCCGCGTCGGCGGCGAGGTGCCCGTTGCCGTTGATGTGCGCCTCATTTGTGCCACGCACTGTGATCTGAAAAAAATGGTTGAAGCCAACACGTTTCGTGAAGACTTGTATTACCGCATCAATGTGATTCGCCTACGCATTCCGCCATTGCGTGAACGTAAAGAAGACATTCTGTGGTTTGCCCAACTATTTCTAAAACAATGTGCGGAGTACAGTGGCGAGAACCACGTTATTTCGCCTGATGCCGAGCGGGTGTTGTTGGATTATCCTTGGCAAGGTAATTTGCGTGAACTCAAACACAGCATGGAAAGAGGCTGCATCCTGTCTTCCTCCCCCATTTTGGACGCAGTGGTCTTCTTTAATGACGATATGCCGCCCATCACTGAACCGCCTGTCCTGCCAGAAGCCTTGACCGACGGGACATTAGCGGAACACTTACGTCATTACGAACGTAAATTTATTTTGCAAGCACTGACCACGCACCACAGACACTTCGGCAACACCGCCGCCGCACTGGGCATTAGCCGTAAAAATTTATGGGAAAAGATGAAAAAGCTCGATATTTATGCGGATGAAACCATGAGAAATCATAACCCGTCCGTCATTCCCATGGATAAATGAAGTCAAAAAAACGGGCATCCTAAGATGCCCGTTCACTTGATACATTATGGAGAAAAACAACTTAGGGAAATGCTGATTTAATCTTCCGCTCGTGGTGAGCTTGTCGAACCATGAACGGAAGATTAAATACAATCAAGGGATTAAATCCATTCTCCCTTCGACAAGCTCAGGGCGAACGGATTTAATCAGCGTTTCCTTAGAAGTTGTAAGTTAAGCCCACACCTAGCCCTTTAGGATCATTTCCTTTAAACATGCCTACACTTTGCGAGTTATGTCCCCAACCATCCATCGCGAAAGTACCGCCTGCATCATTGGTGGTTTGCGCATAAACCACATACATACTCATTTGTTTGCTCAGAGTATGGTCGTAGCCCACTGCAAACATTTGCGCGCCGTCAAGGGCTGCCGCTGCACTGGTGCCTGCTTTAGAGAATTGCGCTTTGATTGCCCCTGTTTCGGTGACGTTGAATTTACCGCCAATGTTATAGATATTGCGTGTGGTGGTCACCGCCGCGTTGGTCAGTTTGACTGAAACGAATTGAGCAGACACCATACCATTGCCAAAATCATAACTTCCCGCGATAGACAGCGGTTGCAATTTCCCATTCACATAACCCGCAGCGGCTTGATTACCCAGCCCGATGCTGAAATAAGTCAGTTTTGCCGTCATGCCATTTGCGGCATAGCCTGCGGTGAAACCTGCGCTATTGTCAGCTTTGTCGGTTGCTAGCGTATAACTTCCGAGCGTGCTTTGCAGGCTGCTGGCTGGCAAATAAGTCAGCGCAACGGTCACATCACTGAATTTAGGTGCCACGTAGTGCAATGCACCATTGGCACGACCTGGCATTAAATTTCCCGTAAAGTTGGCCGCGTCGCCCAGCTGGTCAGCGAACAGATTAGAGTCGTACACATATTGGTTTGCAGCAGGCAATTTGCCCACCAGCACCGTACCAAAACCACCCGCCAAACCGATGTAAGTATCACGCAGTCCTGGCAATGCCCCAGCCCCCCCTTTACCATTTGCATCCAGTGCGGCTTCGGCTTGAAATACGCCAGACAGACCATTGCCCATATCGTGCTTGCCCTTCAGACCAAAGCGCGATGAGTTGTCGTTCAATGAAACCGTGTTTTTAGCACTCGCGCCTGCTGTTGCACCATTGCCTGAAACAGAATCCATGGAGGCGTGAATACGCCCATAAAATTCAATATTGGCGTTTTCAGCAAACGCGGCGACGGGTGCTAGAACGGCAGCAATTGCGATGGTCATTAGTTTTTTATTCATACTTCATTCTCCTCTTGATAGTTAGTGACTTGATATTTTGCTGCGAGGGTTAATTCAGCAAGTCCTATGCCAAAACAAGGAATTACCAGCCAACACTTATATCCTGTCAAAAACCGCCCCTAAATCAATATAGATTTACCGCGCTGTGTCAGTATAGTAACAACACCTTACCAAACGGTAATATTTTCCAGTTTGGATTTTTCGCGTTTACCCCCCGATATACGACATTTCCACTTTGTCGCGCAAGGGATGCATGGCGAGGTGGCGCAGTTGGGAATAACGATCATCGCGCTGTACCCACTGATTGACGATGCGCTGGCAGATTTGCGCGTCGGTTTGTCCTAAGCGTAACGGTGAGCGCAAATCCAAGCCATTTTGTGCAAACAAGCAAGTGTAAATTTTGCCGTCGGTCGAAAGTCGGGCTCGACTGCATGCGTGGCAAAACGCTTGGCTCACCGAGGCAATGATGCCGATCTCACCCGCACCATCAGCATACTGCCAACGCCCCGCCACTTCGCCCGCGTAATTAGCCTCTATCGCGCGCAGCGGAAAATGGGCGGCAATGCGCGCTAAAATATCTTGGGCGATGACCACATCATCCATGCGCCAGCCGTTGCTATTACCCACATCCATGTATTCAATAAACCGCAATAGCACACCGCTGTTGCGAAAATGGCGCGCCATCGGCACGATTTCGTGTTCATTCACGCCGCGTTTCACTACCATGTTGACTTTGACAGGGGCGAGTCCCGCAGCTTGTGCGGTGGCGATGCCATTCAAAACCGTTTGTACCGACACAGTTGAATCGCTCATGCGCTGAAACGTGCTTTCGCTTAAGCCATCCAGACTGACCGTCACACGCGACAATCCCGCGTCCTTGAGCGAGCGTGCCTTTTTCGCCAACAACACGCCATTGGTGGTCAGCGCAATTTGCACGGGTTTGCCCAAGGGCGTTTGCAGCTCCGCCAATTTTTCAATCAGCTGCTCAATCCCGCGCCGCAACAAAGGTTCGCCGCCCGTCAATCGAATTTTTTGCACGCCTAATTGCACAAACACCCGCGCAACGCATTCAATCTCTTCAAAAGTCAACAACGCCCCTCGCGGCAAAAAAGCATGTTCGTCGTCAAATACCTCACGTGGCATACAATAAGTACAGCGTAAATTACAGCGATCTGTCACCGAAATGCGTAAATCATGCAAAGGGCGATGCAAGGTATCCGTGACAGGCAATGCCGCATCACAATCCATTTCAGCATAATCTGGCGCAACAAGGGGGATGGGAATAATGCGGAAAGCGTGGGTCATTATGCAAAGAATGGAGGATAAAATGTATGGGTGAACAGCAAGTTTTGCACCACCCACACAACATAAATGTGCGGTAGACGCTAAAAATAGTTGATACGTTGGGATCTGGCGCGCAAGTTGCACTCGATGGACACTGGTTTAAATGCTAACGACCCGTATTTTATCTCCGCAATCACTTTCAGAACCAGTTCATGATCTTGCTGCAATGCAGTGATCGGGGTTCATACACAGCTCGAATCTTCATTTACACCGTGCAAATGCTGGCTCTTCACTGCGCCTCACCCCGCTGATGACCTCACGTGGCAAATCGTGAACAGGTTCTCAGATCTTTAACTACAGACAGATGATCTCGTTGAGATTTAATTATGGATTTGAAACCCAGTGATGGCGAGTCATTACTCTTCTTTGTGGGCAGGTGAAGGGATCATCTCTTGATTTGCATGGGGTGACGTATCATTCGACAACCCAACATCCCGTACATTTTTCTGCACGGTAATAGCAGAGAACAAACTCAGCACAAATGACATGGCATAAAATCCTTTTTCACTCAAAGCAAGCGTGGCATTCCACAATCCCACTGCCAGCAACAAAATTGCCATGCCAAAAGACACCCAGCACAAGCCGAAATACATACCCGATACAGGGATTCCTTCCAATTTGTCACGCACCGATTTTTGCAAAGATACCGCCGCGAACAATCCATACATCAAAATAGTAAAGTAATAGCCTTTTTCATTAAGTTGCATTTGTGCATTCCATAAGCCGACTAAATAAGTAATTGAGCCAACAAACAAAGCCGCCCAAGAAGCCCCTACAAATGCACCCGTTGGGCGTTGTACCTGTGATTTCATCATTTTCCTTTCGATTGAATGTGGCATAAAACGTGTATAGCGTTGGTTGAGAGACAAAAGGAACATTTTTCGGTACTAAACGGGAGTTCATTTCTGAATCCCGTCTTGCGAATTCCACCTTAAACTTGCAAGGTTGTTATTCTAATCGCCCCAGCTAAAATTTGGCGTTACTTTATATAATCGAAAAATTCAAACCCCATTCCGTCCTTAGTGCATTTAATTTAAGTGCAATCAACACTTTTTCCTGTTCTAATTACACCCATTATTTTAATAATTGTTTAACAGTGGAAATATATCATCATGGATGCTAAGCAAGTTGTCACCGCATTGTCCGCATTGGCGCAACCGACGCGCTTGGCGATTTATCGTTTGTTGGTGGTATGTGGAAATGAAGGCATGGCGGCGGGGCAGATTGCGGAAAAACTAGCCGTGTCGCCCGCCACCTTGTCATTTCATTTTAGAAGCCTAAGCCATGCGGGGCTGATAGAGAGTCGGCAAGCGGGGCGGTTCGTGTATTACTGTGCGAATTTTGGCGTGATGAATGAGATGTTGGCGTATTTAACGGCCAATTGTTGCGCGGGCGAGCCGTGTGATTTATTGAATGGCAAAGGTGAATAAGGAAAAAGTGATGGATCAAAAAACTTACAATGTATTGGTGTTGTGTACGGGCAATTCGGCGCGCAGTATTTTGGGCGAGGTGTTATTCAATGTGCTGGGGAAAGGCAAATTTAAAGCCTATAGTGCGGGCAGCAAACCCGCAGGCAAAGTCAATCCTGGCGCGCTGGAGTGGTTGCAACATCAAGGCTATGCCACCGAAGGCTTGCGCAGCAAAAGCTGGGATGAATTCGCCGCGTCCGACGCGCCCGAATTCGATTTTATCTTTACCGTATGCGACAACGCCGCAGGCGAAGCCTGTCCGTTATGGTTGGGCAAACCCGCCACTGCGCACTGGGGCATCCCCGATCCCGCGCATATCGAAGGCGACGAAGCACGCCGCGCCGCATTTAACCGCGCCGCCGAACAACTGGCACGACGGATACAGTTGTTTATGAGCTTGCCGATTGAAAAAATGGACAAGTTGACGTTGAAAGAAAAATTGGCGGAAATTGGGCGGGTGGCGGACTAACATCGCCCTCACCCCTACCCCTCTCCCAAAGGGCGAGGGGCTTTAAGCTCCCTTCTCCCACTGGGAGAAGGGCTGGGGATGAGGGTGTTTTTCCCGTCATGCCGAAGGTCTGGATGATGGGTGAAAGGTTATATCGGCCGACGATTTCTACCCCCACCCTAACCCTCCCCCTGCTTGGGGGAGGGAATAATGTGTATTGTTTGCAAAGGAAATTCCATGAATTTATTTGAACGCTATCTCACCCTCTGGGTTGGCTTGTGCATAGGCATCGGCGTATTGTTAGGGCAATTTTTGCCCAGCGTATTCCACGCCATTGCCGCGTTGGAAGTAGCGAAAGTCAATCTGCCCGTGGGGGTATTGGTGTGGGTGATGATTATTCCCATGTTGCTGCGCATCGACTTTGGCGCGCTGCATCAGGTCAAACAACATCTGCGCGGCATCGGGGTGACGTTGTTTATCAACTGGGGGGTGAAGCCGTTTTCGATGGCGTTTTTGGGCTGGTTGTTTATCCGCCATCTGTTCGCCGATTACCTGCCCGCTGACCAAATCGACAGCTATATCGCAGGCTTGATTTTGCTGGCTGCCGCGCCGTGTACCGCGATGGTGTTTGTGTGGAGCAACTTGGTGAAAGGCGATCCCTATTTCACCCTGTCGCAAGTCGCGCTGAACGACACGATTATGATTTTCGCTTTCGCGCCGCTGGTCGCGCTGTTGCTCGGCATGGCAAGCATCACCGTGCCGTGGGACACGCTGCTGATGTCGGTGCTGTTCTACATCGTCATCCCCGTCATCTTGGCGCAAGGGCTGCGCCGTGTGTTATTTCAACGCGGCGAAGCGGGATTTCAATCCGCCATGACGTGCATCGCCCCGTATTCCATGGGCGCGCTGTTGCTCACTTTAGTGCTGTTGTTCGCCCTGCAAGGCAACGCTATCGTCGCCCAACCGCTGATTATCGCCCTGCTTGCTGTACCGATTTTGATTCAAGTGTTGTTCAACTCAGGCTTGGCATACTGGCTGAATCGCCGTCTAGGCGTGGTGCATTGCGTCGCCGCGCCCTCGGCGTTAATCGGTGCCAGCAACTTTTTTGAACTCGCCGTCGCCACCGCCATCAGCTTGTTCGGTTTTGAATCGGGTGCAGCATTGGCAACCGTGGTGGGCGTGTTGATTGAAGTGCCTGTGATGCTACTGGTGGTCAAAATCGCCAATGAATCGAAGGCTTGGTATAACGACGGCTTGCGATGAGATGAAATAAAGCGTTTAATCCTGCCCGCAAAGCGGACGCAGTGCGCGGCGATCATGCTGTCGCACCCAACATACGATCATCCTTCGACAAGCTCAGGACGAACGGATGCAATCCGTATTCCCCCCTACACATACGTGTACGTGGCGGGGGAATACCCCCCCAATGCCTCCTTATCACAAAACCTATTTAATCAATGGAGTCGTTCGATGCAACTCGCTACTTGGAACGTCAACTCACTGAATGTTCGCCTACCGCATGTCTTAGATTGGCTGGCTGTCAACCCCGTCGACGTACTCTGTTTGCAAGAAACCAAGCAGCAAGATGCAGATTTTCCGCAGGAGGCATTGCAAGCGGCGGGTTATCACAGCGTTTTTTCGGGGCAAAAAACTTACAATGGCGTTGCGATTTTGAGTCGCGCGCCCATCGTTGACGTACAAATCGGCATTCCTGATTATGAGGATGAGCAAAAGCGCGTGATCGCCGCAACCATTAGCGACGTGCGCGTGGTGTGCATTTATGTACCAAACGGGCAAGCGGTGGACTCTGACAAGTATTACTACAAGCTCGGCTGGCTAAACGCGCTGACCGTGTGGCTCAAAGCAGAACTGCAACGCTATCCGCAATTGGTGGTGTTAGGTGATTACAACATTGCGCCTGAAGATCGCGATGTCCATGACCCTGTATTATGGCAAGGGAGTGTTTTGGTGAGTGAAGCGGAGCGCATCCACTTTCAGCAACTGCTTGCACTGGGCTTGCACGACAGCTTCCGTCTATTTGAACAAGCCGACAAGTCATTTTCTTGGTGGGACTATCGCATGATGGCATTCCGCCGCAACCACGGCGTGCGAATAGACCATATTTTGTTGAGTGACGCACTCGTGTCAAAATGTGGTGCTTGTATCATTGACCGCGTACCCCGCAAATGGGAGCGACCTTCAGATCACACGCCTGTGGTGGTGACTTTGTTCACTGATAATCTGTCCGTTCATCACGCATAATCAACCATAGCGAATCGAAAATTCTGCCGCCTGTCGGTCATGCAATACAGCTTATCGGACAAATGCACACAAGCATTGACCTTGTCGCAAAACCCCTTAGAATTCAAACTAAGTAAAAAGGAGAACACCATGCACCACGTGAAAAACAAAGGTTTTACCCTAGTCGAATTGATGATTGTGATTGCCATTCTCGGTATTTTGGCGGGGATTGCGATTCCAGGCTATACCAGCTATGTGGCGCGTGGGAGGTTAATTGAAGCAGGAATCAACCTATCCGCTTTGCGTACCAGCATGGAACAGTTTTACCAAGATCAACGCACCTATGCCTCTTCTGTCAATGCAACAACCTGTGGTGTGCCTGTATCTAGTGTGCAAGCGGTCAACTTTTCTTATGGCTGCATCGTGACGGGTACGGGACTCACTCAAGGTTTTACTGTCACCGCTTCTAGTGTAGCGGGTGTGGGATTGGGTGCTGCGGCAACTTATGTGTACAGCCTAGATGATGGTAATGTGAGAAGAACCCAAAAATTTAAAGGAGCTATCCCTGCCGCAGGTGTGGGCTGCTTTCTCAATAGGGATGGTCAAAGATGTTAACTTCGGCTAACAAGCAGCAGGGTATGACGCTGCTGGAAGTAATAATCAGCTTAGTGCTTGCGGGTGGGATGATGGCGTTGGCAGTCCCTTCGGTCGCGGATTGGATAGATGCCAGTCGCATTAAGGGAACCGCAGATTCGATGTTAAATGGCTTGCAACTCGCCAAAATGGAGGCCGTACGCCACAACGCTCGTGCTCGTTTTTATTTGACGGACAATCCGACTTTTGACCCAGCAACGGGAGGGCAAGGGGGAGATTGGGAAATTTGCAATGCGCAGTACTCTGGCAGCTTTGTCGGTGGTCAGGGTCAGGTTTGGTTAGCTACCGAAAATGGCCCCCCCGTCAGGATCGGGGTGAGCACTGCTCTTCTGGCAGCGCAAGATTACGCGACGCCGCTTGCTGCGGGTTCGGGATTGACGGGATATGCAGCACTCTGCGCAGGCACAACTGCGGCGGATACGAATGCCAATGTGACATTTGATGCAATGGGTCGTGCATCCAACATCAGTGTGACCTCTAACGTAACGCGTATTGACATATTGAATAGCCGACCAAACAACAACGACAAACGCTTGGTCATTATCATTAACCCTCAAGGGCAAATTAAGTTGTGCAACCCTGCATCACAAGATCCTAACCAACGGTGTGGCTAACATGAACACAAGAAACCCGCAAAAAGGCTTTGTATTACTGGAAGGCTTAATTGCCATTCTGATTTTTTCCATGGCGATTTTGGGCGTAGTCGGCATGCAAGCGACCGCTATTACCATGGGAACAGAATCGCAGTACCGTGCGGATGCTGCCTTTTTGGCCAACCAGCTGTTAGCACAAATGTGGGCACACGCAGGAGCGGGAGTATATGTCAATGGTTCAATTATTACGGCTCAAGCAGCCTCTGCCGCAGGGATAGACGTTGCGCACACCGCCGCCGCGCCCAATTTGTACAACTATCACTGTATGACCTGTACCGTTGCTGAAGCGAATACTGTCACTAATAAAACTGGGGATCCAGAATTTGTAAGATGGCTACTATCAATACAAGGAGGTTTTTTACCTGGCGTATCAGATACGACAAATAGCCCAGATATCAATGTGCACTGTTCGACGGCAGATGGTGGGGCTTCCTATCCGACTTGCCCCGCGATCTCGGCAACACAAGTCACCGTCACGCTGAGATGGCAACGTAATAACCGCGCTGGGACACCCCAGCATCAATATCAAACGCTGTCTAGCATTGAGCCTAACTAATATGCGCACGAAAACACAACAATCTGGCTTTTCGCTGATCGAAATACTGATCGGTATGACCATAGGGCTGATCGTGATTTTGGTCATCATGCAAACCATGTCATTATTTGAAGGTCAACGAAAAACTTCCAGCAGTGCTGCTGATATGCAAAGCAACGGGCTATTGTCGTTATATTCTTTGGAACAAGATGTCCGCTTGGCGGGTTATGGCTTGATTGCCAACTACCAAGGAGTGGGGGATTTGCCCTGCTTGAAAATTAACGGCTATGGCACTGCACCAGGGGTGTTTGATGCAACGCCTATCCTCATTAACACTTCTGGGGTACAGGACAGCATTACCATCTCCCGACTAGAAGCTGACATGGGCGGATTGACGACGGGGGGGCAGGCGGCTCGCATTCTCAACAGCGTCGCGAACCAAGCAAGCTTGTTCGCACCTGCTGGCGTGCCCACAGATGCAACACCTGGCGCAATTTCAGGGGTGAGATCACGGATGGTAGGCTCTTATCCAGCGGGTGCAACGGGGCCTAACCAGTTTACTTACGCCGCAATCAGCAGCCCCGCCGATACCGTATTGGTTGCATCTGCATATGGGGTGGCTGCGCCACTGGATTGCTCCTTAGTTGCGGTATCGGGTTTGGTGGCTGGCGGGGCTTACATTCCAGAGGTATTTAATACTAGCAATGTGATTGTGAATGGTGTGCAACCTGGGTCATCGGTCGCATCTGCAGTACCAGCGTTCTCTGATATGTCTTTTGTGGCGGTCAACAATGCAGGTTTTGATACCACAAAAGCACCTGTTTTTCCTGCGGGTGGCTATCCAGTGAACAGTGTATTGCACAATTTGGGGGCAAACCCAGCGTTAATACGCACCACGTTTGCGGTGAATCAACTGAGACAATTTACCAAGCAGATCAATAATTTTCCTGCTGAAGTGATTGCTGAAAATATAGTCAGTATACAGGCACAGTATGGGACAGCTGCAGTTGGTTCATCTTCGATCAATTGTTGGGTAAATCCAACATGGGGATTGAATCCTAACAGTGGTGCTTGCCCTGGCGGATCGTCAGCAAACTGGTCTGCCGCTGGATTACAAGCAAGCAAAACAAATATTAAACGCATCAAAGCGATTCGAGTGGCTATCGTGGCACGTAATAATCTGCGCGAAAAAGCCACGCAAGGGACGTGTACCACCACCCCCTCTGCGCCAATTTCGTGGTTAAACGGCCCCGTGATTGATTTGACGGCTGATCCAGAATGGCAGTGCTATCGTTATAAGGTGTATCAAACGATCATTCCACTGCACAACGTGATTTTGGGGAATTTATGAAAAACGTTCTGTTAAGAGCACCGCAACAAGGCATCGTGTTGCTGGTGGCTTTAATTGCACTGGTCGCATTGTCGTTATCTGGGATTGTGTTGATGCGTGGCGTTGATACCAGCAATATCATCAGCGGTAATTTTGCGTTCAACGAAGCGACGACGCAAATGGCTGAGGTGGGAGCAACGGATGCGGAAAATTTTGTTGCGGGAATGCTGTACAGCAATGCCACTGCGCGCATACTCTTTAATTGCAATTCAGCAGGACCTAGCTTAGCCAATGCAACGACTACAACCACCGCAACGCCAGCTAACCCGATTACCAATATGGGAAATCCTGGCACTTCGCAAGGTTGCCCGCATTTTTATTCAACCTATTTTGCGACCATAGACCCGATTACCAATTTACCACCGAATTTCCCGATTAACGGATGGAGTCCCGCCATTTCAGTACCAGGGTTAGCAGAATATGACGTGCAGTATTTTATAGAAAGAATGTGTACCCAAGACACATGGAAATGGGATGTCGCCATTGCGCCTGTTGCCAGTCAAGTGGCAGTTGCACCAAACTGGATCCCTGGCGCACCCACTTTCAGAGCCTGTATGGCGACACCGATTTACGATAACGCAGGCAAGGTTGTTCCTGGGCAAGGGCGGCTCTATTATCGCGTCACCGTGCGGGTGACAGGCCCTCGCGAAACGACTTCCTTGGTGCAATACTACTTAGGACTCGATGATGAAGTCTTGTGATTTCCTCGTGTTAAATAAGGAGAATCGAATGAATACAAAATAAACGATCACTTAATGAACCGTATCGAAGCGTTGTAAATGTTGTTCAGTATCAAATGTATCAAAACAGTTAGTTTCTAATAAATGGAGAAATATCATGAAAAACACACCCAGCAAATTATTGTTAGCGTTAACACTCTGCTTCAGCGTTGCTGCTGCACAAGCGGATGAAAACAAATACGAAAACAAAGATAACAAAAACAAAGAATCCACCAAGAGCACTAACGTGAAATCACCCGATGCTTGCAGTTCCGTGGTGCTTGCGACCGCATGTGGTTCCATTCAAAAGACCACTTGTACAACCACTGGTAGCTCGACCAAAATTTCTGATGCAGAAAAAAGCAAAGAAACGGAAGAGCATAAAAACGACAAGGATCATACCAAGGACAACAGTGGTGACCGCAAGGATCATACTGAAAGAGAGCATGATGACAACGATTCCAGCTACAAGAGTCGCGATAAATCAAAAGATAAATCCGATGGCTATCGTTGGGAACAAACCAATTCCAACGGTGTAAAACAAGACAAAGTAACCGTCTGCCATCGCTCTGGTGGAGCCAATGTAACTATTACCGTGGATGATGACGGTTGGTACCATGGTCACTCGAAACATATCTTGGATAGCTTGGGCAAGTGCGAAGATCAAGATGACAAAGCAGGCAAATACAAATCGGGTGGCAAAAACAATAAAGACGTTGAATATATCTACAAAGATGCATCCAGTTCAACGACTTCAATCGCTTCTTGCGCAACGGGTTGTAACGTAGCAGGCGTAACATGTAAAGTGATCAACACACGTCCTAGCCGTGGTGGTGCAAAAGTCGTACGTTAATCATGACTGAAGAAGGAGCAGCTTTCCTTCTAAGCTTATGATTTTAAAAGCCCCTTAAGTTAGGGGCTTTTTTTCGTCTGTTGTAAATTGGATAGGCACCGTCATGCGACTACGCAATGCGGGTGACTTTGGAAACAGAAAATTGGTGGCATTGCAGCAAGTCCAACATGGCACCCGCTTTGTCCAATGTTTCTTGATATTCCGCCTCAACCTCTGAGTCCGCCACGATGCCGCCTCCCGCCCAACAAGCGATTTCACTGTGGGAGTACACCAAAGTACGAATGACAATGTTCGTGTCCATTTTGCCATCAAACCCCACATAGCCAATTGCGCCGCAATACACGCCTCGCCGATGCGGTTCGAGTTCAGCAATAATCTGCATGGCACGTTGTTTGGGTGCGCCTGTAATCGATCCACCAGGGAAGCAGTCGCGTAACACATCCAGTGCATCACAATCAGCACGCAATTGCCCTGTGACGGTACTCACCAGATGGTGAACATGGGAAAAACTTTCTATTTCAAATAAGCTCGGCACACGCACCGTGGTGCAACTTTGGCTTAAATCGTTGCGCAATAAATCCACGATCATCACGTTTTCCGCGCGATCCTTGGGGTGGTTGCGCAATACTTCACGCAATTGCTGATCTTGTAGCGGGGTTGTTCCCCGTGGACGCGTACCTTTGATCGGTTTAGTTTCCACTTTGCCTGCGGTGACCTGCAAAAAGCGTTCGGGGGAAGCGCACAATATCTGCACATCAGGAAAGTTGAGAAAGGCAGAATAAGGCGCGGGACTGCGTTGGCGCAAGTCACAATACGCCGCAAACGCATCACCCGTCGCGGGCGCGCTAAAGCGTTGCGCCAGGTTGATTTGATAACAATCACCTGCGTGCAAATAATGCTGAATGCGGGCAAAAGCGTTGGCATAACTTTCAGGGGTAAAATTGGAGCGTACTTCGCCTTGAACTTGAAACGTGCTGGGTGGAAGCGGCGGAGGATGGCGCAAGCGCGCCAAAATCATGGGCAGCTGTGCTGTTGTTTCAGCGAAACGCAGTCGTGACACCAATTGTGTTCGTTGCTGTTGGTGATCGACCACCACCGCCCAGTCATAAATCCCCACCGCCATATCAGGGAGTGCAGCATCGGTGGGTGCCGTGTCAGGCGCAAGCGATAAATCATAGCCCCAATAACCCAATGCCCCGCCCGCAAAAGGAATGTCGGTCTGTGGTGGCAAGGGCGCGCCTAGGGCTTGACGCAGCGCACCGAAGGGATCTGGATGGGTATGATCTAGCTGCATCGTGCGCGCGGGTGAGGCGGTCAAAATATCATAACGCCCCAGTCCTGCACTGTCCAACCACGCCGCCCAAGGCAAGTCCATCAACGCCGTAAAATATACACTCGCATCGCTGTGGTAGGGAAGTTCAACAAGATAGCTCATTTTTCTCTGCCCTAGGGAATCACTGATTGATATAGCCGCTCGTGGTGAGCTTGTCGAACCACAAGCGATAGCACGATAGAATCAAAAAAAACCATCCACTCACCCTTCGACAAGCTCAGGGTGAACGGATTGAATCAGTGCTCCCCCTGCAATTTTAATGTGGTTAACGCTGCTGTGGGTACGACGCTTACCCATGCCCCCTAAACAGCACGTTGAAAACGATAAACGGCAGTGCTGCCCAGTAGGTTGGGTAGCACAGTAACCCGTTTTGTCCCTGTCATCACGTGTCTTTCCAGCACGGCAATATGATGATCTTGGCAAAAGCTTTCAAAGTCGTTCAAAGTACACAAGTGCACATTGGGTGTATCAAACCACTGGTAAGGCAGTTCACTGGACACGGGCATATTGCCAAACAGCACATTGAGGCGATTTTTCCAGTAAGCAAAATTGGGGAAGCTGACGATACCTTGCCGCCCGACACGCAATATTTCTTGGATTAAGGCTTCTGTGTGGCGCGTGGCTTGCAAGGTTTGCGACACAATCACAAAGTCAAAGCTATTATCTTCAAAGTCAGACAAGCCTGCATCTAAGTCATTTTGAATAACATTCACGCCATTGGCGATACAAGCGACGATGTCCAAGTCGCGAATTTCTACGCCGTAGCCACGTATCTGACGTGTTTCCTGCAAAAACCGCAACAAACTCCCGTCGCCACAGCCTAAATCCAATACGGATGCGCCTGGTGGTATCCATGCGGCAATTGCTGCGAAATCTGGGCGATCCGTGGTGAGGCGATTACTCATGTCCACACTCCTTAGCAACGTTGTCGAGGTAATTGCGCATCACCGCGAAGTAATGCGCGTTTTCCATTAAAAAAGAATCATGTCCCTGTGCCGAGGTAATTTCGGCATAGCTGACATTGCGATGGTTGTGCAGCAACGGACGGATAATTTCACGCGAGCGTTCAGGCGAAAAACGCCAGTCTGTGGTGAAGGAAATGACGAGGAAATTAGCTTTGGCACGCGCAAAGGACTTATTCAAATCCCCATCAAAATCGTGAGCAGGATCAAAATAATCCAAAGCTTTGGTCATCAGCAAATAGGTATTGGCATCAAAATACGCCGCAAATTTATCGCCCTGATAGCGTAAATAAGACTCGATTTCAAACTCGATTTCGTAGTTGTATTGGAACTCCGCATTACGCAACAACCGACCGAATTTATCCGCCATAGCATCGTCGGATAAATAAGTGATATGTCCCAGCATACGCGCCAACCGCAAGCCACGCGTCGGCACCACGCCGTGTTGATAAAAGTTGCCCCCATGAAAATCAGGGTCAGTCAGAATGGCATTACGTGCCACGTCGTTGAATGCGATATTTTGCGCCGTTAAGCGCGGCGCAGCGGCAATGGCTAACACATGTCGCATCCGTTCTGGATATGCCAATGACCATTGCAGTGCCTGCATCCCGCCTAAGCTGCCACCTATAATTGCTGCAAATTGTTGTATGCCTAACCGATCTGCCAGTCGTGCTTGAGACTCCACCCAATCCTGAACGGTAATGAGTGGGAAATCCGAGCCATATTGCCGTCCCGTCTCAGGGTTGAGCGACACAGGTCCTGTTGAACCGTGACAACCGCCCAGATTATTGAAGCCAATGACAAAAAATTTATCGGTATCAATCGGCTTGCCCGCACCCACCATATTGTCCCACCAGCCCGTGTTTTTGGGCTGATCGGCATATTTCCCCGCGACATGGTGATGTCCTGACAGGGCGTGACAGATGAGAATGGCATTCGATTTGTCGGCATTTAAGGTGCCATACGTTTCGTACATCATTTCATAACGCGGCAAAACAGCACCGCTGCGAAACACCAGCGGTGTATCAAAAATAGCGCGTTGCGCTGTGGCGATGAGAGTGTCCAAAATATACCCCAAAAAACAAAACCCGCCCTGCTAAAGCGGGAACGGGTTGCTTCGCTTTAGCTGGAATCTTTTAAGTGCCCCGCAAGCTGATGTCAAATCGGCACTGGCGCGCAGTTTCCGCGTTTTAAGAATAGATGTCAACAGCTGCTATGCGCTTAGGTTTAGGATTTACCGCTATCTTTAGGTTTTGCCAAATGATGCGTTAAAAATGCTTCCCTTGGTCTGAATAAATGTAATTGATCGTTCCAATACATGTAAACCATTTGTTAGCCTGAGGTGCTTGACCTATACTTCGCTATCCTTTTTGCGAGCATATAAGATGAAAATTCGATACTTACTGGCACTTTTATGTGTTTTACCCACGTGGGCTTTGGCAGAAATTTATAAGGCCGTTGATGCTAATGGGCATGTTACCTACTCGAATGCACCACTTAAGGGCGGCCGAAAAATTATTTCTTCACAACACGGGCAAGAACAACGGGACACGAATAAGGCTGCGGGAACCTCTCGCAACACAGCTTCGCCGACCACCTTTCCTAGAATAGACAGCGAAACGCAAAAAAATCGTGACAACACTCGTCAAAAAATCTTACAGACCGAGCTAGAAAGTGAAGAAAAGCTACTGATTGAAGCCCGAAAAGCCCTTAAAGATGCCGAGAGTGCGCCTACTGACCCACAATTCGCAGTCAAAACAAAATCAGCTCTAGAGCAGATTAAAATACACGAGAAAAATATCGAGGCGTTGACCACCGAACTCTCCAAACTAAAATAGTTGCAATGGCATACTTCGTGCTTATTATCTAAAACTATGCGCGACTTCCCTTACATCACCTTAGAACATCTTGCCACTGCGGTTGTCGTGTTGGACGATCAGGTGCGCATTAACTATCTCAATCCAGCGGCTGAGAACCTATTTAGCACCAGTGGCAAAGGCTTGTATGGACTACCGCTGCCACAAGTTTTTTGCGATACCGAGCAATTGATTTGCGCGATTCAGCAAGCATTGCATAACAATGCCAGCTACATCGAACACGATTTATCCTTAGGGGTATTGGGGCGTGCGAAACAACATCTGCGCGGAGCCGTGACCCCTGTGCAATTGGTGGCGAAACGCTTTTTGTTGTTGGAATTTCACCCGATTGACCGCCCATTGAAACTGGCGCGCGAAGCACAGATGTTGGATCAAACGCAGGCGAATCGTTTGCTGCTGCGCAATTTAGCGCATGAAATTAAAAACCCCTTGGGCGGCATACGCGGGGCAGCACAATTGTTGGAGCACGAGCTCGAAAAACCTGGGCTGCGTGAATATACCCAAATCATCATTCAAGAAGCAGATCGCCTACGAGTGTTGATGGAGAAACTACTCACCCCACAAGCATCCACTCATTACAGCGCGGTGAATATCCACGAAGTGTTGGAGCGGGTGCGCAGTGTGGTGATGGCGGAGATTCCTGATACCTTGGACATCGAGCGTGATTACGATACCAGCTTGCCAATGTTGGTGGGTGACCAAGCACAACTGATACAAGTGATGCTCAACATCGTACGAAACGCTGCACAAGCCATGCAGGGCAAGGGGAAAATTGTTTTACGCACCCGCATTGCCCGTCAGATTACCTTGATGAAACGCCGTCATCGACTCGCACTGGTGGTGCAGATTATTGATAATGGCCCTGGGATTTTACCTGAATTGCGTGACAAAATTTTCTACCCGCTGGTGTCGGGACGTGCCGATGGACATGGCTTAGGGCTCACCCTCGCGCAGGACTTTGTCAGCCAACACCAAGGCGCGATTGAATTTGAAAGCGAAGCAGGACGCACCTGCTTCTCCGTTTACCTACCACTACCTTGAGAGACTGAGAAAGGCGGAAGGAGAAGGGGATTGTTGAGAAGGGAGAAGAGGGCAGGGAGAAGGGTAAAACCCCGTGTCCATTCCACCGTTCCTTCTCTCTTCCCCCTTCCCTCTTTCCCCTTCCCTGAATAGAAATGACTAAACCCGTCTGGATTATTGATGATGACCGCTCAATTCGTTGGGTACTCGAAAAATCGCTACTGCGTGAAGGAATAGACTTTAAAAGTTTTGCCAGCGCGGATGAAGCATTGCGCGGATTAAGCCAAGAAACCCCACAAGTGGTAGTGAGTGATATACGGATGCCAGGCATGTCTGGATTGGATTTTTTACAAGTCTTACATCAACGCTACCCGCAGATTCCCGTCATCATTATGACCGCCTACTCCGACTTGGAAAGTGCTGTAACAGCATTTCAAGGGGGGGCGTTCGAGTATTTGCCCAAACCGTTTGACATCAATCAAGCGGTCGCGTTGATACGTCGCGCGCTGGAACAAAGCCGTCGCAAAGCCGAAGAAGTTGAAGCGGTCACCGTGGTCGCCGATATTTTGGGGCAAGCTCCCGCTATGCAGGAAGTGTTTCGCGCCATCGGGCGACTGTCGCAATCTCATGCGACCGTGTTGATTAACGGTGAATCAGGATCGGGCAAGGAATTGGTTGCACGCGCTTTGCACCGCCATAGCCCCCGTGCAGCACAGCCGTTTATCGCCATCAATACCGCCGCCATTCCCAAAGACCTGCTGGAATCAGAATTGTTTGGACACGAACGCGGTGCGTTTACAGGTGCGGCGGCGATGCGGCGAGGACGTTTTGAACAAGCGGAAGGGGGTACGCTGTTCCTCGATGAGATCGGCGATATGCCTGCGGATTTGCAAACCTGCTTACTGCGCGTGCTGTCTGATGGACATTATTACCGCGTGGGGGGGCATCAACCCATCAAAGCCAATGTGCGCATCATCACGGCGACTCACCAAAATTTGGATGAACGGGTGAAGCAAGGCTTATTCCGTGAAGACTTATTCCATCGCCTCAATGTGATTCGCTTGCGCTTGCCACCGCTACGGGAGCGACGCGAAGATATTCCTTTGCTGGCGAAATACTTTTTGCAAAAAAGTGCCCGCGAATTGGCGGTTGAGCCGAAACAATTTAGCGAAGCGACACTGCGTTATCTGAGTGTGCAGGATTTCCCAGGCAACGTGCGCCAACTAGAAAACTTATGTCACTGGCTCACCGTGATGACCCCCTCTCAAGTGGTCGAAATTGCGGACTTACCTAACGAGTGGCGTGGATCAGAGACTGAAACAGCGTCCGTCGCCAGTGGCGGTGGAGACTGGTGCAGCGCATTGGCTGAAACTGCCGCACAAGCGTTGCAACGGGGCGATGAGCGCATTATGGACACGCTGACCCAGCAATTTGAACGCACCCTTATTTTGCAAGCCCTGCAACACACCCATGGTCGCCGCATCGAAGCTGCTATATTGTTAGGGATAGGGCGCAATACCCTAACTCGCAAAATTCAAGAGCTGGGACTAGAACCCGATGGCGATACCCCGTCGTAATCACTTTCAACGTATCCATTGTGAGTCCATTGTCGTGACGACCTGATTTGTGATTGGGCTGTCACGATATTGATATTCAGTTCGAGGTAGAATACCGCTGCAATAGAAACCCCGTTTGCACATAGCTCATCCTTGTGACGAGATAGGTGATCTATTGGTCCAGTTGACTGTGTAATTGATTTTTTGACAAGGAGCAAGGATATGAAGAAAGTAAATGTTGCTATGTTTCTGGTAGGGCTGCTGAGTAGTTTTTCAGCGTGGAGTGCGGGTGTGACACCCAAAGAAATGGTACTGGCACATAACATCTGGCGAGCACAAGTAGGCGTGGGTGGGGTAACTTATTCTGAGGAATTAGCCGCTTCGGCACAAGCATGGGCGGATCATTTGAAAACCACACGCAATTGCAGTATGCAGCATAGCCAGGGCAAAGAAGGCGAAAATCTGTACTGGGCTGGAGCTTGGTCAAATGGGCCTGCACAGGATGTGATGTCGAAAGAGGTCGTGGACTCGTGGGCAAGTGAGAAAAAAGATTACACCTACGCCGACAACAGTTGCGCCACAGGTAAAGTGTGTGGGCATTACACCCAAGTGGTCTGGAGAGACACGACCACGGTGGGTTGTGGCATGGCAATGTGCGACAGCCCCAAAAATCAAGTCTGGGTGTGCCAATATCTGCCTGCTGGTAACTGGGTAGGACAAAAGCCTTATTAAACATAACGCAAGCTGTCGGGTTAGGAGTTGTCACATCTAACCCGCGCGACGACAACGCGCGTATTGCAAATGCGTTGCCAGATAAACTGCAAATAAAAAAGTGCGACCCGAAAGTCGCACCGAAATAAAAGTTCCCCGCCTGTGCCGTTGACTTAGCATCTCGAACCGTAAGGTTCAAGAGGGTCACGCCTCTGCCACATCAGGATCATCCTCGAAGGGACATTCACAACAGTAGCGTCTGAGTTGCGACCTAAGTAATTACTTGGTTCAAAGAATATATAAGCCTCTCGAACACCGCAGGGAACAACTGGTAAACGTTGGATAATAAAAACATCCCGCCGCTTTTTGTATTCAAACTGTGACTAAAACAGCGAGCCTTGTTCTGCTAAGGCATCTTCTATTGTCGTCTGCATGTCTTGCATTCTACGCGTAAATTCCATCAGGTCAAAGCCTGTAAATGCTTTCATGCCTAATAATTCGTGGGTAATTTTAATCGCTGCCAACATGGCAACGCGTTCAGCGTTGATTACTTTACCAGAATCCCGAATTTCACTCATTTTTCCATCAAGATAAGCTACCGCTTTCAACAAGTCAGCGCGCTCTTCTTCACGGCAGGAGATACGAAATTTGTGGTTATACAGCTCAAATTCCAACGTGTGATGGACATTCATGGTGTATTTTCCTGTGGCGTACTGTCTGAATGCGGTGAGGAATCTTGCTGCTCGGCGTGGGTATGGTTCAAAGCCTCTGCCAGTTCCTGACGAAGATGATGGTTTTCGACCCGCAAGCGCGCATTGAGCTGAACCAGCTGCGTGATCTTTTCTTCCAGTAAATTAAGTTCTTTTCTCATGGTTTGAATATAGATTGAAACAGGCGGTTAAGTCAAACAAAATCCTGCTGTCTGAATAGTGAATTCAGCGTTAAGGCATTGTTTTTTGTTGCGCAAGCTGTTGCTTTAATTGCCGTGCCGCCAGCGCGTAGCCACCATCACTGCCATCCACAAAATGCAAATGATTGTCTTTGTAGGATTGCACCAAGCATGTCACCAAGGCTTCACGCGATTTGTGTATGCCATACACCAACTGACCTGCCGTACGCTCTTGCCCCAGATAGTTTTCTAGCTCGGTCGCTTGTTGCTCGCTACCATCAATCACCATGCGCAACATCCCATCAAATTTGCGGAAATCTGAATTCTCAACCAACTCCTCACGATAGCGACTCCATTTCACTGATTTAGTATTGAGATTAAAGGCAAACATCATGTGTCCAGCGATGCCCTGAAACAACATTTTTACGCCATATACCACGCGATAAATAGCGGATAAATCTTCCGTTTGCACACGCCATTCGTGCAATAACAAACGCGGCTTAAAGGTCATGGTGAGCGCGTTGCTGCGCAAGGGATGATAGCTTTCCACCTCGCCATAAATCGACTGAATGTGCGCCAATACGCGTTGGTAAGTCGCAACAACTTGCCCACTCTCCGCCGAGCTGGCGGCGATGAGCAACGACAATTTATGATCCTGAAAACTCGGCACACCCTGCCAGCGACAACTAAAGCCATCAAAATTCGCCTCCGCTTCGCCCATTTGCTCATCCACCCGCAACACCCCTGTCGCACTGGGCGTTTTAACCCGCCGTTCCGCTTCGTCCCAGCCGCGTCCCGACAAGGCAGTTTGCAATGCGCTAGGCGACAAACGTACTTTGCCTAATCGTACCGAATGCCCTAAAGCCACTAAATCACTGACTTTGACCATGCCCACGCGTAAGCCTAAGCCAAAGCCTGCACGAGATAAACGCTGCGCGCCACGCAACGCCACGATCACGGGTTCACGCAATAACTCAGGAATCGCAAAGGTCGCCCCATCGCCACCAAACACAAACGGCAACTCGATCTGCCTATCCACATTCAACACCGCCGCGATACACGCCACCCCCACGGTATTCACTTTTTTGTACTCCCCCGCCTCAATCGCCTTGGTCGAACCTTCCACATCCGCCACCACCACCCACCAATCCTCAGGGACATCCACATGAAAATGCGCCCCCGTTGCCTCGCTAAAGGTCAACATGGCGGGTAAGTCACGGTAAAAATTTAGGGTTTGAGCCACGGGCATGATGGGAAGGTTGGTGTTCAAATAGTAGATCCGCGCAATTCAAATACGAGCCAGTAAAAGCCTAAAGTTAGATTAAGGTTGCTTGCACACTGGGACGCGCATGCACACGCTCAAACCAGATGGCCAGATTGGGGTGAGCCGTGCGCCAGTCACGTTCGGGCTGGCGTAGATCTAGATAGAGCAACGCACTGACCAAGGAAAGATCCGCTAGTGAAATGGCAGCACCTTCAAACCAGCTGTTTTCTCCCAAGGCTTGGGCGGCATATTCCAGTGCGTGACTAATGGTGCGATTATGCACTTTGAATACCCCTGGGTGTTGGTGTTCTGTCGCACGCAGGCGTTCAACTTGCACGATAACCGCCGCATCCATGATGCCATCCGCCAATGCTTCCCAGCGTTTAACCCGTAGCCGTGCGAAGGGGTCATGTGGGATGAGGATGGGCGTGTCGTTCAGTGTATCGACATAATCAGTAATAACAGGGGAATCAAATACGCAAAAGTCATCGTCTAAAATCAATGCAGGAACACGCGCTAATGGATTCACACGCGCAGACAAACTACCTGGATCACGTGGCGCATCCACAATGTACTCATGGGGAATTTGTTTTTCCAGCAAAACCAAGCGTACTTTGCGAACGTAAGGACTGGTATTCGTACCGAGCAATTTCATGTGCGCTCCTGATAAATTATTGGGTTGGGGTTTGTGCAGGCACTATCCGTTGATAGAGTCGATAGCGTTCATTTTTATCACCTTTGCGGCTACCTTCCCATATCTTCTGCCATTGCTTTTCGGCAAAAATACGGGCATTGCGGTCACCTTGGATGAGGAGTAAATCGCAGCGGTGTTCACGGTCACGTTCGGTAATGATGTTACCAAAGTAATGCAACATCGCGCGCTGCCCATCGCCTAGATGATTGCGTTTAATGCAGCGATATTGGTTGGGCATGACTTGCTTCATGGAGACAACCATGCTGCGATAGCTTTTGACGCTATCCAGCCAAGGCAACCACAACGTCATAGCGAGTATCCAAATCAGGGTAATACCCGCCGCCCAATTGATCACAGCACGCCGCAGAGATCGCCCAATACGCCAGATCAACACCAACCAAAGTACAGTGGCGACGAGGGCGAACACAAAGGGTGCAGTTTGCAAGGCGGGTTCAAATTCTGGCTGATAATCTTTAAGCCATAAGGTGACTTTGGCATGGTTATCCAGCAGCAAGCCAGCCCAGCCCCACCACATCAAAATCGCCAGCAAAGCAAAGGTACTTAAGCCAAACCAGTCCAAGGCATTTGCCGCGCCGCGTTTCAAACTGGAGAGCGAGGCACTGCCTAACAAGGCGAGGGGTAACAGCAAGGGCAAGGCAAAAATTTCTTTGATGTGGGGTAAGATACTGAGAACCACGAGCATCACGCCAAAGCTGAGCAGCGGCAGTTGCAAATCATCGCGTTGCGCCAGACGGCTACGGGATTGCCAGATCACCCAAATGGCCAAAGGCAAAGCAGGCCATGCCAACCAAGGCAGACTTTTAAGGTAGTAAAAGGTGTCCTTATTCGGAATCTGTTGTAAATGGATGAGGAAATTGCCAATATTGTGCTGCCATGCCCAATCCGCAAATAGGGTGGGTGAACGTTGATAAAGCAAGATGGGCCAGATGGTGAGCCACGGTGTCGCGCATAAGAGGGCGAGACTTAAGCTGAGAAAATAATTGCGTACGCGCCAATTTTTAAAACACAAGGGCAAGCCTATCGCGATCAAGCCAAACAGCACAGGGGCGATAAATCCCTTCGCCATAAAACCTATACCTGTACCCAGCCCCAGCCATATCCCCGCGCGTAACACGCGTTCTTGGCTATGGGAAAAGCCCAATAACATCATGGCGATCCCCGCGAGCAGGGCAAGGTCTGCCACCATCTGATGCGCCCTGACTAACATCCCTAAACAGCCTATGAGAATAATCGCCGTTGCCCAGCCGCGATTTTCACCGTATAACTTGCGTCCTGTTAAGCCAATCAACAACAAAGTCAATGCCGTGTAAAAACCGCTGGCAAGGCGTGCGCCATCATGCAAAGGCAGCAAGTGTGAAAACAACTTAGCAAAGGCGGCTGCCGTCCAATAAAACAGTGGTGGGTTTTCCATAAATGGCTCACCTGCCAGCATAGGCACAAGCCAAGTATCTGTCTGCAAGATAGAATAAATCAAACCAAAGCTATACGCTTCGTCAGGCTTCCACGGATCATGTCCAATCAAGCCCGTGCCTAACCAAATCAGGCACATCAATCCCAACATAGCCGCTTTGAAGGGGGTAATTGGATTAGGGTCGGTCGGTTTAATAAAATACATAATGAGTTCGTGGAGATAGTCTGCAATGGGCACACGCTGCCCCCACCGCAGCCTTATTCGATGATTTTAACTTTCTGCCCCGCTTGTGGTTCACCTGTTGGGTATAAAGCGTTAATCAGGCGTAAATAGCTTTCTGCCGATTGTCCCAAGGGAGAACGTTGTGCCAATTTGGCAATCGTATCGCCCGATTTTGCTGTGATGACACGCACCGTCAGGGGTTTAATTTGTTTACGTTCTTCGGCACTCAGGGTATGAAAGCTACGAATTGCTTCCAGCATTGCTGTTTTGTATTTGATGTAAGCAGGAGCAGTTTTGCTTGTACCTTGAATCAAAAAGGCTTGCTGATCAACATAGAACACGCCCATCGTCGCCGTCGGCAAATAGACCAGAGCGGCAGATAAGCCGTTAATGGTCACTTCCTCCACTTGCCCATTCGACCCCGCCAAGATGCGTGCCACATTGCCTGGTGTGCCATTGGGTTTGCCCAGCTTCATTTGCAAGTTGGCTTCGCCTTGGGGGCTAATCGCCAGCAAGCTATCAGGTAAGTTATGCACTTGCCAATCCAGCGGAAATTGCAAAGCGATGCCTAGCTCAGCTTGAGCGAAGCGATTGTTGCGTACCACGCCCTGCTCCACACTATCATTGAAAATCAAGCCATTGATCGCAGTCAGAAACTCGTCTCGTCCTGCAAAGGGTTGCGCTACGGTTTGTTTCGCAGCTTCACCGACGGCTTGTTGCAGCCGTGTGTCATTGTCAGGATGGGTGGCAAACACGCCATGATAACGGCGCGGTGCACGTCCTTCTTGCTTGGCAAGCTCCACATCTTGTAATTCTTGATTCTTCAACACCCCAATAATCTTCACAATGGCTTGCGGATCGTAATCAGAACGCGCCAAATAGTCCGCACCTAGGCGATCCGCCTCCAGCTCGTGGTCGCGACCATAACCCGACAATAACGCCCCGCCCAGTAAATTGGTCAAATTGTGTCCAACATTGGTATTGATTTGCGGGATGAAAATCGACGCAATGGTGATGCCGATATTGGCTGCTTGTGTTGCACTTTGCTGACGCACCCCATGACGTGCCGTCACGTGACCAATTTCATGACCCAATACGGCCGCCAGTTCCGCTTCTGAGTTGAGATACGCCATGATGCCACGGGTGATATAGACATAGCCCCCAGGCAGGGCAAAGGCGTTGATTTCAGGAGAATCCAATACTGTGAAATGGTATTCCAAGTTGGGACGGTGGCTGTTTTTAGCTAATTTTTGCCCAACGCTATCGACATAATCTTGCAAGGCTTTGGAAGGGTAAACCTGATATTGCTTTTTCACTTCAGCATCAGATTGCCGCCCGACTGCGATTTCCTGATTTTCAGACATCATCACAAAATCATTTCGCCCTGTCACAGGATTGTTCGCACAACCAACGAGCGATAGCAGTAGCCCGACAATCAGAAAAGTACGCATGTTAGCTCCAATCAAAAATTAAATGCAGTCAGATGAAATGAGTCTCACGGTGAAGTTTAGCGAATGACACCACAATAAAAAAGGCAGCATACGCCGCCTTTTTCGTTGATGCTATTGTGAAACAGATTACGCAGCAGCTTTAGTGCCGTATTTTTGACGGAACTTGTCGATACGACCTGCTGTATCAACGATTTTTTGTGTGCCAGTGTAAAAAGGATGGCATTCTGAGCAAACTTCAACGTTTAAAGTTGGTTTTGTCATCACAGATTTAGTCTTAAAAGTATGACCGCAGCTACAAACAACGGTGATCTCTGTGTAATTTGGGTGAATATTGTCTTTCATTTCTTTTCCTTGCGAGTAGTTTTGTGCGGCGGGTGTACGCACTTGAGGGGGTTTGACGAAGTCGCGCATTATCCATAAAAATAGACGCTTACGCAAATTTTTAACCCAAACGGCTATTAGATACAAATAGCCGCACTACTTTGGTTATAGCGTGCGTCACGCTGAGCACGCTTTTTCCATCCATCAAGCCCTCATTTGCAAATCTGCTACCGCGTATGGCTAAAGTGCCAAAATGAACCTTACCAACTCCTTCATGTCCGCTTGTTTGGTGCCAGCGGGATCGTTACCTGGCATGGGCATTGTTCCCCATACGCCTTTTCCACCTTTTGATATTTTTGTGGTCAAGTAAGCAGGTGCTGCTGCATCCCCGCGATACTTTTCTGCAACCGCTTTCCAAGCGGGACCGACCACACGCACATCAATGGCATGACAAGAGTCGCAGTGATGTGCTTTTGCAACTTCGGGCATCTCAGCCGCCATTGCGCCGTTTACGCACATTAAACTCGCTGCGATGGATAGTCCTACAATAATCTTTTTCATACTCGCTCCTTTGTGTGATTCTGGATGTTCAAAAATGAAGAAGTTGCCTTCAGACCCAATTGTAAACAACCCTGATGTGATTTGTCTGATTTGTTGAAAACAATCACAATTAAAATAATGAAAAACAAGACCAAAAGGCAAGACGAATATAGGCAAACAGCATCGCTGAGTGTCTTACATCTGACACTATCAGGCACCATCACTCATGCGGCAACGCTTGACCGAAGCCATAAGGTCCATATCGTAGGCTATGTGTTGTTCAATCCACTTATTGAGAATTCGATATAACTTTTCGGCATTGTCTTCACCTAGGTTATATTGGGTTTGGTATTTTTTGATACGAACTAGAAATAAATCGTGTGTTTCTTTGTGGGGGGCGGCAAGCTGATAAGCATCTTCAACATGTAGCAGCTCCTCGCAGGCAAAATGATTCTCGACGCAACGGATAAACTCGTCCAGTACATAGCCAAACTCCGCAGTGGATAATGATCCAAAAAGGGAGGCATAATGCGCGGCTTCAACAGCCTCATTACCAAGCAAGCTTGACACTTTAGGTTTGGGATCTGGAATGATATGACCTAACTGGTTGATATAATCCATAATATCTCGGTGCTGCGCATCAATGAAATCAACCCCCGTATTCCACTCACTTTGCCATAGTATAGTCATTGCACCCTCGCTTGAAAATAATCTAGTAATACACTAAGGATTATATGCTTATCAAAATAAATTCATGTAATAACGAATGATATTTGTGGGTAAAACACAACAATTTTTTGGTAAAGCGCACAAGCCACCTCACAAAGTCGTGAGAAACAATCCCCCTCAGCGATCACTTTAACCGTGCTTTACGGATAAGCCGCGCAAGTGTAAACCACTGTTTCTTATAATTAGAATTCTCAGTTTTATGATCCGCAACCGTGAGTTGAGGGGTATTTTTGACCATTGTCACAAAGTGAATGTCATGTGAGATGTGTAGCTCAACCCACTGCCGTAAAATCCGATACAGCTTCGCTGCGACATCCTCTCCCGCCTGATATTTTGCTTGATACATTTTCAGGCGAAGGAGAAAGGTGTCGTGTGATGCTTTGTGCGCCTCGGCCAAGTCATATCCAGCCGCCATATGTAGAGATTGCTCATAAATAAAATGGGATTCTACGCACTCAATAAGTTGGCCAAACACATAACCAAATTCACCCGTGGATATTGATTCAAAAAGCAAGGCGTAGTGGGCATATTCATCCGCGTCATGTTCATGGTCGGTCACGGGTTTTGAGTTGGCACAGGGAATAGCTTTCTTCAGCTTATTAATATGCTCGGCAATGCTTTTATGTTGGTGGTCGATTTCCTCTAACCCTGTATTCCAACGATTTTCCCAAACGATAGACATATTGCCTCTGTAATACATGAACTAAACTGTATGAATTATAGCATCATCATGTTGATTATATTCAATATAATTTGTTTTTTTAGGAGCTAGGTAATTTTGTTTAGTAAAAATCGCATTTACAATCCACTCAGTGCTTTGATATGCACCATGACACTGCGCCCTAGTGCGTGGAGTTCGTAGCCGCCTTCCAGTGCGGAAACAACACGTCCGTGTGCATATTGCTCGGCAATCTTCTTAAGTTCAGTGGTCACCCACGCGTAATCGGCTTCGACCAAGCCCATCATCGACATATCGTCATCGCGGTGGGCATCGAAGCCTGCTGAGATAAACAACATTTCGGGTTGGAAACGCGCTAAAGCGGGCAGCCAATGTTCGGTGACGGCAGCACGGAATACCGCACCTGTGGTACCCGCAGGCAGCGGAACATTGATGATGTGGTCGTTGCCGCTGTCCGCACCGCAATAGGGATAAAATGGGTGCTGAAAGGTGGAACACAGCATGACCTGCCGATTATTCGCAAAAATTTGCTCGGTGCCATTGCCGTGATGCACATCAAAATCCAAGATAGCGACGCGTTGCAAGCCATGTTGTGCCAAGGCGTGCGCCGCGCCGACCGCGATATTATTGAAGATGCAAAATCCCATGGCACGCGCTCGCTCGGCGTGGTGACCTGGCGGGCGTATGTTGCAAAAGGCATTTTCCACCCGACCTGCCATGACCAAATCGACGGCAGCGACCACCGCCCCCGCCGCATGTAAAGCAGCTTGCAGGGTGTAGGGATTGAGCGCGGTATCCCCATCAATATGGACAATGCCCTGTGTGGGGACTTGCGCGGCAATGCTGTCTAAATAGTCGCCATCATGGACGCGCAATAGCTGCTCTCGTGTGGCAGCAGGGGCTTCGTGGTGTTGCAAATAATCCAACAAGCCCGATGCGATTAGTTGGTCTTCGATGGCTGTAATACGCTGGGCACATTCAGGGTGATGCGCACCATTATGATGTTTTAGAAAAAGCGGGTGACTGAGGTAGGCAGTTTGCATGGTCATGGAATGGTCAAGATACAGTGCTATCATAACTAACTTTATTCTTATCCTCACCGCAAAATTATGGGTCAGCATTACCTCAAAACACTTTTTTCCCCACAATCCGTCGCCGTATTTGGCGCAAGTGAGCGTCCAGATTCAGTCGGACAAATCGTTTTCCAAAACATGTTGGAAAGTGGTTTTCAAGGCGGTTTATATCCTATCAATCCCAAAAGTGCCGAAATCCAAGGCAAAAAAGCCTATACCAGCTTAGCTGAAATCGGCGAACCCGTGGATTTGGTGGTTATTGCCACGCCACCGCAAACGGTTCCTGCCATTATCGAAAGCTGTGGGGCATATGGAGTTAAAGCCGCCGTGATTATTACTGCAGGTTTTGGCGAAGCGGGTGCGGAAGGTGCGGCACTGGAAAAGGACTTGTTGGAAGCGGCGCAACGTCATGGTATTCGTCTGATCGGCCCGAACTGTTTGGGCATTATGCGTCCCTCCATCGGGCTGAATGCCACATTTAACAAAGGTGGCGCGAATACGGGCAATATTGCTTTTGTGTCGCAATCAGGTGCGTTGTGTACCGCGATTCTGGATTGGGCGCAGCGCAATGATGTAGGATTTTCTAGCGTGGTGTCGATGGGTTCCTCCACCGATGTGGATTTTGGCGAGATTCTGGATTATTTGGTATCCGATCCGCAAACCCACAGCATCTTGATGTACATCGAAGGCATCCGTAATGCCCGCCGTTTTATGAGTGCCTTGCGTGCAGCAGCGCGTTTCAAACCTGTGATTCTGGTCAAAGTGGGTCGTCATGCCGCAGGCTCAAAAGCTGCCATGTCGCATACCGCATCGCTGGTCGGCGCGGATGATGTGTTCGATGCCGCCGTGAGTCGTGCAGGCGTGATTCGGGTGCAAACCATCACGCAATTATTTACCGCCGCGAAAGCCTTGTCTTGCGGCTTCCGTCCTGTAGGCAATCGCTTAGCGATCGTCACCAACGGCGGCGGCCCTGGCGTGATGGCGACCGATAGAGCCGTGGATTTGGGCTTGTCGATTGCGACATTGTCTGACCATACTATCGAGTATCTGAATAATTATTTACCCTCCAATTGGCCGCACGCCAACCCTGTGGACATCATCGGCGACGCGCAAGCGGATCGCTACCATCACGCGGTTAAAGCCTGTTTGGAAGATGAAAACGTCGATGGTGTGTTAGCCATTCTCACGCCACAAGCGATGACTAAACCGCTGGAATCAGCGCAAGCTTTGATTGAATTGGCGAATACACATAGTAAGCCCTTGCTTGCTTGCTGGATGGGCGATAGCCAAGTGGCGACAGCACGTACCGCCTTTAACGAAGCGCACAAACCACACTTCCGCACGCCTGAACCTGCTGTTGAAGTGTTTGCTCATCTGTCTGCCTACTATCGCAACCAAAAATTGCTAATGCAAGTCCCTGGCCCAACGTCACATCACATCGAGGCTGACGTAGAAAGTGCGCGGTTGATTATCGAAGGCGCGATGCAGGAACGCCGCACGGTATTGACCGAAATCGAATCCAAAGCCCTGTTGTCGGCATTCCACATTCCCGTCGCCAAAACCATGGTGGCGCATACGCCTAATGAAGCTTTGTTGATTGCCCAGCAGCTCGGTTATCCCGTCGCCATGAAAATCAACTCGCACGACATCAGCCACAAGAGTGATGCAGGTGGCGTGCTGTTGAATCTGGATAACGCCCACGAAGTCCGCACCGCCTACCAGCAAATTCTGGACAACGTGCGTTTAGCGCGCCCCGATGCACAACTGAATGGCATTTCCATCGAACCGATGGTGGTCAAACCCAACGGGCGCGAATTGATGATTGGTGTGACCACTGACCCCGTATTTGGCCCCGTCATCACCTTTGGCGCAGGCGGCACCACGGTAGAAATCATGGGCGACCGCGCCGTGGCGTTGCCCCCGCTGAATAACTTCTTGGCGAAGGAATTAATCCAAGGCACGCGCATCGCCAAAATGCTGGGCAAATTCCGCAACTTACCGCCCGCCAATCTCAACGCGCTGGAAGACATGTTGCTGCGAGTCTCCGAAATGGTATGCGAATTGCCTCTGATCGAAGAAATGGACATCAATCCCTTGATTTTGGACGAACATGGCGCGCTGGCAGCCGATGCGCGGGTGGTGGTCAAATATCGCCAACCCACGGCGGATCGCTACGCCCACATGGCAATTTATCCCTACCCCACGCATTTGGTCAGCCAATGGCAACTCGCCGATGGCACGAATATCACCATCCGCCCGATACGTCCTGAGGATGCCACACTCGTCACGGAGTTTGTCGCAGGCTTGTCTGAAGAATCGAAATACTTCCGCTTTATGAACAGCGTGCAACACCTGACCGAAGCCATGTTAGTACGCTTTACCCAAATTGATTACAGCCGCGAAATTGCCCTGATGGCAGTGAGCACGCTGCACAATCAAGAGGTCGAGTTAGGCGTAGCGCGTTTTGCTACCAACCCTGACGGTGAAACCTGCGAATTCGCGCTGGTGGTGGCGGATCGTATTGCAGGCAAAGGTTTGGGACAGAAACTCATGATTTCACTCATGGACGCGGCACGTTCCAAGGGGCTGAAAGTGATCGAAGGCGAAGTGCTCACCAACAATCACAATATGCTCAAACTGACCCATCGCTTGGGCTTTAGCCATAAACTCAGCGAAGAAGATCAAGGGATTACCAAGGTGAGCAAGGTGTTGTAGGTTTGGAGGGCTGCATTCTTCCCCCGTTACTGCGCTGAGAGAACCCTGATTTAGCCTAATAGCCTCTGTAGGAGCTTCTTCAGGTGGCTGCCATCCATATGGATGGTGGCTTTAGATGGTTTCGATGACTTCACCATTTTTAGTCTCCACTCATCTACACAGCCGACTAAAACTATCGACTAAATACTCGCCGTATATTTTCTCACTTAACAAAAAGGACACCGAAGTGTCCTTTTTGTTGTGGTCAGTACGGCGCGAGTTATTGCGCCGTACACAACCTAAAGTGGATTTGTGCAAATAGCCGCTTGCCCGAATGGACTAATCTGTCCTGGCGGAGATACTGTAATATTAACGTAGTCAGAGGCAAGACCTGGCAATACAAAAGTTACCCTCGTAGGTGGATCCGTTCCAACCACACCCGCGGTTGCTTCAAGGGTAACTTCAGCCCAAGAAGCGTAATTTTTAGGATACACAATTGACGCCGTTGCAATTCCATTTACATCCGTAGTGCCGAAGGCATTCACGCTCGCGACGCCACCTGGATCCAAACGACCATTCAGATTGGTATCTTCCAATGGATCAATAATGCCATTGAAATTTACATCTTCATTGGGACAATATGGCACCGCTGGTGCGACTGCTAGAACTGTAAGCACCTGTATCCATTGTGTTAGACCTGCCACATAATACCCTTTAGCGTACTGACCAGGGCGCAATACAAAACCCACTCTTTGATTAACCACAGGATTACCCGCCGCATCGGTGACAATCGCGGAATATGTCTTCATTAAATTGGTAGGCGGAGTCGGTGACACCGTATTATCTGTTCCAAGGCGCACAAACAAGGTCTGACCACTAACGGTAAGCGTCACGGTGCTGGTCGGTTGTGGCAGCGGTGTAGCAATACCTCGCACCGCAACTACTGTTGCGGCGATGGCAACGCCATTTTGTGGACTGGTCGTTGCCCCTGCGGTATAGCTGACCGACGCAATGCCATTCACATCAGTTGTTGCAGTCGCTGCATTGAGCGTCCCTGCTGTTGGATCCGCCGTAATCGTAAAGTTTACCGTGGCATTTTTAACTAAATTATTGGCTGCATCTCGCACCGTGACCGAAATCACAGAACTATTCCCCGTTTGAGCTGCGGAGCCAGTTGTAGTTTGTATGGTAGCAGGGTTCGCCTGTGCAATAATACCCGTGGCAGTCGTTGCTACAAATACAACAGGCAAGGTCGCTGAAGGTGTCCCCCCCGTACCCGTTGCAGTAATAATTGCAGCCCCCGCTAAAGTAGAACTCACGCTCACACTAGCCACACCTGATGCATTGGTAATTGCAGGAACACCAGTAATTACCCCTCTGGTCGTAGAAAAGTTCACAGGTGTTGCAACCACCACGCCACTCGCATTACTCCACGCTACAGAAACTACGCCAGATGCTGGACTGAGCGGGATCTCAATTGGCACGACGGTTGGATTCTGAAAAGCGAAACTGTCAGCACTTACCGTCAAAGAATTGGTGATCGTCGCACCCGCCGCTGTCGCGGCAAGGGTATCGACACCTGGTTTAGTTGCAGTTACCAACACAGACACGACACCTGTCGCACCAGTCAGTGCCGTAGCAGGTGTCAATGCAAGCGTATTACCTGTCAAAGAAGTGACAGTCACAGGTACACCTGACACTGGTGTTCCCGCAAAATCTTTAACCGTATAGGTCAAAGTGGTCGACGCGTTTAAAGCCACAGAACTATTACCTGAAGCACTGATGTTCGTACCTGCCACATTAATAGTAGCCGTTGTAGAAACACCATCAACAGTTGCCGTCACAACAATCGCACGATTGGCCTTGTTCGCACCCAACGTGAGGGTGGCGGTTACTAATCCATTAACATCAGAAACATTTACCCCTCCCGTATTTATGGTGACATCTTCCGTTGGCACTACTGAGAACAGCACGACTCTACCTGCGATTGTTTGCCCTATTGCATCCAAAGCAACCGCCGTTAGTGTTACAGTCGAACCGCTTGATGAGGGTAATTGTGTGTTGCTAACGAGCAACTGGATCCTTGAAGCAATCAAGGCTGTAGTAGTCACCCTAGTTACCGCACTCGCGGCTGGCACGGCACTCGTAACAACGAACGGATTCCCTCCGCCCCCTCCCCCACCGCATGCGGCGAGTGATGCAATGGTGATAAATAGAAACGCGTATCGTAATGATCGCGTCCAGCCATGATTTAATAACGAATTCAGCACGCTTACATCCTCCAAGTTACGCCATTGGCGCGGTTAAAACTACAAAATACAATACACACAAAATTTACGCTCACGCTACTGCAAATCCATCGCATCTTTGATGATTTTCGGGGTAATGAAAATCAACAATTCAGATTTATTATCCGCAGCGACCTTGCTACGGAACAAGTAGCCCAGCAAGGGGATATCGCCCAGCAAAGGCACTTTGGTAATTGCGCTGCTTGCATCTTGTTGATATACCCCCCCAATTACGACCGTCCCTCCATTCTCAACCAATGCCTGCGTGGTCACTTTATTCGTATCGATGGATGGGGTGCCTGTCACGGCCACTTGAGGGCTGTCTTTGGTGACGATCACATCCATAATCACATGGTCATCAGGCGTAATCTGCGGGGTCACCGTTAGGCTTAAGGTCGCGTCGATAAAAGCAATACCTGCGGCCGTCGTGGCGGTACCCGCAGTGTTGTAGGGAATTTTCACCCCTTGGGCAATATTCGCCATCTTTTTATCCATGGTCAACACCCGTGGACTTGAAATCACTTTCCCTTGGTTATCTGTTTCCAACGCAGTGAGTTCCAGACCAAGTAGTTTGGTCAGGCTACTATTAAATAACAGCATGGAAAATGTACCCGCCGCTGCCACAGGCAAATTTACGTTTGGGGTGTTGATCGTCGCCGTCGTACCTGCTAATGGACCATTCACCACTTGATTTGCACCAATATTACCCCGCGCGCCCCCCCCCACACCAAAGGTATCAACTGAGTTATAAGAAAGCCGACTACCTAAGGAGCGTCCAAATTTATTGCTGGCAATCACTACGCGGCTTTCTATCATCACTTGGCGCAAAGGCACATCAATTTTATTCACTAACTCACGGACTTTCTCCAAACGAGAAGGGGATTCTTGTACAAAAAGCACATTAGTTCGAATATCTGCGGTAACACTCCCTCGCGCAGAAATTAAACCTTTACCCGCGCCAGCCCCCATGAGCATGGTCGCCACTTCTTGCGCTTTAGCATATTTAATTTCTATGCTTTCGGTTTGAACTTCTTCCAAGGCAACAATCTGGCTACGCGCCGTCAGCTCTGCTTTTTCTTTCGCTGCGATTTCGTCACGCGGTGCAACTTGAATGACATTGCCATTTTCACGACTGTCCAAACCGCGTGCCTGCAAAATAATCGACATCGCTTGATCCCAAGGTACATCTTTCAAGCGCAAAGTCAGATTACCTGTGACCGTATCGCTCATTACAATATTTTTACCCGTAAAATCAGCAATGACGTTCAAAGCTTCCCGCACGGTAATGTTTTGAAAGTCTAGCGTCAGCTTGTCACCACTAAAACTTGCTTGCCTACCTGTTGTGCCAGAGGAATTCGTTGCTGCAGCCGATATCGTTTTGACTTCAATAATAAATTTTTTGTTCGCTTGGTACGCAGCGTACTCCCAATCACCCTTAGGGCGAATAATCATCTGCACATTATCACCGCGCACCGCAGTATCCACTGTTTCAACTGCGGTGCCAAAATCAACCACATCCAGCTTACGGCGCAAGTCGGTAGGCAAATTGGTTTTCAAAAAATCAACTACCAGTCTTTTATCTTCACGGCGAATATCAATGCCTGTGGTGGTGTCAGATAGATCAATCTCTACACGACCTTCACCATTTGTACCTCGATGGAACTCTACTTTATTCAAAGCATGTTTCTGATTGATGTTACTTACCTCTGCGAATCGTGAGGATTGATTGCTCACCAGTTGAGACGATACTTTCCCACGTAAGTTAATCAGCAAGGTATTGCCTTCAACCTTAGTATCGTAAAGCAATGCTTGATTGAGATTCAACACCAGACGGGTGCGATTACCTGCCTGAATAATGTCTGCACTACGTAATTCGCCTTCATCAATACGCTGTGTTGACTTTCCCAACCCATTCGTCACATTCAAGAAATCGAACGTGATACGCGGTGGCTTACTGACCACAAAACCAGCAGGCACCCCCGTTAAAGGCTGGTTAAGCTCCACTTTCACTACAGATGTTCCATTACCTGTATTCACGACATTTAATGCAATAATTTGCACTTCTGCAAACACCTGCGAGGAAAAAGCACCCGAAACAAGCAGTAACAATAGGGCTCTAACAAAAAGGTTTAATTGATTCATCTTGTAGCTCCTGGTTCCTCTAATTGCAACGTATTAATATGTTGAGCATCTTCTTCATTTTCACGAACTATTTCACTAATAGTGATCGCATTTGGACTGACAGCAGTGATTCTGCCGAACTTAGTTCCAATATAATTACCCACCTTCACCCTAAAAATACGGCCATCTGGCGAACGGATAACCGCTTCGCGAACACTACCCCGCTCTAAATAACCCACCATTTTCAGATTTTCTAGTGGGAAGCTTTCTAACTCTTCTTTTGGATGATCTTCGGCAAGATTATCTTTTCCACCTTTATCCTGCTTACGAGGCTGGAAGGGCGTAGGCAGAGGAGGCACGTTATCATTTAAATACGTAAATACCTCTGGCGGCTTGACCTCTGGGGCAGGTGGGATATTGCCCCGCAAATCTTTGTCAGAATCGCGAACAAACTCTTCCAAATCCTCAAGCCCACTCCCCATACACCCTGTCAACAACAGTGATGCCAAAATCAGACAAGGATACCTCATTGTGCGCCCCCTCCTTGTGGTGCAGCTGTTTTTGCCTGCTCTGCCGTTTCTTTATCATTTAAATAGCGATAGGTCTTTGCTTGCGCATCCATGGAGAGCTTGCTGCCACTCAAGTTAATTTCAATTTGGGTCAACGTGACAATACGTGGCAATGACGCAATATCACTCGAAAATTTACCCAAATCATCGTATCCACCTGTTACTCTAATGGCGATAGGTTTCTCAGCAAAAGTGCCCTTCACCGTTCTTTCCGTACCAGGTCTGAACAAATCAAACAATAATCCACGCCCCAATCCTGCTTGGTTAATGTCAGTCAATAAAGACGCAATCTCAGATTTATTGGGCAATTGTTTAAGCAGCGCACCAAAAGATTCTTCTGTTTCTTTCAGCTGCTTTTTCATTAAATCTAGGTTAATTGCGTCCTTCTTCTTTTCCATAAAGGTCTTTTTCAACCCGTCCTCTTCATCCCGAATCAGTTGATAGCTATCCCATTGCTCTTGCCAATGCAGCACCGCCCCCAAAATGACAATCACAAAAAAAATCAAACCACATGCCAGAAGTTTAGCCGTCCACGGCCATGCGCCAGGTGTCTGAGGGTTAAGATTTTTGAGTTCATCAAAGTCAATATTGATATTCATTCGCCACCACCTTGTTTTTTCGCAACGTCGTCACTTCCCTTTGATTTTGTTAAGAAAAAAGTTAATGTGAATTCACTACTGCGACCATTTTCTCCCCCTGCGGCATGAATTTCAATCAATTCTGATTTTTCTAACCAAGGAGATTGATCTATCGACCCCATTAAAGTGGATACGCGCGCATTGGATTGGGTAAAACCTATGATCGTGATTTTGTTATCAGCCCCCTGTCGCAGCGAGCGCAAATAGACACCCTCAGGGAGTATTTTGAGCATTTGATCCAGCAGATGCACTACATCTAGACGGGTTTCTTGTAGATCATCCACCACCGCTTTACGGGCACGCAAAGCATCCACCTCTTTACGCAGGACTTGGATTTCTGCAATTTGCTTATCCAGTATCGCAGTTTGCTCTTTAAGATATGTATTGCGACTTTCCTGATAGGAAATTCGATTACTCATGACCAAATGCCCTGCACCGACCACAATCAGACCCAACAAAAATGATGCACCCGCCATGCCAAAGAATTGCAATTGGCGAATACGTCGCTTCTCTGCACGATGAGGTAATAAGTTTATCCGTATCATTTATCAAACCTCCGCATCGCCAATCCACACGCAACCATCAGCGAAGGGGCATCTGCTTGTAATTGTCGTGCCTTAATCCGATCAGATAACGTCATCAAAGCAAAGGGATTCGCCACCATAGTGGCCACTTGGGTTTTAGTCGCAACAGCATCATCTAAACCTGGCAGAACTGCACATCCCCCTGCTAATACGATGTAATCAATTTCGGTGTATTGCGAAGAGGTGAAAAATATCTGCAATAACCGATAAATCTCCATGACCATATTTTCCCGAAAAGGGGTCAACACGTCTTCTTCATAGTTGTCAGGTAAATTGCCCGATCGCTTGGCGGCTTCTGCCTCTTCGAGAGACAAACCAAACATTGCTTCAATTTGTCGTGTGAGCTGCCCCCCTCCCACTTGTTGATCTCGAATATAAAGTGATTGCCCATTGCGCAACACATTCACCGTCGTTGTCGTGGTGCCAATATCAACTAATGCGACGCACTTATCCTTTGCGTTGTCAGGCAATTGCGCACAAACCAGCTCAAAAGCCCGTTCAGACGCATAGGTATCCACATCCATCACGACCGCACTCAACCCTGCCACCTGTGCCGTCGCGACACGATCTTCAACATTCGCCTTGCGTGAAGCCGCCAGCAAAACTTCGACTTCTTCTTCTGGATTATTAGGTGACGGACCAATAACCTGAAAATCCAAGTTCACTTCTTCCAAAGGAAAGGGGATATATTGGTTCGCTTCAGATTCGACTTGAAACTCCAAATCATCCTCGGTCATACCCGCAGGCAGTAACATTTTTTTGGTGGTCACCGCCGCTGAGGGTAGTGCCATACTAACATTTCTAACTTTACTACCTAAATTTCGCCATGCATGCTGCAAGCTTTCTGCCACCGCGTCCAAATTAGTGATATTGCCATCACTTACAGCATCTTTGGGGAGAGGATATATCGCATAATTTTGCAACACAAATCCATCCTGTGCAGGCAACATCTTTAACTCGACAAACTTAACTGAAGACGAACTAATATCAACCCCAATCAGAGCTGGTGTTTTGATTCGTAACAATTCCAATACGACATCCAAATTTATATTAGGTACTTTAGGCATAGACCGCTCAGAATATCTCTGTGGAAAGTGGATTAAATCCTAGCAACAACTATATTTTGTGTAAAGCGAATTGTTAGGGCTTATTTATATCGCACGAAGCCGATATAATCTACGGATATTCTACACTAACACTACCATTTACTTTTGAACAACTATTCTATTTTAGTGCGTCGTTGGATGATATCCCTTGCGATTGCGTTTACTTTTCTCATCCTTCCTGTGATTACACTGGGAGTTGCCGTCATTCTAACCTACCCCAAGCTCCCTTCATTGGAGGTACTCACTGACTATCATCCTAAAATCCCGTTGCAGGTGTACAGTGCCGAAGGTGTATTGCTAGGCGAGTTTGGTGAGGAAAGGCGCGCATTGGTCAAAATATCGGATGTGCCTGTTATCATGAAGCAGGCCATTTTGGCTGCTGAGGATGATCGTTTCTATCAACACGGCGGCGTGGATTATGTTGGCGTCATTCGCGCTGCCATTTCCAACCTCACAGGGGGTTCTAAGCAAGGCGCAAGTACCATCACCATGCAAGTGGCGCGCAATTTCTTCCTGACCAAAGAAAAAACGTTCAGTCGTAAGTTTAATGAAGTGCTATTGGCCTTTAAAATAGAACACACCCTGAGCAAAGACGATATTTTTCAGCTTTATATCAACCAAATCTATCTGGGGCAACGTGCTTATGGCTTCGCCACGGCATCCCAAATTTACTTTGGCAAACCGCTTGATCAGATTTCCACAGCAGAAGCAGCGATGCTAGCGGGTTTACCCAAAGGTCCCTCCATCTACAATCCCGTCGTCAATCCCAAACGCGCTAAGCTGCGTCAGTTTTATGTACTAAGGCGTATGCACGAACTCAAATACATTGACGATGCGCAACTCAAATCAGCCCAGCTGGTCACGCTCAACACCAATCATCCCCAAGCCTTTTCTGTGCAAGCAGAATATTTGGCGGAGATGGTACGTGCTTTTATGTATGACAAATACAAAGAAGATATTTACACCCAAGGCTTCAAGGTTTACACCACCATACGACAAGTTGACCAACAAGCCGCCTATCTAGCCGTGCGCAAAGGCGTACTTGAATATGACCGTCGGCACGGTTATCGGGGACCCGAATCCTTTGTGGATTTAAGTAAAGGCACTGGTGATGAGTATCTTGAAGAGTCGTTGCAAGATGTGAGCGACAACGGCGATTTGATCCCCGCTATCGTCACCAGCGCGTCACCAAAACTGATTCGTGCTTATTGCAAAGGCGGTGAAATCGCTGAAATTACAGGCGATGCGTTAAAGTTTGTGCAACGCGCCCTCAGCAGCAAAGCGGCTCTCAATCAACGGATTAACATAGGATCCATTATCCGTTTACAAAAAGACGAAAAAGCGGTGTGGCAAATCAGTCAACTCCCACTTGTGGAGGCCTCGTTTGTGTCTGGCAGTCCTCAAGATGGTGCCATTTTCTCCCTCGTCGGCGGATTTGACTTTAATCGCAACAAGTTCAACCACATTACGCAAGCGTGGCGACAACCAGGTTCGAGCTTCAAACCTTTTATTTATTCCGCCTCACTGGAAAAGGGATTTACGCCAGCTACTGTTATCAATGATGCGCCTTTATCATTCGATGCCGCACAAACAGGCAGCGAACCTTGGCAACCTAAGAATTACGATGCCAAGTTTGATGGTCCTATGCGGATGCGCAAAGCCCTGATGAAATCCAAGAATATGGTTTCTATCCGTATTTTGCAGGCTATTTCGCCTGAATATGGGCAAGACTACATTACTAAATTTGGTTTTGATGCAGACAAGCATCCACCTTATTTGACCACCGCATTGGGCGCTGGCTCGGTTACCTCTTTGCAAATGCTGACGGGCTATTCCGTATTTGCCAATGGCGGATACCGTGTCACACCGTACTTTATTCAACGTATAGAAGACAGCTCAGGCAAAATTATCGCCAAATCCACGCCATTTGTTGCCTCACAAAATGCCGAGCGTGTCATTGATGTGCGTAATGCTTTTAGCATGGTCAGCATGATGCAGGATGTCGTGAAGCACGGCACAGCAACACGTGCTATGCAGCTTAAGCGACAAGATTTAGCAGGAAAAACAGGCACGACCAGTGACTCCATTGATGCTTGGTTTTGTGGCTTTCATCCTTCTGTGGTGGGTATTTCATGGATAGGCTTCGACCAACCGCGTAGCTTAGGGGATCACGAAACAGGGGGCGGAGCGGCGTTGCCCATGTGGATAAGTTATATGGGCACGGTACTAAAAGGCGTACCTGAAGCGGTGTACAACATGCCCGACAATATGGTGCAGGCACACATCAATGATAGTGGTCAATTAGAAGAAGGCAGTCCGATTTTGGAATATTTCTACAAAGAAAACTTGCCTTCCGCCACAAACAATAGCTTGCCAGACATGGAATCCGCACATGGTGACCAGATTCGGGAACAGTTGTACTAATTCGGGTAGAATTCGCGCCTTCGATTTAACGCCGCAGAGAGTCCAGTATGAGCAGCACACCCATCGTTTCTAATTTTATTCGCAGCATGATTGATGCCGATTTGGCGAGTGGCAAGCACAGTGCGATACAAACGCGCTTCCCGCCTGAACCGAATGGCTACTTGCATATCGGTCATGCCAAGTCTATTTGCCTGAATTTTGGTTTGGCGCAAGACTATCAGGGCAAGTGCAATTTGCGCTTTGACGATACCAATCCCGAAAAAGAAAGCGAAGAATACGCGCTGTCGATTCAAGACGATGTGCGCTGGCTGGGTTTTGAATGGAACGGCGAAATACGCTGGGCTTCGGACTATTTCGAGCAATTGTATGATTTTGCAGTGGAATTGATTAGCAAAGGCTTGGCTTACGTCGATGATTTAACGCCAGAACAAATGCGCGAATATCGCGGTACGCTGACCCAAGCAGGTAAAAACAGCCCGAACCGTGACAGCACCGTCGCCAAGAATTTGGATTTATTCACGCGGATGCGGGCGGGCGAGTTTGCCGATGGCGCGATGGTACTGCGCGCCAAAATCGACATGAGTTCGCCCAACATCAATCTGCGCGACCCCGTGATTTACCGCATTCGTCGTGCACATCACATTCGCACGGGCGACAAGTGGTGCATTTACCCCATGTACGACTACACGCATTGCATTTCCGATGCGTTGGAAGGCATCACGCATTCGCTGTGTACGCTGGAATTTGAAGACCATCGCCCGCTGTACGACTGGGTGTTGGACAACATCACCATTCCTTGCCACCCGCAACAAACCGAATTTTCTCGTTTGGAACTGCATTACACCATCACCAGCAAACGTAAATTGCTGCAATTGGTCAATGAAATGCACGTTACAGGTTGGGACGATCCGCGTATGCCCACCATTTCAGGCATGCGCCGCCGAGGCTACACACCCGAAGGGCTCCGCGAATTTTCGCAACGCATCGGCGTTTCCAAAAGCAATAACACCGTGGATATGGGCGTATTGGAATCCGCCGTGCGTGAGGATTTGGAAGGCAAAGCACATCGCGTCATGGCGGTGATCCATCCGTTGAAAGTGGTGATTACCAACTTTGTGGACGGCGAAACGACCTCACGCGAAGCGGATTTCCATCCTAACCATCCTGAACAAGGTGCGCGTCTCGTGCCGTTTGGGCGTGAAATTTGGATTGAAGCGGACGACTTTTCCGAAGCTCCGCCCGCAGGTTGGAAGCGTTTGACCGTGGGTGGCGAAGTGCGGCTGCGCCACAGCTATGTGATGCGCTGCGATGAAGTGGTCAAAGATGCGGCAGGTAATATCGTCGAATTACGTGCGTCGATTGATCCCGATACCTTAGGTAAAAATCCCGTCGGGCGCAAAGTCAAAGGCGTGATTCACTGGGTTTCTGTCGCCGATGCCGTGTCCGCCGAAGTGCGTTTATACGACCGTTTATTCACCGTTCCCGAACCCGATGCCGACCGCGAAGTGGATTTCTGCACTTATTTGAATCCCGAATCCTTGACCGTGGTACAAGGGTGGGTAGAACCGTCCGTGCAAAATGCCGAACCCGAAACCCGCTTCCAATTTGAGCGGCTAGGCTACTTCTGCACCGACCGCCGCGATCATCAAACGGGTGAAAAACTCGTATTTAATCGCACGGTTACGCTGAAGGATGCTTGGACAAAGTAGGGTTGAGTGGGTACGAATTCATTCGTACATCGCCCACTAGCTAGGTAAGGTGCGCCGTGCGCACTTACCCACAAATCGCCGCCCACTTCGGCGTACATTTCACAACCCTAGGACGAATCGTGAGAGAGGCGGAAACAATGAAAGAGACAACGAAAATTCAATCCCGAAAATTGAATGCGAAAGTGCTGTGCTGCGCATTGGGTTTGATGGGGGTCGTGAGTGGCGGGGATGCACAATGCTACGATGCTAGACCTGACTCCGTGGTTCTGAACATCAAGCCTCCGCAGCAAGTTGACATCAAAACCAGCATCAACCTCATGTCTGCTCAAGAGGTATTGCCACCCATCATGCTGGCAGCAGCAACCACCACGGATGCGACCAGTGTACCTGCGACTGCGGCGACTCAAAAGGTTAAATATGATGCGGTGTATAGCATGTGTGGTCCCATGCACAGTGCAGATCAAGTGCCTTATAACATTGAGAGGGATAATGGCGTGAGTCCAATGACACCAATTTATTCATTGATGTTTGGTAGAGGCATGACCGTTGAACAAATTAGTGCTACACCAGTTAACATCAAAGTGTTGAAAGCTCCAACGCATGGTGAACTTGTGCCATCAGATGCTACATCCTTTACTTACCACGCCAATTCGGGCTACCTCGGCTCCGACCAAATGGTCTTTGAAGTAGAAACCATGGGCAAGAAATTCAAGGTTGTTCAGACCGTGGTCGTTCACAACTCTGGCAATCTAGACTATCCCACGAGTGCAGCTATCAAGGAATTTAACAGGGTATGCCCAAGCGACAAGCGCAGCTCTCTCGATATGATCGGGAAGCCAGACTGGGTGCACCATGCGCAAGCTGTTAAAACCGTTTAATTTCAATAGCATGTTGAATTTACGGTGCGCACGGCGCACCCCACCCCTCTCACAATTTGACCATCTTGCCTAAGATAAGTAAGATGCCTATGTTGTCTAACAATATGGGCTATACAAATGCAAATCGTCACCTCAGGAAAAGTGCAATCTAATTTTGGCGCGATTGCCGAAATCGCCAAATTTGGTGAACCTGTCACCATTACCCAATATGGTCGCCCCACGCTATTACTCATCCGCTATCAAGACGGGATAGATGCCTTGCGGGAACTAGCCGCCAAAAACATGACGGCATGGCTAGAAGGGCGGTCGCAAACCGCACCCAATGCCGCGCTCGATATTGCCGAAGACGATCTCAACGCGATCATCCATGCAGAAATCGCCAAATAAAACCAAAGTCGTCATCGACACCAACATCCTGCTCAGTGCCGCCATCAAGCCAAACAGCACCGCAGCAAAAGCACTCTATAAAGCCGTCACCGAATGCGATATTTTCATCTCCCAAGCCACTTTTGGCGAACTGGCAGAAGTTATTCAGCGCAACAAATTTGACCCCTATTTCACCAACACCGAATACACCAGACTTGAATTTTTAACCCGATTTTTTGCACTTTGTATTCAGGTATCAATAACCCAGCCCATCACCGATTGCATTGATCCCAAAGACAATAAATTCCTAGAAGTTGCCATCGCCTCAGGCGCGAGTATTTTGGTTTCTGGCGACAAAAAACATCTGCTCTCCATGAATCCCTACCACGGCGTACAAATTATCACCGCCGCCGCATTTCTTGCTGAGTCCGCAACTTCGTAAGATTCTGGGGGATTTTTCTTGTCTTTTTTGCACATGGAAAGGGGTCAGGTTTTTCGTTATCGCATTTGTGTCTTAAAATAGCCGCACGATGACCAGACCTTTACGACTTGAACTTGCAGGCGCACTATCACGTCACGGGGGGATGGACACGAGAATGCCTATCTTTCTGATGCAGAAATTAAGGAAATGAGACCATGAAAAACCTGACCCCTTTGCTCATGTAATTTGGGAAAATTAAATGCGAAGCTGACCCTTTTTGACCCTTATTGCCCCCTTGTATCCACGTTAAATCATCAACAGCCCCATTTCCCTAATAAATCATTGACTTTTGTTTGTCTATTGTACTAACATTTCAGCCTCGTCTATCCACTGGAGCTTTTTATGGAATCTACTTTAATAATGCCCAATCGTGCTGCGCGGGCGGCGCGATTGGGGGTGCGAGCGACCTTGGAGCAGGAGGCGATTTTGCGGCGGGCTGCTGCGGTGGCGCATCAGTCGTTGACGGATTTTATTTTGGCGAGTGCTTGCCTTGCCGCCGAACAGACTTTGTTAGACCAGCGTTTGTTTGTGGTGGCAGGGAGCGAATACCAAAATTTATTGGAGTTGTTGGATCGTCCCGCGCAAGATAATGCGGGTTTGCGCGATTTGTTTGCCCGTACCGCACCTTGGGCGGTGTAATGTTGCGCGGTGTTGAATCGTTGCAGGCGGAGCATGATCTGACGGGATTCGATTGCGGCAAACCTGCGTTAAACGATTGGTTGCTCCGCCACGCCCGCCAAGCGCAAAGCAGCGGTTCGGCAAAAACCTTTGTGGTGGTGGATACGCAGCGTGTGGTGGGGTATTTTAGCTTGACCGTAGGACAAGTGGAAACGTGGGACGCACCTGAGCGTATTCGCAAGGGCATGGGGCAATATCCGATTCCCGTGGTGATTTTGGCGCGTTTAGCCGTGGCGACAGCAGCACAAGGTCAGGGCATAGGCGTGGGATTGTTGCAAGATGCGATTCGTCGCACCTTGTCTATCGCCGAACAAGCAGGCATTCGCGCTTTGCTCACCCATCCCATCGACGCACCCGCCGCCGCATTTTATCGCCGTTTCGGATTTGAACCCTCCCCCTTGCAAACCACGCAATTGTTGCTGCTGCTCAAAGATGCACGGCGAATGCTGTAGATGCGTGGAAAGACGGATGGTAGATCTGTATGCAATAAGGGAAGCGTCTGTGATGACGACGAATGAGGGACGTAGGGGCGATTAGCGTAGAGGGATTTTGAGAATTGAAATGCGAAAACATATTACGATGCTGACCCCTTTGACCGCCTTTGACCGAAAGAAGGCAGACAGCCGCAAAGGTGGGCTAAAGGGAGGAAAGGCGCGAGCCGATAAGCTCACACGCCAGAGGAACGGTCAGAGATTGCAAAGAAGGCAGCGCAAAAGCGTTGGGGTAGTTAAAACTCAAAGTCTTGCTGCCCGCCAAATCGTTCACTGATTTTATTTTCGTATTCCGCTTTTGTTTTCGATGATTCTGACATTTCAAGAACTCGCCCAAGTTGCATACGCAAAGCTCTAGCGCCCACGTCATTCAAAAATTGAAATAGCTTTTTATTCCTGTCTCCTCCATCCGATTTAAGCGCCCTTATAAGTTCAAGAATTTTTCCATTACTTTTTGCTAGTGGATAATAGATATGCCTTACAGTTAGATGCTTAAAATGCCACGACCTACCGCGATCTAATACTGGTATTTCATATAGTCTATGCCATTCTGTATATAGCTCAACGGGGAACTCGCTCTCATATTTCTTTGCTTCATCCTGAACATACAATTTGAATGCCGCAATTACTTCTTCTTTGGTTCTATCAAAACCAGACAGAGCATAGACAAGACCTTGGATACCAGCTTTTGCCGATGCGTTTACGATTATGTGAGCTTGCTTGACTGCATTAGATTCTGGTTTTAGCTTGCCGTCGCTTTCTGCCTTAAGAATTGCCTTGCAAATATCAATAAGAATAGTAACGTCATATCCGTTAGCAACGCTTGATTGTGCAGGATGGCCAGACGGCAAAACCCTAACCGATTGAAAGATAATAGGATTATTTATTTTCTCGGTTAACTCTGGCCAGATATATTCGGTCATTGTTTTATTGAACACAAATCTGGGAAGCCTCGTTCCACCATCTCCAAGACCTAAAGCAACTCCCATTCCACTTTGCGAAATAACCGCTGTTTTGTTCTTGTCATTTAGGACATAGCATTCAACATCAATTCCAAAGTCCTTTTTGAAATTCCCTTTATGGGTAGCTTTTAAAGTCTCCGCACCCCATCTGGCAGCAGCTCCTTTTTTGGCTATCTCGCTTCGTTGCTCTGGAGTTAATTTATCAGCCCTTGCAATACCGCCTTTTGCGCGACCTTTTGGTTCATTATTATCATTCATGTAAGCATCCTTTGTTTAATATATGCTTGCATTGTAGATTAGTATTACAGCATGATGCAAGCACTGTTTTTAATTTAATGCTTGCATGTTTATATTAACTCAAGCATCATGAGCATTATGAAATGTTGTTTGGGAGAAAAAATGGCGAACCAACTATCAAACGAGAAACGCGCACAAATCCTTTCTTGCTTATGTGAAGGAATGGGGGTAAACGCTACAACGCACATCGAAGAATACAGTTTTGAAGTTGCTTGCTGACGCTGGCGAAGCCTGCGCAAAGTTTCAAGATGAAGCGATGAGGTCAAAGGGGGCAGCATCGCAATATGTTTTCGCATTTCAATTCTCCCGTTCAAAACCCAAAATCCCTCTACGCTAATCGCACATACGTCCCTCATTCGTAGCCCGTACGCAATACGGGAAACGTTCGCCATTGCATAAATCCCGTATTGCATACGGGCTACCCTTAAGGCAACTTCCCTGCCGCCACCATACGATTCATCAAAATGGGCGGGGATAGCCACAACACCAAATCATCATAGTTCACGCCGAACTCTTTGCTGACAAAGGTGTTGTTATTATCGGCATTCTCCGCTTCATCCCCTGTTGCGCCCGCGAGCTGTTTGCCTTGCGGGGTGTAAGCTCCGTAGCCATTTTGCCCATGTGATACCACGACCACGGGGACAGAATCGGACACTTTCGCGCCGCCTGTCGTCTTCAATACGGTGAGATTGCCCAAAGAACATAGTTGAAACGATACGCTGCTGGGCATGGCGCAACTCGCCGCCGTGCCGTCTTCGCCATCGGCAAAAGTCGCGGTCACGCGATAACTGTAGCGTCGCCCCCACGCATCCGTTTCGGGAACACCTAATGTAGCCCACGGCAACACACCCCGATTGCTGGCACAGACCAAATTCGCCCCTACCCCACTCACCGCTTCCAAACCCGCGTTATTTTCACTGGCAAGACCGCCTTCCGCAGGACAGGGCAAGCGACCTTGACTGACGGCAAAACCTAACAGCGCGTCGCGTATCTCATTCAGCTGTTTGCGCGTTTCAACGATGCGCTGTTGTTCCACTTGCGCCGACAGGGTGGGCAACAGCCCTGTCAACAACAGCCCTAAAATCAGCATCACCACTGCCATTTCCAACAAGCTGAAGCCCAACATGCGATTGAATTTTCTCATTTGCAGTACTGCCTCCCGTCTAGGCAAAACACCAAATCGTTATTCAGTGAGGAATGAGCCACGTCGTCAGGGCGATATGTGACGAAGGTCAGCGTATCTGCTGTGGTGCGCACATTGGCCGTTTCCAAATAAGCGGAAACGGCATTGGTGCTACGCACCTGACCCGACAAGGCTTTGCCTGCATTGACGACCACCGCACGATAGTGAGTACTTCCTGCAAGCGTGTGCCCACTGCCTGTAATCGCCAAGCATGACGTGCCACAATCGCCACTGCCGCCAGGCTGAAAACCCTCGGCAATTTGGTAGAACAGCAAGTTTTTCCAGCTTTCCCAATAGCCCGCTGAAAACGCCGTACAACGCGCCGTCCATGCCAGTGCCATATTGGGGTCAATCAATCCCGCCACGCGCAATTCATCACGCACATTGTTGATCTGGTTTTGCACGCTAGTGATCCCTGCCTGTATCGCCGCCGCCCCTGCACTGGGGGATTTTTGCGATAAATTGGTCGCTAAATCAGCGGCGGACAAGGCGGCGCTGATCGCCGTTGGACTCACGGGATCGCTCGCTGCTTGTGCCGATAGGCTGAGTTGCGTCGCCGCCAAACTCAGTGCAGGACGGGTATTGCCATTATTCGCGGCAATATAATGATTTAACGCGACTTGTACGCTCACCAAGGCTTCGATAAATTGCCCTGTACTGGCATCCACCGCGCCTAGCAAAATATTCGGCTGCACAGGGATGCGCCCAAAATAGGTCTGCCATGCACCCCAATAGTGAGCAGTATCACTTACAGGACTTGCCCAAGGATATTTGCCGCCTGAAACCGCCGCATAATCATCTAAACACACCCGAACTTCACGCAACACGCGCTTTTCAACTAAGGGAAAAAGCTGATCGGCACTCAGGCTAATCGACACATCATTGAATTGCGTGCTGCTCGCCAATCGGCTAAATACCGTGTCGCCATTGCTGTTCTCACCGTCCAAATAATGCACAAGGTCATTTTCGTTTGCACTACTGCGCTCCTGCCCGTCCAATGGCACATTGGCGGAAAAAACCATCGCCAGCAGAGGACTTTGTGGCATATCGCCTTGCAACGACAATTGCCCCGCCGTGTCGCTATTGAGCGGTTTGGCGGATTCGTCATCGCGCATATTGGGCGACAACACATACCACAAACGCTCGCCCCAACCATCGCGCACATCACCTAACCCCAAGGTACGCCAAGGAAAACGTCCGATATAGCTGGGGCAGTCATTACCGTTGAACAAGTCCGCCACGCCGTCGTTGGGCATATTATTGCCCGCGAGATGGGTGACGAGATCGGGGCATGGCAAACTGGCGGGCATATTGGGATTGCTGAGCGCACGTCCGATGAGGGCATCCTTTGCCAACGCCAACGCGGCTTCCGTTTGCGCCTGCCGCGCCTGATGGATGGCAGCGGAATTTAAGGTATTGACGAACAGTGTCAGCGCACCCAACACCAAAATCACCAGCATGACCAACAAAGCCGCGCCGCGCTGCTGCGGTGGAAAACCGCGCAACGACACGGATAGTCGGTTATTTTTCATGTTTTTGAATCACAATTGGGCGGGATGCAGGGGGTGCTTGATGCGCGATAGAGGGCTTAGCTGCTGACACAGGCAAGCCGCCTACTTTGTCACGCTGCGCCACGCCGTTAATCCAAATGGTACGCACGCCCCCATCTCGTTGCACAATGCCGTTGACCTGCGAGACCACGGGTACGCTCGTGTGCCGCGTATCCCGTTGTGCGCGTTGTGTCGGCGTGAAAAACAAACGCCCCAAAGCCAGCTCCTCGGCAAAAACCGTGTGCGAAAAACATAACAAACAATACAAAACAAAGGGCTTCATGGCACCTCCTGCTGCACTTTGAGGCTGATCCAGTCGCCCTGACAGCGTGCATTCAACAAACTGTCTTCAGCCTCCGAAACCCGTTGTAGCGAACAGCCTGTGAGTTGAAACCAGCCACTAGATTGCTCAGTCAATGCCTTGAGAAAATGGACTAATTGCAGCTCATGCCGCAAGGAAAGCTCCAACTGCATCGGGCTGCGATATAGCGCAAAATGTCCAATTTCCACGGATGAAAAAGGCGAGGGATATAGTTGCTGCGGATCCATGCTGTAATGAAAATCCTCCACCCATGCTTGTTGCTGCAAGGCAGCGGCGGTCTCCAACCAATCCACACGCTGCTCCTCCCCAATAATACGACGTTGCGTGAGCTGGGCATATTCCACCAGATACGCCTGCATATTCAGCGCATCTTGCTGCGCGCTGGTCAACTGTTGTCGCGCCAACGCAAGCTGATTTTGCGCAACGTGTTCCATCGTACTCACACGCTGTTCATACCAAAGACTCAACCAAATTAACGCAACACTCACGGACACCGCCATCACACCAGCCAGCAAACTCGTGCGTAACACCCGAAAATCTTGTGAGGTCAATTTCATGTCGATACCTGCCAGCGCAATTTCACCGAGAAGTTAAAGGTAGGATTAGGGGTGTTCCTCGCATCGGCAAGCGGCGTGGCGGTGCCGTCTTGCAACGGCGAAGTGAGTACTTCCACCTGATAACCTTGCTGCTGCAAAGCCGCTTTGAACTGTTCTAACCCCTGCAAAGCAGCGCGATAATTCCCCGTAAAAGGTTGAAAATGCGCTTGGCAATCCATCACCCCTTGCGCGGCATCGGCGGCGTTGATTTGCCAAGTTAACGTATCAAGCTGAATATCAGGAAAACGATCCAGCACACGACTTAAAGGCAACAACACCGCATCAGGCAATCGCCTGCTCTGCTTGAATTGTCGCATGGTCAGCACGGCGGCTTTGACATCTGCCGCAGGCATCGTGCTTTGCGGCAAATGTTGCATAATTTGCTGGGTTTGTTGCTGCATCTGACGCGTGTTGCTCTGCATCGCAGTTGCATGTTGCCCGTCAGGTAAGCTGCCCCACACATTGTGCAACGCCCAAACCGCACACAACAAAAACAACACCGCGCTGCCACGGTTCAATATCCGTCTTACTTGCCATAATCGGAAATAATGCGTGTGTCGCACTTGTCCATAATGAACGAGAGGCGGATGAGTGGCTAATTGGTGCAAAAAAAGTGCGCTTGCATCCGTATCATCAAACACCTCGTTGCAGCCTAATATGCGCCCTAAACTATTGAGCGGCGCGAACTCGTAGTGCAGATCTGCATCATCGGGTAGCTTTTGTTGTAACCACGCTTGGTCATCTGAATGACATAGCAGACGCACCGTCAACACTTGTCCAACTGATAAATGATTGAGTCGCTGCAGATAATGATAGGTGCGTAATAACTCCTTGACTTGGTTGTCGTAAAAGGACGCATCGTGGGAAAGTGCGGTAAGACGCGAAAACTGCAGATGCCCTGCTTTAAAGTAGCTTTGCCGTAAACCCGCCCCCTTTTGATAGGACACCAACAACACATCCGTTATTTCTTGCGTAGCAATCAGCGAACCACTGAGTTGGGCAATGGAATATATTCCGACCACAGGTACTTGAGCCGCCCACAAAATATCCAACCAAGGTTCTATCATGCTGGGATTGGTTAACGCCGACAACAACATCTCCACATCGCGCCGCCCATGGGATTGACGTTGCAATTCCGTCGCAAGATGAAAAGGCGTGTCGGGATAGAGCTGAGAAAATTTGCGTTGCAATAGCGCATCCCGTGAACGGCGACGCAAATAAGGTAGGCTTTCTAAGTGAAAATCTTCTTCGATTAAGTCCGTCAGTACATAGCAAAGCCCTTTTTGCGTCTGCAAAAAATGAGCGAACGCTTCCCGTTCAGCAGGCGTGTTGCCAAACAGCTGTTGCGAGACAACGACTTGTCCTCGCCGCACTTGCGCATGAAGGTGATTGGCACTGAGCAACAACAGTATTTTCATCACAGCTTCAATTTCCCAATCAGCTCGTAAATGGGCGATAGCACAGACAACATCACCCAGCCGAGCAACGCCCCCAGTATCAGGGTCATCACTGGCTCAATCAACATTTGCATTTTCTGCAACGCGGCTTTGGCATCCCGTTCGTAAAAATAACTGATATTCAGCAAAGCTTCATCCAATGCCCCCGTGGTTTCGCCCACCCTGAGCATCCGAATCACCAAAGGCGGAAACATGCCCGTTTTGGCAAAACTATCCGTGAGGTTATGTCCCGCCTCAATCTCATGTGCAACCGCCTGCAAACTGCGAGCGATCGCACGGTTATTCACCAGCCCTTCTGAATTGGCGAGGCAATCCAATACGCTAATCCCTGAGCGATACATCAGGGCAAAGGTATTGGCGAAGCGCGCTAAGATGAGCTTGCGCAAAATACCGCCCACGATCCACAACCTAAGTTTGTAATCATCAAGCGGTTCATGCAGCTCTGGGTAACGGTGCAGCAACCACGCTGCGAGTACGCCAACCCCCACGGGCAAACCTAACAAAATCGCCCAATACTGGACGAAAAATGCAGACACCCATAATAAGATTCTGGTTTGCAAAGGAATTTCCTGCCCCATATTTTGAATAAACACCACGAGTTGTGGTACCAAATACATCAGCAAAAAGGCAATTACCACGCACACCACGCTGCCCACAAGCGCGGGATACATCAACAACATTTTGGTGTGGCTGCGCATTTCGTCTTGCCATTTCAGCGTGGTGGTAATGTGAGCAAACACTTCGGAGATGCGCCCGCTGATTTCGCCCGCATGGGTCAGGCTCACCAGCGTGGCATCAAACGCATCGGGGTGTGACTGCATGGATTGAGACAAAGTTTTGCCATTTTGGATGGACTCAATCATCTCCGCCAAAATGCTGCGCAAACGCGGCTCGTGCATGGTGTCACGTAAATCCTCCAAGCACGTGAGCAAAGGCACACCCGAACGCGTGAGCTGCTCTAAATTAAAGAAGAGTGTAATCAAATCGGACGCAAGGATGGCAGCACGTTGACGACGCACACGATCGCTCTGCGCATCAATCAAATCCAATCCTATGCGCTTGAGGTGCGATTCCAGATCAACGAGATTGGCGGCATCTTGTAGTCCTTTGCGCGCATGTCCTTGCGCATCAATCGCACGATAGGCATACAGTGTCATGGCAAGGCATCGCTCAAATCCACCACACGACACACTTCCGCCAAAGAGGTGTTGCCTTGCAGAATATGCTGAATACCCGACAGGGATAGTGGTCTAAAACCTTTAGCCAAAGCCGCGCGGCGAATCTGTTGAGCAGGCGCACGCTGTGCGACTAAATCGTCCAATTCAAGATCCATTTTCAAGACTTCCATCAAAGCAAATCGCCCTCGATAACCTTGAAAATGGCAGCTGGCGCAACCGACGGCACGATAAAGTTGCATGTCTTGCTCGGCATCCAGATGGAGCAAGCGACGCTCATCCCTATCAGGCACATAGGGCTGCTTGCATTCCCCACACAGCTGTCTCACCAAGCGTTGCGCCACCATGCCGATGATATTGCCTGCTAGGACATCGGGCAAAATTCCCATATCCAACAAGCGAGGCAGCGCGCCGATTGCCGAGTTGCTATGCAAGGTGGAATAGACCTGATGACCCGTCATGGCGGCACGGAACGCCATCTCAGCCGTGGCATGGTCGCGAATTTCGCCGACCAAAATAATGTCAGGGTCTTGACGCATAATGGAACGAATGCCATTGGCAAAATCCAATTTAGTGGCCTCGTTGACTGAGGTTTGGCGCACCAAAGCGAGCGGATATTCCACAGGATCTTCCAAAGTCATAATGTTGACCGACTCATGGTTAACATGGGTTAACACCGAATACAGCGTGGTCGTTTTGCCACTTCCCGTCGGGCCTGTGACCAGTACAATGCCTTCAGGCTTGGCAATAAGTTTTTTGAGCGTAGACAAAGCGTGTTCGTCCAATCCCAGTTTATCCAATGGCACAATACCTTTTTGCCGATCCAAAATACGCAGCACCAAATTTTCGCCCTGCGTGGTGGGATGGGACGCGACACGAAAATCAATGGGACGACCCGACAAACGCAAGGAAATACGACCATCTTGCGGGGCACGGGTTTCAGCGATATTCATCCCACTCATCACCTTTAGCCGCACCACCATACTCGCCCAAAAGCTTTTTGGTAGGCTGCGCACTTGATGCAACACCCCATCAACGCGATAGCGTATGCGCAAAAAGCTATGTTCAGGTTCAAAGTGTATGTCAGACGCACCACGCTGCACGGCTTCGGTGAGCAGCGCATCAATCAAACGCACCATGGGCTGACTGAACTCATTCACAGCAGACTCTGCCACCCGCGCGTCATCGTCACTCGGTTCGATTTCATGCAGAATGCCATCAATCGACAAAGCAAAGCCATAATGCTGGTCGATCGCGCGCAGGATGTCGGCTTGGCTAGCAAGCTGTGGAATGATTTGATACGTTTCGTCCAACAAGGCGCGCAGCTGATCGAGAGCCAGAATATTATCAGGATCGGCAATCGCCAGTGTAAAAGTACGCGCCTGTGGATCCATGGACAAGGGCAATAATTGATAGCGGCGCGCCAACTCTTTCGGCACGATTTCCAATGCGGCAGGTTCCACCAACACCGTCGCCAAATCGACGCTTTCATGTCCCATATTCTCGGACAACACCGCCCGTATGGTGGACTCAGATATAAAACCCAAATCGACCAATAAGCTTTCCAACGGTTGATGCGTTTGTTGTTGCGCACGCAACGCGATGTGCAGCTGATCCTCGCCAATCACCCCTTTGTCGCGCAAAATCTGCGCCAGCGAATGTTGAATGAGATTGGTTAACATGGCTGGATTACTGCAACAAGGCTTCAATATGTTGATTGAGCGGCGCAACTTCTATCCCCGCACGGTGTTCAACATCCAGTTGCACTGCCCGCTGATAATGCTGCGCCGCCAACTTGTTCTGCCCCAGCTGCTCCAAACTGACCGCCAAGTTATAAGCAACGCTCGCATCTTGAGGCGCGAGCCGATAGGCGACGAAATACGCCTGTTGCGCCTCTGCCCAACGCGCCTCACTGGCGTAATAATTTCCCAGCGCAAGATGCAGCGCGGCGGAATCAGGTTGCGTTTGCAACCAATGCTTTAGCTGACTTTCGAGATTTTCGTCGCCATTTAATGCCGCAATGCCCGCATTTGCCCACGCATTTTGCGGATTGAGCCGCAACACTTGCGCGTAATAATCCAATGCCTCTTGCACCGCCCCGCGATTTTGCACCACCACCGCCAGCCCCAACAAAGCATCCTGATTGCGCGGAGCTTGCTTGAGCACTTGCAAATACAAGCCATGCGCATGGTCAAAATCACCCTTCAAATAGGCTTGATAAGCCTGTTTCAACAATACATCCAATGCGTCATCGGGGTGTGGGGCGATACGAAACAGCAGCTTGTTTGCCGTGGAGCTGGCTCTGACGCGTGGAGGGCATTGCGCCGCAGCGGTATCGGCTGCCGTACACACCCCGTTACTCAGCAAAAACAAGATGATGACCAAGCGGGCAATTTTCATTGTCCTACTCCTTGCGCCACATCGGTAGATTGAAAAAATGCTCCATCGGGCAGATCAGTTTGAAATTCACGGTAATCCGCTTCTAAACGCGCACTTTTAATCACCACAGGGCGTAGAAAAATAACCAGTTCTGTTTTCTCAGTGCTATCGTTGCGCTGCTTAAACAACTCACCTACCCCTGGAATATTCGACAATACAGGAACGGCATCGGTCAAGTTATTGACACTGTCCTGCATCAAGCCACCCAACACCGCAATTTGATTACTTTCGATCCGCATCACCGATTCCATTTCACGGGTTTGGGTTTGTGGAATGCGGCTAATCACCCCTGCCCGTGCCAATTCAGGATTGGGGTCGTTCACAAAAGCCGTCACGCGCGAAATAGAGGGTTTGAGGTTAAACAACACCGAATCATTTTCGCTAATTTGCGGGGTGACGCTCATGGTAAAACCTACGGGCAAGGTATTGGGCGCGCTGGTGTAATTGGTTTGCGACCCCGTTTGATTGGTGACGGTATTCGCCGCCAAGGTGAAATACACGTAGTTGTCCACGACTTTAATAATCGCTGTCTGGTTATTGATGACGCTCAATTTGGGGCTGGACAGCACTTTGACATTGCCAAAAGACTCCAGCAAAGAAACCTGCATCCCAATCGTTGCCGCGGTGGGATTGGTCATCACGCCCAGCACGCCTGTGCCAATTGCCGTGGGCAAACCCACGCTGTTTTGCAATAGCTTAAAGCTCTTCCCGCCCGCTTTGACCAACATCGACCAATTGATGCCTTGCTTGTATTGATCGCTCAGACGGACTTCGACAATGGTCGCTTCTATCATCACTTGCCGACGCGCACTGCGCATGACGTGGTCAAGAAAAGTCTGGATTTTTTCATGCTGCCGTGCGGTGGCGCGCACCGTCATCAAGCCCGCTTCGGGGCTGACAATCACCGAAGCCGCTTCCCGAAACGTGCTGTGCTTGGTCACCGTCGTACCACCTTCTTCAAAATTGATGGGATTGGGGCTGTTTTCTACGCCCGTTTTAGGAGTAGCGCGCCGCCCCGCCACAGGCTGAACGCCTGTCCCCGTACTGCGCGCGGCAGCGACTTGTTGCACTGTGGTTTCGCTGGAACCTTCAGGTAAAATCTTGTCGGTTTCATGTAACAAATCTTTGACGTTTTGCGCCAAAGTTTCCCAAAAGCGATTTTTGGAGATGTCTTTGATGCTAACCGAGGAATTATTCCCCGCCCCACTCGTCCCCAGCGTGGCAACCGCGCCAGAGGTCACGTACGAACTGGTGACAATCACACTTTCCGAATCACGCGCCATATTGACGTAATCAATCTTGTAGCTATGCAAATACGGCGTATCTGGCATGACCATCAAATTGCCATGCTCCAACTCATAGCGCATATCCACTTGCTTGGCGATGCGAGCGAGTATCTGTGGCAAGGTTTGGTTAATCGCGTTAATCGTCACCTCACCTTGAATGCCCGCATGAATATCCAGATTGATTTGCGCGTCACGCGCCAATGCCAACAAAATTTCCTGCACAGGGATATTGGCGACCACCACGCTATACGTCGGTGTTTTGTGGATCGGTTGTGGGGGAGGTAACAACGCAGCCCCTAGCAGAGGCTGTGGAATATCAGGATTAGGTAAAACAGGGGCTTGCAGATGATGGGGAGAGGGCGAGATAGGCTGCGTACCGCACCCCGCGAGGATGAGCGTCATTGTGCAAAAATGCCAAACGTTGCGAGGAAGCATCATCATTCCCTGTAAACCAGCGCATCAAAAAAGCCGCAAGACAAACAGAGATTCCTGATAGGCGGCATACCACACAACATTTACGACGATACAGCTCACACGCTGCGCAGAATAATACCGAATGAGCCTTTATTCAATAGGGAATGTTAAATTTCAAGCAGATTGTACAAGTATCTGAGCATAAATTATCGTGCAGTCCAGTCGTGTTGCTCGTGGGCATGACAAATTCACACATTTCCATAAATTAAAAACTTTATTATTCAAACAATTAGATTAGGATATTGCTGATATACGAAGAAATCCCTACCCATGGTCAAAATAAGAATGCTGCTATATCGCACAGTACGAATGCACTACCACACCTGCATCTGAAACCTCAAAACGGTGAATTCGTCCCAACACGTTCACCAAAGAAGCAGCAGCGGCTTCGGTGTCAAAATCGGCTTGTAATCCCATCCAAAACGCCGATGACGTGCCAAAAAAGCTGCCAATCGCAACGCGGTATCGGCAGTAATCGCCCGTTTTCCCGTGCAAATACCCGAAATACGCGCCTCGGTCACCCCGATTTCTTTGGCGAGACGGTATTGGGAAATTCCCAGCGGGATGAGAAACTCTTCGCGCAATACTTCGCCAGGGTGGATGTTAGGTAATTTATTCATAGTAACCTCAGTGATAATCAACAATTTCAACCAGAATGGATGATATTCCATAATTCCTCTGGGCTATAAATGGGGCGTTCTGCCGTTTTAAAGTCTTTGCCATTGAGCGTCACCACGCCATCTACCGCTGCATAACAGCCCGCTTGATATAAAACAGCATCCTCAAAATCAGCAAAATCCGAAAATGTAGCGGCTTCCAGCACTTTTTGATTCACGTCCGCAATGGAAAATAATGCCAATAATCCACGCACGGCAATTTTAGCCTCGACTTTACCGATGACTTTGGTTGCCAAATAATCAACCGTGGTCAGGGTGGTTGCGCACAAAAATCCTTGAATGATTTGTTTTTCAACTGCACTGAATAATGCAATCGCCACTTCCGCATGAGGTGCGCGATTCAACAGCACATCCAACACCACATTGGTATCAAACAAAATTTTCAAAGGTACTTCTCCGCCAAGTGCTGCTGGTAGTCTAATTCACTCAAATTGGATTTTGCCAGCAATCCTGTGAGTGATTGTGTGATGGGGGAGGGCGTTGCTTTGCGCCATCTGGGCAGGCTTAAATCCTCAGAAATCACCCTCTCAATGGGTGTGAGAGCAGACTGCTTTTGCTTCAAATACTGGTTAAGCAGCTTCTTAATAAGTTCATTGGGAGAGCTATGTTCTTGCCTGGCAAGGGATTGCAGTGATTTTTCTATTTCAAGGTCGATGGTCAACATGGTGAATCTCCTTTAAATGGCTAATTGTGCGGCATTCTAACAAATTCACCCTCCTCCTGCTTTTTGTTTTCATCACAATTTGTGCGCTCCCACGTAGGGGTAAGGGAAATGCAAAAAGGGAGACCGAAGTCTCCCTTTTCTGTTTCTATGCCACTACAACACGGCGAACCGTGTCATGTTGCTTAGAACAATGCTTCCATCATCAAAGATGTAACAGACTTGCCGATCACGCCAACGCCATTCCATGCGCTACCAGACTGGGAAGAGTGAGTCAGGCTCAGTTCAACGTTTTGCGCCAATTCATAAGTACCACCGATCAAGAATGCATTGTCGCCATCAGCACCAGCTGCGCCACCGTTTTTGCCTGAACGCAAGCCCAATTGCAGAGTTGCGGTGTGAGGAATTACACCCAGTTCAGCACCGATGTTGAATGAAGAACGCTTGGACAAGCTCAGTGGGTTCAGTGCACTCAATGTACCTACTGCTGCTGCTGGAGCAGAACCGTAAGATGCGTAAACACCTAAGCCCATACCAGACACTTCACCTTGAGCTTGGAAGTCAATTACCGTTGCTTTAACTTCTGTATTCAGAACAGCTTTGGATGTACCGCTGAAAGATTGGATACCAGCACCCATGTCAAAGCCAGCTGCTTCAAACAGACCTGCTACGCGAACGTAAGTCAAAGGCAACGCACCTGCTGTAGCAACGCCTACACCTGCGATATCATACTTGCCGATGTTGATGAAACCCAAGCTGTCGTTTACAGCAACCAAAGACAGACCCGTTGCAGCAGTGTTAGTCATCAAGTATTGTGAAGCGGAATAAACGCCAGTGTGACCGCCATTTGCGTTAGTAACCAAAGCACCTTGGTTGTTACCATTCAATGCAGTCATTTTGTGCGTATTAACCGCACCTGTGTTCAGTGTTTCATAGCTATATGCCACACCTTGACCATTGCTGGTGTGTGCCACAACGCCTACGCGCATGTCGCCAACTGGGAACAGCAATGCCAGTTTAGCAGCACCCGTTTTAGCGGCAGCACCCAAACCTGTTTCAGTCAAGAAACCAGCGAATTCAGCAATACGACCGCCCATAAACAAGGACAATTCACCACCTGAAGCAGGAACGAACCAAGCTGCATTGCCGCCACCAGTGTTGGTAGTTGCACCGCTAACAGTTTCATAACCTGTTGTAGTCAATACGCCGAAGTTCAAGTTATTAGGGATAGACAAAGTTGCGCCGTGTTCGCCTTCAGCAGTTTCAACTTTACCTTGTGCGCCCATCATGGTGAAACCAGCGGACTTAAATGCACGACCGAAACCATTCAGCAATGGGAAATGTTGGAAGTGACATGCAGAGCAAGCCATGCCAGTTTGACGTGCGAAAACAGGAACAGCAGCTGCTTCTGGTGCGAATGCAATAGCAGCCATTACGCCAGCCAATGACAGAACGATTTTTTTCATTATCTTTTCCTTAGTTAATCTTAAATTTAGGTTCGTAGAACAGTATTTTGCAGTTAATCATGCTTTAGAGCTTCTCAACCAACTTCGCCATCCCACCAGTGATTGCAAGACCCCCCTGCGTTCACTAGGGGCGCACTGTATAGAACACCGCTTGTCCTTGTCAAAGTTTTATGACAAGCGTTCAAGGTTGTGTGGTTTTTTTGCAACAAAGCATGTAATTGTTTGTTGCAAATATGTGAAGGGGGAATGGCATTTATCTATCCTTCAAGGTAAATCAGGAAGTGCGGATAAAATCCGTTCGTCCTGAGCCGTGAGCTTGTCGAACGGTCGAAAGATGCACATATTTAATTTTGGATTTCGTCTAATCTTCCGCTCATGGTTCGACAGGCTCACCACGAGCGGAAGATTAAATCAGTACGCTCCTAACACAACCCGTTATGCCGCAACAATGCGTCGATGTCGGGTTCGCGTCCTCGGAAGGCAATAAAGGATTGCATGGCGGGGCGAGAGCCGCCTACTGCCAGCACTTCGGCGCGGAAGCGTGCGCCTACCTCGGCATTGAGTATGCCGTGCTCTTCAAACAAGCTGTAGGCATCGGCGGACAACACTTCTGCCCATTTGTAGCTGTAATAGCCCGCTGCATAGCCACCCGCGAAAATGTGCGAAAAGCTGTTGGGGAAGCGGTTGAAATCGGGCGGAATCAGCACGGCGACTTCGCGACGCACTTCGTCTAGTAATTGCAAGATCGTTTTACCTCCCCCCGCTTCAAATTGGCTGTGCATCAGCATATCAAATAGCGCGAATTCAATCTGGCGCAGGGTTTGCAAGCCGCTTTGGAAGTTTTTCGCCATCAACATTTTGTCGAACAACTCACGGGGCAAGGACTCGCCTGTGTCTTGATGGCGGCTCATGTCGCGTACCACGTCCCATTCCCAGCAGAAGTTTTCCATAAACTGGCTGGGCAACTCCACCGCATCCCATTCCACCCCGTTAATGCCTGACACCGCTAAATCTTCACCTTCGGTCAATAAATGGTGCAAGCCGTGTCCGAATTCGTGGAACAGGGTGATGACTTCGTCGTGAGTAAATTGCGCAGGTTTGCCGCCGACAGGCGCGGAAAAATTGCAGTTGAGATAAGCGACTGGGGTTTGAATCTCCCCTGATGCGAGGCGACGGCGGGTAATCACATCATCCATCCACGCGCCGCCGCGCTTGCTGCTGCGGGCGTACATGTCCAAATAAAATTGCCCGATGCGTTGCCCTTGCGCATTCAAAATATCGAAGAAACGCACGGTTTCATGCCACACAGGCGCGCGGCCTGCTTGGATGGTTAAGCCATACAAGGTTTCAACCAGCTTGAACATGCCCGTCAATACAGTATCTTCGGGGAAGTAGGCTTTGACTTCTTGTTCGGAGAACGCATAGCGTTTTTCGCGCAGCTTTTCGCTGACATAACCGATGTCCCAAGAATGCAGCTCAGCCAAGCCCAAACTTCGACGCGCAAATTCGCGTAATTCCGCCATGTCTTGTTCGGCAAACGGGCGCGCACGCTGTGCTAGTTTGCGCATAAATTCCACCACCTGCGCAGGCGTGTCCGCCATTTTTGCCGCCAGCGACAATTCGCCAAAATTATCAAAACCCAATAATTTTGCTTCTTCGGCGCGCAATGCGACGATTTCGGTCATCAAAGGTGAATTATCCCATTCAGCCTTGCCAAACTCACTCGCCCGCATACTGTAGGCGCGATACAGCGTTTCGCGCAGCGCACGATTATCCGAAAACTGCATCACAGGCATATACGACGGGGCTTTTAGCGTAAACAACCAGCCCGTTTTACCCGCTGCCGTCGCCGCTTCTTGCGCGGTTTGCAATACATCGGCGGGCAAGCCAGATAACTCATTGCTCCCTCGCCCATCGGGAGAGGGCTGGGGTGAGGGCTCAATCACTAAAGTGTAGTCATTTGTTGCGTCGAGGATATTGTCGGAAAAGCGCGAGGACAATTCGGATTGACGTTCTTGGATCGCCAAATAGCGCGCCTTTTCATCGTCAGGCAACTCCGCGCCGCCCAAGCGAAAATCGCGCAATTCGTTTTCAATGATTTTTTGACGCGCCGCACTTAAGGTGTTGAATTCAGCACTATTGCGCAAGGCTTTGAACTTGTCGAACAACGCCAGATTTTGTCCCAACTCAGCATAATACTGAGTCATTTTCGGCAAATTGGCGTTATACACTTCGCGCAATTCAGGCGAATTCATCACCGCATTCAAATGTCCCACAGGCCCCCACGCCCGCGATAAACGTTCGTGCGCATCTTCCATCGGCACAACAAAATTTTGCCAAGTGGGCGGTGTGGTATCCACCAATAAACTCGCAATTAGCGTGCGGCTGTCGGCGAGCAATTGGTCAACCGCAGGTGCGACGTGTTCAGGCAGAATGTCTGCAAAACGGGGTAAGCCAGAAAAATCGAGTAAGGGGTTCATAGAGATTGATTATGGTTTAAATTCAAAAAGTTCGGCTTGGGGTAATGGAAGTCTATATGTCACGCACTTTATTTTTGCTTCTTCAGTTTCTTTTGAGCAGATTCAATTTGCTGAATGCTGGCATCGGGCTTGGGCAAATGTTCTGGCATGGTGCCGCCCAGCTCTGCGATGGTTTCGCGTACCTTGCGCCCCACTTCGTGATGGGTTTGGTTCGCGTGTACCTTGCCATGTACTTGATCGCGCCGCAACTTTTCTTCGGTTTGCGTGGCGCGGAATAAATTGGCTGCCAATTCGGTGCTGCCCATGTGGTCGAGTATTTTTTGGCTTTTTTTCAAACCTTTATGGGCGTGAATTTCTTTATTGCCCAAGCCGCCGTACAAGCCTTTATAGCCGTGATCCTGAAAAATGGCATAGTCCAGCGGAGTTTCCACGCCCGCCTCTTTGGCTGCGGCCGCCAGATATTTGTTGTGCGCGGCTAATTCATTGCGAATGGCGAGACGTTTTTCATCCTCATTCAGCTGAGTAAATTTTGCATCCTCCGCAAGCTCCTGCCGCCGCGTCTGCATGGCGAAATACGATTGACCATTGGCAATGACAGGCTTGCTAGGATCACCATTTTGCACAATCAGGTAACAGGCGTAGCGGGATAAGTGCACATTGGATAATTCGCGTTGTGCGCCAGAACCAATGCTGACCATTTCGAGGATGTCCTCGAAATGGTCAGTCACCGCTTGTCCGCTGTTGTGGCACGCTTCACGGGCACGTTCTATGACGGGAAGGAAGTGACGATATTCAGAGTATTCCAACACTTTCGCCAATTGACGCGCCAGCCAAAATTCATTGCCATCGCTATCCAAATGGCGAACGCTTTCAAACGTCGCATGATGTTGTTGGGCGATATGTTTGTTTGTCATGGCTAAACTCCGAATCAAATACCAAGGAAAAACAGGTGTTATTCCATTTTCATTTCAATACAGCAATCATTCGTAGGGTGCATTCGAGACACCCTATGATATTTTCAACTTCACTTTTGATTTTGAAATGGGATTACAGGGCATAGACAACTAGCCCTTCTACCAAGGTGAAACATACTTTTCCAAATACATTCATGCCATTAAACGGGGTGTTTTTGCCTTGGCTCTTGAGGGCGGCGGGTTTGATTTCCCAGTCGGCTTCGGGGTTGAAAATACACAAGTCGGCGGACGCGCCCACGCTGAGGTGACCTGCATCCAAGCCTAAAATGCGGGCAGGTTGCAGCGTGGCTTTGCTGATGGCATCACTCAGCGGCAAGGAAACTTGATTTGCCCATTTCAACACCATCGGCAACAACAGCTCCAAGCCCGTCGCACCCGCTTCGGATTCGGCAAACGGCAGTTGTTTGGCATCTTCATCGACGGGGCTGTGATTCGAGCAAATCGCATCTATCGTGCCGTCCAACAGCCCTGCGCGCAGTGCGTCGCGGTCACGCAAGCTGCGTAGCGGCGGAATTAAATGGCAGTTGGAATCAAAAAAGCCGATGTCCATTTCGGACAGGTGCAGATGATTGATGGACACATCGCAAGTAATCGGCAAACCGTCCCGTTTGGCGACACGTATCATCTCCACGCCCGCCGCGCTGGAAATCCGTCCGATGTGCAAGCGCGCACCCGTTTCGCGCATCAAGGTCAACATGGTCGCGAGCGCAATGGTTTCGGCACACACAGGAATGGCCGCCAAGCCGCAACGCGTCGCCACTTCGCCGTCATGTGCCACGCCATTTTTGGACAGAAAATAATCTTGCGGATGTAGCCACAACGGGAAGTCGAAAGTGGCGGCGTATTGCATGGCGCGCAGCATGACGCGGGTGTCGGTCAAGGGCGCATTGGCTTGGCTAAATGCCACGCAACCCGCATCGACCAACTCCGCCATTTCAGTCAGCTCCAGCCCTTTCAAGCCCGTGGTCAATGCGCCCACAGGATAGACGCGGGCTTGATGTAAATTTTTGGCGCGGTATTTCAACATTTCCACCAAGCCAGGTTCATCCAGTGGCGGATCGGTATCGGGTGGGCAGGACAAACTCGTCACCCCCCCCGCGACGGCGGCGGACATTTCGGATTCCAGCGTCGCCATGTATTCGTTGCCAGGTTCGCGCAGCCGAGCAGATAAGTCTATCAGCCCTGGAATCACCACTAAGCCCGTCGCATCCAACGTTTGGCTTGCCACAAAACCCGCAGGCGCGTTGCCCATAGCGGCAATTTTGCCTGCCGCAATAAACACGTCGCACACGGCATCGAGCTGATTTTTTGGGTCGATCACACGCCCATTTTTGATATGGATATTCATTATCATTCCTGCATGAAATTAGGAAAATGCCAGCGGTTTATCGTCAATTCTCATTTTGACCGTGGGTACGAATTCATTCGTACCGTTACGCGTGAGTAAGGCAAATTGTGTCGCGTTTTTCGCCCTATCGGGCGATGTACGAATGAATTCGTACCCACAGAAACCCTTGGTTTCGTCGAGATGGGGAATCATCTTCCGCCTGCCAGTGTGCTCATCACCGCCATACGCACCGCGATACCAAAAGTCACTTGCGACAAAATCACCGAGTTCGGGCCATCTGCCACGGCGGAATCAATTTCCACGCCGCGATTCATCGGGCCTGGGTGCATGACGATGGCATCGGGTTTGGCGTAGCTCAGCTTCTCTTCGGTCAGCCCGTAGTGTTTGAAGTATTCCTGCGCCGAAGGCAACAGCGCGCCTTGCATCCGTTCGTTTTGCAAGCGCAGCATCAAAATCACATCGACATCGCGCAAGCCTTTCGCCATGTCGTGATACACGTGCACGCCCAAATTTTCCACCATGGTGGGTAATAGCGTTTTGGGCGCAATCACGCGCACTTCGGGCACACCCAAGGTGGTCAGGGCATGGATTTGCGAACGGGCGACGCGGGAATGCAGCACATCGCCGACAATCGCCACGCGTAAATTGTGAAATTCTTTTTTGTAATGCCGTATGGTGAACATATCCAGCAAGGCTTGCGTGGGGTGTGCATGACGACCATCGCCCGCGTTGATAACGTGAATTTCGGGCGCGACATGGCGGGCAATCAGATGTGCCGCGCCGCTTTGGGAATGGCGCACGATAAACATATCGGCATGCATCGCGCACAAATTATCGACGGTATCCAACAGCGTTTCGCCTTTGCTAGTGGAAGACGAACCGATGTTCAAATTGACCACGTCGGCGGACAGGCGTTTGGCGGCGATTTCAAAGGTCGTGCGGGTGCGCGTGCTGTTTTCAAAAAAGATGTTGAACACGGATTTGCCATGCAGCAACGGTACTTTACGGATGTCAGGCTGCTCGCCTCCATCCAAAAAAGTACCTGCCTTATCCAAAATATCGCGCATGATGCGCGCAGGTAAGCCTTCCGTACTCAGCAAGTGTTGCAGCTCACCGTCTTGATTCAGTTGAGGATTTCTCATAGTCTTATTCCCGCAGAGGGTTCGTCAAAATAGGCTTGGAGGATTTGTTGCGCGGCATATTGATCCAGCAAAGGTTTTTGCTTTCTGCCATACACGCCCGCGAGGGTGAGTTGTTCACTGGCGGCCGTGGAGGTGTAGCGTTCATCGACCAACACAATGGGTAAGCGAAATCGCCCATTGAGGCGGTTGGCAAAACGGCGGCACAGTGCGGTGAGCTCGTGTGCTTCGCCATCATCGTGACAGGGAATGCCTACCACCAGCGCGACAGGTTGCCATTCGGCAATCAGTGCGCCGATTTTTGCAAAACGTGAGTCGGTTTTTTCGTCGTGCAGGGTGGTGAGGGGGTGAGCGTTTTGCAAGAGCGAATTGCCTTGCGCGATACCGATGCGTTTCGTGCCGAAGTCAAACGCCAGTAACGTACCTTGAGGGATGACGACAGGCGCACCTGCATCAAGCATGTCCCGCCTCCTCGACCAGCGACAAATAATCCACGCCCAACAATGCCATGGCAGCCGCCAGACGTTCTTCAGGTGGCAGTTCAAACAAAATATGGGGATTGGCGGGCACGGTCAGCCAGGTGTTTTGGGTGATTTCATGTTCCAATTGACCTTGATCCCAGCCCGCATAACCCAAGGAAATCAACACATTCTTAGGGCCTTGATCCGCACCCAATGCATCCAAAATATCTTTGGAGGTGGTTAATGCCAAGGTGTCGGTAATGCGCAAAGTGGATTGCCACTCGCCCAGTGCATCGTGCAGCACAAAGCCACGCTCAGTTTGCACGGGGCCGCCGAAATACACGGGCATTTTTTCCAGCTCCGTATTCAACAAAGGAATGTCGATTTGATCGAACATTTCCCCTATCGTGAGGCTGATCGGGCGATTGATGATAATCCCCAGCGCACCGTTTTCGTTGTGCTCGCAGATATAGGTCAGCGCGCCCGCAAAAAAGCCCTCCTTAATGGTGGGCATGGCGATGAGAAAATGATGGGTAAGGTTGAATTCTGACATGGCGGCATTGTAGCCGCGTGTGGCGCGTCACACAAATTTTACATCGGACAAACCCACTGCTCGTGCGAATCGCATTTACCCCCGCAGCTTAATATCACTATTCCAATAACGGATGGTTGAAGGGTTTTTACGCTTGCCGATTTGTCCGCGCAGCACCCAAACTTGACGACCAAATTGGCGTTGGCATTCGGCGTAGGTTTTGATTGAACGGCAACCGCTGCGATTGGCACTGGTGGAAACCAGCGCGTGCGGGAGCTGGCGGCACAGTTGCTGGGCAAAAGGATGAGCGGTGAAACGCACCGCCAAAGTTTCATGCTTGCCGCGCAGATGGCGAGGAGCCGTCGGGCGCGTGGGCATCAGATAGGTAATAACTTTTGCGCCTGCGGCTTGTAATTGGGCTTCGGTAGCAAGGGGTTGCAAATAGCGATCCACTTGCGCATAGCGTGAGGCGATGAGAATAAGCCCTTTATGCTGCGGGCGTTGCTTTAAGCGCAACAAGCGTTGCACGGCGCGGTAATTTGATGGGTCGCAGCCCAAGCCGTAGCAAGATTCAGTGGGATAAGCAATCAGTCCGCCGCGAGCCAGATGGGCGGCAAGGGCGCGGGGATTGGGGTGGCGCATGATGAGCAACGTCTAGAAGCAACCCGAACTCCTTCCCCCTAGCAGGGGGAAGGCGGGGATGGGGGTTGAAAGGTTGCGCCACAGGTGAAGCATTCTACCCCCACCCTAACCCTCCCCCTGCAAGGGGGAGGGAATCGCGTCAATGCACAGCAAGGATTACTCATCACCCCCGATGCCCAATCGCCCGATAACCAATGTCGCGGCGCATTTGGCAGCCGTCGAATTGGATTTCGTCCGCCACTTGATAGGCGCGGCGTTGCGCCATTTTGACGCTGTCGCCCAAGGCGGTCACACACAATACCCGCCCGCCGCTGGTGACGACTTTGCCGTCTTGCAACGTCGTGCCAGCATGAAACACATGCGCGTCGTCGCTGGCGCGGGGCAAGCCGCTAATCACATCGCCTTTGCGCGGGGTGTCGGGGTAATTCGCCGCCGCCATGACCACGCCCAACGCCGTGCGTCTGTCCCATTCCACTTCGACCTGATTCAGCGTGCCATTGACCGCGTGTTCCACCAGATCCAGCAAGTCGCTCTTCAAGCGCATCATAATCGGCTGGGTTTCGGGGTCGCCCATGCGGCAGTTGAATTCCAACACTTTCAGCGAACCGTCAGGCGAAATCATCAACCCTGCGTACAAAAAGCCCGTGTAAAGATGCCCTTCTTGCTCCATGCCGCGCATCACAGGCTGAATCACCTCGCGCAACGCACGGGCGTGAATCGCGGGTGTGACCACAGGCGCGGGCGAATACGCGCCCATACCGCCTGTGTTTGGCCCTTGATCCGCGTCTTTCAACCGTTTGTGATCTTGGCTGGTCGCCAATGCCAACACGTTTTTACCATCCGCCATGACGATGAAACTGGCCTCTTCGCCCGTCAAAAACTCTTCAATCACCACGCGTGCGCCCGCGTCGCCTAACTTGTTGTCAGACAACATCATTTCCACCGCTTGATGCGCTTCGTCCAAAGACATCGCCACCACCACGCCCTTGCCCGCTGCCAAGCCATCCGCCTTAATCACAATCGGCGCGCCGTGTTGGTCGATGTAAGCGTGCGCGGCCGTCACGTCGCTAAAGGTTTCGTAAAACGCGGTCGGAATGTTATGCCGCACCATAAACGCTTTGGCAAAATCCTTGGACGATTCCAACTGCGCCGCCGCCTTAGTCGGGCCAAAAATCTTCAACCCCGCCGCACGGAACGCATCCACCACCCCCGCCGCCAGTGGTGCTTCAGGCCCCACCACCGTCAGATATATATGCTCACGCTGCGCAAATGCCAACAAATCCGCGACGTTGTGCAAATCGACATTTTCCACACCGTCTTCCAACGCCGTACCCGCATTACCAGGCGCGACATAGACTTTTTGCACCTTCGCCGCCTGCGCCAACCGCCAAGCCAACGCGTGCTCCCGACCACCTGAACCGATTACTAAAATTTTCATCACAACCTCAACGTAAAACGGGCAGAAGCCCGCTGCATTTGTCACATTGTAGGCACGCGCCTACAAAATCAATTATTTCACCGAACGGCGCAACACTTGTACCGCTGGCGTAGTGTCGTATTTTGTTGCCACTTTTCCGAAGGCTTTATCAAATGTGATGAAAGCCTCGTCGCCTTCACTCAATGCCAGATGCAGCGCGTCGCCAAAATCCATGCCTGATTCATACCATTTGATCGCATGGCATAAGGCATCAAGCGATTTGGGTTTGAAATTAGGCAAGCCAAGCAAGGTACGCAAGCCTTGTAAAATTTCATCGCGACTAAAGTCTTCGCTTTCCAACACCCAAACCAATTCAAGCATCACTGTCGTTGGCGCGGTATAAGTCTCCGAGCGATTCAATAATTCACGCACTTGTTTGCACTGCGCCGCATCATCATTCAGCAACAGGCGCACCAAGATATTGGTATCGAGCGCGATCATTCGCGTGTCGCCGTGTCCCGCGCCTTCAACATTTTAGCAATCTTCGCACGCGTGACTTTCTCATCGGTTTTCTTCGCACCACGTCTAGATAGCACACCCGCTACATCATCTACCGTCGTCAAAGGAAACATTGGCAACGGAGTTAGCCGAATCTCATTGCCCACAAACGAAATCGCAAATTCCGCCCCAACCTCAAGATGGTGGCTTTTGCGCATTTCATTGGGAATCACAAATTGCCCCTTGGTGGAAAGTCTAACGGTTTGCATAAATACCTCTCAAAGGAAGTCGGAGCATCTTACCAATTCGCATAAATTAACGCCATGCTCGCGTGAGTAAGAGCCAAGCAGAATAATTTTGGCGGGTTTTGCGGCTTCGCCCAATAACTGCGCGACGCGGAGGATGGTTTGCTCGGAAATCATCGTTTTACTTGGTCTATGTCGTGTTAGAACTTACGCTCAGCTATTGAACTACATGCCCCGACAATTACTGTCCCAGCATTCATAATAGTTAGATGCCCCGTATTTCTACTAATCGAAACTTTCCAATTCTTAGATGTTCGGTAAGTTATTTCAGTATCGCTAATTTCAATATTCTCTGGAGCACCACCCCGACTAGCGGAAAGACTATTCAAACTTTGATTAAACGAATACTGAATTTCGATTCCTGCCACATCATCTGGTGACTCCAGAAGACAACTTAACTTTTTATCCTTAAGTTCGGCACGCTTCCGATCCTGCCATTCTTTCAAATCAGCATAAGTAATTTGCCCATCACGGAGTTTCGCGAGTAATGGTGAATACAGGTCAGGAACAGAATTGAAATCTGGTTCGAGTGCTCGAATGTTAGCCAGAATGTTAGCCATACATTGCATCTTCAAATCATAAAATATGATTAGTGCTTTCTTTTCCTTCTCTGTTGGGTATCGGTTAAGCTGATCCATAGGTTTAAGCCCATTGTGTTCCGAGAAATATATATATCCGCGAAGTGGATCAAGCCTCTTATCGGACATTGAGGCGTTACACTCATTAAGTGTCGTACTCGTAACGCTATTCTGCTGATCTGCCATAGCAAATGAGACCTGAACAAAAATCAATACGCAAAACAACACTCGCCCCATGATGCACTCCCTCCTCGTAAAGTTTACTACACGCTAACGGGCTAAATATCTGACCATTTCCCCATTACTATTCGCTTTGACTTGCCAAGCCATTCATCACCATACTCAGCGGGAATTTGGCGATTGTACGCGTGGATCACAGTAAACGAACCGTTGTCCTGCGCCCAATAAAAATCGACTGGTTTTCCGTACTCATCCTGATCACCCTCTAGAGGGAAATTTGATAACCCGTCTAGCTTTTGGGGTCTAATGCAAACACCAACTCTATAGAGATTGCCGTAGTTCTCACCATTGAGAATGCTTTTTAATATTTTAGGGACGGGTAGTCCGACATCATCCAACTGACAGCCAAATGACTTTGCAAAGTAACAAAACAAATTTCGTTGCATTTTCTTCGCATATTGCTTTCCAAAAACCAAGTTTGTGTTGATTTCCGCCCCATGCTTCAGTTCGTCAAAATTTTCCCTTATGTAATCAGCAAATTGTTTGTAAGCGCGATCATAAGGCTGAGTTCTTGCATTGTTGCAATTTGCACACAAATTGACTGGATACTTCAAATATTTTGAATTCGGACTCTGAATATACTTTTTGTGATTGCCCTCAAGGTCAGCTTTTACCACTCTCTTCGAGAACGATTCGCCGAACACAGCAACGACATCCGTCCGCTTGAGTAGATGCTCTCCGCTCGTGGCAATTTCACCACAAATCCAGCACCGTTTCGGCTCGCCCATGTGACTGTTATCTTCCCACCTAGTGGCGGAAGTGACGATACCCCGTATAGACCATCGCAATCCCGTGTTCATCCGCCGCCGCAATCACTTCGGCATCGCGCATGGAGCCGCCTGGTTGAATCACGGCTTTTGCACCTGCTTCGGCTAAGACATCCAATCCATCGCGGAAGGGGAAGAATGCGTCTGATGCGACGACGGAGCCAACCAAGGACAACCCCGCGTTTTGCGCTTTGATGGCGGCGATTTTGGTGCTATCGACGCGGCTCATTTGTCCCGCACCTACGCCCAAGGTTTGTCCGTTTTTGCAGAATACGATGGCGTTGGATTTGACGTATTTCGCCACGCGCCAGGCGAACAGCAGGTCTTGCAATTGGGCGGCATCGGGTTGGGCTTTCGTCACCACGCGCAATTGGGCGGCTTGGACATTCAGTGAATCTGGCGTTTGCACCAACAAGCCACCGCCGACGCGTTTGAAGTCTAATGCGTTGTAAGCATTGGACAAAGGCACGGTCAATACGCGCACGTTTTGTTTGGCAGCGGTGATTTTCAACGCGGCTTCGGAAGCGGATGGGGCGATGATGACTTCGACAAATTGGTTAGTGGTGATAGCAATCGCGCTGGCTTCGTCCAGTTCGCGGTTGAAGGCGATGATGCCGCCGAACGCGGAAGTCGTGTCGGTCGCGTAGGCTAATTTGTAGGCGTTCAACGCGGTATCGGCAATTGCCACGCCGCAAGGATTGGCGTGTTTGACGATGACGCACGCGGGTTGGTCGAAGGTTTTGACCAATTCCCACGCCGCATCCGCGTCGCCGATGTTGTTGTAGGACAGCTCTTTGCCTTGCACTTGGGTGTAGTCGGAAATACTGCCCGATACAGGATTCAAGTCGCGGTAAAACGCGGCATTTTGGTGCGGGTTTTCACCGTAGCGCATGTCTTGCACTTTGGCGAAGTTGAAATTGATCTGCGCGGGGAATTGGGTTTTCGTGCCATCGGCAGACAAAGTGGTCAGATAATTGCTGATCGCGCTGTCGTAGGCTGCGGTGTGGGAAAAGGCTTTTTTCGCCAAATCGAAACAGGTCGCGGCGGATACTTGGCAGGCGTTGGTTTGCAATTCCGCCAACACGTCGGCGTAGTCGATTGGGTCAGTCACGATGGCAACGTGGGCGTAATTTTTCGCCGCTGCGCGTACCATGGTCGGGCCGCCGATGTCGATGTTTTCAATCGCATCTTCCATGCTGCAATTCGGTTTGGCGATGGTCGCGGCGAAGGGATACAAATTCACCACCACCAAATCAATGGTCGGAATCGCGTGTTGTGCCAACGTGGCAACGTGTTCCGCCACATCGCGACGCGCCAAAATCCCTGCATGCACTTTAGGTTGCAAAGTCTTCACGCGCCCATCCAACATTTCAGGAAATCCTGTGTAATCAGCGACTTCAGTGACGGGAATGCCGTTGTCTTGCAACAACTTCGCCGTGCCGCCTGTGGACAGTAATTTGATGCCAAGTTGATGCAGCCCTTGTGCAAATTCGAGTACGCCAGATTTGTCCGACACGCTAAGTAGAGCTTGTGTGATTGTTGCCATGATGGATTCCAAAAGTTAAAAATGTTTGATCTAAATTGTTTATTCAGCCGTCATGCCTGCGCGAATGAGATGCATATCGCACGTCATTTACTCCCCTCGCCCACGTGTGGGAGAGGGGCTGGGGGAGAGGGCGTTCACCCAGTTGATCCAAATTCCCCTCTCCCTAACCCTCTCCCGCAAGCGGGCGAGGGGACTCGCGCATGAGCGTTATATCGGATTGGCGGGAATGACGAAATGTATGTTACTCAATCCCATGCTGTAGCATTTTTTTGCGCAGGGTATTGCGGTTGATGCCCAAAATTTCCGAGGCGCGGGTCTGTTTGCCGCCCGCGTGTGCCAGTACCATTTCCAGCAAGGGCTTTTCGACGCAGTTCATCACCATGTCGTATAACTCGCTGCTGGGTTGTTCGCCGTCCAGATGTTGGAAGTATTCGCTTAAGGCTTGTCGCACATAGCGCGCCATGTCGTTTTCGTTGATGGGATGCTCGATCATGCTGCCAAACCCTCCACATAATGCAAGTGCGTGCCGCGTTCGGCCTGCTCTAAGAAAAATTCATTCACCGCCGCCATTTGCGCGTCGGGCGTATCTAATTTATTCATCTGATGACGGAACGCTGCCGAGCCGACTAGCCCTTTGGTGTACCAAGAAATATGCTTGCGCGCGATACGCAGTCCGCTGAGTTCACCATAAAAATCATACAAATCCTGCACATGACCGACCAGCACTTGGTGAATTTCGGTGACGGCTGGCGAGGACAAATGTTCGCCTGTGTTTAGGAAATGCTCGATTTCGCGGAATAACCACGGACGACCTTGCGCTGCTCGACCAATCATCACCGCATCAGCACCCGAATACGACAGCACATGCTGCGCTTTTTCGGGCGTGGTGATGTCGCCGTTGGCGATAATGGGAATGTTCACATTGGCTTTTACGTTGGCGATGGTGTCATATTCCGCCTCGCCCATATAGGCGCAAGCGCGAGTGCGCCCGTGAATCGCCAAGGCTTGAATGCCCGACGCTTCGGCGATTTTGGCGATATTCACCGCATTGCGATTATGCTTATCCCAACCCGTGCGAATCTTCAGTGTGACGGGCACATTGACCGACTTCACCACGGATTCCAGAATTTGCGCCACCAGTGGTTCATTTTGCAACAACGCCGAACCCGCCATCACATTGCAGATTTTTTTCGCGGGGCAGCCCATATTGATGTCGATAATTTGCGCGCCATGATCGACGTTATGTTGCGCCGCCCGCGCCAACATCGCAGGATCCGCCCCCACAATTTGCACCGAAATCGGGTCAACTTCGCCTTCGTGATTCGCACGGCGCAGCGTTTTTTCTGAGCCGTACAACAACGAATTCGATGCCACCATCTCGCTCACCGCCATGCCCGCGCCCATGCGTTTGCACAACATGCGGAACGGGCGATCTGTCACCCCCGCCATGGGTGCGACGATAAGATTATTTTTAAGTTGGTAAGGGCCGATACGCATGTTGGAGGGGGATGAATCTGTGAAGGGGGCGAATTATAAAGCAAGCGGACAAAGAAACATGAACTGACTGAGCACAAAATTTTCATTGTGTGCGCAAAACCACATCCGCACGCCTGCCTATGGAATATCCGCAATCTGCCAATCAATTTCGGATTTCCCCACTTCCCGCAATGCGGCATTGATTTTGGAAAAGGGGCGACTCCCCAAAAAGCCTCGATGGGCTGACAAGGGCGAGGGATGAGGTGATTCAATGACAACGTGGCGAGTTTGGTCAATTAGGCTAATTTTCTTGCGCGCGTAGGCTCCCCACAAGACAAATACCACGCGATCCGTTTTGGCATTCACCGCCCGAATCACCGCGTCGGTAAAGGTTTCCCAGCCTTGATCTTTATGCGAATTGGCTTGATGCGCCCGCACGGTCAACACCGCATTGAGCAACAGCACCCCTTGTTGCGCCCATGGCACTAAATAACCATTGTTAGGTATTTTGCAGCCCAGATCCGCTTGCAATTCTTTGAAAATATTCATCAAAGACGGCGGTGTAGGGATATGAGGGCGAACCGAAAAGCACAAACCATGCGCCTGCCCATCATCGTGATAGGGATCTTGCCCTAAGATAAAAACGCTCACCCGCTCGTAAGGCGTGAGGTGCAACGCTGCAAATACTTCTGCCGTGGGTGGAAAAACAGTGAACTGGGCGCGCTCTTGTGCGACAAAGTGCTGTAATGCTTTGAAGTAAGGTTGATGCGTTTCTTCAATCAGTATCGGTCGCCAAGAAGTTTCCATAGCCATGCTTTCAAATTCAGGATTAAGCGTAGGATTATAAGCTGTTAGTCGTTGGTTTTTAGTTGATAGTTTTAATTTGGCATGACGGATAAGCGCAGCGGATATACAATTTTTTGCGATTTATTCATATGAGTCACCCTGCTCACTAAAAACTAACGACTAGCGACTAACGACTCAATACCTGATTATTTATACGCAACACCTTACCTGCCCGCTGATTCGCCTGCTGAGGACAGCCTGCACAGGATCAATACAACGTCTTCACAATGAGCGATGCCATGAAGTCAGCTAAACCATCATTTTTTTCATAAATCTCAAAAAACTTTGCTTTTTCGTTTTTATCTGCGCTAAAATCAACACGCCTGATAAGGGATTGAATTTGCACGCTTTGATGGCGATCTGTTGCGAAGTTTTCGCAACTTTTTTATGTGTAATTCTTTATTCAGGAGAATAGGATATGCAACGCCATCAAACTGGTTTTACCTTGATCGAAATTGCTGTGGTGCTGGTCATTATTGGCTTGTTACTGGGCGGGGTACTCAAAGGTCAGGAGCTTATCAATAGTGCGAAAGTCAAGAATCTTGCCACCGATTTTCGTAACATCCCCGTGTTTATTTACACCTATCAAGATCGATTCAAAGCCCTGCCTGGCGATGATGCCAATGCCGCAACGCATATAAACGGCACGAATGCCACCACCGCCGCCACCTTGGGCAACGGCATCATCAACGGAGCATGGAATGACACGACGACGGCCAGCGAAGCGTTTGTCTTCTGGCAACATGTCCGTCTGGCGGGTTTGCTATCAGGCTCGACCGATACCACCAGCAGCACTTATCTGCCCAACAATGCCGCCAATGGCAAGGTGGGCGTGCAAAGTGGCACAGCCGTGGTGGCGAATACGCTGATAAAAGACAGCAATAATGCCGCCATTCGCGGTACGTACTTGATCTGCTCAGACAATATCGCGGGCAAGTTCGTCAAACCGCTGGACATCACCTTAGACGACGGCAACACCGCAGGCGGCATGATGATGGCCGTCCCCATGGGTTCTCCCGTCAGCACCAGTGCGACCGCCACCGCTGCCATAGATGAAAGCGCGCCCTATTTGGTTTGTATGGGCGTGTAAATTTGTCCCTTTTTACCCCCGCATTGCGTCCGATTGACAGCTAGAAACTGCATTGGCGGGGGTAAATCAGCACTTATTCCATTTCAAGATCAAAAGTGAAGTTGAAAATATCGTAGGGTTCGCTATGCGCACTGGGCGGCGATGGGCGAGGTCGTACCGATTCTGACCTTAGTCGTTATTGAATGCCCGCGTTCACTCTATCGGCTTTAATGGCAACAATGGCTTCTTCAATACTCTTGAATGATCCATTAGGGGTCTTGTTTTTAGCTTTAGCAGAGCAGAGTGTCGATGCAATATTGACCATCGTGGTCGGGTTCACCCGACGGGCATACCGAATATGTTTTTGAGCCAATCTCTGTCGATATTCACTCCACACCCCGATCATTTCACCCGTTATCCTCATATCATCGAACACAAAAACCACATCCATTTTTCGATAAAAGTGACGAAAGTAGTTATCGAATTGCTCAAACATTTCCTGAAAATCGTCCTTCGTTTCCATGGTCGCGTGTGGGGTGCAGATCACAATATCATTTCGCACATCATGCTTAAAATCGACTGTTCCTGTCATTGCGTTTGACTCCTGTTCACGCCCATTCTCAAGAAGGTGTGATTTGTTTATCCTCTTCGTGAAAGCGAGTTCTTTGCTTCCACATCAGCACCGAACCGATCACTAACGAGATAATGGTAAGGGCATAGAGACCTACCTTTACCAGTGTTACAAAGCTAACAAATTGCGCCACAGCAAGGGGCTGAACTGGGTACACAGAGATTAAGTAAACAAAAGTTGAATTCTCAATCCAATCAAGCACCATAGAAAGTAGCGGCATTGCGATCATTGCATTCACCATACCGACTGGTACGTTGATATTTAGGTACACTCGACGGACGAGGAGAGCAAAGAAAATTCCATAAGAAATTGGGAACAGCATATCCAGCGTCATCAGACTCGTGGCATAGGCGCGTCGCCCCACTTCCCCATAGGTACTCAAAACCTCGGCAAGATAAGCGGGAGAATAACCAGGCAGCACATCCAAGGTAAACATGGGAATAACCCCTGTGTAACCAGCACTGGCAGCAATGATATTTGGAATATTGATACCGTTCATCATGATTAGGAACGCGACTAAAACAAACGTCGAATACCACAATGATCGCGGAAATTTATTTACGATTTTCGTACCCAAAATCATTTGATTTCTACTCTTCTTAGACATATGCAAACTCCAAATTTAATCAATTTAATAAAATAACTTCAGTCAGATGTGCGTCGCTTGAGGCTGACAAAAATAGCCAACTTCTGTATTGGTCATTACGAACGATTTGTTCGTTGCGTATGATATAGTCTGTATTTATTTGCACAAGGAGGCACATTGATGGGAGCTGCGAACAAAGTTGTGCGTGATATTGAGTGCGCACAGCCCTCAAGCCATTGTCGAGAGGTGGCCGACACGCTGGCTGGCATCGGTGACAAGTGGACGGTGATGGTGGTGGCGACTTTATCCATGGGAGAGCCGTTGCGCTACAACGAAATCAGCCGTCGGGTCGATGGCATCTCACAGCGTATGCTGACGCTCACGCTCAAAGGATTGGAGCAGGATGGGTTTGTCAACCGCACGATGTACCCGACTATTCCACCGCGTGTGGATTACGAACTGACTGATCTGGGCAAGAAGCTGGTCGTGCCTTTACGCGCCTTGTACACTTGGGCGGAAGAGTATCGTCCGACCATATTGGCGGCACGCGAGGAATTTGCGCAGCGAGAGAAAATAGAGGCACCTCGCCGTGCGGCATTTACGCCACCGAAGTGAGCAAGTTGTGCCGCGCCAGTTCGTCAGGCGATTCATACGTAGCGTATTGGCGCATCAACTGGCGGTTTGTTTGGATGATGAAATTAAAATATCGTAAGGTGTCTTTCATGCTCCCTATGTAATGGTTGCGGTATAGCAATAGAATTACTCAATGCGCACCACTTGCTCGAACGCCAGACGCGGGCCGCGCGGATGGTGACCGCCTTCCGTAGTGCCATAGCCGAGATTGACGATGAAATTGGCTTTCCAACGACCATCGGGGAAGAATTCGGCGTTCACTTTGGCGGCATCAAAGCCGCTCATCGCGCCTGCATCCAGCCCCAATGCCCGCGCCGCCATCATCAGGTAAGCACCTTGCAATGAAGCATTACGGAACGCGGTGCTTTCCGCCAGCGCGGCATTATTGGCAAATATTGGCGTGGCATCGTAGGCTTTGAATTGGCTGGACAGGTGTTCAAAGAAAGCACTGTCTGCGGCGACGATCACGGTCAGCGGCGCGTTGCGCGTTTTCTCCGCATTGGAGGCGATCATGGCGGGCAGCAGGCGTTCGCGTGCTTCGGGACTGCGGATAAATACGTAACGGGCAGGTTGCGTATTCATCGAGGTGGGTGCCCATTTCAATGTTTCGTAAAGTTCACGGATGGTTTCGTCGCTCACCGCTTGGTTGGTGAAACGGTTGTAGCTGTGCGCGTTGAAAAAGAGCTGGTTCAGCGCGTGCTGGTCGAGTGCGTGTTTCATGGTTGTTTCCTTGTGTATGAATGCTTGCGAAGCGAATGCCTTATTCCATTTCAAAATCAAAAGTGAAATTTAAAATATCGTCGTGTGCTTTGCGCACCTTCGACGGGGTTCCATCGAGGGAAGGAAGGTGAGCCAATTCATCCTGTTTATCTATGCGATTCGGCTCGCCTATTTATGCTATTACATCTGCGCGTAAGCACCCGCCAGCACGTCGGCAAATGCCTCCAGTGTTGTGGGCGTGGTGTTGATTGCCGTGCGTTCCCCTGGGCGGATCACGCCGTTGTTGTAGGCTTCTGCCAGTTCGATACTTAACCGTGCAACGTCAGCCGACATCACGGTTGGCACCAGCGCGGCCATGATTGCGCTGGAAGGGAACTGTGCGTAGGCAAGATCGGGCTTACCAATGGCGCGCCCAATAATGCTCGTTGCTTCGGCGAGCGTGTAGAAGCGCGGGCCAAGCAATTCGCGCACGACAACGCCTTTCCAGTCACGGGCAATCAAGGCTTCGGCGGCGGCATCGCCAATATCCTGACTCGCGATCATAGGCGCGGGAATATCTCCTTGGAACGGGCCGCCGTTGATGCCTTGATACTTGATGAGGGGCAGACTGCCGAAGAAGTTCTCGAAGAAATAGCCAGGTCTGAGCATCAATACGTCGATACCGAGTGCGCACAACCGCTGCTCTTGCGCTTGCAGCCCTGCTGCCACGCCGATACCCCCCGCATCGGAGGGTACACCTGCGCCCACCGTACTGAGGAAGACCGCACGCCCCACTTTATTTGCCGCAAGTGCTTGTGCCGTGGCTTCGCCCACTCGATCTTGAAATGCGCGCAGATCAGGGCTGTGCATGTCGGGCGGCAATAGCGTATAGGCAGACTCCACGCCCGCAAACGCTTGCGTTAAAAAGGCACTATCGGTGACATCGCCCACCGCCGCTTCGGCACCGAGATCAGTTAGCACTCGCAGCTTCGCTAGGTCGCGACCAATCACCCGCACTTTTTCGCCGCGTGCCAACAATACCTCGGCGACTCGCCCGCCCGTTTTTCCTGTTGCGCCCATAATTGCGATCATGTTTGTTTCTCCTTTAAAAGTTTAATAACAACGAAGACGGTATTCGCGAACAATTTGTTCGTTGCGCTATGATAAGTGATATTTTGATTTGCACAAGAAGGCACATTGATGGGAATGACGAACAAAATTGTGCGTAATGCCCGCCGCCTCAAATGCCCCTTATTGGTATAGCGGTAACCAAAACGCCTCCCAATTTAGTCGCCCGCCATGCCTAAAATCGCGTGAATCTGTCGCACCTACGTTCACCTCCCTAAGTCCTCTGTTATCATCCCCCCATGCTAAACATACTTAATTTAACTTATCTGCAAGGCGGGATTCCGCTATTGCAACAGGCGAATTTGCAGGCGTTTGCCAATCAGCGTATCGGGCTGGTGGGCAAAAATGGCTGTGGCAAATCGACGTTATTCCGTTTGATACGCGGTGAAATCAAGCCTGACGGCGGCGAGGTGTCGTTGCAAAGCGGCAAAACCATCGCGTTTGTGGAACAGGAAATCATCAGTTCAGACCAGTCCGCGCTGGAATTTGTGCTGGATGGCGATGTGCAATTGCGATCATTGGAAAAAACCTTGGCGCGGGAACAACACGACGCGGCGTGGTTTGAAGCGCAGCATCTGTTTGAATCTATTGATGGTTATGGCGCACCTGCCCGTGCCGCGCAGTTGTTGAACGGCTTGGGGTTTGATACCGACAGTTTGCAACGTCCCGTGCAAAGTTTTTCGGGCGGTTGGCGGATGCGCCTGAATTTGGCGCGGGCGTTGATGCACCGTGCGGATTTATTGTTGTTGGATGAGCCGACCAATCACTTGGATTTAGAGGCAATTTTGTGGTTGGAACAGTATTTGGCGCGCTATGCGGGCAGCATTTTGCTGGTGTCGCATGACCGCGAATTTCTCAACGCCACGGTGAACCGCATCGCCCACGTCCATGACTGCGTGATCGACAGTTATGCGGGCGATTACGATGATTTTGAACGCGCCCGTGCCGAAAAAATCGCGCAGCAAAACCAAGCCTTTCAAACCCAACAAGCCAAAATCGCCCATTTGGAAGATTTCGTGCGCCGCTTCCGCGCCAAAGCCACCAAGGCCAAACAAGCGCAAAGCCGCGTCAAAGCCTTGGAACGCTTGACCCGCATCGCCCCCGCCCACGTCAGCGACGGACATTTTGAACTGGAAATCGAAGCACCCGAACGCAGCCCCGATTTGTTATTGCGGGCGGACAAAATGGGGTTTGGGTATAACCCTCTCCCAAGGGGAGCGGGAGAGCGTCCATCGAAAATATTATTCCAAAACGTCGATTTACTGTTGCGTGCAGGGGCGCGGATTGCTTTGCTGGGGCCGAATGGCGCGGGGAAATCCACGCTTATCAAATTATTAGTCGGCGAATTGGCAGCGACTTCGGGGCGATTGGAACTCACGCCCGACGTGCGCATTGGCTATTTTGCCCAGCATCAATTGGAAAATCTCGACAGCGCGGCGACCCCGTTGCAGCACATGGAACGCCTTGCACCTAAAGAAACCACGCTGACTTTGCGCACGTTTTTGGGACGCTTTGGTTTGGCGGGCGACAGCGAAGACCGCCCCGTGGCGAGTTTTTCAGGTGGCGAAAAAAGTCGGCTGGCATTGGCGTTGTTGGCGTGGCAAAAGCCGCATTTGCTGTTGTTGGACGAACCGACCAACCATCTGGATTTGGACATGCGCGACGCGCTGACCTTGGCGTTGGAAGAATACACGGGTGCGGTGGTGCTGGTGTCGCATGATCGCAGCTTGATTCGCGCCGTGGCGGATGAATTGTGGCTGGTCGCGGATGGCAATGCTGCCTTGTTCGACGGCGATTTGGACGATTACAAAACATGGATTGAAGCTCGCCGTCCGCGTGAAAGCGTGCAAGCTGTCAAGGTAGAAAAACCCAAATCCGCGCCGAAATTCAATCGTAAAGCCGTGCAATCCAAGTTGAATAAATTGGAAGTTGAACTCAATCAAGCCCAAACCGAATTGGCGGATATTCACCAACAGCTCGGCGACCCTAACACCTACACCGCCCGCAGCCCAGACTTTATCGCCCAACTCAATGCCAAACGCGAAACTTTGGAAACCAAAGTCGCGACATTGGAAGAAACTTGGCTAGAGCTGGAAATGAGTTTGGAAGCGGTGGGGTGAGGGATTAGGGCTGAGGCTGGAGCTTAGTCAAATCTGGAGCCAACCATAATTCAAAATGTCCTGAACGGATCCAGCCCGCCTTTTCGTATTTGCTCGACACGTCGCTGAGTTCCAGTTCGGGGATTAGCTGGCTCAACATATCAAACAGCTCCTGAGCTTGCGCTTGGTTTTGTTTCTTAAAATAGCGCAACTGACTTTTGGGCGGCACAGCCTCTACTTTTTGAATCGGTTTTTGCTCGACGATTTGTTGCTGGAAGGTGGTTTTAACAACCTTGTCTAGGATTTCCTGTGCAAGCGGCTTTTGGCTATCGTTTCGGATATGCACCCAAAGTTGCACTGCGCTGGCGGGTTGCAGCGCGGTCGAGCGCATCTTGTCAAAGGATTGCGTTGCGTCCCCGATATTTTTATTGATGAGTTCATTTAGCGTGGCACTGCTTGCCTGATGGGAAAACAAAGCTAGGGTAAAAATCGCCAAGATAATCTTGTTCATAATGCCACCTTCCCACATACGCCCCGCGCCAATTCATCGCGTATTTTCGCCATATCCCGCGTCGTTTGTCCCAATTGATTTCTGCTGGTGGCGTAATCAAGCTTCAATTGCTCGAATTCTGCCCGCATCGCAGGTGAGATCGCCAAACCGCCGCTACTATTATCAGGGGGGACTTGAGAGAGTTTTTGCCTTAATTCAGTGACTTGCTTATCTTGCTCTTGACTGAGAATTTGCAATTGGGTCAACTTCATATAACTGTCCAATAAACAGCGAATTGAGACTAACTCCGTTTTCATTTCATTCTTGCTGGGGAAGGTGCTTTGCAGCCAAAACACCCCGCTGAGGAAAAAAATGATAATGGCGATCAGTTCTTTGTATTCTTTAAGCCGTTCTAACATTAGGTTCCCCCTCAAGTTTGATTGCTTCCGTGTTAATTGCTTAACGCTCGATCGGCGTGTCCTCGCCTATTTTTTCACGGTTAGACTGATGCCACTCATCCCCGCCAAGGAAAACGTAGCGATATGATCGGCGATAGCGGCGATTTCGGCGGCATCATAACAAAGTTTTGGGTGTAGGCGCTGTAGTACGGGGCGGGCGTGACTGTAGTGTACGCATTGTCCGAAAATACTGGACACCATGCAACGACGTTGCATATCAGTGGCGGCATCACCGACGATTTCATGTACTAATTGATCTAAAAAGTCGTGTAAGGGTGCGAGGGCATCACGCACGATTTGGTCTAGCGCAGGTGAAGGATTGGCAAGCTCACGCGCCATGATTTGACAAGGTGAAGAAGGACGACCTTCATCTAGCAACATAGATAAAAAATCATGAATAAACAATCGCAAACGCACCTTAGGACAAGCATCCGCTTGCGCATTTTCGATTTGCAAGGCTTTGAGTTGAGCAAAATTCAACGCTTCCGCTAACAAGCCATCTTTGCTACCAAAGTGATAATTGACGGCGGCGACGTTGGCATCGGCGCGACGGCAAATTTCGCGCACCGTGGCATTTTGAAAACCCACTTCCGAAAATACTTGGCGTGCGACGGTCAGGAGTCGCTCTCGCGTTTGTTCGTGTGCTTGGGTCATGGTTGCGCCACAGGGTTCACACCCGCAAGGGCTTTGTACAACTGGGTGTTGGCGACCAATGTGGCACGACGCACTTGTAGTGTGGCTTGTTCAGCGGCATAACATTCGCGCTGCGCATCCAACACTTCTAAATGGCTGGACACGCCCGCGTTAAAGCGCGCTTCGACCAATTTCAGCCGCTGCTGCTGCGTGTCTTGATTAGCTTGTTGGGCGGCGAGTTGTTTTGCGTAATTTTCCCGTGCACTCAATAAATCCGCTACTTCGCGGAAAGCCAGTTGGATGGTTTTTTCATATTCTGCCACGGCGACCACTTCACGCGCTTTTGCTAAATCGACATTGCCTTCGCTGCGCCCCACATCAAATAGCGGCAAGCTCAACATCGGCTGGAAATTCCATGCCTGACTATTGGCACCAAATAGCCCCGTCAAAGTACGACTTGCCGTACCGAATCCGCCCGTTAAGCTGATACGCGGCAAAAATGCCACGCGTGCCGCACCGACACTGGCATGGGCGGCGATCAGTTTTTGCTCCGCCGCCATCACATCGGGACGTTGCAACAACACTTCGGCGGGTAAATCGGCAAACATCGCAGGCTGAATAGCTTGCGCTGCCAAAGGACGACCTGCGGGCAAGTCTTTAATGTCAGCAACAGATTTGCCTATCAGCATCTCCAAAGCATTTTCGGCTACGTTGAGTTGGCGTTGCAAATTAGCTTGCTCCGCCAACGCCGCTTGATACGCGCCATCGGCTAGTAGAAAATCCAAGTCGCTGGACACGCCCATGATGCGACGTTGGTTAATCAATTCGCGGCTGGTGGCGCGGGCTTGCACCGTGGTGTCGGTTAATGCCACGCGCTCGCGCAGCTCCACGCTCGCCAAATAACTGTTCACCACCTCGGCGATCAAGGACAAGCGAAAAGCTTGTTGCGCCGCTTGGGTCGCAAAAAAGCTGGCTTTCGCGGCTTCATTCAAATGACTGACGCGCCCCCAAAAATCCAACTCGTACGACACCAAACTCAAGCCCACGTCATAGCGGTTGGCTTGAAATGGTTTACCCGTAAACGAGGTGCTGGCAGGCGAAAGCGACGCGGTGCGGCTGCCGTAAACAGTAACGTTAGGCAATACATCCGCTTGTTGGATGCCGTACAACGCCCGTGCTTCGGCAATACGCGCCGTGGCGATTCGTAAATCGCGATTGTTTTTCAATGCGACTTGGATCAGCATCTTCAAACGTTCATCTTGAAAATGCGTCTCAAAGTCAGCCGACTGCGGTGCTTGTGCGGCGGGATTCACCCACTTTGCCGAAATGGGTGCTGCGGGGCGTTGGTAATCAGGAGTCAGCGCGCAACCACTCAACAACAAAACTGTTGTCATGGTGATGAAAGGTGGGTACGAATTTATTCGTACTGGCGCGCCAAGACGTGCGAATAAATTCGCACCCACGGTCAGTTTCAATAAGGGGTTTGATTTACTCATGGTGTTCTCCTGTGCGTGCATGTCCAGGGAAAATTTTCCGTACCACCACAAAGAACACGGGTACGAAGAATACCGCCAACACCGTGGCAGCGATCATGCCGCCCATCACGCCTGTGCCGATGGCGTGACGACTTTGCGCACCTGCACCTGTAGAAATTGCTAAAGGCAATACGCCCACGATAAACGCGATGGAGGTCATCAAAATCGGTCTAAATCGCAATCGACAAGATTCTAATATTGCGTCCATCAAGCTCATGCCTTCGTCTTGCAACTTACGCGCGAACTCGATAATCAAAATCGCATTTTTGGATGACAAACCGATAATCGCAATTAAGCCCACTTTGAAATACACGTCATTAGGCAACTCGCGCAAGTACACCGCCAACACCGCACCAAAAATCCCCAGCGGCACAACCAACAACACCGCAAACGGAATCGACCAACTTTCGTACAACGCCGCTAAACATAAGAACACCACGAACAGCGAAATGGCGAACAGTGCGGGGGCTTGCGAACCTGATTCCCGCTCTTCGTATGAAGTGCCAGACCATTCAAAGCCAAATCCAGGCGGCAATTTCTTGGCGATTTTTTCCATTTCGGCGACGGCTTCACCCGTGCTGCGGCCAGGGGCGGCACCGCCTGATACTTTCATCGCGGGCAAGCCGTTGTAGCGATCCAACTTCGGCGCACCGACAATCCAACGTGGCGTGGCTAATTCTGACAAAGCCACCATTTGTCCTTTGTTGTTGCGTATAGCCAACTTTAAAATATCTTGCGGCGTGCGGCGCAGACTCGCATCCGCCTGCATTTGCACCCGTAACACGCGTCCCTGGCGCACAAAGTCGTTGATGTACGCCACGCCCAAGGTGGTTTGCAAAGTGTCATTCAAATCGGTCATGGACACGCCGAGTGCTTCCGCTTTTAGGCGGTCGATGTCCAATAACAATTGCGCGCTGGCTTCTTGTCCTTCTGGGCGCACGCCCGCCAAGATGGGACTCTTGGAAGCCAATCCCAACACCAATTGGCGCGCTTCCAGCAACTTTTCTCGCCCCATGCCACCGCGATCTTGCAAGCGGAAATCGAAGCCCCCCACAGCAGCCAACTCAGGGATAGGCGGCGGGTTAATGGCAAAAATCATGGCTTGCTTGATGCGCGAAAACGCGCCATTCGCCTTACCGACAATACTGAGGGCAGAGCTGTCTTCTGATTTGCGTTGATCCCAATCTTTGAGTCGCACAAACGCAATCGCTGCATTTTGCCCGCGTCCAAAAAACGAGAAACCCGCGATGCCGATCACATGCGCAACCTCAGGCAAGTTACGGTAATAGTTCTCAACTTGGCTCAAGACTTCCAAAGTACGTTCCTGCGTCGCACCAGGTGGGAGCTGCACCATATTGACAAAGTAGCCTTGATCTTCTTGGGGTAAAAAACTCCCTGGCAATTGCGTAAACAGCCCGCCCATTGCCGCGAAAATCACCGCATAGACCACGAGATAACGCCCCGTTTTGCGGATGATTTTTTGAATCTGGGCGGTATAAGCTTCGGTCATGCTGGCAAAAAAGCGGTTAAACCAGCCAAAGAAGCCGTGATGTTCCGCCACCACCGCATCATGTTTCAGCAAGGTGGCACACAGCGCGGGGGTCAGGGTCAACGCCATCAATGCCGAGAAACACATGGTCAACACCAGCGTGACCGCAAACTGGCGATAAATCGCGCCCGTGGATCCTGAGAAAAACGCCATCGGGATAAATACCGCCGACAGCACCAAGGTAATGGCGATAATCGCACCGACGATTTGATCCATCGCCTTGCGGGTCGCATCACGCGGCGACAAGCCTTCGGTGCGCATGATCCGCTCGACGTTTTCCACCACCACAATGGCATCATCGACCACAATGCCGATTGCCAACACCATGGCAAACAAGGTCAGCACGTTAATCGAATAGCCCAGTAAAAACAGCCCGACCAACGCGCCCACCAAGGCAATCGGAATCACAATGGCGGGAATCAGCGTGGCACGGGCATTTTCCAAGAACAAATACATCACCAACACCACCAACAGCAAGGCTTCGGCCAGGCTTTTCAACACCTCTTTGATGGAAATGTCGATAAATTTTGACGTGTCGTAAGGCACGACCCAGCTAATGCCTTTGGGGAAGAACGGGGCTAATTCGGTCATTTTGGCATTGACCGCCGCGACGGTTTTCAGCGCGTTGGCATCAGGTGTCAAGCGAATGGCGATATTGGCGGCAGGTTGTCCGTCAATACGAGCGGAACGCGAATACTCCTGCGCGCCCAATTCCACCCGTGCCACATCTTTGACCCGCAAGGAGGAGCCATCAGGATTGGTGCGAATGATGATATTGCCGAATTCTTCGGGCGACGATAAACGGCTGCGTGTGACGATCACCGCGTTGAGCTCTTGCCCCTTGGCGGACGGCAACTGTCCTAATTCCCCTGTCGCCAATTGCGAATTTTGCGCTCGCACCGCACGCGACACATCGGCGGGTGAGAGATTGTAGCTTTGCAATTTTTCAGGTTGCAACCACAAGCGCATGGAGTATTCCGTGCCGAACAACAAGGCTTCGCCCACGCCTGGCACACGACGGATGCTGTCCAAAACTGACGCGCTGACGTAGCTACCTAACGCCACTTCATCCACACTTTTATCGGGTGAAAATAGCGAGATAAACATCACATAGTTTCGAGCCGTTTTGGCGACGGTAATGCCTAAACGACGGACTTCATCGGGCAAGCGCGCTTCAACACGTTTGATGCGGTTTTGGGTTTCTACCGCCGCCAAATCGAGATTTGTGCCCGTTTCAAAAGTTAGGGTAATGCTGCCCGTGCCTAATTCCGAAGCGGATTCCAAATAGCGCAAATGCTCGATGCCATTCATTTCTTGCTCGAGCAGTGCGACCGTGGTTTCCTCAATCACTTGCGCCGATGCACCAGGGTAGGTAATCGAGACAGACAACGCGGGCGGTGCGACGGCGGGGTATTGCGCGACAGGTAATTTGTACAACGCCAAACCGCCGCCCAACAAGATAATCAGCGCGATGACCCATGCGAAAATGGGGCGATCAATAAAAAACTTTGCAAACATAATAGCTTACCGATTAGTGAACATAACAGCAGATGCGGGAAAGGCATCCACTTAAGGTAAAAATCTGTGCAACACTTTGGTTAGACTCCCCTCGCCCACGAGTGGGAGAGGGGTTGGGGGAGAGGGAGCGTGCCCAAAAATCAAAAATTACCCTCTCCCTAACCCTCTCCCGCACGCGGGCGAGGGGACTGAGCACTAGTGCGCCATGCGTCCTGTAGCTGCAACGCTTGAACTAGGTGCAACACCAGAAGCGGGTGCACCCAAAAGCACAGGCTTGACCACCGTCCCTGGGCGAGCTTTTTGCAGGCCATTGATAATCACTTGTTCGCCGCCTTTTAGTCCATCCGCAACGATAAAATCCGTGCCTGACATACCGCTGGTTTTAATCGGCTGCGGCGTGGCTTTGCCTTCTGCATTCACCACCATCACAAACTGCCCTTGGCCGTTAGCTTGCACCGCACGTTGTGGCACACGCAGCGCGTTTTCGGATACTGCTTGCGGGAAGCGCACGCGGACAAACATCCCTGGCAACAAGTCGCGATTAGGATTGGGGAATTCCGCCCGCACCGATACCGCCCCCGTGCTGGGATCCACGGCTAAATCGGTGAAAAATAATTTGCCTTTAGCGGGATAAACGCTGCCATCTTCCAACAACAATTCCACGCTGGCAGAGTCGCTGCGTTTTAATTTTCCTTGCTTGATCGCCTGTTGCAGCCGCAACAAATCCCCGCCCGATTGGGTAAAGTTGGCGTAAATCGGATCAAGCTGCTCAATCGTCGCCAACAAAGTGGCTTCGCCTTTGCCCACAAACGCGCCTTCGGTCACCAGACTGCGCCCGATATGCCCCGAAATCGCGGCGGGAACATGGGCATTTTCCATGTCTTCTTCAGCACGCGTTAAGGCGGCTTGAGCTTGTTTCACTTTGGCTTCAGCCAGATCAAATTCCTGTTGGCTGACGGCTTTAATGACCAGCAAAGGTTGATAGCGCGCCACGGTTTGCTGGGCGATGAGCAAATCTGCTTTAGCCGATTCCAACGCTGCTTGGTGGGTGCGCGCATTGATATGGAACAACGACTGCCCCGCTTTCACTTCGCTTCCTTCTTGGAAGACACGCTTTTCGATCACTCCTTCCACGCGCGCGCGGACTTGTGCGGTGCGAAATGCTTGCAATCGCCCTGGTAAATCCTGTGTCAAAGTCGCGCTACCACGGCTGACCGTGATGACATCCACTTCAGGCGGCGGCATCGCTGCACCTACAGGGCCCGCTGCGGGTTTATCGCCACCGCCACACGCGGTCAATAATGCCGCCATCAGTACAATTGGGAATTTCATTTGAGTATCCTGAAAAAACCGCCCGCAACAAGCAAACGGCAAAAATGGGTAAACGCGAGCCTCTTAAAACAGCGCGCGAGCGTATCAAACAGGCGTTTGAAAGTAAAGCGGATATTGTTGTTGGGGATAGATTAAAAGCCAGATAGAAAAAAAGGGCTAACTATTTGGGCTGGAGAGAAGCGAGGCGTTACAGCGAATGATGATGGGGGGGATTTGGGCATATGGCGCACTAAGCAGTGCGCCCTACCGTGCTCCACGAGTGACTGCCGCTTGAATTCAGTGGTCTGTGAACTTTTCGCGCAGATCCAGTGAAGTAGAGACATGAGCTTCGGCACCACTTTGGTTTTGGGGTATCACGGCAGAGTGGATGGCCACTGAAAGGCAATAACAGCAGCGACAATGCGGCTCCACTCAGCAAGACGATCAATGTCCTTCTTAGGACGTGATGGAACATTGGACGCACAACCCCAGAAGCCATCGCCAGGCTCTTTCTTTTCTTGTAGAACAACAAGGGCAGATAATGCTGGGGCACCAGCAGATGCTAGCAAATTATTCAATTCACCAAGGGGGGCTTCCCAACTACCATGTGGTTCAAACCACACATCAGTTCTGGCGCGGTAGTCGAGAGACAACTGCTTATAGGTTTGAGGCTTCCCTGCCGTGGCCCATTGCCGAAGCACAGCATATACATGCACAACATCTGGTTTCATATCGCTTCCAATCAGAGAAGGTTTAGCCCACTTTGAGCACAATCATTTTTGCACCAGATATTTGAAGTCAAGAAATAAACCCTTTCATGCGGTGCAATTCGGGCAGAATTAAACGCCTTATCCCATGCTTTGACAAGCGTTAATCATAGGATAAACCGCACAGGGTACAGATATATGCAGAACGGCGATTTTTCGTTATGGCTTCAAGTTCGATCCACATTATCGTCCTTGGCAGGATCTAAAAAGCCTCCCGATCTAAAAGTCAGCACCAAGGTATCGCGATACCCGCCTGCGGCAGTGGGTTGAATCGGTGTGGATTCATGGATGACGCGATGGTCGTCCAGCAGCAACAGCGTCCCAGCTTCCATCAAGGTAAAACGCTCGCCATGCCGCCCTTGGGCTTCAAAAATCCGACTTTCGCCCCCGCTAACCTGTTCGCGCCCTACCAACAAAATCGCCACGAAATCCACTCCATCTCGATGCGCGCCTTCTGGGGTGGGGCGACCGATACCGTGCAAAGTGTCGATGCGAAATTGGTGCGCCTCAACAAACCAAGTTTGCTCGCCTTTGAGGGTTGAGCAGACCTGAGCGAGGCTGCATAACAGAGCCGACCACACAGGGTGCGCAATCGTATCGGGCAACATGGGATCGAATAGGCGCAACATGCCGCCATGCAAGGCGTTGTACGACAGCGGCTGATAATGCGCACGATGCGGGACGACTGTGGCGGCGTCTGCCGTTACTTGAAAACTGGCATGTCGTCTCTGCCGATAGCTGCCCCCATCTTTCAAAAACTGATCGGGCGGCAAGTGATCCCAGCTGGGTTTCAACCTCATCCAATCTGACAAGGGGTGGGCAATAAAGGTACTGAATCCGTTCGGGCTCAGGACACCATAACCCTGTTGCTGCACGGCTTCAGCAAGATAAGCAGGGTCAAGGTACGTGGGAGGCAGGAGTGCGATGGTCATAGCGAGTACCTAAGGAAGTGCTGAACAATCCACAAAATGGTCGAAAAGACACTGGAATTTTAGGAATTTGGATGGAATTGGGTGTTTTCTGGTCTAAATTACGATCTTTAGTCGCATTGTTGCCCTATTTCCCGTTTTCAGGACGCAACTTGTCTGTCAACGCCCAATAACCATCGGCGCGCCAGAACCAAATTAGCAAAGCCAAATAGTGTAAATAACTGCGCCGTGTTCTTGGCCAATCCTTTATAGCGCGCCTTGCGATGCCGAAACAAATTCTTCACGACATGGAACGGATGTTCTACTTTGGCGCGAATGCTGGCTTTGGTATGTTCTAGTCGCTCCATCAGTTCGCCTACCGCCGACTTGTCCAATGCTTTACGTTTGGAGGGGCGCATCGCAATATGCCACGTCACAGGCAGCTCCAAGTTTTCTTCGCGCTTTTCAACGCCTTGATAGCCTGCATCCCCAAATGCATCCGTTTCATCACCGTGCAACAGTGCCTGTGCCTGCGTGATGTCATGTACGTTGCCAGCTGTGCCAATCAAGGTATGCACCAGTCCTGAGTTCGCATCTACACCAATGTGTGCTTTCATGCCACCAGAAGCCGTAGGCTTCGCAGGACATCGGCAAAGCCGATGGTTCCGCACAGCGGAATGCGCAAAGCGCACAAAGTGCCACTGGTTGCCCTTTTGGGACTGGTACATCTCGGGATCTCGTTTGCCCGCCTTGTTCTTGGTCGAAGGCGGGGCTGCAATCAGCGTGGCATCGACAATCGTCCCTTCGCGCAGAAACAAACCTTTCTCAGCCAGATGGGCGTTGATGGCAGAGAAGATGGAGGCAGTTAGCTGATGTGCATCCAACAAATGACGAAACTTGAGCAAAGTCGTGGCATCGGGAGCCGCTTCACGATTCAAATCAATGCCCACGAAACGACGGATTGCCTGACTGTCGTAAATAGCATCCTCAGCCGCCTCATCTGAAAGACCAAAGCATTGCTGCGCAACATACATCCGCAGCATCCGTTCCAGCCCTACTACGGGGCGACCTGCCCCGTGATTTCTTGGGTAATGTGGCGCAATGACTTGAACCAACGATCCCCACGGCGTAATCGCTTCAATATCCGCCAAAAAACGATCTCGCCGTGTTTGACGCTTCTTGGCCGCATATTCTAGTTCTGAAAAACTTGTTTGCATCGCTTTCACCCCTTGTTTGCACCCTCACATTTTACCAAGTCTTTAAACGGATGGATAAATCAGCGTTTCCCTAATATCAAAACGTGTCGCAATGAATATTGCGACAGGATATTGAAATTTAATTCTACCCCCAGTTCGAACCTTGAACGTAGTACATTTTGAGATTACACTGCGCGCTCCGCAATACCCAGAGCAGATCGAAGGTCTATGTAGATTGCCTGAAATCTTTGCTTTTCCCCAACAATATTGGAATATAAATGAACATTAAAAATAGCGGGATGGTCTTGGCCTTTTTGTCTGTCTTGACATTAGTGGGATGTGGTGGTGGCGGAGGTGGCGGCTCAGCGGCTCCCAGTGCAGCGGTTGTTTCAACACTCTCTTTTCCCCTGCAAAATGGGATGAATGCCTATATTGCACGCGGTTCATTAGCGAATTACGTCGTCTCTGGTTCATGTAGCGGCAACGCTGGCATGGTTAATTTAATGCCCGCTGCCGCCGTGTTTGAAGGTGTTTCAGGCGTGTCTGTGGCATCGACGCAGACAATTAATCTTACTAATTGCCTTCCCTCCGTCATCACAGGCAACGCGATTGATTACTATGACGCAAACTATGTGCCGCTCGGCAGAGCGATTACAGGTGGCGATTACAGTGTGTATGTCAGCCCCCCTGTTATTCCCGCCCAAGTAAAAGTTGGGAATACAGGTTCGATGGGCACTTTAAATAATTTTTTTGATAGTACGAAGACCGTGCCTACGGGCAAGGATGTCACGAGCTTTGTGATTGAGGCGGACACTGCCAATACGGCAATTGTTAACATGATGGATAAGTCCTATAACACTCTAGGGGTGTTGCTCACCACGACCCAAGACCGATACAGAATCGATGTTAATGGTCGTCTCACCCCTATTTCGTCTGATATTCAACAAGCCAACGGCTCAACCATACATCTTGTACTCACGGCACTGCCTGATACCCTTCCGCCTAGCGTTTTATCGACCAATCCGCTCAGCAATTCAAACACGCTTGCTGCGTCCTCGTCGATTTCAGCAAACTTTAGCGAGCCTATTGATCCAACTACAGCCACGGCATCCACATTTAGAATCACGGATGGCACGGGACTGCCCGTTGCAGGAACCGTAACTTATTCTGGCTTAACGGCTGTATTTACCCCGACCGCGCGTCTTGCGCCACTGACCACTTATACCGCAACCATCACAAATGGGGTTAAGGACTTAGCAGGCAATCCTTTAGTCAGCAATTACACATGGAGTTTTACCACCAATGCCAGTGTTTTAATGAATCCGAGCAGAACCATCATAGGCTCTCCTACGGAAGGTGTTGCCATTGGTGATGTAAACGGTGATGGCAAAAATGATGTGGTCTTAACCACTTCAACGTTAGCAGGCGGCCCCGCCGCCCCCACTGACTATAAACTTTTGGTATTTATTCAAAATGCAACAAAAGGATTAAACGCCCCTATCCTGTACGCAACGACAAGCACATTTACCTGTCGTGCCACCAGTTTGGCAGTGGGTGATCTTAACAATGATGGCAAACAAGATGTAGCCATCGGAAATGCTGGTTGTGGCATTGAAGTCATGACTCAAAATGCCTTAGGTGGACTGAATCCTGGTGTCGTTTACGCATCTCTCGATTCAGGGAAGATACGCATTGCCGACCTAAATAACGATGGCAAACAAGATATTGTTGGCGTTGGTAGTAGCTTAACCGCCAGCATCTGGCTACAAAATGTAGGCGGTACACTCAATGCACCCGTGGCTTACACCGTGACGGGCACGACTGATCTTGATATTGGTGATGTCAATAATGACGGGTTAATTGACATTGTCGTATCGGGAACATCTGTCGGCGTATTGACACAAACCATCGCGGGCATTTTCAACGCCCCCGTGTATTACAACATTGCTGGTGTACTGTCTATTGCGGGCGTGGCAGTCGGAGATGTTACGGGCGACACCTTAAATGACATCGTCGTCACTTATGGTGGCAACAGACCAAGTTCAATGATAGGCGTTTTCCAACAAGGCTTGCTCGGCACAATGAATCCCGTTGTTAGCTACGCCTCTTATGACATCCCTGGTGCGGTTGAAATTGCTGATATTACGGGTGATGGGCGAAAAGACATCCTCACGTTGCATAATGTGTGGCAGGCAATGGGAGCTTATCAACAACTGGCAAATGGCACGATGCAGGCTGAATTTCTGTATCCGCTACCCACTTACTCATCATCTTGGTATAACGTACACGGCTTAGTGGTTGGGGATATTAACAGCGATGGCAAGAATGACGTCGTTTACATAGATCCTACGGCGGGTCTGATTGCCTTCTACCATAATTAGGTTGTAGCAATAACTCAACATAATTGACTGGTTAATCTAGGGGGACGCTGATTAAGTCTTTCGTTTGTGGTGAGTCAGTCGAACCATGAATGGAAGACTTAATAAAATCAGTGTATTAAACCAGCACACCCTTCGACCGTTCGATAAGCTCTCGGCTCAGGGCGAACGGATTTAATCAGCGTTTCCCTAGCTCCGTGCCCCCGCCTTCGCGGGGGCATTATGTTTTATTTGGACTGGATTTCTGTTTGCAAGTAGTCATGACCGCTGATAAATCCAGCGTTTCCTTGTTGCAAAATAAAGCTTTCATCCTTCGTTCGGGCGAGCATACGAGGATGCGTCTCGTTTCTTGGCGCAAGTTCGCTCCTGTGGCTAAGGATGTGCAACACTCAAACAGGCTGCCCCACGACAAAATAGGTACATTTCATCTTTTGCCACGACAATTTTTTCGACGAATTGGCTGCCCTGATGGGTCGCCTCACCCGTCAATAAAAAGCCATTGTCCCAATCAGCAGGCGGGGTATAAATCGGGGGTTGGGGCAAACGATCCAAGTCCAGTTGTCCGACGATATTGAGTCCGATGGAGCGCACATCATTGGCATACAAGGGATACCCCGCCGTTTTTTGATGCAGCTGGTGCGCGGTTTTGACGTAATTTTCCCCGCGATAATGGCTTTGGTAATAGGGGAACAACACCAGCACGAACAGCCATTTCACGGCGATTATCCCTGCAAACCAACGCAATGCTAACTGCTGTCCTGTCGCACCACTGCGCCAAATTAAGCGCGCACTGACCAAGGCTATCAAAGGATAAACAGGCACGAGGTAACGAATTGCGCCTTGTGGTGCTAACCAATAAGGCAAAATGGACAAGGCGACGATCCAGCACGCCGTTTGAAAATGCGCGGGCATGCTTTCCTGTTGCACACGTTTGCGCAAGCTCAGATACCCCGCCAACAGCGGCGCGGGTGCCAGCCACATCAAGGTTTCCAAGGGATAAGTGAACAGTCGTTGCAAGTAAGCCATACCATCTTGTGCGGAAAGTTTACGCAAAATCTCGTTTGTCATGGAGCCGCTTTGCCCATTGAGTTGCGGCAAGCTGGCAAACCAAATATAAGGCACGATAAGCGATGATCCTAAAATCAACAGCGCGGCAGGTGACAGCAAGAAAGCACGATGGGGGCGTTGCCAAAACAACACCAACAGCGCGGTGGCATAAAAAATATAGGCGGTGAATACTTTGGTGAGGAGTGCGCAGCCTATCATCAAAACGGACAACGCTAACCAGCCTTTATGACGTTCCGTACAGGCCACCCACAGACAGGCGATAGCCCCGAAAATAAAGAAGCCAAACAAAGGATCGGTGTAAGACAGCCAGCCGCGATATAGCAACAGATCCGCCAGCGACAACAAACTCAGCGCAGCAAATAGCGCGAAAGCCTTGTCAGCAAACAATCTGCGTGACAACCAATACAACCATGCCGCCATGCCCAAGGTCGCCGCCACGGTGACTATACGCAATGCCACCAACACATGCGCCCAACCCGTCAGCGCGGTAATCGGCAACATCAGCCAAGTAATCAAAGGTGGACGATATAGATTTTCGCCATAAATCGTTTGCAACAACCAAGTTTTGCTATGCCACATTTCCAGCGCGATGATGGTATAGCTGCCTTCCTCGCCCACCATGTAAAAGCCTAATGCGGGCAAAAAGCTGAGTGCAGCTAGCCATAACAGCAAAGAAGTGCGGTTCATTTTCAAGGGGAATCCTAAATAAACAAGGTCAAAACGGTCACGGCTCGGTGTGACGCGAGGGTTGAGCGGGCAAATCATGGGGTTCAAAATTCACTCGTTCCATCTCAACCACCAAGGGCATATTGCGCACTTGGGTATGAATCGAGCCTATGTATTCGCCCAATAAACCGATGAAAAAAGCTTGCACCGCGCCGAAAAAAAAGATGCCGATCAATATAGGCGCGGTGCCCAGTTGGAATGCATCCCAATAGAGCAGTTTCGCAACCAAAAAGAAAAATGCCACCATCAAACTCAAGATTGCCAAAATAAAACCACTGATCGCCATCAGCCGCAGCGGCACTTTGGAGTGATTGGTAATCCCCAGCATGGCGATGTCATACAGGGTGTAAAAATTATTTTTGGTGATGCCGCGTTGTCTGCGGGGCTGCTTAAACGGCACGACCGCAATTGGAAAGCCTATCTCGCACAGCAAGCCGCGAAAATACGGGTAAGGATCATTGATGCGACGTAGCGTATCCAGCACCACACGGTCAAACAGCCCTGCCCCCGTCGCGTTTTGCACCAGCGGGACTTCGGAAATTCGGGTGATAAAACGGTAATAGGATTTGCGCAGATAGAACATCAGCGACGATTCTTCGCTTTCCGGCTTCACCGCCAACACGGTTTTATAGCCTTGCTCCCATTTACGGACAAACTCCACAATCATTTCAGGCGGGTCTTGTAAATCAGCGGCAATCAACACGCACGCGTCCGCATCGGACTGCAAAATTGCATGGAAAGGTGAGCGTATATGACCAAAATTGCGCGCATTGACGATCAACTTAATGCGTTTGTCTCGCGCGGCTTTTTCTTTGATCTTTGCCACGGTGTTATCGGTGGAACAGTTGTCGATCAGGATATGGTCGTATTGATAGGGCAACGCACTCATGACGGCGGTAATGCGCTGGCAAAGCTCGTCGATATTGTCCGCTTCGTTGTAGCAAGGCGTGACGATGCTGATGCGTTTATTGCTCTTTATGTCATTCATCTTTTTTATAAACCCAATAGCGCATCAAACCCCAACTGACACCCACATTGGCGGGCAAACAAACCAACTGCCCCCAATAGGGATTGAGACCGAAATCTTGCGTCAGCTTGTCGAGCAAAAACGCATTCATGATATACACCACACTGTAGGCGACGATAAACTTGCCGAACACCCACCAGCCGCCTTCCGCCTTGAATACCATGCGCCCAAAGCTAAAGTAATTAAACGTGACCCCTGCTACCGTTGCCATCAACAAGGCGATTAAATAAGGGACATGCGCCAGCACCAAGCCCGCATACAGACCGTATCCAAACAGAGTATTCAACACCCCTACGCCCAGAAATTTAATAATGGGAAAACGCATCATTGCTTGAAAATGCGTCATTCTTGCTGACCTAGGATAGGCGGGCGCGATGTGGCTTTCATGCAGCTAATGTGACGCGGCGAATGAGAAAGGTAAATTCCTCCCCTTGCGCGCTGGAGGACAGCAACTCATTGCGTGTTTGGCGGCAAAACACCTCAAAATCTTTTGGGGATTCAGGATCGGTTGCCACGATGCGGATCACTTGAGCATTACTCATCGCCGACAAGGCTTTTTTAGCGCGTAAAATGGGCAAAGGACACGCCAACTGGCGCACATCCAACTCAACATCGAAGGCTTGCATTATGCCGCCAAAGGCAGACCAGCTTGCGCCCAAGCCAAGATGCCGCCTTGCAAGTTATACACATCCGTGAAGCCATTTGAAGCCGCAAACGCCGCAGCTTGCGCCGAACGTCCACCGACTTGGCAATAAAACACGATCGTCGCATTTTTATTCATGCCATTGAGCTGAATCGGCAATAAATGCAAAGGCAGCTTTTCGCCCTGAGGGATCATGCCACGTGCCATTTCCGCCTCAGTGCGCACATCGACCAAGCGTACGCCGCCTTTTGCTAACATGGCTTCTAACTCTGACACGTTGATATTTTTGAAATTTGTCATGCTTTTCTTACTCGTTTTAACGGGGGGCGAATTTTGCGCAATTTATCTGCGGATGTCCACTTTAAACGTAAAGTTCGACGCGGGAAATGCCCCGAATTTTCCCTGCATTTATAACCACTTCAAGGCTTTGGCCAAATAATCAAAGAACAGGCAATACAATGCAATGGGCAAGGGCAGTCCGAGCAACGTACCGACTAGGTATTTCCAGAATGAAATTCCCGACAAAGCAAAGGCATAGTTCAGCGCGGGGACGGTTTGAAATAACATTCGTAGCAACACCACGTTGCGTATAGGGTGCGTATCCAATTGGCGCAACAACCGTGTCGCCAGCGGGCTTTTCAGCGTGCGGAGCGCATCGCCGCCTATGCCTCGAATGACGACAAAGGTAAATAGACAAGACACCGTCGCAGCAAAATAAGTTGCCAGCCCACCCCATACTTGCCCCAAGGTGAGTACAGCGGCAGCCAGAAATATCCAGCCAGGAATTTGAATTAAATTCCCCAAAGCAAACAACATCACAAAAATCAACAGTCCCGTGCCGCGACTCGCCAAAATTTGCTGTTGTACAAAAGCCAAATTGAAGTGACCACGCAGCCCAGACAACTGAAATACGGCTAGCAACACGCCCAAAAATATCGCCACGGCCAACAAGCGTTTGTATCGAAATAAAAAGCGTTTCATGAACTCAATAGGTGAGAGGTGAGCGCGCAGTATATGCCGAATGACATGCGGTCAAACGCGGCTTTAGCACGACACCACTCGACAGCCATTCTTATCACACCGCAATACGGAACCTTGTGCATGCCAATCTGCTAACACCCAGCGTTCGCAACGGTGGTCATCGACGTGATGAAGGTGAAAATCGGGACGGTGAGTATGACCGTGTATCAAACGGGGATAGCCGTGTTGACGTAACAAATCGTCAACTGCGAGGTCGTTCACATCCATAATCGCGCTGGTTTTGCTTTGTTTTTCCTGCTGACTGCGGGCGCGAAGCTGGGTAATCCATGCTTTGCGTTCGACTAAGGGTTTAGTGAGGAAGTCTTGTTGAAAATCTGCACGATGCACTTGAGCGCGAAATTGTTGATACGCGTGGTCGTCGGTACACAGCAAATCGCCATGACTGAGCAATGTTGGTGTGCCATACAGGTCAATCAACGTTGGATCATCTAACAACATCACCCCCGCCGCTTCAGCAAATGCCGTACCTAGCAACACATCACGATTGCCGCGCATCACAAAAAGTTGCGGTATGGTACGCAGCGCAGCGATGATTTCTCGATGAAACGGCTCATCCAAATCATCATCCCCCGCCCAGTATTCAAACAAATCCCCCAAGATATACACTGCCTCCGCGTGCGATGCGTGGTTGGAGATGAAACGCCCAAAAGCCGCCGTGATGTCGGTCTGGTCAGCGGATAGATGAAGGTCGGAAATGAATAGGGTGTGGGGCATAAGAAAATAAACCGCTACGAACGCGATATTGATTGGGCAATTCGTGACAGTAAGAACCCACGAAGTGCAGCCTACTTTGCACAGGGAATAGGTTTGGCGGAAAACAGGATCACTCGTTTAGGATAAATAAATTTAGAAACAGACTATCAGCTATGGAGATCGGTAGCCTATATGTCGCGCAGTGATGAGGATGCTCTCTGACTCCCCTCACTTCATACAAGCTACGTTTTTGAACGCATGGTAACGCGCAGTGGACGATCAATAACCTGTTTTTCCATGCACATCGGGCAAGTTTTCACCGTCAGAAATCAACACCCAAATCAATGAAGCAATGCCTTCCGTGGCAATCACCGTGTGATGATTGCCCGAAGCCATCAACTTATCCCTAAGCTCCTGACGCACATCAGCCGATCCTGTGAGTTCAAACAGAATGTCAATGTTGGTACTTTTGGCAATCAATTGATCCAAAGTGAAATTGTCTATCCCATGCGCTTTGGCGAGTGCAGCACCTGCCGTCTCCCCTTTTTCCGCAACCGCGATGATTGCAATTCCCTTGTCGGATTGCCCTAGTAATTTTTCCAGAAAAACGGAACCCACTCTACCTAAGCCAACGATTGCGACTGATTGTTTTTGCATGTCTTTCTCTCCTTGTATTATCAAAATAACCCAACTGCGAAGCACTCACGTTTCGGGAGACAACAATCCCCACAAAAAAGCAATAACCATTTGATTTAATTACGATGCAAACTCGCCAGAGGTGTAATTGTCTTTATCTTGCAAACCAAGCAACTCAGGAAGCGGCAACAGATAATGACATAAAAGCAATAGGACATCCAGACTTAAGCGCGAACCTAAAAAAGGAAGATCCTCGCCCCCTTTTTGCAATTTCATCGGAGGGGCGATTCGCTGTGCTACTAGCCATCGCTTATTAAGGTGAGATTGGACGAATGGTCTTTGATAAGCCGCTTAGTATTTTCTGATTAGAAAAATATTCTCAAACAAGCGGTCGATACCGCGTTGTTGGAAGCGAGGGTTTTGGGTGAGTACGTCTTGTTGGGCGAGCAGTTGTACGTCTGCGTGTTCGCGATAGTGTTCGAGTACTTCGTCGGGAGCAACCGCAAAGGGCGGACCTGACATGGCGGCTTGAGGATAGTCGAATGTGACGAGCAGGATTTGCGCGCCTGCGGGCAGGATGTGGAGGAGGTGTTGCACATAGCGTGCGCGCATATCGGGCGGCAAGGCAACCATGGAGGCGCGGTCATACACGACCGTCACATTAGCCACATCGTCGGGGGTTAAGTCGAAGAAGTCGCCGCAGAGTAGGCGGATGCCGTCGGCTTCGTGGCTGTCGAATGCGGGGTGAGGAATGGCTTCTGGGGTGTGACCGTTTTCTGAAAAGAAGGCGGCGACGGCAAGGTCACTGAGTTCCACGCCCAACACCGTGCAGCCTTGTTGCCGTAGCCAAACCATGTCGCGGGTTTTGCCACACAGTGGCACAAAGACATGGTGATGAGGGTGAGGCGCGAGGGTCGTCCAGTGCTGTAGTAGATGCGGATTGACTTCTGGCAGATGAAAGCCGATTTCCTGTTGTGCCCAGCGTGTGATCCAAAATTCCTTTTCCATTTCTTTCCCCCGTATTCAGTCAGGGGGCGAGATTAAAACGGATCGGCAAAAATGTCACGTAAGGATGCGCCTGCGAAGAAGGCTTCTTGTTGCGCTGCTTTGACCATATTGGGATTGCCGCATAAAAACACGCGATAACCTTTTAGGTCGGGCAAGTCTTTCAACACCACGTCTAGCACCATGCCATGACGGTAATCGGCAGGCGGCGTTTCATCCGATACGCATGGTGTGTAATGGAAGTTGGGGTGCGCTTGCGCTAAGTTGCGCAGTGCCTCCACCAAGTACAGCCCCGACACTTGCGTGCTGCCGTGGTACAAGCTGATGTCGCCTTGATGACCTTGTTGCAGCGCGTCGCGCACGATGCCGTACAGCGGGGCGAGTCCTGAACCTGTGCCAATCAACAGCATATTTGGCGCGGCTTGTCCTGCGACGTAAAAACAATCGCCTGAGGCAGCCGAGATCGCGACGGTATCGCCTACTTTGAGTTGATCCGCAATCCAGTTGCTGACCACGCCATTGGGCACGCGTCGCACGTGTAGATGCAAGGTGTCGTCTATGCTCGGCACACTGGCTAAGGAATAGCAGCGGGCGGTGCTGTCATTTTGGTAGAGGTTGATAAACTGTCCCGCTTGATAGGGGAAGGGTGAAATGGGGCGGAGGCGCACGCCGATAATTTCGTCATTGAGTGCATCTAGGCTGACGACTTGTGCGTCAAATTTGCCTAACGCGGTATTGGGGAGTTGGACTTCGAGGTCTGTCTCTGGATAGCAGGAACAGGCTTTGAAATAATGCTGCACCACCAAAGTGGGCTTTAATCCACGCTGAGAAAGCTCAGGTAGTGTGCCGCTGACCGCGCACATTAAACAAGTTTGACACGATCCTGCACGACAGGATGAGGGGATGCTGATGCCTTGCGCCGTTAGGCAATCCAGTACGGATTGCCCTTCGCACGTGTAGGTCTGTCCAGCGTAAAGGATATTAGGCATAGACAGACTTGCTTACTTGCCGAGTACGTCGTTGCGAGTGCTTTCAGCGATGGCAGCTGCTTGGGCAATCAGGTTGGCGGGTACATTCAATTCTGTCAACGTAGCCGCGATGTTTTCCATCACCGCATCAAAATGACTGTCGTTCAAGCCGCGCGCGACCAAGTGTGCGTGACCTTTACGCATATCTTCGCCTGTGTAGCTATGAGGACCGCCGAATGCCATGGTCAAAAACGCTTTTTGTTTGGCGGCTTGTCGTACCATGTCCACGTCAGCAAAGAAGTGGTTGATGCTGGTGTCTCTCAATACTTTGCGATAAAAAATATCTACAGCGGCATTTACAGCAGCTTCGCCGCCAATTTCTTCGTACAAGCTCATATTATTCCTTGGAGTGAGGGGTGGGTTTTCCAGAACAGGTATGCAACCTTTTCTGGATTAAAGAAAGCGATAAGGATGCCTGTGCTGCGTCGCGATGTGCACGACGCTTAACATTCATCCTGAATACATGTTATTGATTGCAACAGAGCCTGTCAAGGATTTGCTGTGAGACAAATCCCGTGGGCGCGGCTAAATAGGTAAAATGACGTTTGGTATCAGAACGTTATTCTGATGCATCCTTCATGTCCAACGCCAATTGATACAGCTCTTTGCGACTCTCGCCGCTGATCTGAGCGGTGAGTTGTACGGCTTGCTTGAGCGGCAATTCGGCTAATAAGACGGTCAGCATCTGACGAGATGCTAGGGATAATCCTGTTTGTGGCAAGGCACCTGACACCAGCACCACGAATTCGCCACGCTGCTGGTTGGCATCAGATTGGAGCCACGCGCTGGCGGCATCTAGGCGGCAGGCATGTATCGTTTCAAATAATTTCGTCACTTCACGTGCCAACACAATTTGTCGATCGCCACCGAATACCGTGCATAAATCGGCAACACATTCAACGATGCGGTGCGGGGCTTCATAAAACACCAGCGTGTAAGGATGCGCGATGAGCCCTTGTAATACGCTGCACCGCGCCGCCGATTTGTTGGGCAAAAATCCATAGAACAAGAAATGCGCATCGACCAAGCCTGACGCAGACAAAGCTGCCACCACGGCACTTGCACCAGGAATGGGAATCACGCGCAATCCTGCTGCGCGCACCGATTGCACCAATAACGCCCCAGGGTCGCTGACGGCGGGTGTGCCTGCATCGCTCACAAACGCCACGCTTTGACCTGATTGCAATAACCCAATCAGTCTATCCGCCGCGCCGCGTTCGTTGTGTTGATGGACGGCAATCAGTTGCTTGGCGCGAATATGATGGTGAGCGAGCAGGTGTGCAGTATTGCGTGTGTCTTCCGCTGCCACGACATCGACCGTACTGAGAATGTCGATGGCGCGCAAAGTGATGTCGCGCATATTGCCTATGGGCGTGGCAACCACATACAGCGCGGCTTCTGGTTGAGTGGGCGATTCAGTTTGCACAGGAATTCCTTGGTCGATTCATAGCCGCGCACTATACGTCAGCCCTTGGGGCAATGCTACTCACAAGCAGATGCTTGCATAACGATGCACAGTACGCTACCACCCCTGACTATTATGACAAAACTGTAACACAATTACTGTTCAAGTGGTCTTTATGTTGTCACGATTAGCTTGTTATAATACTTGCACCTACCTTAAGTCCTCCCTCGTCGCCCCATGAAGACCTCTTTAACTAGCATGCTAATGCGCGGCATGGCATTGCCTGATACACCACGCAAATGTCTTTTGGTATTGGCGATGTGCTTTTCTCCCTTCGTTCATGCTGAAGCGGTTTCACCTGATTTAGAGGCGGCGCGGCAGTTGTTGGCGGCGGGGCAGGCAGCACAAGCGGCGGCGTTGCTCGAACCTCGCTTACTTCAGTTTGCAGGCGATCCAGAATATGACTATTTGCTGGGGCAGGCTTGGTATCAGATGGGAAAAACGGGGGAAGCCTTATTTGCCTTTGAACGGGTGCTGATTGCCGACCCTGACAATATCGAGGTGCGCTTAAAAGCGGCGCGAATAGGCACGGAGCGCGGCAATGCCGCCGCTGCGCAAGCGTTGTTAGCCCCCCTTGCTACCGCCAAACTCAATCCCATCCAGCAACAAGAAGCCGAACAAATTCGCGCACTCCTGGCGGCGGATACAGGTGCGCGTCCCGCATCGGTAAGTGGCTATCTTGCGGCGGGGGCAGGTTGGGATGATAACGTGACGGGGGGGCCGAATCTGGCCTCTGTCATGGTTCCTGTAACAATTATGGTACCTGGTGCAAGAGGCACACCCCCCGCACCAAAATTAGTCATGCAACCCTTATCATTAGGCACGTCAACTAAAGGGGGCGATATGCTAGGTACGCTAGACGCAGGGCTATCGGTGCGAAAAGCGTGGAATGGCAGCACGTGGTTGACGGGGGATGCCAGCCTCCATCAAGGCATCAATCATTATCGCAAGGATGTCGCAGAAGGAGCTGCTAACTTAAATTTAGGCGTGATTAAGCGCGCAGGCTCGGAGTTCATCGGCGCGACATGGTTGATGCAAAATTACATGGTCAGCAATGCGACCTATCGTAAATCTCAGGGATTTCGGCTCAACTGGCTACATCCTGTCAATGACCATGCCAATATGGGAAGCTATATCCAACGGCTGACATTTGAATATCCGACCGCCACCACGAGCAATGCGGTGCGCAATTTGTTTGGCGTAAATTATCAATCCACGATGGATACCACACAGATGCTCTATGGCATGTATACGGGGCGAGAAAGCGCGCAAGACCTGACTAAAGCGTCTTTGAATTTTGCCATTGTGGGGTTCAATGTGGGCGGTCAATGGGTGATGCGTTCTGATGTCTCATTTTCTGCGGGGCTGGTATACGAGCAACATCGCCATGGTGCAAGTGATGCGACGTTTGGTGTTTTTCGTCGCGATGCGCAATATGCAGCAGGCATCGCCCTTGATTATCGTCTCGCCCCACGCTGGCATCTGCTCCCCCGCTATACCTACTCGCATAATGTCTCTAATATCGCTTTGTACGACTACATCCGCAACACCTACACACTTCAACTTAAATGGGATTTTGACAATGAAAACGAATAACACGTACTTAAACGGTTGGCAATGGGTTCGTCACGCACTCGGTGCGATGTTGCTTTGCCTCACGTTTACATCGCCCGCTCACGCCGCCGAAGTGGCAGCGACGATTTTGGCGGTATCGGGCAAGGTTGAAATTTTGCATGGCACGGAAAAGCGCGTTCCTGTCAATCACGCTGAACTCTTCAGCGGCGATACCCTCATCACAGGTGACGGACAGTTACAGTTGCGTTTTGCTGATGGCACATTGCTGACGTTGTACCGTGACACGAAGTTCGCCATTGACGATTATCATTACGAAAAAGGCAAGGGCGACCGTGCCCAGTTCAGCTTGCTCAATGGCGTGATGCACACGCTCACGGGGCAAATCGACAAGCATAATTATTTGCTCAAAACTCGCCTCGCTAACTTAGGGGTGCGCGGCACGGAATACTCGGTACAACTCGACAATATCTTGCAAGTCAGCGTGGATCAAGGCATGGTGGAAATTGGCAATGCAGGTGGTATGGTTCAAGTCGGCGCGGGGAACAGTGCGACGGTGACGGCGGTGAATGCGATTCCAAAACCCTCAATGGGGGGGCGTATTGACTTGGGCAAACATGGTGGTGGACATGCGGGACATGGCGCACCTAGTGGCGCGGCACCAGGCGGAATGGGCGCACCTCCACCAGGCGGTATGGGTGGCGCAGGGGGCGGCATGGGCGGGGCAGGTGGTGCAGGGGGTGGCATGGGTGGCGCAGGCACACCGCCTCCCCCCCCACCTGCGGCAAGAAAGTTCTAAGCATCTTGACCAATAGACTGGCTGGCGATGCAACAGGTCTATCCTCAAGTCATTCCCTCTCCCGCAAGCGGGAGAGGGTGAGGGGCGTTGCGTACTAAATACGATGATGACAACTCAAACTCTCTCATCCCCAACCCTTCTCCCTTCCCTCTTATCCCTTCTCCTGCTCACTTATGCCTAACCTCCTACGGACGCGCTTTTCACGTCTTACGCCTTTTCTATTACGCGTGTTGTTGCCCGCACTGTTTATCGGCATCGCGTTATGGATACAAATCAGCGACCCCGCTTTTCGGGCGCGTATTCGCGTCAACGCGTTTGACCAATTGCAAACCATTGCGCCTCGCGTTTATGACAAAACCTTGCCTGTGCGGGTGATTGCCATCGACGATGAAAGTCTGGGCAAATTAGGGCAATGGCCGTGGTCACGCACGGTATTAGCTCAGATGATCGACCAGCTCACCGCCATGGGCGCGGCGGTTGTCGCATTGGATTTGATTTTCCCCGAAGCTGATCGCACCTCACCTGAACAACTTGCCGTCAACTTTGCCGATCAGCCCGCTTTGCAAGCGCAATTGCAACACATGCCCGCACATGACCGCGTGTTGGCAAACAGCTTTGCGCATAGCACGGTCGCACTGGGTTTTCCGATTGAAACGGTCGCGAAAAGTCCAGCTCTCCCGCCTGAAAAAGCCCGCTTCCTTAGCTTTGGCGGCGATCATCGTGAATGGCTACCCCATTATGACGGGGGGTTGGCCAGCTTACCTATCTTGACTGACGCGGCGAAAGGCAGTGGTTCGATTTCACTTGCACTGAGTAGCGACGGCGTATTGAGGGCGATTCCATTGCTTTATCAAGTTAAAGACCGACTTTACCCTGGCTTGGGATTAGAGGCTTTACGTTTATTTGCAGGAAAAGAGAATTTATCCATCCACGTCACGGCGAAAAACGCGTTTGCCAAGACCCCTGGTATCGTCGGCGTAGATTTAGGCAATGATGTTTTTGTACCGACCATGGAAGATGGTCGTGCTTGGCTGCACTTTCGTCCTTTAGCTCCCGAGCGTTATATTTCAGCTTCAACCTTGCTGTCGGGTCAGGTAAATCCCAATCAAATCAAAGATCACATTGTATTTATCGGCGCGACCTCCAAAGGCTTAGGGGATACGGCGTTCAGCCCCTTAGGTGAATTGATTCCAGGCGTGGAAGGGCACGTGCAATTGGTTGAACAAGTTTTGGCTGGCCACAGTCTATTGCGTCCCGCGTGGGAAAAAGAATGGTTGGGCACGACTTTATTACTGGGCGCGTTACTGCTGGGCTGGATGTTGGCCCGTTTCCGCCCCATTTGGTCGGTATTGGTGACGAGCGTGCTGGTGGCGGGACTGTTTGCATTTTCCATTTGGTTGTTCACTCAACAGCACTTATTGCTTGACCCCTTCTATCCCGCGTTGGCAATGATTGGGCTTTTTCTCACCCTCGTCTTGCCACGCTATCTGCAAACCGAAAGCGAGCAACGCTGGATACGCAACGCTTTTTCACGCTATGTGTCGCCCAATCGCGTTAAGTTTTTGCAAGACAACCCGCAGCAATTGGAACTCAATACCGCTTATCGCGAATGTTCATTTGTGATGAGCGACTTGGCTGGCTTTACCTCCTTGATGGAAAAATATCCGCCCGAACAACTCTCTGAATTGATTAACGAATATCTAGAAGGCATGATCCAAATTGTCTTCCAACACGACGGTACGCTGGATCGTATTGTGGGCGATGCCGTGGCAGTGATGTTCTCTGCCCCATTGACACAAGTCGACCATGCCGCGCGCGCGTTGTCCTGCGCCTTGGCAATGGATCGCTTTGGTCAGGAATGCAGCAGCCGTCAACAAGCACTCGGCATTCCCTTTGGTAAAACTCGCGTGGGCGTGAATACAGGGCAGGTGCTGGTGGGGAATTTTGGCGGCAAAACCATGCTGGATTATCGTGCCTTGGGCGATCCGATTAACACCGCTGCCCGCTTGGAAAGCATCAACAAACAACTGGGCACACGTGTGTGTGTCAGTGGTGCAACGGTCGCGCAGTGTCCGCATTTTATCGGGCGACCTGCGGGCAACTTAGTCCTTAAAGGCAAAAGCGAAGCTATCGCCACCTTTGAGCCTTTAACCGCCGAACAAGCAGCCCTTCCGCATATCATCGACTACCTCGCGGCTTACGCCCTGATGGATGCCCGCGCGCCTGAAGCTGCCGCCGTTTTCCAACAATTGACGCGGCAATATCCCGATGACCCCCTTGCCGCCTACCACGCGAAACGTTTAGCGGCGGGAGAAGTGGGAAGTACGGTGGTGATGAAAGACAAGTGAACTCGGCGCGAATCTGGTCACAAAATGCCATGCCTGAAAGGTGAAAACGCTATAATGCGCGCCTATTCAATGTCACTCTCATTTGCACCATGACCACTCAGCCTAACAAAGCTTTAGAAACCTTTCCTAATCCTAACCTTGTCCGTGATTACCATATTCACATGGAAATCCCTGAATTCACCTGCTTATGCCCCAAGACAGGACAACCTGATTTTGCGACCTTGATTTTGGATTACATCGCCGATCAGCAATGTGTGGAGTTGAAAAGTTTGAAGCTGTATATGTGGTCATTCCGCGAAGAAGGGCATTTCCACGAAGATGTGACCAATCGCATTTTGGATGATTTGGTGGCGGCGACGCAGCCACGCTTTATGCGCCTCACCGCAAAATTTTACGTGCGCGGCGGGATTTTCACCAATGTGGTCGCAGAACATCGTCAAGCGGGCTGGCAGCCTGCGCCGTTTGTGGAATTGAGTCAGTTCTCAGGTTCATCCAATACACGCGGTTAAACCGACCCGCTGATTGTACGCTCGCCCTCAAATGGGCGAGGAATGATGATAATTTTACCAATTTGCCACTATTCCCGCACCTGTCCTGTGGTAAGCTGCGCACTGATTTTCCCTTAATCACTTTTTCAGCGTTGTCTTTCATGTCATCTGTTTCTGCTGCTGCCTTGGTGAATCGCCTGATTCGTCCAGAAATTCTTGCTTTGCACGCTTATCACGTTCCTGTTAGTGACGGCTTTATTAAGCTGGATGCGATGGAAAATCCCTATCTCGTTCCACAGACTTTACGTGATGAAATCGCCGCTTTGGTGGCGAACGCGCCTGTTAATCGCTATCCCGATCCAAATCCCGTTGCTTTAAAGCAACAAATTCGCGACTTACTCAACTTGCCTGAGGGCATGGATGTCTTGCTGGGCAATGGCTCAGATGAAATTATTCAATTGTTGGCGATGGCAGTAAATCAACCCAATGCCACTTTGTTGAGTGTCGAGCCATCGTTTGTCATGTACAAAATGATCGCCACGTTTATCGGGATGCGTTATGTCGGCGTGCCTTTGGCGGCAGACTTTTCGCTGGACTTGCCTGCGATGTTGGCAGCGATAGCACGCGAACAACCCGCGTTGATTTTCTTAGCCTATCCCAACAATCCCACGGGCAATTTATTTTCCGCCGCCGACATTGAGCAAATTTTGCGCACGGCAACGGGCTTGGTCGTGGTCGATGAAGCCTATTACGCCTTTGCCGACGACAGTTTTGTACCGCGCTTGTCGGAATTCCCGAATTTATTGGTGATGCGCACGTTTTCCAAACTGGGCATGGCTGGGCTGCGCTTAGGATTTTTGGTGGGCAGCACGACATGGTTGAACGAATTGGACAAGCTGCGTTTACCCTACAATGTCGGCGTACTACCGCAACTCGTTGCCTCAAAGTTGCTGGATCACCACGACGTGCTGTTGCAACAAGCCGCGCAACTGAAACAAGATCGTAGCGCGTTGTTGGCGCAATTGGCCGCGCTATCGGGCGTGCAAGTTTTTCCCAGCCAAGCCAACTTTTTGTTGTTCCGCGTGAAAAACGCCACCGCCGTGTTTAACGCGTTAAAAGCACGCAACATTTTGATTAAAAACCTCAATGGCGGACATCCTGCATTGAGCAACTGCTTGCGTGTGACGATAGGCACGCCCGCAGAAAATGCGCAGTTTTTGACTGCATTGGAAGAGATTTGTCGTTAGTCGCTAGTTTCTAGCCGTTAGTTGGCACAGTGGATGCGCTACGCTTAAATCCCCCAACTAATGCTAACAACTAGCAGCTAACGGCTAACCACCCACTAGAGACTAACGACTAGCAACTAACAGCTAATAAACACTATGCGTATCGCAACGATTTCCCGTAATACCTTAGAAACCCAAATCACGGTTTCTTTAAATCTGGATGGCACAGGCGCGGCAAAATTTGCCACGGGCTTGCCTTTTCTTGACCACATGTTGGATCAAATCGCTCGGCATGGACTGATTGATTTGGACATTGTGGCACACGGCGATTTACATATCGACGCGCACCACACCGTGGAAGACCTCGGCATCACCTTAGGGCAGGCTTTTCAAAAAGCGGTCGGCGATAAAAAAGGCATCACGCGCTATGGTCACGCTTATGTTCCATTGGACGAAGCCTTGTCGCGGGTGGTGATTGACCTGTCGGGTCGCCCTGGGTTGGTGTTTAACTGCGACTTTACGCGTGGTCAAATCGGCGCGTTCGATGTGGATTTGTTCCACGAATTTTTCCAAGGTTTTGTCAATCACGCGCTGGTCAGTTTGCACATCGACAACTTAGCGGGCAAAAATGCCCATCACCAAGCCGAAACGATTTTCAAAGCCTTCGGGCGCGCCTTGCGCATGGCGTTAGAAGCCGATCCGCGCATGAGCGGCATGATGCCATCCACCAAAGGAACGCTGTGATGATTGCGATTATTGATTACGGCATGGGCAATTTGCGCTCGGTAGAACAAGCCATGCGCCATGTCGCGCCCGATGTGGAAGTGGTCGTCACCGATGATGCGACCGTCATCGCCCAAGCCGAGCGCGTGGTTTTCCCTGGCCAAGGCGCGATGCCCGATTGTATGCGCGAACTCACCGCACGCGGCTTACGCGACGCGGTGATTGACGCAGCGCATACCAAACCTTTTTTGGGGATTTGTATCGGGCTGCAAATGTTGTTTGAACACAGCGCGGAAGGTGATGTGGCGGGTTTGGGTTTATTTAAAGGCGAAGTGTTGCGCTTCCCGCATCCGTTGATGGACGCGCAAGGCAACAAACTCAAAGTCCCGCATATGGGATGGAATCAGGTGCATCAAACGCGTGCCCATCCTTTGTGGGACGGTATCGCCCAAGATGCCCGTTTTTATTACGTTCACAGCTACTACGTCGCGCCGCAAAATGCCGATTTAGTCCAAGCCACCAGCGACTACCCGCAGCCTTTTGTGTGTGCGGTGGCGCAAAATAATTTATTCGCGGTGCAGTTTCACCCTGAAAAAAGCCATGTAGCGGGGCTAAAGCTGCTACAAAACTTTGTACGATGGAATCCTTAAGGAAGCACCGAACAAGCCTTCCGTTCGTGGTGAGCTTGTCGAACCATGAACGGAATGTGATGTAAAACCAAACGATTAAAATCCGTTTGCCCTTCGACAAGCTCAGGGCGAACGGATTTTAATCAAAACCTCCTTTAATTTTTAACCTACTGCCATGTTGATTATTCCTGCGATTGATTTAAAAGACGGTAATTGTGTACGCCTGCGTCAAGGCGAAATGGAAGGCGCGACTGTGTTTTCCGATGATCCCGCCGCGATGGCGCGCCATTGGATAGAACAAGGTGCACGCCGTTTGCATCTGGTTGATTTAAATGGCGCATTTGCGGGCAAGCCCAAAAATGAAGCGGCGGTGCGCAGCATTATTCAAGCCGTCGGCACCGACATTCCCGTGCAACTGGGCGGCGGTATCCGCGATTTGGAAACCATAGAACGCTATCTTGATTTAGGCTTGACCTACATCATTATTGGCACGGCGGCGGTCAAAGTCCCAGGCTTTTTGCACGAAGCCTGCGATGCGTTCCCAGGGCATATCATGGTCGGCTTGGATGCCAAAGGCGGCAAAGTCGCGGTGAATGGCTGGTCAAAACTGACGGGTCACGAAGTCGGCGATTTGGCGAAACGCTTTGAAGACTACGGCGTGGAAGCCATTATCTACACCGACATCGGGCGCGACGGCATGATGTCGGGCGTGAACATTCCCGCCACCGTGGAATTGGCGCGTCCGCTGCACGTTCCCGTCATTGCCAGCGGCGGGGTGACGAATCTGGACGACGTGCGCGCCTTGTGCGCCGTGGAAGGTGAAGGCATTACGGGCACGATTACAGGGCGCGCCATTTACGAAGGCACGCTGGATTTGCGCGCCGCACAAGCCTTGGCGGACGAACTTTCTGGCGTAGCGCGCTGATGTTAGCCAAACGCATTATTCCCTGTTTGGATGTGACGGCTGGTCGCGTGGTCAAAGGCGTGAGTTTTGTCTCGCTGCGCGACGCGGGCGACCCCGTGGAAATCGCCAAACGCTATGACGACCAAGGCGCAGACGAACTGACCTTCCTCGACATCACTGCCAGCTCCGACGACCGTGGCATCATCTTCCGCATCATCGAACAAGTCGCCTCGCAAGTGTTTATCCCGCTAACCGTGGGTGGCGGCGTGCGCGTGGTCGAAGACGTGCGCAATTTGCTCAACGCGGGCGCGGACAAAGTCAGCATGAACACCTCGGCGGTGGTCAACCCACAACTGGTCGCCGATGCCGCCGCACGCTACGGTTCGCAGTGCATCGTGGTGGCAATTGATGCCAAGCAAACTTCCGCAGGCAACTGGGAAGTGTTCACCCACGGCGGGCGCAAAAACACGGGACTCAACGCGATTGAATGGGCAAAACAAGTTCAAGCCTTGGGTGCTGGCGAAATTTTGCTCACCAGCATGGACAAAGACGGGCAAAAAAGCGGCTTTGATTTAGGCTTAACCCGTGCGGTAACCGACGCGCTGGACATCCCCGTCATCGCCAGCGGCGGCGTAGGCAATCTGCAACATTTAGCCGACGGCGTGACGTTGGGCGGCGCAGATGCCGTGCTGGCGGCCAGTATTTTCCACTTCGGCGAATACACCGTGCAACAAGCCAAAGCCTATATGGCAGCGCAAGGCATAGAGGTGAGGTTGTAAACCATGCCAACTATTTCTATGTTTTACGGCATCATCATTTGTATGTATTTCAATGATAACAAACAGCACAAACTGCCGCATATTCATGTGAAATATCAAGAGGATGAAGTCATTATCGCTATTCCAGATGGTGATATTTTAGAAGGCAGCATTCCAAAAGCCAAAATGAAATTAGTCGAAGCGTGGATTGAGATTCACAAAGACGAGTTAGTGGCAGATTGGCAACTCGCTGTTTCGGGTGAATTGCCGTATAAAATTGAACCGCTGCGTTAATATGAATCCTCGCATTCAATCCGTTAAAGCACTGGATGATTATCATTTGCTATTGGGATTCACCAACGGTCAACAAGGCATTTATGATTGCCAATCGTTATTAAATTTTGGTGTCTTCAAAGAATTGCAAGACATTGATTACTTTAAACAAGTCACGGTTTTATATGGCACAGTTTCATGGCCGCATGAACAGGATATTTGTCCTGATACGCTGTATTTGGAGTCTAAAATGATAGCCTCAGATAAATTGAAGTGGCTTAACGAAATCACCTGGTCAGCCGACGGACTCGTCCCCGCCATCGCCCAAGATGCCGCCACAGGACGCGTGTTGATGGTCGCGTGGATGAATAGGGTAGCCTTGCAACTCACCGTCGATAAAGGCGTTGCCGTGTATTGGTCGCGCTCACGCGGCAAATTGTGGCGCAAAGGCGAAGAATCGGGACACACCCAAACCGTCAAAGAAATCCGCCTCGACTGCGATGCCGACGTGATTTTGCTGCAAATCGAACAACACGGCGGCATCGCCTGCCACACAGGGCGCGAAAGCTGCTTCTACCGCAAACTCGAAAACGGTGCGTGGCAAACCACAGAGCCCGTCCTCAAATCTCCCGACGATATTTATCACAAACAACCATGAACCAAGACATCCTCCCCCGCCTGGCTGAAATCCTCGAAACGCGTAAACTCGCCGCCCCCGACAGCTCCTACGTCGCCAAACTGTTCCACAAAGGCGAAGACGCAATCCTGAAAAAAATCGGCGAAGAAGCCACCGAAGTCATCCTCGCCAGCAAAGAAGGCGATGCGCAACATCTGGTCTATGAAGTCGCCGATTTATGGTTTCACAGCATGGTGTTATTAGCCCACCACGGACTCAGCGCGGCGGAGGTGTTGCAAGAATTGGCACGACGCGAAGGCGTGTCGGGGATAGCGGAGAAGGCGGGGAGAGCCACAGCGTAGGTGGTTTGAGCCTAACGAGAGTGGAATTTATTCGCATAACATTAAGTCATGTAAAACCTTTAGGAAAGTAGCTCGATGGAATACGTTTATCTTGATTCGGAAATTTTTCAGTACATGAAAAATAAAGTTTATCAAAATTCAATTGATGGAACTGCGTTTGAAAAACACATTCTAGAACTCTCAAAAAAATACATATTTCCATTTTCTGCGGGGCATCTAAGGGATTTATCGTTCTCCAAGTCGGAGTATCACAAAGTTGATCTCGAATATCTCAATAGAATATCTCGCGGATGTGCGCTAACTATGGATGTTAATAACCTGCCTCAAATGGTCTGTGAAGTTAATATTTTCACCTCCTTCAGTAAAATTCTGGCGGAGTCGAAACCAATTGAGGTTCAACTGAAGGTTAAAAGTAATGAAAGTTTTTCTATTGATATGACGGCTCTATCAAAAAAAACCTTGCTCCGCCCCTTCTTGGAATCAAATCATGGAATTTGGGATTCAGGAGTAATGGAGAAGTTTATCTCCGAAGTGCAAAATAACATAGATACCCCAGAATACTACAAACGATTTAGAAGTGAAGTCGCTGAGTTAGAAGGTAAATATAGTGGTACAAATACGCTAATCAACCAAGAATCAGATTACTTTAAAAGGTTAGCTCCTTTTTTAGATTTTCTAACAACTAATGACTTGGATATTTTAGCGGGCAATTTTGATAAAACATTAGAGTCTTTTTTATCTATTGATGGAAAAAAGCTTGAGTGTCTGACGCTTCCCGAAAAGATTCAATTGGTATATTCGATTTTAGACTTTAACTCTATATTTAAAGAAACTATCAAAGGTAAAAACAAGCCATCTAATATGTCGCGTGATTGCGAACACTTATATTTTGCATCCAATGCTAAATATTTTGTAACAGACGATGCAGGACTATTTAAGAAAGCAAAATTTGTTTGCAACGCTTTATCACTAAAGGTAAAAGTGTTAACGTCAAAAGGTTTTGTTGATGAAAGTTTAAGTCAGTAGCCCGTACACAGCGCAGCGCAATACGGGAATCCTGCGCGACCAATCCCGTATTCCGCTTTGCTACATACGGGCTACGGTGTAGGGTGGAGAAGCTGGCGCATCCACCTGATTTATTGAATAAAAAATGAACGCACTCACTGAGATCGTACAAATTTTGCGCGATGCGGGCGGACATCCTGCGTTTGCGGTTTTGCCGTTTGCGCAATACCAAGCCTTGATTGCGGGGAAATTTAAAGCGGAACCGACCATTCCCAATACTGTGGTGAATAAGGTGTTTGATGGCGGGGTGTCGGTGACGGCGGCGTGGCGTGAGCATTTGCACCTAACCCAAGCCGAAGTCGCCTCGCGCATGGGGATTTCACAAGCCGCCTTCGCGCAAATGGAAGCCGCGAAACGCCCCCGCAAAGCCACACTGACTAAAATTGCCGCAGCATTGGGGTTCGTGGTCGAGCAGTTGGCGTGGTAAGGCGTAAGGTGGATTCGCTGCTAGGCAATCCACCGTTTTGATAAACCCAGCGGTGGTTTGCTGCGCGAAACCACCCTACAAAAACCCAAAGGAATACCATGACTATCTTGACGGCCAGTGAGGCGCGGACGGGGTTGTACCATTTGATTCATCAAGTCGCCGAATCGCATCAGCCTGTGCATATCACGGGCAAACATGGTGGGGCGGTGTTGATTGCGGAATCGGATTGGCAGGCGATTCAGGAAACATTGTTTTTGTTATCCATTCCGAAAATGCGCGCCTCAATTCAACAAGGAATGCGTGAGCCATTGCATGAAAAAAGAATATGACCTTTCCCAACTGAAATCGCGGAAAAATCCTTATGCAAGCAAATTGAAAAAGGGACGTAGGGTGGATAATCTGCGTGCATCCACCTGATTTATTTAAGAAACTTCTGATGCACGCTGCTTTCACCATACCGACATTCACCACCATGCCAAAATCAACTACCCCTAACCATGAACGTCTAGACCGTGTGGTCGCTGAAGCCCGTCGTCAGCGCGAGGTGCGGGAATTGGGCTATCGTGATCGCGCGCTTAAATTATTTCCGTGGCTATGTGGACGCTGTGGTCGCGAATTCGCGGGCGTGCGGCTGCGCGAACTGACGGTTCACCACAAAGATTACAATCACGACAATAATCCGCCAGATGGCAGCAATTGGGAATTGCTGTGTCTGTACTGTCACGACAACGAGCATGCCCGCGTGCTGGATGAAGCCGTGCGCAATCGAAACGTGCAGGGTGTAGCCGTGGCAACGCACAACCCTTTTGCCGACCTACAGGCGCGGCTCAAGAAAAAATCTGATTGAATACTGATGAACTCACAACACCTGCAACTCCTTGTCACCCGCGAGATGCCTTACGGCAAATACAAAGGACGGCTGATTGCCGATTTACCTGGCGATTATCTGAACTGGTTTGCCCGCAAAGGCTTTCCATCAGGAGAGATTGGGCTGCTATTAGCGTTGATGCAAGAGCTGGATCATAACGGACTTTCCCCACTATTGGAGCCACTGAGAAAACGTTAAGTAAGCTGGTGAGAAAAATCATTCTCCGTATGCGAGCCAGTTCGTATTACTATACGCCCTCAACCATCAAGGAGAACGATCATGGCAAAAGGACAGCAACGCAAAAACAAAGAAGTCAAAAAACCCAAAAAACAACCAACACCATCAATCTAACCGATTTACTGTAGTTGAGGCTAACGACCTAAGCCGTCGTTAACCGCACTGCCCTCTCCCCCACCCCCCTCTCCCGTAATCGGGCGAGGGGAGTCCTGACAGATCAAGCCAGCGGCAGTTCTGGGCTGGCTACGCCTATGGTGGCGACTTCTTGCAAGGCTCTTAAGAAATGCGGTTGCTCGTGCAATTGGGCTAGGGTGAGTGGGTGGGGTTTGCCGTGCATTTGGATTAAGCGCGCGCGACTGGCGGCGGGCATTTCCCAGTGCAGCCCCTGCACCAATTGCTCGGCAGCGACGGGATCGTTGCAGACTAATGCCATATCGCAACCTGCATTCAGTGCGGCACTGGCGCGTTGCACGATGTCGCCTGCAACGGCAGCCCCTTCCATACTCAAATCATCACTGAAAATACAACCTTCAAAATGCAGTTGTTCACGCAGGATTTTCTTCAGCCACACAGGTGAAAAACCCGCAGGTCTAGCGTCAATTTTAGGATAAATCACATGGGCAGGCATGATGGCAGTGAGTCCGTTTTGCACTAAACGGCGGAACGGCACAAGGTCATTCATCTCAATATCCAGCCAATCGCGGTTATCCACGGGAATGTCCAGATGTGAATCGGCGCGTACATAGCCATGCCCTGGGAAATGCTTGCCTACACTGGGCATCCCGCCTTGGTGCAGCCCTAATTGCAGGCTATGCGCCAATTCACTGATCGCTTGCGTGTCGCCATGAAAAGCGCGGTCGCCGATGACGGTACTTTGTCCGTAATCCATATCCAGCACGGGCGTAAAACTAAAATCCACGCCACACGCACGCAATTCCGATGCCAACACCCAACCCGCTTGTTGCGCCAGATGACGGGCGCGGGGCGGATGGTTATCCCAAATTTTGCCGAGTTCACGCATGGCGGGCAGACGGGTAAAGCCATTGCGGAAGCGTTGCACCCGTCCGCCTTCATGATCCACCGCAATCAACAATGACGGTGTGCGCACGGCGTGAATCGCAGCGGTGAGTTCGCACAATTGGCTAGGCGACTGATAATTCCGTGCAAACAAAATCACGCCACCCACAGAGGGATGACGCAATCTTGCCATTTCAGCGTCGGTCAAGCTCGTACCCGCTACGTCCAGCATGATAAATCCCATGATGACTCCTAAAATTGAGGTGCGATATTACATTGATTGGATTGGGGATGCGTTGGAGCCTGTTTTATCAACGTATTGAAAAAACAGGTTCCAACGGTAGTATTGAATTATTTTACGATAGACAATTTTGGTCGAGGGCTAGATGGCTTGGAAGGCGCATCCGCTTCGGGAGGGGGAGGTGAATCTTCAGCTTGAAAAACAAGACCTTGACCCGTTTCCTTGGCAAAGATGCCGATCACGGCTTCAACAGGCACAAACAATTGATGTACCACACCATTAAAACGGCTGCTACACGAAATCACATCATTACCTAATTCCAAATTGCGCACGGCATTGGGATTGAGATTCAGGATAATTTCGCCGTCTTTTACGTAAGCACGTGGAACCTCGGTCGCTTCGTTAACGCGTACCGCGAGATAGGGGGTAAAACCACCATCCACGCACCATTCATGAATGGCGCGTATCAGGTAAGGACGGGTAGAGAGTTCACTCACTTGCGCATCGCTCTTTCAGACGAGGTTAACGCATCAATGAAACCTTGACGAGAGAACAAACGTTCAGCGTATTTCATCATAGGCGCAGCTTCACGACCAAGTTGAATACCATAACGGTCTAAACGCCACAACAACGGTGCAATCGCCACATCCAACATGGAGAACTCATCGCTCAGCAAAAATTTCTGTTTGGTGAGGATGGGGGACAACTGAGTCAGATTGTCACGAATAGCCGCACGCGACTTCTCAGCTGCTTTAGCGACACCTTGCTCAATCACGTCAACGTGAGCATACAATTCTTGTTCAAATTGGTGCAAGAACAAGCGAGTATGCGCACGCAAAACTGGATCAGGCGGCATTAACTGCGGATGCGGAAAACGTTCATCTATGTATTCGTTAATGATATTAGCCTGAAACAACACCAACTCGCGCTCGACCAAGACGGGCACTTTATTGTAAGGATTGATGGCGGCTAAGTCCTCGGATTTATTCATCAAATCCACATCAATCACTTCAAAGTCCATGCCTTTCTCGAACAACACGATACGGCAACGGTGGCTATAGGGACAAGAAGTCCCCGAATACAATTTCATCATGCCTAATTTATTCCTTGATTAACTGCGTGCGTTGCATTTGCATCCGCACCAAGAAGAAACCGATTGCCGCTACGACACCGCCAATGACGATGGTCGCTAAAATGGGGTAAGCACCTTTGCCAGTGATGCCGCCAATCCATACATAGCGTTCAAACAATGTACCCACAATCACGCAAACTGCTACCGCGTTAATTGCGGCGACATTATGACGTGGTCCAGGGAAGCAGAATGCGACAAACGGAACTACGAATTTCAATACCAGCATAGACCACCAGATAAATGTGTAGTCACCATCTTGCATCGCGAACACCCGATCTGTTTCATCAGGGATGTTGCCATACCAAATAGTCAGGTACTGAGCATCGAAAGTGTAAATCCATAGCAAAGTAAAAGCAAATATCATTTGCGCTAAGTAATTATACAAATACGTAGGTGCAGGCTTTTTCAGTGCTTTTCGACTATTCAATGCGTAGATCCACACCACCATCACCGCTAAGAACATGCCGAAATTACTGATAAATTGCTGCAAGCCATAAACAGCACTATGCCAATGTGGAACTAATGTCATTTCAAAATCCCACGCTACCATCGTGCTGTACAGCACAAAGAAGAAAGGAATCGCAGTGGCGACATGATGGAAACGAGCTTGATCTTCTGGGCTCTTTTCACTGACCGCTTGACGCTTAATGAAGACCCAATACAAGGCCATCATAAAAATGATCCCTATGACTTCTCGTGCAATCAACCAGTGTGGTTGATACCAGCCAGGCATATGCGCCTCAGCTCCGAGATGACTGCCGCCCCACCACGGAAACGTATGCTCGCCGCCTACAAGTAATACAATGAGCAATACAAACGCTAATGGAAATAATGCAGCCAATGACACAGCTAAATGTCTCACTTCAAAACGCCATTTAGCGTTAACCAAATGCAGTACAGAACACAAGGCTACACCACTTAAAGCAAGTGACAACACCACCACAAAACTGACGGACAAAACCGCCCAATTACTGTATTCCAACATCTTTGTGATCTCCTATTTGGTTGGACTCACCGCTGGGGCAGCGGGTGCTTTTTGCAGCACTTTGCGAATGTAGTTCACAACATGCCAACGTTCGCTCGCACTTAGATCATTTGCATACGCAGGCATTACTGCTCCACCTAACGTGATGTAGCCCCAAATATAACCGTCTGGATAATCCTTATTATCTGTCCAAGTATGCAATTCACTGCTATTAGTCAGATTCCAAGGGGTCATCACCAGCTTCGCGCCTACATAACCGTCACCCTTACCAGATACTCCGTGACACGGTGCGCAGTAAATATCAAATAAATGTTTACCTTTGGCAATGGACTGATCGTCCGCTGCAACAGGATTGGTCATTTTTTTAGCGGCATCCATATCTTTGGTTACGACTGTCGTACCCGCTACTGGCAGAGAACGTGCAGGAAATGGCTTCATCCCCGCCTTATTGACGCTTTCTTGTGGCTTGATACTGACCTGATTTGCCATATCTTGCGACCATGGCCACGCTTGCGCTAAAGATGGCACGATCAACAACGCTATTGCTAAGGATAACTTTTTCATTTCCCTGCCTCTTCCTGAATTTCTAATGCCTCAAAGGTAACGAAGACACTCTTAATTTTCTCAATTGCTTTGTCTTCCGCTTTAATCAAAATACCAATTTGGTCTTCAGATACTTTGGCACTGTACAAAGGAGAACGTTTGGCTGGAAGACCTGCACAAATTAAGAACCCCAGAATACTGACGAACACACCACCCAGAATGAACATTTCATACGTCAAAACAAAGTTTGGTGGGAACGGCACAATAGGTTTGCCCCCCTTCATTTGAGCATAGAAATTTGCTTGAGCCCCTGAGATGAGGAAGAAGCCCAGCAGCCCACCCATCAAGGCACCTACTAATGTAAAGCGTTGAACGGGTGCGGAGCGTTCGCCCAAAATATCTTCAACTTCATGATGCTCAATAGGTGATTTCAGGGTCAGATCATCAAAATTAAATCCGTCGATCTTAGCTGCACGCAATGCGCGAATGGCACCTTCAGCCTCCTCAAAGTCGTTAAACAGCGCGAGTATATGACGTTGGCTCATAATCAATGTGCTCCTTGCGAGTTATTTCCACCTTTAGCTGCATGAAGCTTGCGGTGATAAACCATTTCTTTCACTTCGTACATAGACACGGATGGGAATACTTTACAGAAGATCATAAACAACAAAGTAAACCAACCGAAGCTTGCGAATACCATGCCCCATTGAACCATGCTAGGCCATTGGTTATGATCCCATGTCCATGGATAGTAGCCATGCGAGAATGTCGGCGCAACAATCATCCAACGTTCCAGCCACATGCCCAAGTTCAACAGCAGTGACACCGCAAACAACACAGGGATATTGGTTTGGAAGCGTTTAATCGACAACATAAACGGCACAACCGAACCACAGAAAATCATCCCCCACCAGAATGGCGCATAAGGACCTGTTGCTTTTTGAATCAGCACATCTTTTGATGCTTGATCATGGCTATACCATACTGAAGCGAATTCAACAGCATTCAAATAAGTCCACACCATGGCAATCGCAAAGGTCAGGCGCACGGTCTTCTTCAAGATCGGCAAGGTCATGTATTCTTCAAAACGGAACACATAGCGCAAGATAATGAACAACGTGATAATCGCCGCACAGCCTGAATACAACGCACCCGCCACAAAATACGGTGGGAAGGACGTTACATGCCAGCCTGGTTGTTGCGACATCGCAAAGTCACCCGCCACGATGGAATGCACCGACACCGCCAAAGGAATCAAGAAACAGGCAATAGTCAAATACGTCACACGGAAATTGCGCCATTGGCGATCGGTACCTTCCCAACCCAACGACAGCGCGCTGTACAACTTCTTGCGCCAGCCAGCATGGATATTGTCACGAACAATCGCCAAATCAGGAATCATACCCACATACAAGAACAAAACAGATGAACTTAAGTAAGTAAAAATCGCCATCGCATCCCACAACAACGGAGACTGGAAGTTAGGCCAAATACCACGTTCGTTAGGATAGGGCAAGGAGTAGTAGAACTGCCATAAGCGACCAATATGCACCATCACGAATAGACCAGCGGTCATCAACGAAAAAGTCGTCATTGCTTCCGCAAAACGATAAATGGGCTTACGCCAGTCTGCGTGCATCAAATGCAAAATAGCTGACAATAGCGTGCCAGAGTGACTCATCCCAATCCAGAAGATGAAGGTGGCAATATACAACCCCCAAACTTGAGGGTTATTCAGGTTCGCAACACCCATACCAACATTATATTGATAAATTTCACAGCCCAAACCCACGCTAAATACTGCCATCGCACAGAATACGATCACCCAGTATAGCTTGCGTGGATTTTCCAAACTCTTCAACACGTCTTGGTTAATCTTCGCCCAAGCAATGTCTTCGCGGATATCTTTCATTGTTATTCCTTAAAGAAGTTCCTATTATTTCAACAGATTACACGGCACTTTCGCGCACACGTTCCAGATACATCACTGAAGGATAAGCTCGCAATTCTTCCAAAATACGATAGCCGCGCAGGTCAGTGCCGCCTTTTTCCTCGTCTTTTTCTTGCTTATCCTTATCAATTTCGACGCGCTGTGCTTCCCATTGTTTGTGTACACGAGCTTCGGTATCGACCAAATTACCAAAAGTGATCGCGTTGGTTGGGCAAGCCTGTTGACAAGCGGTTTGAATTTCACCGTCGTGGACTAAGCGACCTTCATTCTTAGCCGTGATTTTAGCTGCACTAATCCGTTGTACACAGAAAGTGCATTTTTCCATCACGCCTTTGCTGCGCACAGACACATCAGGATTGAGCTGTTGATTCATTTCCGCTGGCCAAACGCTGTCATCGGTTGGGTAGTCATACCAGTTGAAATAACGCACTTTGAATGGGCAGTTCGCCGAGCAATAACGCGAACCAATACAACGGTTGTAGATTTGCGAATTCAAGCCATCGGGCGTGTGATTGGTCGCCGCCACAGGACACACGGTTTCACAAGGAGCCGCTTCGCATTGTTGGCACATCATCGGCAAGAATTGCGCGCCTTGATCGGGGAAGTCGCGCCCACCAGGATTGCTCACATCTTCATCCCAATAACGCTCAATGCGCATCCAGTGCATTTGCTGACCATGCTCAAACTTGTCTTTGCCGACCACGGGAATGTTGTTTTCTGCAAAACACGCCACGCTACAAGCATTGCAACCTGTGCATGTATCTAAATCAATGCTCATTGCCCATTTGTAAGGATCATGGGGCTTGTCATCCACAGGGTGAAAATGACGGAATTGTGACCAATTCTCTAATAGATTTGTAACCGACATAACTTAGACCTCCTTCGAAAGATCAACCTCGTTCGAGGACACACTCACGGCAATTTTTCTACCGAACTGTTTGCCACCCCCCGAACCTTCGTCTTTAATCACAATGACACGCTTGCTGGTTTTCTTGATTTGCACGCGTGTATCGTTGATTGCCAACTCACCTGTTTCTTTGTCAAACACCGCATCCAGAATCTGGAAGGGGTTCACGCCATAGCCTTTGGCATACCGACCCCAGCTTTGACCGCGACCCAATGGAATCGAGATCGCATCGGGATGGATGCCAGGGAACAGATACGCTTGCGCCTTAACCGAACCGCTCTTGGAGGTGACTTCCACAATATCGCCTTCGACGATACCCAATTCGGCGGCTTTCTTGGGATGAATCTCCACCCATGAATCCCACACAATGGTGGTCAAGGGATCAGGGGATTCTTGCAGCCAAGGTTGGTTAGCATGACGACCGTCACGCAGATTCGCGGTAATGCCAGGAATCAAGAACAAGGGATATTGTGCATCGCTTGCCATTGAGACGGGTGCGGTGATCGCTGTTGAGCCCGACAGCGCAGCTGTAGTGCCTGCCACTTTCACAATACCGCTGGTCAAAGTTTCATCCCAGAAGGTATCGTCTTCAGTGGCACCGCCACCCAAAGCCGCCTTGTTTTGCAACACAGCGGTGCGCAAGTAGGCGTAGTAATCATCAAATGCTTTGTATTCTTCGGCACGACGTTGTTTAATCAATGCCAACAAGATGTCACCCGCACCGCGTGTATTGGCGTGCAGTTTTTCCATCAGCGGTTGTTGAATGCTGATTTGACCACCTTCTGGTTGATATTCCGCGATATGCGTTCCCCAGTCTTCCAAGGCGGAATCCAGTGGCAACACCAAATCGGCTTCCAACGCAGTTTCATCCAGATAGTGTGCAAATGCGACTTTGAAACCCACTTTTTTCAGATTGTCAGCCAGCTTCATGGAAGCAGGCGCGGTGAATACGGGATTGGCGGCGTAGCTGAACAAGACTTTATACGTACCCGCTGCCATGCCGTCGTTTAGCTTTTTGAGCGACGCGCTGTTGCCATTGGCAGATAGCATTTGCGGGAAAGGCACGACAGCAGGTGCTTCTACCGTTTTACCGATATTGCCCAACACATGGTTAAGCAAATTGATTGCCGCCGCATTTTGTGAGCCATGCGCGAAACCTTCAGCACCATTACCCGACAAGACCAAGCTTGGCGTGCGTTCTTTTAACAGGGCCACCAATTTGTCAATATGTTCGCCTGACACGCCTGTGTCTTTGGTCACGCGGGCTTTATCAAAGTCCTTTACCGCAGCCGCAACATCCGCCGACAAAGCTGTGCCTGCCGCGCCCAGTGCATTGACCAAACCTAATGCCAGCACACCTTCCGTACCAGGACGCACCGCCAACCAACGATCAGCATTCGCACCCGTCAAGGTCATTTTGGACTCAACCTGCACCAGTACACCGCGCTTGCCCTCTACACCCTTGCGGAATTGTGCATATTGTTGCGAGAAGTGTACGGGGGAAACCCATGAACCCAAGAAATCCGCACCAAAAGACAAAATCACTTTTGCCTTATTGAGGCTGAATTTTGGCATTTCTACGCCGTAAGATTTCTTGTTGGCGGCACGTTGCACGGCGGGCGAAATCGCTTCATAGACAAAGTGATTTTTGCTAGACAGACTGTCTAGGTAATTGCCCAATAACACTTTGAGGTGACCACTGACGCTGCCCGACAAGAAGGCAATTTGTTCGCCACTCACGCCTGTCAATTTTTCATTGATGAGCTTCAGTGCAGCTTCCCACGTAATCGTTTCGCCGCCACTTCCCTTGCGCAACAACGGCTCGCGAACACGATCTGGGTTGTAGTGGTGCTGCACCCCTGCTTGTCCCAAACCGCACAGCTTGCCATGGTTGATGCCAGACGCAGGATTGCCTTCCAACTTCAACACGCGACCTTCTCGCACGCGACCATTGATATTGCAACCCGCATCACATTGTGCACACGTCGAATTGAAGTACACCGAAACGCCTGGAATCATGTAATCAGACGCTTCCACGTAGGAAACCACTGTTTCCTTGCCATCTTGAACTGAAGTGTTACCACAACCAGTCAACGCTACCGCTGCGCCGCCCCAGCCCAACACCTTCAGAAAATCACGTCGATCGAAACCGCTCTCTATCATCACAACCTCTCTGGAAAATTCTTGAATGTCGCTTACTTGTGGCATTGCCAGCAATCGTTAGGACCTTGCGCTTTGATGGCATCAGGTGTCGCGCCAGCTGCAGCCGCAGGTTTCTGGAATGTATACCAATACGCTTGCTTGCCTATTGGCGTACCGCCTGGCGCAGTCACCGCATGGGCTTTTTCATGACAGCTCGCACACCATCCCATAGACAAAGATTTTTGACGACGCGCAACGGTCATATTCTTCACATCACCGTGACAATACCCACAAGCCTCTTGTGTAGGACGTTTTTGTTGTTCAACAAAGCGTTTGATATGACGTTCATGGTTAAAGCGCACAAAGTCAGGCAAATCATGCACTTTCTTCCACTCGATAGGCTTCTTAGCCTCCCAAGCTTCAAATAACTGCTTAATACGCGGCTTGTCTTTTACGGATTCAATGCTATTGTGGCAGCCAATACACTTTTGCAAAGGCGGAATACCCGCAACTGCGCTGCGTCTGGCATAGGTATGACAATACTGGCAATCTATTTCCATGCCACCCTTGGTCGGGTCGCTAGGATTATGATTACCCGCATGACGGTCATGTGGAAATTCGATAGGTTGTTTCACTTCTGGACCCAAATCATCTGGAGTCGTCAAAGTAGCAACGGTTGAATCGGCAGCAAAACCGCTAATTGCAACGAACAAACCTACCAATAAAGTAGAAAAACGAATAAATCGATACATCGTGAGTAGCTCTCCCAACAAACAATCAACCCACGTTAGCAGACAACCTAACATGACAAATAATAAAACGGATTATTTTTACAGCAATGTGAAGACTAAAAAATTTATTGTTATTTAATTATTATTTTGATGCACAACACCTTATTTGACACTAAAGTGTTACAGCACAGACGAATAATGTCTAGTCTAAAAAGCAAAGTCAACACCCTGTTTGAATTCCTTCAAACAGAACACGAAATAAGTGTTTTTACACAACCAATTACAGCATTTGCTTATATTCAAATCACTAAACCATTGTGGAGCCGAACTTAAATGGACGAACAGCAGGCCGTACTAGATTTTTTTGCCAAAATTGAGAATTTACCTCTGGGCTTAGCAGTGGCTGAGCAGATGGATCTGCAACGAGAGCAACTGAATAACATGTTTTGGCGCGATTTGCAGCAACACCTTACCCAGCTCAACCAAGCGCACACGCTTCCGTGGCAACTTATTAACACCGAGGATCGCAACAAACCAGATAATTTGGTGGGTTTACAGGGGCTACCCGAAGAAGCTCACCCCAATTATTTGCATCCCATGCTTGAGCAGCAAAATCTTGGTGGAGGAATGCGAATTTACATTGGATTAATGTGGCACGCCGCCCCCACCCCAGAGCAACTCAACTTACCAGCCATCACCACCTTAAAAGCGGCCTTGCAACTACAGGGCTACAAAGACAATGATCGCTTTCTTGCTTGGAAGTGGACGAAGTTTCATCCTCGTCGTCGTGATTTTTTATTGCGCTATACGCAAGATGCAACCTCACTGTTGGATGATTTATCCGAAAGCTATACCCAGCTAGCCTTGATGCACCACGATCCCATTACGCAAGCCAATCTCGCGCTTGCCGCCCTGCCACGTAGCATGATAGTGTCGTTTAAGAAGACATAAACCCGCTCACATACGATTTGCATAGACGAAGTAGACACACCCGCCATTTCATACTGAGCGGGGCAGATACAAATCAAGTGGGGAGACTGCCAACTTTAAAAATTAGCTTAAGAACGCTGCACACTCAATACAACGCTTGATTGACCTGTGTTAATTCATCTGCACCCAAGGCACCTGCGGCGGCGCGTAGGCGTAGTTGGCTGAGTAGGTAGTTATATTGGGCTTGGTACAAGTCGCGGCGCGTGGCAAAGAGTTGTTGTTGTGCGTTCAATACATCTAGGTTGGTGCGCACGCCGACTTCATGACCGAGTTTGCTGGCTTCTAACAGGCTTTCGCTCGACGTTAAGGCTTGTTGCAAGGCTTGCACCTGCGCAATGCCGCTCACCACCCCTAAGTACGCCAAGCTGGTTTGTGTGGCGACGGTGCGGCGGGCGTTTTCCAATTCGGCTTTTGCACGTTCACGATTGCCTTCTGCTTCGCGCCACTTGGAATTCACTGCGCCGCCTTGGAACAGTGGAATGTTCAGTTGCACGCCGATGTTGGTGTTGCGACTATCTGTACCCACGCCAAAAGTACCACCATTGGCGTAGTTCTTCCCGTAATTGACTACCAAATCCAAGGTGGGATAATGCGCTGCACGATAGCGTTCCACTTCCTTGTCTGCCAATTGGGTCGCGGCTTGAGCGATTGCCAATTGGGGGTTGCTAAGCTGCGCATCTTCTATCCACTTGTCCATATTGGCGGGCTGTGGCGTGAGCAGTTTAAATGCTTTTCCTAAGCGTTTGAGCTCTGTGGGCGGTATGTTGGTGAGTTGCTGCAACATGCGCTGTTTGATTTCAAGATTATTCTGCGCGGCAATTTCTTGTGCACGCACCAAATCAAAACGCGCTTGCGCTTCTTGACTGTCGGTAATGGTGGCGGTGCCTACCTCAAAATTGCGTTTCGCTTGGGCTAATTGCTCGGTGATGGCATTTTTTTGGGCATCGGCCAACTGTACGCTGTCTTGCGCAATCAGCACGTCAAAATAGGCTTGTGCCGTGCGCAATACCAAGTCTTGTTCCGCCAATCTAAATTGCGCTTCGGTTTGGGCGACTTGTAGTTCTGCTTCGTTATAGGCTAACCAATTCTGCCAACGAAACAAAGGCTGGGACAAGCTCAGGTTGTAGCCATTGTTGTTATAACGGTAGTTACCGCCAGGGAAAATAGTTTTGCCTAGGTATTGAATGTTATTGTCGTTGAAAGTACTGGCGGCACTTAGATTCACCGTCGGCATCAACAAGGCGCGGCCTTGTGGCAGTTTTTCTTGACCGACTTGTTGTGCTGCACGCGCAGAAGCGAAAACAGGATCGCTGGCTTGGGCAGCACGGAAGGTTTCCAGTAGATCTGCTGCGTGAGTGTAGCCACCCGCGCTCAGTAAACTTGCAAGAAATATGGATTTTATTTTCATGGATAGTCAAAGCTACGATGATATTAGTATTTTCTAATATTATCGTAGCAAGTTAAATTATGCAATCCAGAAGGGGTGAATCAGAATACGAATCTTTCTGGTTGCTCGGCGTTTTGTAATGATGCGCTACTGGTTTCCATGATGGTCACGGTACTGAACACATCGTCTGATAAACGGGTAATGAGCTTTGCTTGCATCACGGGCGCATCACCCACGATCGCGAACAAGCGACCACCCACATTGAGCTTGTTTTGAAATACGCTGGGCAAAACAGGCGTGGAATCTGTCAATACGATCACATCGTAAGACGCTTCACCCCAACCTTGGGCGGCATCGCCCACTGCAAAGCTGATGTTGCTGTATTGATATGCACGTAGGTTTTGTTGTGCCGAGGTGCTCAGCTCAGGTACGATTTCAACGGTGGTAACATGTTTTGCCAATGTGGCTAACAAGGCGGTCAAATAACCACTGCCTGTGCCAATTTCCAGCACGCTATCACTGCGTTTGATTTGTAAATCTTGAACCACTCGTGCTTCTAATTTGGGGAACCACATTTGCGTACCGTAGCCTAGCGGAATTTCCATATCCATAAAGGCCAACGCACGATGTGCTGCAGGTACAAAATGCTCACGACGGACTTGGTGCAACAACTCCAATATACGACTATCCAACACATCGCAAGGACGAATCTGCTGTTCTATCATGTTAAAACGTGCTTGTTCCATATCGCGCATTCCCCTCTCCTTAAACCTACTTATTATATTGATCTACATAGCCCTCGAAGTATAGCAACTCACTCCAAACTGGGCAATGATAAGAATTCTAAAGCACGGAACTGACTATTTACCATGCTTGCCTGAGGAGGGCGATGCCATGTGCACCGTGCTGTTGGGCGACCGCCAAGTCACTGGACGTTAAACCACCCAAGGCATAAACAGGCAAGGTAGCTTCGGCGCATCGTGACGCAAACTCTGCCCAACCTAAGTAGGCTTCATTTGGATGACTTAAGGTGGGTAGCACGGGGCTGAGTACCGCAAAATCAAATCCTAGCTCGCAAGCTCGCTGCAATTCGGCGGTGGTATGGCAAGAAGCGGCACAGTATGCCAAGCTTGGGCGGGCTTGACACTGAGCGAGTTGCATACTGGTGAAATGCACTCCATCCGCACCGACTTCTTCAGCAAGCTGAGCGTCGCTATTGATAAGCACCTTGGCATCGTAATGGTGCGCCAAAGTAACCACTTGACGGGCAAATGTTGCCAGCTCCTCTGGAGCAAGTTGCTTCTCACGTACTTGAATGAGCCGTAATCCATCTTGCAAAGCAAACTTTAATCGTTGCAAAAAAAACTCCGTACCCAGTTCCGCCGCATTGCTTATACCATAACAAGCGGGCAAGCTTAATGCCCGTAAAATGGGTGCATTCGCGGGCAAAACAGGCGTAACGGCAATCGCAGTTGGATATTGCCAACTGAGTTGCTGATTTTCACAGCCAGTTGGCTCACCATGCCACGCCATGACCCGAAAAAAATGTAGCTTGACGGTGGCATGAGGATAGGTAAAAACCTGTGTCAACCAAGGTAGTGCAGTGACGACCCGAATGCCCAACTCTTCTTGTAGTTCGCGGCAGAGTGCCTGATAAGCGGTTTCATTCGCCTCAATTTTGCCACCTGGAAATTCCCAATAACCCGCATAGACTTTACCTGCGGGACGTTGTGCCAACAAAAAACGACCATCATCGCGCCACAATACGGCGGCAGCAACATGCGTTATTTTAGTGGGAGTCATGCGTTTCATTTACAGCAAACTGTTCTTCTAAAGGTACGGGGTGAGAAATGCCAAAACCTTGCACATAATCTATGCCCAACCCCTTCAGCTTGTCGATAACATTCTCGTATTCAACAAATTCGGCGATCGTTTTGATCCCTTTTTCTAGGGCAAACTGCTCAATGGCCGTTGCTTGAGCGAGCGCGTCGGGATCACGCAAGAGCTCAAGTATGATGCTGCCATCAATTTTCACAAAATCAAGCGGAAGCCCTGTTAGCTGACCGAATGCAACCAGTTCTTGTCCAAATCCACTCAATGCAATGCGGCAACCTACTTGTCGCATGCGTTGCATAAACTGAATAACCTCAGTCTGATGATTAACCCATTCCAAGCCTGACACTTGAAAACACAAGTGCTCGCCCGTTAGCGAGTTCTCCTGCAAAATACGCTCAACAAATGTTGAAAAATCAACCGCCGAGATGGTTGCATCGCTGATATTGATAAAGAACGAGGATGCTTCGATGTGCAAGCCATGCTTAATTTGATGGGCAACCCACTCAATGACATGCTGCACCACCCAACGGTCTAGGTTTGGCATCAAACCATATTTTTCGGCTAAAGGAAAAAAAGCCCCTGGCGGCATCATATTTTCTTCTTCCTCAAGCAGTCGTATCAACACTTCATAGTGTGATACTGTTCCCGCATTGACGGATAGGGGGCGTATCAATTGGCTAAACAATCTAAATTCGCCCTTTTCAATCGCAATTTTCATACGATTACTCGACTCCTCCTCACTTAAAATAATAGACGAGGCATTGGTGACCGTGTCATCTGGCATTATTTCATCTGGAGACAATTCCTCTTGCTTTGAAGCAGCGAGAGGCATCCCCCTTACATCGTCAACGCGAGTGATGTCGCTCATTAACATATAAAACCCAACTAACTTCCCCTCCGCATCAAATTTAGGGACATGTGTGACGGCAAGCTTATAAAAGCTGCCATCAGGCATGGTTTGCTCTCGTTGATATTGCACTGAATGGCTGGAGAGCAATCTTCGGTTAGCGGACGCAATCTCCTTTGCCACATGCACACCAAACACCTCACGTAAATGTTTGCCCTCGACTTGGCCGTGGCGCAAATGTAACCACTCCAAAAAAGCTCGATTGTGATAATGGCAAATTTCATCCAAATCCACCAAAACGATCATGGTGGGCAACACCGAGTCCATCAAATGGAGATGCTGTTTGACTTCCACTAACTCAAGCTCGGCTTGTTTACGCAAGAGAGACTCGTGTGCTAGCTTACTCTTGAGCAAGGACAACTGCGTGGTTCGACGCAGCACTATCCATTCGGCTCGATACAATCGGGTCGTTTCTGCAAGAGAAGCCGCAAGCAACACACCCGCTAAAAACAGCGTCCATTGGGTATTCAGTTGGGTGAAATAAATATTGAAGACCAAAAAGGCGGCAGTCAGTAGTGCAGACAAGAGTGCGATGAGTGGTCTCGCCTCTCTTGTTAACACTCGAAATGTGCGTAGCTTCAACACTGACGGAGACCTCTTGATCTGTCGATCCGCGAGACTTCCCTATTTAGCAATAGCTTACTCACGAGCCACTGCTTTTTTCAGCAGGCAAAATTTTTCGATTAAATCGAAGCTTCGCTTCTAGTACGGCTTCTAAAAAGGCAATGATCTGTACGCGCTTAACATGATTCGCTACGAGCGTAATTTTATCGCCACTCGTAGCGCTGATTTCCAAAATCGCACTCCGTGTCGCAAAGTAGATAATCAGAAAGGCCAATGCAAGCAAGAGTAGCACCGTACCGATCAATACACTTTGTTTAATTGGGTTGGGTACAAACACTCCCGCCGTACCAACACATAAAAAAACCAGCCCGAACAATAGTACGATGGGCTGGCTATTTGAGACGAAACCACAGTAAGCGATCGCTTCTAGTGAGATGCTTTGATATGAAGATGCCCCCATGTCCCGCATATCGAATCTCACCCGATAATTAGTGAGTACCAGCGGGCTTTTTTCGAGTGTCATCAACACTTGCTCACCCGCGATGAGAGGGGCTTCTTCTTTCATAACCACGCCACCCTTGGGCTAACTTCGGTAACTGGCATTGATTTTGACGTAATCATATGAAAAGTCGCATGTCCACAACATCGCATTTGATTCACCCCGATTGAGTACAACTCGAATAGTAATATCACTTTGTTGCATCACGCGTTGCCCGTCTGACTCTTGGTAACTGGCGGCACGACCACCGTTTTCTGCCACCAGCACATCATCCAGATAGAGCTTTAACGCGGTCACATCCAGATCAGCTACGCCCGCATAGCCGATCGCCGCCAAGATGCGACCAAGATTGGGATCGGATGCGAAAAAGGCTGTTTTAACCAAGGGGGAGCGTGCAATCGCATAGCCGATTTGTTTACATTCGGCGGCATCTTTACCGCCCTCGACTTGAACCGTGATAAATTTGGTAGCACCTTCACCGTCACGCACAATGGCTTGCGCCAAGTAAATCGCCACTTCGCTCAGGGCATCCAATAAGGCACAATACGCGGCACTGTCCGTACTGGAGACTTCTGGCAATGCCGACTTGCCCGTCGCAATCAGCATCAAAGCGTCATTGGTCGATGTGTCGCCATCTACCGTAATGCAGTTGAACGAACGGTTAGCCGCTGCACTGACCAAGTCTTGCAACACTGAAGGCGCAATCGCGGCATCCGTTGCGATATAGCCCAGCATAGTCGCCATATTAGGGTGAATCATGCCCGACCCTTTGGCGATCCCTGTAAGGGTGATAGTTACCCCATCAATGACAATTTGTTTGGAGACCGCTTTAGACACAATGTCCGTGGTCATAATCGCTTGCGCCGCATTTAGCCAGTTGTCTTCGCGCATATCCGCTACGGCAGCAGGCAATCCTGCAGCAATTTTCGCCACAGGCAAGGGTTCCATAATGACTCCCGTGGAAAACGGTAGCACCTGCTCTGCTTGGCAGCCCAACAGCCCAGCCAATGCCGCACACGTGCTGCGTGCATCTTCCATCCCTGACTCACCCGTACCCGCATTGGCATTGCCCGTATTCACGACCAAAGCACGGATGGGCAATTCACTCGCCAAATGTTCACGTGCCACCATGACAGGGGCGGCGCAAAAGCGATTGGTGGTAAATACCCCCGCCACGCGCGCGCCCTCGCACAACTGCATGACCAGCAAATCTTTGCGATTTTCACGTTTGATATTGGCTTCGGCGATCCCTAAAGCAACGCCCGCAACAGGCAAAGCGAATACGGCGGAGGTGAGATTAACTGGCATAGCGGTAAGTCCTAATAACGTCCGTGGGTGCGGTAAATGTAGTTGCTTAATTCAGCCGATTGGCTGTTGACGCGGCGCACTATGCCGTGGACATTACGCACCACGCCACGCATCACCTTGTACACAATCATGGGATGGGAGTTGATCAGCGTTTCAAATTGCACGCGTTTCATGCTCAATACTTTGGTGTCGCCGACCGCATACAAAGTCGCACTGACTTGAGCCGCAGCACCGCCTGCAAAGGTAATGATGCCCGCCAAATCGCCAGGTTTGAGTACGTGGATCGTGGATTTTTCGCCCGCGC
>JAQTTV010000005.1 GCA_028710565.1 Gallionella sp.
CCTATTTTAACCGACTCGGTGTTCCCCGACTCTCATAACCTCAACTTCTTGAACCGCCCGGTGCGGACCCGCATGCCGGGTGGTGTGGCAGGGGCGCAGCTATAATAGCTGCCCCCTATGCCGATTTACCCCGTTCTTTATGCCATCCATGCATACGCCTGTTCTGATGTGCTGCAAATTGCACGGGCGTTCCACACCGGTTACAATTCGCCAGCGCTTGTTCTGACATGCTAAGCAGCTGTCGAGAGGGCAGCTCTCAACTCAGCGGGGAATCAGGATAAATGAACGGCGTAACTTCGGTGCATGACGATGATGACGATGATGGGCCGAAGCACTCATTGCCGACAGGTCTCAAGAATTACATTACACCCGGCGGATATCGGAATTTACAGGCCGAGCTGAATCAACTCTGGAAGGTTGAACGTCCTGTGTTGGTCAACACAATCAGCTGGGCTGCGTCCAATGGCGATCGCTCCGAGAATGGCGATTACATTTATGGCAAGAGGCGTTTGCGGGAAATAGACCGGCGCGTGCGTTTCCTGCATAAACGGCTGGAGCTGGCTGAAGTGGTTGATCCGGGCAGGCGTGGTGTTTGCGATCAGGTTTTTTTTGGTGCGACAGTCACCGTATCTGATGACGATGGTTGTGAGGCAACTTATGTTATCGTGGGCGTGGATGAGGCAGATGTGGCAAGAGGCCATATCAGCTGGGTATCCCCTCTGGCGCGATGCTTGCTCAAATTGCATGAAGGGGATGTCGCAAGGCTGTCAACTCCGGCAGGACAGGTCGAAATTGAGGTGGTCAAGGTGGATTATGTTTCTTTAGGCTAGCCGGTGCCTGTTTGTCTTTGCTTGACTCTACTATCAGGGGATGGTTATGAATGAAAAGATGTTGCGAATTGTAAACAATCGTCCGGGGAATTACCCGTATGCGCTTGACCAGCAGTTTCCCCGCGTGATGGAGAAGATATTGGCAATGTGGGACATGCCGGAAATTGACGCCTATTTTGTCGAGTTGATGGTCAGCAACAGGGATAAGCGCCAGGGATTTCCCAAGGATGTAGCATCCGACATTGTCTATCTGAGCATGGTGCATTCGCGGAAAAAACCGACCACCGCTGAAATAAATCCCTGGGAAGAAGTGACCGAAGTTGTTAAGGATAAGATTGAATCGCTGGGTGCGGCCTTTTCAAAGAAGGGATTTATCAAGGCCGCCGAGTCGGGAAATCGCGAAGCGATTACACTTTTTGTAAGCTCTGGCTTGGATGTGGATGTCTGTGATGAGCGTCTGTGGACGCCGCTGATGATTGCAGTATCCAATGGCGATGAAGAAATGGCTGTAACGCTGATTACTGCGGGCGCTAATGTCCATCATGTGGATACGGGCGGTTATACGCCCCTGCATTGGGCGGCATTCAACGGACATGCCGATGTTGTGGCGTTGCTGCTGGATCGGGGGGCGGATGTAAACGCCCGCAGTCAGCACGGTTGGTCATCGTTGTTGCAGGCGGTTACGCGGGGTCATCTGGCTGTCAGTGCGACGTTGCTGGATCGTGGGGCGGACGTAAATGCGACTACTTATGACGGCTGGACAGCCTTACACAAGGCCGCTGCCAATGGCCACGCAGAGGAAGTGGCTCTGTTGCTGAGCCGGGGAGCCGACCCGCATGCAAAATACAAGGACGGCACACAGGCTATCGATCTTGCCAGAAAGAACAAGCATGAAGAAATTGTTAAGCTGCTGACGAAAAATAGCTGAGGGAATGGCAAGTCTGGCGATTGTCTTGCTACAATAGACTCATTAACGGGCTCTCAGGGTTGGCTCTCAGCTGGCATCGTTATTCTAACTACCATGGGAATGCGTCATGAAAAAAATTGAAGCCGTAATTAAGCCGTTTAAACTGGACGAAGTGCGAGAAGCACTCTCCGAGCTGAATATTAGCGGCTTGACCGTTACCGAAGTAAAGGGGTTTGGTCGCCAGAAGGGGCATACCGAGTTATACAGGGGCGCCGAGTATGTGGTCGATTTTTTACCCAAAATCAAGGTGGAGGTGGTTGTAGCCAGCGAAATGCTTGAAACGGCTGTTGAAGCGATCATCAAGGCGGCACACACCGGAAAAATCGGTGACGGAAAGATTTTTGTCTCTTCCGTCGAGCAGGTTATCCGCATTCGTACCGGCGAAATCAATGAATCTGCGCTGTAGAGTCCATTTTATCCATTAAAGTTGTACCCAAGCGATGCGGGTTCATTTACCCGTAAGCTCGGGATGCGTATAATGCGCGTTTTGCCGAGGCCTGTTCCCCATGCGCATCATTCAAAAAGCACTAACCTTTGACGACGTTTTACTCGTCCCAGCCTACTCTAACGTCATGCCGCGCGATGTCAGTCTGCGTACGCAACTGACACGCAATATCAGCCTGAATATCCCGCTGCTCTCCGCCGCGATGGATACTGTTACCGGTGCGCGTCTCGCGATTGCACTGGCGCAGGAGGGGGGTATCGGTATCATCCATAAAAATATGTCTGCCCGCGAGCAGGCAGCTAAAGTGACCAAAGTCAAACGTTTCGAAAGCGGTGTGGTCAAGGATCCGATTACCATTACGCCGGATATGACCGTGCGCAATGTTCTGACACTGACCCGCCAATACAAAATATCGGGTTTGCCCGTGGTACAGGGCAAGCTGCTGGTCGGCATTGTCACCAATCGCGACTTGCGCTTTGAAAACAATCTGGATCAGCCGGTTCAAAATATCATGACGCCGCGAGATCGTCTGATTACCGTCAAGGAAAACACCAGTCTGGATGAGGCTCGCAATCTGATGCATCAACACCGTATCGAGCGTGTGTTGGTGGTCAATGATGCGTTTGAGTTGTGCGGCCTGATGACTGTCAAGGATATTCTCAAATCCAGCGAACACCCACAGGCCAGCAAGGACAGTCGCGGGCGTCTGCGTGCAGGCGCTGCGGTCGGTGTGGGTGAGGGGACTGAGGAGCGCGTGACACTGCTGGCAGAAGCCGGCGTGGATGTGATCGTGGTGGATACTGCGCACGGACATTCTCAAGGGGTGCTCGATCGCGTCAGATGGGTAAAAACCAATTTCCCTCATGTCGAAGTAATAGGCGGGAATATCGCGACGGGTTCTGCCGCACTGGCGCTGATGGATCACGGCGCGGATGCCGTAAAAGTGGGTATAGGTCCAGGTTCGATTTGCACCACGCGCATTGTCGCCGGGGTCGGTGTGCCACAGATCGCGGCGATTCAGAATGTTGCAAAGGCTTTGCAGGGAACGGGCGTGCCGTTGATCGCCGACGGCGGAATTCGTTTCTCCGGAGATATTGCCAAAGCCATTGCTGCCGGTGCGAACACCGTCATGCTGGGTGGATTGTTCGCCGGCACTGAAGAGGCTCCCGGTGAAATCGAATTATTCCAGGGGCGTTCGTACAAGTCATATCGCGGGATGGGTAGTCTGGGAGCGATGCAGCAAGGTTCCAGCGATCGTTATTTTCAGGAAGGCGAAGCCAACCAGGACAAGCTGGTGCCCGAAGGCGTTGAAGGCCGTGTGCCTTACAAGGGCAGTGTGCTGGCGGTGATTCATCAGCTGATGGGTGGCCTGCGCGCCAGTATGGGTTACCTGGGTTGTGCCGATATCGCAATCATGCACGCCAAGGCCGAATTTGTTGAAATCAGTTCATCCGGCATACGCGAATCGCATGTGCACGATGTTCAGATCACCAAGGAAGCGCCAAACTATCATATAGATTAACAACTGGTGAAGGGATAAGAGGGAAGGGTGAAAAGTCCGTCCCTTTTCCCTTGAGCGCCACGGGCGCGTTCCATTCCCCCTTCACTCTTTTCAGGTTTTAAGCCATGTCTCATAAAAAACTCCTCATTCTCGATTTCGGTTCTCAATACTCGCAACTGATTGCACGTCGCGTAAGGGAGGCGAATGTCTTTTGCGAACTGCATCCCTGGGATATGTCGGAGGCCGATATTCGTGCGTTCAATCCGGCGGGCATCATCCTGTCGGGCGGGCCGAATTCGGTCACAGAAGGCGATACGCCACGCGCGCCGCAAGTCGTGTTCGAACTGGGCGTGCCGGTGCTGGGCATCTGCTACGGCATGCAGACCATGGCCGCTCAACTGGGTGGCGCGGTCGAGAACGGGCAGGTGAGGGAATTCGGTTATGCCCAAATCCGCGCGCAGGGGCATTCAAAACTGTTGAATGATATTCAGGATCGCGTGAATGAGCAGGGGCATGGTCTGATCGACGTGTGGATGAGTCACGGCGACAAGGTGACCGCGCTGCCTGCAGGTTTCTCCGTAATTGCCAGCAATCCGACGACGCCGATTGCAGGGATGGCCGATGAGGCGCGCCGTTTTTATGCGCTGCAATTTCATCCCGAAGTCACGCACACTCATCAGGGAAAACGGATGCTGGAGCGTTTCGTGCATGACATCTGCGGTTGCGGTCACGACTGGAATATGCCGGACTACATCGCCGAGGCAGTCGAGAAAATTCGCGGACAGGTAGGCTGCGATGAAGTGATTCTGGGACTGTCCGGCGGCGTGGATTCATCGGTTGCAGCGGCCTTGTTGCATCGCGCCATCGGCGACCAGCTCACCTGCGTGTTTGTCGATAACGGTTTGCTGCGTCTGCATGAAGCCGAACAGGTGATGGAAACCTTCGCGCAGAACCTGGGCGTGAAGGTGATCCATGTCGATGCCAGCGTGGAATTCCTGCATCATCTGACCGGCGTGACCGATCCTGAACAAAAGCGCAAGATCATCGGCCGTGAATTCGTCGAAGTATTCCAGCGCGAATCCGCGAAGTTGTCACAGGCAAAATGGCTGGCGCAGGGCACCATTTATCCCGATGTAATCGAGTCTGCAGGCGGCAAGAACAAGAAGGCGCACACCATCAAGTCGCACCACAACGTGGGTGGCTTGCCGGAGAGTATGCATCTCAAACTGCTGGAGCCGCTGCGCGAGTTGTTCAAGGACGAGGTGCGCGAACTGGGCGTGCAACTGGGTTTGCCGCCCGCGATGGTGTATCGTCATCCTTTCCCGGGGCCGGGCCTGGGTGTGCGCATCCTGGGTGAAGTCAAGAAAGAATACGCAGACCTGTTGCGCCGTGCGGACGCGATCTTCATGGAAGAGTTAAATTCAACCGTCGATGAGAATGGGCTGTCGTGGTATGCGAAGACCTCTCAGGCCTTCGTCGTATTTCTGCCGGTCAAGAGCGTGGGGGTGATGGGGGATGGACGCACCTATGAATGGGTCGTGGCGCTTCGCGCGGTTCAGACGCAGGACTTCATGACAGCGCACTGGGCGCATCTGCCTTATGACCTTTTGGGGCGTGTGTCCAATCGCATCATCAATGAAGTGCGCGGCATCAACCGCGTGGTGTACGACATCTCCGGAAAACCTCCCGCTACCATTGAGTGGGAATGAATTGATGTCTGGCAACGACCAGTAAATACAAGCAGAGAATAATCATAACACCCCGTTTTTACGGGGTTTTTTGTTTTTTGTCTGGCAATATCTGGTAATGACAAGTAGCGGCAAGCAAGTTTTTTTCATGGTTTTATCAATGGTATAATTTTCTCTTATACCATTCGTCCAGTGCAATACCATTGCAAAAAACACGGTTCGACAATGGTATTAAATAAAATAAAGCTCAATAAATACGTGGGTTGTAGCGGTTTTTATGAGCTTTTATAATCATGGTATCAAATTGCGGAGTGAGCATGCTGACAGATACAAAATTACGGAATCTCAAGCCAGAAGCCAAGGCGTATAAGGTCAGTGACCGTGACGGCCTATATGTCACCGTTTTGACCACCGGCACGGTATCGTTCCGCTATAACTACAGCATCAATGGGCGGCAAGAGACGCTTGTGATCGGGCGCTATGGTGCAGGAGGGCTGACATTGCTGGAAGCCAGGGAGAGGCTTTCATTGGCGAAAAAAGAGCTTGTCGCTGGCAAATCACCATCCAGAGCCAAGGCGAGAGAAAAGCAAAAATCTAAAGGGGCTGATTCTTTTAGTGAATGGGCGGAGCTATGGCTTAAGAATCACCAGATGGCAGATTCAACCCGCGATATGCGGCGATCAGTCTATGAGCGTGACCTCAAGGAGCCGTTCGGCAAGCTCAAGATGGGTGAAGTATCTCATGATGACTTGCGCGCTTTGTGTGAAAAGATCGTAGCTAGAGGCGCGCCGGCCACGGCGGTACATGCACGTGAGGTTGTGCAGTCGGTTTATCGCTATGCGCTGGAGAAAGGGCACAAACATGACAATCCGGCTGATTTGGTGCGGCCAACTTCTATCGCTAGATTTCAACCCAAGGATCGGTCGTTATCGCCAGCAGAGATTGGCGTGATGTATCAGTACCTGGAGCACGTTTCTACTGCGCCTACGATCAGGCTTGCGGTAAAACTGTTGCTGTTGACCATGTTGCGCAAGTCAGAGTTGGTTGAGGCTGTATGGACAGAGATCAATTTCACTGATGCGCTTTGGACTATCCCAGGTGAGCGAATGAAGCGGCGCAATCCACACAACATTTACCTGTCGAGACAGGCCTTGGATATCTTCGTCGCTCTTAAGACTTGCGCCGGCGGCTCACGTTACGTTTTGCCATCACGCTACGATCCTGACATACCGATGAGTAAGGCGACCTTGAACCAAGTTACCAAGCTGACTTTTATGGCTGCGCAGAAAGATGGTAAAACGCTGGATAAATTTGGGCCGCATGATTTGAGACGGACGGCATCGACGCTGCTGCATGAGGCAGGATACAACACGGACTGGATTGAGAAATGCCTGGCTCATGAGCAAAAGGGTGTGCGCGCCGTTTACAACAAGGCCGAGTATGCAGAACAGCGGCGCGTGATGCTGCAAGACTGGGCGGACATGATAGACATGTTTGCTACACGCCCCTAAGCCATGGGGCTGGCGGAAGTAATGCTGCGGATTTTCGTTGTTCGATCCAGGCTTCAATTTCTTGCAAGTCCCACGCAACCAAACGCGTTGTGATAGAAAATCGCTGTGGAAACTCCCCTCGTTTTTCCATATTGAGAATTGTTCTTTCTGAAAGAGGTACGATTTTGAGGAGACGCTTGCGGTTAATCAGTGCCTTCCCCGGTTTTTTCATTTCCTCGAATGTCAGGTCTCGTGCGTTCATTTTGCCCTCTCCTTGCTGCATGCTTTTTTCGTATTCATAGTCCAGACTTGCTTAAATCTGCGTATTAGAAAAGCTTGAAATATCTGTTGAGGAGAAATCATCCCAGTCTCCCCGATTTTGCCTTGAGTGCAATTAACCTGATTTCATCCAGTACCTTATCCGTTTGTTGCATGGCAGATCGCATGGCTACAGCCTCTTCAAATGGTGCGGTGATGTCGTATCCCTCACTGCACAGTTGATTCAGCAGCAACATGAGCGGCGACTTGAACTGCGTTGGATCAGATAGCATAGACAGCGACAGGCATGCTTTGTCAGCATCCGGTGCAACAAAGTGCGCTTGATCTAGCATGGCGCGTGGGTACTGGTATCGTGTACCGGGCAACGTATCGTTCCTGGGCAGCGTGGCAAGAAAGGCTACCGCTTCGAGAAAGTGCTCTGCCGGCAACTCACCACAACTGCCAATCTCGAAATGATCGTTGAAGCGACTCCAGATATCGGCGCGAACCACATCGGTGTTTTCTCCGCGCTGGGAGACGATCTGCTGCAAGGCGTTCTGTTGGACAGGGGAGAGTGCGCGCGCATCATGTGGTGTGGTGTAGCCCCCTGTTTTTCTGATGGCGGGCAGGATTTCTTTCGTTACCTTGACCTCGAAGGCTTGCGCTTCTTCTTCGTGAGAATTGATGATTAAGCGGTAGAGGTTTCCTTCGTTGATGTAGGTTAATCCCTGATTTTCACCTTCAGCATGTGAGCCGTGTTTCGCGATCCCCTTTTCACGGCAGTATTTTTTGATGGCATCGCTGTCGTTGCCATAGCCTAGAACAGCACAAACGTCCTTGGCAGAAAACCACGTCTCACCGTTGTCATCGACGAAGACGTGGATTTGAGCGCCATTAAAACTGAATACGTCGAGTGTGGCAGGACTTGTCATAGTGCTAACCACCCGCATGGCCCGATTAAATCGTACTTACGTGCTGCCAAACTCGGCTGCGGATATGAACTGGCGTGGTCATTTTGTCCTTGTATTTTGTTTGTGCCGACTGTACAGCCGAGGTGATCGATAAGCTTAACCATTGAGCTTTTTCTCCATATTCCACTGGCTGATAATTCCCTCAAACACTTCGCTACCGTTATCTACGAAAGTATGCGGTTCGCGCTGCGTCACGTAACACAGCCGCAATGTATTCATCAGGTGCTCAAAATTTTCTGGATCAAGCGTCCCTATATCGCTCACGTCTGCCTTGACGCGATAACCGTTGTAGAGTGAGGCGAGAAACTGTGCGAACACGCGCGAACTACCGCAATCGCGCTGTGCCCACATAACGCAATGCTTAAGACTCTTTGTGCATTCCTGAATCGACGCATTACGTACCTCCTCAGCTCGTTCCCATGAATCTGCGCTCATAAACGCCATAAGTTTTGCCTGCTCACCTTCCTCGATGGTGAGGCTGAATGTCACCATCTTGGGTAGCGGTGGAATCAACTTTTGTTCGGTCATATCAAACCTCTTATGCTGGATTTGTGAAAAGTATAGATTTGCTTTACATTAAAAGTCAACTAAAAATATACTTTTTGGAGCTTTAATGTAAATGCTAACTAATCACTTGGGATATATGGGTATTTTCATGAGGCTGAATTCAATCAAAAAACATTGAGGGTCTCTGTAACGCTCAGGCTAAAACTTGCAGGAAAAAATGTTCTTAAAGTGCGCGCTAGGGTTTGATGATGGCGGAAATGGCGGCCTCACGCAGGATGCCAGGTAAGCGTTCGCTATGGATATGACGATGGTGAAATTATCGACGGCGGCAAGACAATAATGCGCTGAATGGCAAGCGGCATCAGCTTAGATAATTGCCATGTGGGGTGATGCGGTATTCGAGAAAGTCGCCGTATGCAGTGATGAATATTTTAGGGCTTTTGTGCGCAAGTGCGGCAATTTTCGCATGCGGTTAAAGCGTGGATATTTTCTGGCAAAAGTGGTTGAAATCATTGCTAAAGCCAAGGCTACAGCTGAATCCGTATGTGGTGTAAGCCTAGGCCGAAAGAAGAGTTTTGGGCTTTCGCTTGATCAAAACAGCTTGAGCTGAATCTGAAGCACGATGACGTTATTTGGTGCCGTTGAGTAATTTTTCAGGCGAGATGAGTTCAGTATAGAAATCCCCTTCTCGCGTTAGAGCTGCGACGGCGCTATCGGGAAGTGGTTGAGCCACGGCAAGCAATTTCTGTATTGATGGTCTGGTAAGTGCAAAGTTGCTGTCAACCTCGCCAGCGATAAGCCAGTCAAAGGAAAACGCCAAGTGTTTCCGGAGCGCTATTAAACGATCCGTGGGTGGTGTTGCGATGCCTATTTCCCACTGAGATACAGATGCCTTGCTCACGCCGCACAGTTCACCGAATTTCTCCTGTGAAAGTGTGTTGCGCTCGCGCAATTGTCTGATTCTGACTCCTATATTCATTTTTTCATTGTACAACGATTTTATTCATTAAATATCTAGTAATAATTGACTTTTGTATTTAGTATAAATATACTTTAGGTGTGAATATGTCAATTATTTCTATATCGACCATTGTTGTCCGGTCTCTTGCGCTCGGTTTATGTCGGGTCGCAGTTCCTCAGCGGACGCGTGTGCCAGTAGAGAGCGCTACCGATGGCGAACGATTGACTGGCATTAGCAACGAAAGAAAATCATGAGACAACGCACAATCAGCGATTTTTTCTGGCGTGATCCAGAAATATCTGACCTAAGCCAGGAAGACAAAGCAACCCTGCTATATTTTTTAACCTCGCCGTCGTCAAATATCATCGGTGCTTACCAGGTAGTCTGGATGATTGCCGCAGCAGAAATGGGCTGGACGAAGGATCAGTTATTAGTGGTCGTCAAAAGACTCAAAGCCAAAGGGTTAATTGATTTCAACGACACAGGTTGGGTTTGGGTTAAGACGTGGTGGAAGCACAACTCCGCCAAGGGCGCATTCTCTCCAAAGCTACTAGAAAATGCCAAAAAACAATGCGCTGCAATACCTTCCGAATGGCGAAATGATTTCGTCGAATCATTGGAATCCGTTGGAATAAATAGGGTATCTATAGGGTATCCATACGCTACCCAATACCCGATAGATAGCCTATCCATAGGGCATGAATACCCTACCGATACCCTATCAGACCCCGCAAATTCGGGGGGGAATACCCCACCGATACCTTATTCATACCCTATCGATAGGGTATCCCATACCGTACCCCATACCCCGCCCCCTAACACTACAATATTCAATATTCAATCTACAACCACCACCACAACTACCGGTGACCCGGAATACGATGCGTCACCCCAAGCTCCAAAAACAGTGGTGGTGAATGATTTAATTTTCCCACCTGGAATAACCCCAGAACAATGCAGCGCCATCCAGACGCTGCTCGCCAGCAGCGGGGTAGCACCTGGTCATTGGCAGTCCATCCTCGATGAAATGCACGGTGCACAACTCGTCGTCCCCATCGGAAACCCTGTGGGGTACGTTCGAGGCATCGCCAAGCGAGCTTCAGAAGGCTCTTTTGCCCCCGAACGGGGATTGGCGGTAGCGAACCAGCGGGAAATGCGCAGAAACCTGGAGCGGCAAGACGCTTTGCGGATTAGCGCACAGCACAAAACTCAAGCCGTCGAAATTCAACTTGACCAGTTACCAGACCATCTTCGTAAATCTTTAAGCCGGATTTTAGCCAGCAAAGCCAAAGAGGCCGCAGGTGCATAACTCGCTCCAAAAAGACATCGTTACACTCAACCGACGATACCTCTTGCTCGTCAAGCAAATGGCATCCGCAAAGCATCCGTTGCTTTGCGTCAGTGTTCCAAAGTTTCTCGCCAAAAAAGTGAACGACATGACGCTTGAGGAGATAGATCAACTGGCGGAAGACATGATTGCACCGTGCTTTTACATGAATCTGGACGAGACTACTTTCAACCAAATGGAAGCGAAAATTCCCGGCGTGCACCGCAAAGCCTACATGACAAACGTTTTAGTTACCCGACTACAAACCGATGAGCAACGATAACCAATTCATCAAAACCCGAATCCTCGCGGCATCCCTAATCAAAGACGGGATGCGCATTGCCCTTGCGCATTCAATCACGGGCCTGTCTTGGAGAACGCTCCGCGAGCTATGGGAGGAAATCCATGGGGCAGATGTCCCGCCGCCAGGCCGAATGCCTTGCGACACACTGGCTTATATCAAAAATGGTCAGTCGTCTCTTTCACTCTCTACGGTGGTCTCCGTCTATTTGTCCGCAGAAAAAGAACATCGAACACCCACGGATGCTTTTTCTCAAGCATGGGAAATAGCCAAGCTGTTCTCGGTTGACGGTAAAAAAATTGACATCAATGCCGCGTGGTACGCAATCCGGGACGTTAAAGCAGGACTGCTGTCTTGGAGTAAGTGCAGAAATTGCAAAGCAGAACATATTTTTGATACAGGAACCAAAAAACCCAGCAAATGCCCTTATTGTGGAACGACAGGCAGCAAGATGCTGGAGGTGGCTCAATGACGTTTCGCACTCGCACCATTGTCTTCACCAGCGCAATGCTGCTCTCACAACTCGCGCAACTTGCCAGTGCTGCCGACCTTGGATGTTTTGCGCAAGCATCATCGCGCTATAGCATTCCAGAGGAGCTCCTTCGAGCAATTTCCAGAGTTGAATCTGGCGGCAACCCTGTGGCCATAAACAAAAACAAAAATGGCACTTTCGATATTGGTCACATGCAAATTAACTCCGCATGGCTGCCAACCCTCGCTAAATACGGGATCACCAGAGACCGCTTAACAGACTCGTGCGTCAACACTCATGTTGGAGCCTGGATATTGGCTGGCAATTTTCACCGCATGGGGTACGGGTGGAAAGCGGTTGGCGCGTACAACGCAAAATCGCCGGTCAAAGCCGCCGCCTACGCCAGACAAGTAGCGGACATTCTTCGTTATGAAACAAACAAGGAAATCAAATTGACTAAGCACCGCGCCGTCATCGCGATCTTATTGACATCGTGCGCGATGTTATCGGGCTGCGGGAATCTATTTAAGAGCAGCCTGAATGGCATTGCGGCGATCAGCCAGCCGAGCATCGGCTACCTTGACGGAAAATACAGAATTTGCCGTGAAAACTGTCCCAAACGCACACCCAAGGAATTGGATGATTCGGATTCCTTGCCAAACTCAACCTTATTGGTTGCCAACAAACAGGCGACCACAAATCCGCCTCAAGCTCCGCAGCAATCAACTGAAACGCCAGCCAATGCAACAGACAAGACTACCGAAACCTTTGAGGTGTATTTCGATTTTGGTATGAGCAAGCCAAACCGCAACGGGCAAAAAGAACTAGATCGCTTTGTGCTGCTTGCATCCAAACAAAGCATCGGCCTTATTGAATTGACCGGGCAAACCGATGATATCGGCACTCGAAATTACAACAACAGGCTGGCGTTGAAGCGTGTTCAGTTTGTTACTAGCTGGCTCAAGTCACACGGCATAAATACGACGATTTCCGCTTCATCCAAGGGGGATTGCTGTCACCCCGCGCCATACAACAAAGAGGAATTGGTACTCAAAGAAAAGCGGCGAGTGTCAATCAAGGCGCAGCAAAATCAACAATAAAGAACGGGGGTGCAATAAGAGCGTGACGATAAATTAAATAAACAAAAACAGCTCTGGCAATTTATAACCAGATGAAAGTTAAGGTTCACCCAAGGAGAAACTATATTGATTAAATCAAAAAAATTCATCTTTGATCTCGTCGCAGCAGGCGGCTTCATCGCGCTGGGCATGTTTGTGCCGGGTTCGACTTTGACTGACGCAAACGGATTCGCCGCCAATATCGCCGGTATTTCGACTGGCTTAGGTATTGGTTGGCTCATCAAAACATTTATTGATTACACAAAGGAAGTAAAAAATGAAAGCAAAAGCAATTGATCTGCGCATCCTCGCCTTGCTGGGTGCGATGTTTCTACCCACTTTCGCTGTAGCCGGTACGACAGGAACGGAATTCTTGACCTTGTACACATGGATCAACGGTGTGGCGACTGGCTATGCTGGCCGCGCAATCGCCATTGCAGCCGTGGTGATTGGTGCCTTGCTGTCTGTCGCAAAAGGCAATCCAATCCCTATTCTCGTGGGTGTCGGTTTTGCGATTTTCTTGCAATACACGCCGACGATTGTTAACGGAATTATGACCGCTACGATCTAGTGATGTTTGATTTCTGTTGCCCGTGTTTTATTGCGGGCAACAGCCCACGAAAGGAAGTAATCAGTGAAAGCAGGATACATACCTCGCACACTCGATCAGCAGGAGAAATTCCTGCTGTGGGACATTGACCAATTCATTATTGCCATCCTGATTATGGGTACAGGGGTGTCGCTTGGCATGATGATTGGCGGCATTGTGGCGGGCAGCGTATCCGCATGGCAGTACGGAAAATTCAAAGCCGGTAAGCACCAAAAGTTTGCGGTTCATGCGATGTACTGGTGGTTACCCAGCAGTCTGTTTGTTAAAACGCGCACAACTCCATCATCAGACCAGCGATATTTTTTAGGCTAAACAGTGACACCAGAAAAATTTATTACAACAAGCAGCAACAAAGCCAGAGAGATTACTTTTCTTCGATTAGTAGTTGGCGCGCTTATTGTCATTATTGTGATTGAAGGCGCGACGCTATTCAGAACATTGGGCATGGAACGAACCGTACTCGTGCCGCCGACGATTGAGAAGAGCTTTTGGGTATCGGGCGAGGGCGTATCAAAAAGCTACCTTGAGCAGATGGCGTACTGGTACGCCGGACTCGCATTGAACGTTACTCAGACCACAGGCAATTACCAAAAAGACCTTTTCTTGCGTTATTCAACGCCGGCAGGCGCGGGACAACTAGCGGCAGAAATGACAGCCAGACTGGATTTTCTTGCCAAAAATAACGCTGCCACCCTATTTACAGCGCAGACATTAAACACCGACGAAAAACTAATGAAGGTTGCGATCACCGGCGACTTGGACACCTTCGTAGGAGACAAGCGCATCTCGACCAGGCGCACTATTTATGTGATTGGTTTCAGGTACATAAACGGGAGACTTTTTGTTAATGAGTTCAAGGAAACAAATGAAAAAGATATTTTTGGTGTCAGCACTCCTGGCAAGTAGCTTTCAGTGCCTGGCCGCTCAGATTTTGTATCAAGGCTCACCCACAGAGTCAACAACGGCCACCGTGTCGCGCAACGAACCTAATCTAATCACGGTGGACGGTCGCAAAATCAAGCGTATCTATGGTGCGGAAGGCTTGTTTACGGTCACACCAGAACCAGAAACGGGCGCGGCTTGGCTAAAACCAACCGCCGACAAGCCAATGATGAGCGTCTTCATTACCGATGAAGAAGGCCAGCATTACAAGCTGCTGCTAAAGGTGGAAGATATTCCTGCGGAAACAATTATCGTGAAAGGCGGAAACAAGCAACCCGGCCTCGTAATAAGCAAAAGAAACGAGCCGCGCAATGATGACATCTTGAACACGGTCATCGCGCTTTTCAATGGCGATGGCGATACAAAAAACGAAACCATCTCGCTATGGAAAGGCACCCGCTTCGAGTTAATAAGAACGCTCGATTTAAGGGGGATTCGTGGTGAGTCCTACCTGCTCACCAACACATCCAACAAGCCCATTATTATGGACGAACGGGAGTTCTACCGCGCCGGTGTGCAGGCCGTGTCGATAGAAAATCCGACACTCGAAGCCGGGCAGACCACACAAGTCTTTATTGTTAGCGAGGCTGAATAATGGCCTCCCTATCAGAAAAATTTGCCGACATGACTCCCAAAACTCGCCAATACATCATGCTGGGAGGTGCAGGTGCGGGGTTAATGGCCTTGGTTCTCGGCAGCGTATCTCTTATGGATAGTCAGCCTTCGGTCACGCCCGCTCCGACCACATCAGCCGAACAGCAAGCCACCAACATCTCAACGCCTGGGGCCGCCGCAGACCCAAAGGAGGTGTGGATGACGCAATCTGCCGCACAAATGAAACAGATGGATGATGTCGTCAAAGAGCTGAAGCAGCAAATGGCAGCAATGGAAGCAAAATCAGGAGTAATGCAGACCGGACAACCCGAGTCATTGTTGCCACCACTGCCGCCTATCCCGCCGCCGGTAGCACCAATAACACAGCTACCTTTAGCGACTGGCGAGCCACCCAGAGTTTTGTCAGAACCCGCTCAGCCTAAAGAGCCGGGTATCGCGTCGTTTGAGGTGAGCCAGACCGCCAAACCCACCACACCCGCACAGCAAGACACAAATGCCGGTTATGTACCAGCCGGATCGTTTGTGCGTGTTGCACTCTTGGGAGGCCTCGACGCACCAACAGGTGGGCAGGCGCAAACCAACCCCCATCCAATCCTGATGCGCGCTCAGGACAATGCATTTTTGCCAAACCGCTACCGATTTGAAATCAAGGAATGCTTCATTCTGGCATCGAGTTACGGAGACATCAGTTCGGAAAGAGCGTTTGGCCGACTCGAAAATTTGTCGTGCGTTCGCCGCGATGGTAGGGCCGTGGATATTCCGGTTAAGGGATATGTCGTGGGCGAAGATGGAAAAGCCGGGATGCGGGGGCGGCTTATCAGCAAGCAAGGGCAGGTGCTCGCCAACGCATTGTTGGCGGGCATAGGCTCAGGGATTGGTCAGGCCTTTCAGAATAGCTCATCTACGCAATCAATCAGCCCGCTTGGAACAACCTCAACGGTCAACCAGGGGCAGCAATTACAAAACGGCATCAGCTCTGGCGTAGGCAAAGCCTTGGACAGACTGAGCAAGTATTACATCGACCTCGCAGAAAAATTGTTCCCTGTAATTGAAATTGATGCAGGGCGAACGGTTGAGGTGGTCTTCACCAAAGGCTTCTCAATGGACGATTTAAGCCAGGACCCGTCAATCGGGACGTATAGCGACATTTGGCAGCGCGGACGAAAAGTGATGGGTAAGGCACTTGATCCTTCCGAACCTCAATAAAAAGGAGACTATCCATGAAATACAAAGCCAGGCTACTTGCCATGTTGTTATTGATTTGCGTGACCGCAGCCCACGCTGGCAACGGGAGGGATAGCAGCGCAGAAAAGGACGTTGCAAATACGTTGCGCGATCTCTACCCGTCAACGCAGATCAGCGATGTGCGCAAAACCGGTATTGAAGGGATTTACGAAGTGGCTATGGGCAAAAATATTGGCTACACAAATAGCGAGGGGCGTTACTTTCTGTTTGGTCATATTTTTGACATGAAGACCCAGCAAGACTTAACAGCCCAACGTCTTGACGAGCTAAACGTAGTGAATTTTTCGGAGTTGCCTCTTAAGGATGCCATTAAGACTGTGCGCGGCAAGGGCGAGCGGGTACTGGTGATTTTTTCCGACCCGGACTGCCCTTATTGCAAGAAGCTGGAGCAAGAGCTACTTAAACTGAACAATGTGACGATCTACACCTTCCTGATGCCCTTGGATGGGCTGCATCCAGAGGCATCCAAAAAAGCAAAGGGGATATGGTGTTCAACCGACAAGTCAGCCGCGTGGCGCGACTACATGCTGCACGACAAAGCACCTGTGACAGACAAGCACTGCGATAGCCCGATTGATCGCAATGTTCAGCTCGGCCAAAAGTTCAACATCAATGGCACGCCCACACTGATCGCCGCTGACGGTCGCGTATTGCCAGGGATGGCGGCAGCAGAGCAAATCGAGAAATGGCTAAACAAGGAGCAAAAATAATGCGTGTTGGGATTTTAGCAATGGTGGCTTGCTTGAGCATCACCGGATGCAGCATGGTAGGACTTGATGCCCAAAAGTCGTTCACCTGCAAAGCACCACCGGGCATCAACTGTTCATCACTATCGGGGGTCTATGCCAATGCTGTTGCCGACAATCTGCCCGGTTCGGCAGCAAAACCAACCTCCACGTACAGCAAGGAAAATCAAGCCAAGGTAGCCGAGAGGGTCGTTGGTGACGCTCCTCAAACGGGTACGCCCGTATTGAGTGCGCCAAGCGTATTGCGCGTGTGGGTTGCGCCGTGGGAAGACGGCAGGAAAGTGTTGCACGATCAGGCATTCCTGTATGCCGTTGCCGATTCGGGGCATTGGCAAGTGGCTCATAGCACCCAAAAAATTGCCAACCAATATCGTGTCATGGCACCGACTGCAAAGCCACAATCCGCATCATCGCAACCGGCGGTACCGCAATCAATGTTGCCACAAAGCCAGTTTGGGCAAGAGCAATCACAAGGGTCAAATTAGCATGTCTTTCACAAGCGCACTCAAAAATATCTTTCTGCATGAGAGATATGGTCGTGCCGATGCGATTCCACGTCATTTGATCGAGCAATTCACCAGCACCCCCAGACTGGCCGGTTTGTTGCCCTACGTTGGCTGGATTCCAACCGAACGGTTGTTTATCCTGGATCAAGGCGGCTTCGGCAAAAAAGAGCAGTTTTCAATTGGCTTTGCCATCGAGATTGACCCACAGACCGGTGCAACTGATGAAATGGAGAAAATACTGTCCAGCCTGTTCGATTCGTGCATGGCTAAAACAGGCATCCAGATTTCACTGTACGCATCACCAGATATCGCACCTATGTTGAAAAAACAAAAAGACACGGTGCGAGTAAGCGAGCTGGCTGGGATAACGACGCGACGCAATGAATACTACATGGGGGGTACGTCCAAATCACTGCTAGCCAACAGGGTGTATTGGTTGCGCAATTTCAGGTGTGTTATTTCGATCACGTTACCACTTTCCCCTTTTGAAGTGGGGGATGTAGAAGAGGCGATCAGGACGCGTGAGAGTGTCCGTGCAACACTCAGGTCGGCGAACTTGGATGGGTTTGACTGGACCCCGGATCACCTGCTGGATTTTGTGGGCGATTTCTTCGATCACGAGCGGGTGTTTTGTCCTGAGAAGCGCAGCGAGTTGTCCTTGAGTTACAACCCAAACCAAATAATTCGCGAACAATTGTCCAACCGCGAAATTGCATCCTGCGTTAGCGATGAAGGCATCCGGTCTTGCAAGAGCGGCGGCCAAGAAACGGTTATGCAGTTTTTCTCGGTCAGGAACTACCCGAAATATAGCCGCTTGAATCACATGAGCAGCGTAATTGGCGACCCATACCAAGCTGCCCTGGCAATGCCATGCCCATTCTTGATCACCATGGGTGCGGTTGTGCAAGATTACGAATCCGCACGCACTTATGCGCAACTGAAAAGTGCTCGCGCCACACAGAACGCGGCCTCGTACATGGCAAGATTTCAGCCAGACTTACAAGATCGCAAGCGTGACTGGGATGCTGTGCTGGGTGCTTTTGATGAAGGCAAGGGGACGTTGCGCATGTACCACCAAATCTGCCTGCTATCGACAAAAGCCGATGCATCCCGTGCTGAGCACGCGGTTAGATCGGTGTGGCGTGCGAGAGGTTTTGATCTGTCGCGCGACTATTATTTGCAGCACCAAGCATTTGTCGCATCGCTACCAATGACGCTAGGACAACCATTGCAAGAAGACTTGGTTGCATTCGGGCGGTCGTACACCAAGACACTCGACAACGCAGTGATGACATCGCCGTTGATTGCCGAGTGGAAGGGAACCAAGACTCCGCTGATTACCCTGTTCGGGCGGCGCGGACAACCGATGGGGTTCGATCTGTTTGACAACACGGGTGGCAACTACAATTTTGCGGTGGCCGCGTTATCCGGGTCTGGCAAGTCGGTGTTCGTGAATGAAATGGCGTACCGCTATCGTGCAGCCGATGCCAAAGTCTGGATTATTGACGTAGGCCGCAGTTACAAAAATTTGTGCGAATTGATGGGCGGCGAATTCATTGAGTTTACTGACGAGCGTGACAATACGCTGTGCCTCAATCCATTCTCGATGGTCAGGGACATCAACAACGACATGGAAATGTTGCTTCCTCTCCTGGCTGAAATGGCGAGTCCGCGTGAGCCACTGAACAACTTTTGCTATACCGCACTTGCTTCCGCTATCAAGCAGGTATGGGGAGTGAAGGGGAGCGACACCACCATCACGGACATTTACGAACTGCTACGCATTGGCAAAATCAATGAGAGTTCTGATAGCGAAACGGAGTTGATGCACATGGCCGTCGCACTTGAACCCTACACAAAATACGGCGTATATGCGAGCTACTTTGAAGGTCCTGCAACAATTGAATTTAACAATGACTTTATCGTGCTTGAGCTTGAGGAACTCAAGAGTAAAAGAGACCTTCAGGCAGTGGTTATGCAGATCATCATGTATCGCATCACCCAGGAAATGTATCTGGATCGCTCACGGCGCAAGATCGTGATTATTGATGAGGCGTGGGACTTGATGGGGAGCGGCAGCAGCGGACACTTCATCGAAGCCGGTTATCGCAGGGCAAGAAAGTACGGCGGTGCATTCGGCACGATCACCCAAAGCGTGGATGACTACTACAAGACGGAAGCAACCAAAGCAACCATCAATAATGCGGACTGGCTGTTCTTACTGCGGCAGAAGCCGGAAAACATTGACCGTCTAGGCAAAGAAGGCAAGCTCACCATCGATGAGTGGATGAAACGCCAGCTTTCCTCTATCACCACCGATCATGGCAATTACTCGGAAATCTTTGTGCATAGCCCGATGGGATCCGGGATTGGTCGCTTACTGCTTGATCCGTTCTCAATGATGCTGTTCTCCACACGCGCTGAAGATTTCGAGCGGATAAAGACCATGCGCGAGCAAAACAACATGACGACCGAACAGGCTATCGAGGTACTGCTTAACGAAAGAATCAAAAATGACAGGCGCAAAGGAACGCGCGAGGACAGACGAAAAATGGGACTTTTTTAACACGAAGATCGAGTCGAAAACTTTATTCACATAAGGAAACTAAAAAATGGCAAACAACATGAAACGCAAAGTCGTCCGTCGCATCATTGAACGCTGCAAGACCGAAGAAAAGCGGGCAAGGGACATTGCTGGCGAGCTAAAAAATGCGGGCTACAAGGTATTTACTGCGTCTTTCTGCCTGTGTGAGGACGTGGTGTTTTTTGATACTCATGCAGGCTTGCAGATTCGCATCATCGCTTAATCGGGAAACAAAATGTCCACTCTCGCTCACCTCACCACTGGCGTTGTCTCGGCAACGGTCACTATCGCAGTCTTGGCCGGATGGCAACATTTTCACCCCGCGCCCGCAATGGCGAAGGTGGACATTATCGGCATTGTCACTTCGCAACAAAAGAGATTGGCCGCGCAAATGAAGCCCGGCATGGATCAGACCGCCCAAACGGAAATCATTGAGTCCGCTTCGCGCTTTGGCAAACAGCTTGATGCCGCGCTTACCCAGGTGGCAGGCGAGTGCAGATGTACGCTCATCAACTCGGCTGCGATTATCAAAGATTCACCTGGCACCAACTACGATTACACACAGCGCGTCACTGAGCTGGCCTTGGGCAAGAAGTAATCCATGCGCCTGGCTATCCCAACTTTGCTTGCTTTGATGACCGCGTTAGTGCCGACCTCATCGTTCGCACTGGAAGGACGAGATTATCCATCAGGCATGGAATATTCATCTGCATGGGCGTGTCATGGTCAGGAAAAGTTTAACTGGTACTGCGAAGAAACAGCACGGCCAGCCAAGAAGCCCAAAGAAATCAGCGCATCTGAAAAATCGGAAAAGACTAAAGAAGAGCTCGCTGTCGAAGAGCTGGAGAAAATACGCAAAGACCTTGATGCCAAGCGCGCGCTGGCCGTGGTGCATCCCACCGCAGAAAACATCAAATCGTACATGGCCGCGCAGAAGGTTGAAATCCACCGGGCCAGCTATTTTGCGGATATATGGCGGCGTGTCCTGTGGCAAAACGCCGAGCTGAACTTTGAACTTAAAAATCCAATGAATAACTCCGCCATCAAGGTGGCAACGCGAGACCGGGATGCCAGGCAAAACAACACGATGGCCGACCTTGCCAAAGAGTGGGGGATATTCTTCTTCTTTCGGGGTGATTGCCCCTATTGCAAGCACATGGTGCCGACCTTGCAATGGATTACCCGCCAATACGATATGACAATTTTACCGATCAGTTTGGATGGATCAACGATTGACGGGTTGCCTCCCTCGGTTAAAGACAACGGTCTATCCGCAAAGCTGGGGGTAGATGCCGTGCCGCTGTTTGTGCTCGGTAATGTCAAAACACACAAAATGGTCATTCTTGGTTCGGGCGTGTTGTCGTTGCAGGACTTCGTTGAGCGGATTTATGTGTTGACTCAAACCAAACCCGGCGATCTCTAAAAGGATTTCATCATGCGCTACAACAAACTGCTCATTTCCGTGCTTGCTGCCGCCTGTTTCATCTCCGCGCCTGCCAACGCTAACGTGGGAACAGGAATGCAGAGTTGGTTCGACAGTATGGGTGGGTACTCAAATGCCACACCGCCGTCGTCTTACAAGGGGCAGACGATGAACGGATACTCGGCGGGCGGCTTTTACGCCAGATCACCCGTAAAGAGCTACCAGCTCGTTCAGATGACACCGCCATCGCTGAATATCGGCTGCGGTGGGATTGACCTGACAGCAGGTTCGTTTTCATTTATCAACAAAGCTGCGATTACCGCGCTTTTCCAGAACATCGGCACTTCAATCAGCTACGCATTCCTGCTGGCCATCAAGTCGTCCATGCCTGAAATGGCAAGTCTGTTCGAGTATTTGCAGGATGTTGCCAACAAGGTCAACGGAATGAATGTCAACTCCTGCAAGATGGCGGAAGGTATCCCCGCGCTATTTGGTTCTGATCTATCCAAAAGTTCATCGGATATGTTTGGTCATGTGGCGGGAGCTGTTTCAAATATGCTGCCGGATTCATACGATGCATGGAAGACCTCACGAGATAGCGCAGCAGCAAAGCGACTCGCGGAGGATGCGGCCATTGCACTAGACCCCTCCAAAAAAGATCAATACAGACCAGGTAATGTGGTTTGGATGGCCTTGAGCAAAAGCACCGGATTGGATAATGAAGACAAACTTTTCATTATGAGCATGACGGGAACAATCATTATTGATCCGCCAAATCCAGCAGTAAACGCCGCGAATGGTGGTACAAGCGCAAGCTGGCATTACGTTGATCCAACGGGCGTGGAGATAAATGACTTTATCGGTTACAACGATGGCGTAACCTCGCCAATCAACCTGTTCACTTGCGACACAGCGGTGGATTGCCTTCATCCTACCGTTGGTAGTATCGCGGTCACGCCGTTTATCAATCGAATTGCGACCAAGCTGGATAATTTGAGAAACAACGTGATTAGTCGCGGTTCGCAAACGATCAGCGATTTTAAACTGGTCGATGCTTCCGCAATTCCTGTTTGGAAAATGATCTCCACCAGCGCGTCCGTTAATCCCGGATTTATTGATGCGTACAAAAGACTGATTGCTGTGGACGTTGCCTATGCCTACATCAATAACATCCTCAAAACGGCAGCGCAAATCATGGCTAATTCACAGAACGGCTCTGCTCCAAAAGACGCGCAAGACGCACTGCAAAAACTGAATGATAGGCTCACACTACTGAACGGCAATCTTCAAACATCACGTCTCGCGGAATACGCAAAGGTGCAACAGGAAGCGCAACTGGAAAGACAAATACAGCTCATGCACCAGGCAATGGTTGCCGGTATCCCTGCACAAGCCTTTACTTCGATGACCGTGTTTGGGAATGAACGTTAATGTTTACGTTTGAGATATTTTCCTACTGGAACGTCAGGGAACTACAGCTGGTGTTCAACGCAGTGGCTGCAATTGTGGGTAGCAGCGATTATCTTGGCCTCATGCGCACCATTGCTTTGGTAGGTCTGCTTTCAATGGCAATGGCCGTGCTTGCAGGATTCAGTCAGCTACCCGACTTTGGGCGGTGGGTCATTATGCTGGCCGTATTCAATGGAATGCTGCTCGTCCCTAAAGTCAGCGTGGTGATAACCGACCGAACCGGGAACCAGCCCTCCGTTACTGTGGCCAACGTGCCCATTGGTCTTGCCTCTTTTGCACACTCGGTTAGTCATGTCGGGGATTGGTTAACCCGAACGTTTGAGACAACCTTTTCACTACCAGCCGACATCCAGTTCCGCAGCAACGGCACACTGTGGGGGCATCGCGTTCAGCAAGAAATACTGCACACCAAGTTCGATAATTCGATTTTGACCAGCAATCTCATGGAGTTTTATCGGGAATGCGTGGTGCCAGAATATGCTACTGGCTACATCGTCGCCTCAGATATGGCAAAAACGAACGACATCTGGACTTACCTCAACGGCAGAACCAATCCGGGTAGGCTCGTCACAATTCGTGCTGTTCCAGGTTCAACACCCGTTGCAGGAACGTATGGCTGCGATGGGGCATACGGATTTTTGACCACGCAAATCCTCGCGGTTAATACGCAGCAAATGAATAGGCTGGGCAATCGGCTTTATCCGGGATTACCAACCGCTGCCGCCAATGCTGCCGTGCAAAGCGCGATTCAAACCAGCACCAACTACATGCTGGGTATCTCTAAAACCGCAATGGATACGGTTAAACAAACAGCTATGAGCAATTTTATGATTGATGCCCAGTACCTGCTGCCAGCACAGATCGGCGATGCGGCAGGTGCGGCGGCAAACTTGGCTCAGGCGCAAGCCATCCGTTCAACCTCCGACAGCTACAAAATGATGTCCAAGCTATCGGAAAGCACTATGCCTAAGGTCAAGAACATCGTGGAGATTGTGCAGTATTCGGTTTTCCCGATCATCATGTTGCTGGTATTGCTGGCGGGGCATAAAGGTGGGTTGGTATTGAAGGGCTATGTAATGAGCCTCGTGTGGGTGCAATTATGGCCACCGCTTTATGCTGTCATGCACCTTGTGATGACAATGCACGCGCAAGATCTGGCGGCAATGACCAGCGGGCTTGGTTTGTCCATGTCGCAATACAGCATGGTGAACAACGCTTACATTAGCGATGAGGCCATCGCCGGCATGATCGCCGCCACGGCGATACCCGCCATCGCAGCAGCAATCGTAAAGGGCGGGGATGTCGGCGCACAGGCAATTGCGGGGATGACTACGCCAGCGCGTGAAGCCGAGAGAATTGCCTCTGGCATGTCGGCAGGGAATACGCAGATGGGTAATGCCTCTCTGGGTAATCAGTCAGCCGATAATTTAAGCATGATGCAATACAGTGCAAGTCCAACGATCCGTCAAGGTGGATTTAGCTCTACTGGCGCGGACAATGTAGGTAACTTCTACGGTATGGAAAATGGCAAAGCAACCCATCTGGTTAACAATACCGCCGCATTTCAAAATATCGGGGCTAAGGTTGGTCTGAGCGGGAGAACATCTGGTTCGCTTCAAACCGCTTCAGAAAATTCGGAAAGAGCTGCACTTGCCGATACAACAACCGCCTCCAACAGCATGACCGCAGCCCGTAGTGCCACTTCTTCTTTTGAAAGAGGTCACGGGAAAAGTATCAATGCTTCAACCGGTGACACATTAACAAGTGCAGCGCAGTTTATGACCTCGTTTGGACAGGAACAGGCATTGACAGATAAGTTTGCCAAGGAGCATGGCTTAAACCAAACGCAGATGGCACAAGTATCGGCCTTCGCCAGAGCCGAGGCATCGGGTGGGCTGAATACTCCGTTTGGCGGCGCAACCGTGTCGGGCGGTGTTGAAACCAAAGGAACAAGTAGTTCGGCAACATCACAAACACAAAAATTAGCCCACGAATTGGCAAGTAAAAAGGACTACAAAGAGGCGGTCACCAAGACCAATACCGCAGCGCATAGCTCCAGTTTTACGCAGGGTGACGAGTCAACCGTGAGAGCAGCGACAGGGGTTAGAAGCAGTCTTGATAACAGTTTGTCGAATGTGCAATCTGCCCAAGCCAGCCATGAAAAAGCAGTTGCTTTCAAAGAGGCCGCGACCCGCACCAAGGAAATGGGGGCGAGCTACGATACAAATCACATGAACGAGTTCATGGATTGGATGAGAGGACAAAACAATCCGACATCCGGGAAAACTTTCACAGCCAACGATGTTGAAGCGATGTCTCGTTATGCTCCAGAAAGCTTGAGCCAGTACGCTCAAAAATTCTCGGATGAAAAGTTAGTCCCAGAGATCGAAAAAACCATGCCAGCACCAACCAACGGTGTAGCAGCCCAGCACGAACAAAACCAAGCCACTGTGCCTGGCATTCAAGCAGTTTCAGCTTTTGACGCGAAAAATAACAAGGAAGTAGTGGGGCTACAAGCAACTGCCGGCGTTATCCCCGGCACTGCGCCAGCCAACAATGTGACAGGTCAAGTGCAGGCGATGACAGGGCAAGCCACTGCCGCAATCGGCGCAGGCAAAGGGGAGGTTCATAAAGATGGTGAGCCGATCAGGACCAATGCAGAAAATTCCACCGACCCAACCAAGGGAAGCAATCTTGGGCGGGCTGCCGCGAATGCATTGCCGGTCGCGCTTGGGTCAGACGCAACTAAACTTGCTGATAGGGCAGGGCTGATTCCAGACGATGCCGGTGTAGCGAAGCCAGTTGCGGATCAGAATACAGGAACGCTCACTGAGAATATCGTGGGGACTGCGGTTGCTGTTGGTTTGACGGTTGGGGGCGGGGCTTTGGGCAAGGTGGGCGGGAAGCTTGTGGGTGTGGCTGCTGGCGATGCCGCTGGAAATGTTGCACAGGCAACTGCGCTGAAAGTTGCCGCCAAAACGGAAGAGCGCGTAGCATCTCAGGCAACCAAAGCAGAAGGCGGTGTGCTCAAAGCCGAAACAGCAGCACCTGAAGCAACAGCCACATCCAAAGTAGCAGCCGATAAAGCCAAAGAAAATATCGAAAGGAGCGCTGCGCGCAAAGGAGCTGAGGGCGATGTTGGAACTGCCAGTACCGTACAAGGGACTGGCCTGATCGGTGGCGCAATAGTGGGTGGCGTAGCCGCTAAATTGTTATCAGGCGACGAAGGTGTGGCGCACAATCCAGCAGTTCAGTTTGTGGTTCAAGCGGTAGAGAATATCAACAACGCTACGCTTGAAGCTGCATCTGATGTCGCAAACAAAGCCAACAACCTTGGTAACCAGATTGCGGACACGATAATCAAGAAATAAAAAAGGGCGGCATCATTTGCCGCCCCAACCCATTCATCTTGCGCATTACCAGCGATGGCCGATGCCGCTTCGCCTAAACGCTCTTGTCATTTCATCTTCGCGTTCTTTTGACTTATCCAGTTCACGGTACACTTGCCGCCAATCATCAGCGGTGAGATTTTTTGACATTTCTGCATTTTCTCTTATTGCCCTCATTGCGAAGGGAGTCATCCGAAAAACAAACCATAAAGTAAAAATTCCGACCAATAAACCCAAAAATGGATGAATTAGTGACAAACATCCACCAAAGAACACGGGAACAACCAACAAAACCCACCGCTCACCACTATCTCCAATCCTCTTCCACCCAGCCATCAAGTCATAGAAATACTGTTTAACCGGGCTGTCCATGTAAACAACTGTTGCGTAGTGATGCTTGTCTGGCACGATCACATCACGGTATTTCGGAAGACCAAACCATCCTGTTTCGCCAGATCCGTCTTGCGCCGCAAAGCTATTAGTCTGCATCGGCTCAACACCCTTCTGTAATCCAAAAGCTTTACGATATAACCCAACAGCGCCCTTGCCGAAGTAGTAAATAATGGTGCCAGCACCAATAGCGAACACCAATAAAATCAAGATTCCCATTTTTTATCTCCTTCGTACCAATAGCATTTTGGAAATTTAGTCGATTAACCTCATCCCGCAATTCTTGACGGCACCCCGGTCAAATGTTGCTGTATAGCCACATCCTGCATCGCTGGCAGAACGCTCAATCAAGCAGTCCGCAAAATCAGCGTTATTAGTCTTGAAAAGTCGCACAGCTTTCCAAACAACATCGGCATTCGCCACGATAATCTCTTTGGTGCGCAATAACGTTTCCAGCATCACACAAATCTCAGCCTTGGATGATGAATAGCATCCCATCAACACCCAAACCAATTCCACCACCGAAACAAGGCTAACGTAGCCCGGATCATCCGCAGTTAACGACTCGATCAGTCGTGTTGCTTTGGGCGACTGCACCGGGTCGTCCTGAGCAATATAGCGAACGAGAACATTGGTATCCAAACCGATCATTTTGATGATGCGCCGCGCTTTGCGATTGTCTCATTCATTATTTCAACCGTTACTGGCGTGGTCGGTTTCCGCACCAAGCCTTTCAAGGTACTCACAGGCTGCGTAGATGCAAATAACTCAAATCGCCCAGGCTCAACTTGAACAAACTCGACCCGATCACCGACTTCTACGCCAAGCGCAACGCGCACGATGGCGGGGATAGTAATTTGACCTTTACTGGTGATAGTTGCAGTTGACATATTCACCTCCTATTTTTACAGCCTTACTATAAAGTAAGGCAAGTAAAAAGGCAAGATTATGGAATCGTAAGAGTGTTCAGGCATGTGGTAATTGATCTGAGATTTTGCAACGCAGCAAGCCGATTTTTTGTACCTGTCCTGTGGAGTGTCTGCGGCACGCCTGGATATTTGTATTCACCAAAAAATCGTTTTCTACGATGCATTTTATGCTCCAAACCCACCTATAATGCTTCAAAAGCACCACCTGCAATGCTCGCAAACCCGCCATCCAAAATGCTTCAAATCCTCCACCCTATAAAAAATTAAGCCGACACCACTTTCGGTTAGCGTCGGTTCTTCGCTGAATTTGGAAATGTTGTCGGTTTACTTGCGCAGTTTTCGCATTGACTCACCTCGCAACGGAATACGCAATGACCCGCTGATTATTCGATCTAACGCACAAGTGCTGATTGGCTGGTATCAGATAGCAAGCGTTCATAGAATTAGAAATAAATCTATCGGAATAATGTGTCATTACCCGCCCTTGGCATGAAGTTTCTATTTTGTATGTTTTTATCTTGACATTAGCTCCTGCATCTGAAAAGATCAGCGCATGTCCAGTTTCGTCCGAAAATTTATCGCTGTGCTTTTAGCCATCTGGCTGCCACTGTTTAGCGGTGGAGCGCTGGCGGCTAGCGTATCCATGCAAATACAGAATGGCTCGTGCCATGAAGCTGGCATGGATACGATGCAAGATATGGATGAACATCAACACGCGATGTCGCATGATCAGTCACCCACCAACGATCAGGACGGAATATCCTGCACCGCCTGTGTTCTCTGCCATCTGGCATGCAGCGGCTATTTGGGTGTGAAGGCAATCAAGAACCTAGAAGTTCTGCAATCGGCCATTTCGGTCACGCCCTATTTATTCTCGTATCATTCCATCACCTCCACACCTGTCGTTCCTCCACCTCTCGCTTAGTGCTCTACAGGACGACTCCGTCTACCAGTTTCGTAAATTGATCTGACTCTAGCTCGTCCTTAGTCTTTAAGCGTCTGCGTTCGCCCTTGTTTTACCGGTTTGACGCACGCACACATTTTGTTAATACCAATGCTCGTGGTTTGCTGATCATTCTCACTGGTGCAATAACAAAGACGGATTTGCAGCGTAACTCGTTACGAGTCCGTGAGGAATAATATGAAAAATCTGATTTCAATGCTGTTTGGCTGCGCCTCAAGCTTTGCGGCAATAGCTGCAGAGCCACCTTTAGGTGCAGACTTACAGGGTTTATTGAGTTATGCGCGCGAACACAATCCGGCTCTGACTGCGATGCGATATGAGGCCGAGGCCGCCTCGCTGCGCGTGCAACCCGCCGGTGCATTGCCTGATCCGGTGCTGCGTACCGAGTTGATGGACATTACTAATCAAGGCACGAATAAACCGCCGAGCTTGTTGCCGTCACAGGTAAGCGGTACGCGTTATTTGCTGATGCAAAGCGTTCCGTGGTTCGGCAAGCTCGATTTACAGAGAGGAATAGCCGAAGCACAAGTTGCCGGGGCGCGCGGACAAACTGCCGTTACATGGGCGGACTTGAGTGGACAAATTAAAACTGCCTATGCGATGGATTACTACCTGTCAGACAATATCAGGTTGACCCGTAAAACATTGGATCTAACTAAGGGCTTGGAAAAGATCGCTCAAACTCGTTATGCAAATGGATTAGCTACACAACAGGAAGTAATACGCGCGCAAATCGAACAGACAGATTTACAGAGCATGCTGATTGAATTGGAAAATGAGCGGCATCATGTACATTCTAGGTTGAACAATTTGCTGTCGCGTCCTGCTAATGCAAGTCTGGCGGAACCGATGGAATTGCGTCCGACACCCGCCTCAGTACGACCAACATCATTGGAAGATAAGCTGCGCGCGCACAATCCACAGTTGCAGGTGGCTGATGCAAATGTCAACGAAGCTTCGGTGAGCCGTGATCTGACCTATAAAAATCGTTATCCCGGATTTACCCTTGGTGTCGCCCCGACGCAGAGCGGCAGTACTGTAAAAAGCTGGGATCTGATGGTTGAATTCAATATTCCGTTGCAACAGGAATCGCGCCGTTCTCAGGAGCATGAAGCGGAAGCGAAGATGGCCGCATCCGCTGCGCGTCAAGCATCTCTGCTCAATCAAGTGTTGTCGGAATTATCGGAAAGTGTATCCGGTCTTGAGACCGCGCAGCGTACCGAGACACTCATCGCTACGCGTTTTCTACCTCAAGCTGAGCTGAGTTTTCAATCTGCGCTGAGTGGGTATGAGACTGGCAAACTTGATTTTTCCACACTGCTCGATGCGCAGCGTCAAATACTGAAAGCGCGCCAACAACGCCTCAAAGCGCAGTATGACGCGCAATTGCGCCTAGCTGAAATAGAACGCCTGATTGGAGAAGAGTTATGAAAAAAATCATAGTATTAGTGTCAATTATCGTCGTCGTTTCGATTATTTCGGCTGGCAGCTATAGCTTGGGAAAGCGCTTCTCCGGGGTGACAGCGCCGGCTACAGCCGATGCCGTAAAGGTGGAACGCAAGATTCTTTATTACCGCAATCCGATGGGCTTGCCGGATACCTCACCGGTACCCAAAAAAGATGCGATGGGGATGGATTACGTACCGGTGTATGACGGTGATGCTGTTCAGGAGGAGGGTGGTGTCAATATTAGTGTTGAAAAAGTGCAAAAACTCGGCGTAAAAAGCGAAGCAGCCACGCTACGCGGTTTAAACAAAACCATACAGGCCACTGGACGCGTTGAAATCGACGAACGCCGTACCTATACCATCGCGCCGAAATTTGAGGGCTGGGTGGAACACCTTTATGTAAACAGCACCGGAGAGACTGTTAACCGTGGACAGGCGTTGTTTGATGTGTACAGCCCCGAACTGGTGTCGGCGCAGCGCGAATACGCGATTGCCGCACAAGGCGAAGCAAAACTTGAGAATGCAGATGAAGAAACTAAAGCGGGCATGAAGCAACTGGCTGATGCCAGTCTGGCACGCCTGAAAAACTGGGATATTACGCCGGGAGAAATAAAGCAATTAACCACTGGAAAATCCAGACGCAGCCTGACCTATTACGCGCCGGTATCGGGCATCGTACTGGAAAAGAAGGCCGTACAGGGCATGCGCTTCATGCCGGGAGAGACGTTGTATCAGATCGCCGACTTGTCTCAAGTGTGGGTGCTGGCAGACATCAATGAGCAGGATATCGGGCAGGTAAAGGCAGGTAGTGACGCACAGGTCAGCATCGGTGCATACCCGGATAAGTTGTTCAAGGGAAAAGTCGCCTTCGTCTATCCGACTTTGAATTCCGCGACGCGCACCGTGCAAGTACGCGTGGAGATTGCCAATCCACAAGGTTTGCTTAAGCCATCCATGTTTGCCAACGTGACGTTGCCCGTAGGCAGTAATACTCGGATGCTGACGGTGCCAACTTCGGCGGTGATAGACAGTGGCATGCGTCAGGTGGTGCTGGTGCAATTAGCACAAGGCCGCTTTGCGCCGCGCACTGTCAAATTGGGTAGCCGCAGCAACGATTATGTCGAGATACTGGATGGCCTTGTAGAGGGGGAGCAGGTAGTTACTTCGGCCTTGTTCCTGATCGATGCGGAAAGTAACCTCAAAGCGGCGTTGGGTGGTCTTGGTGGTCATGCATCACATGGCGGGGCTACACCCGTCGCAGAAGATCACTCAGCGCATGCAACTCCTGCAGCGCCAAAGAAAAATTCCGCAACAATCGGTCATCAGGCAGCAGGCACCCTGAACGGCATCAATGAGGATGGTTCTGTGAGCATCACCCATGAGCCGATCAAATCACTGGGCTGGCCCGGCATGACTATGGACTTCGCTTTGACTAATTCCTCATTGGCCGCCGGTATCAAAGCAGGTAGCAAGATCACCTTCGAACTCGTCGAGCGAAAACCCGATGAATGGGTGATTACCAAGTTGCAAGCGCTCGCACAGCAGCAACACGAGGGACATTAAGATGCTAAATTCCATCATCGATTGGTCTGCTCGAAACCGTTTTCTGGTTATTCTGGCAACCTTGTTTGTCACATTGGCGGGCATTTATGCAGTGCTCAAAACGCCGCTGGACGCTCTGCCTGATTTATCCGATGTGCAGGTAATTGTTTATACTGAGTATTCTGGTCAGGCACCGCAGGTGGTTGAGGATCAGGTTACCTATCCGCTCACCACCGCGATGCTGGCCGTGCCGAAATCCAAAGTGGTGCGTGGCTTTTCGTTCTTCGGCGCATCGTTCGTGTATGTGATCTTCGAAGATGGCACCGACATCTACTGGGCGCGTTCGCGTGTGCTGGAATATCTCAATAGCATTGCGGGACGTTTGCCTAAAAATGTCGCGCCGCAACTGGGGCCGGATGCGACCGGAGTGGGCTGGGTGTATCAGTACGCGGTGTTGAGCGAGAAACATAATCTCGCCCAACTGCGCACCATGCAAGACTGGTATTTACGCTACCAGCTTACCAAGGCACACGGTGTTGCGGAAGTCGCCTCCATCGGTGGTTTTGTACAGCAGTATCAGGTGACGGTTGATCCCATTAAGCTGCGCGCTTATGGTATTCCTTTGAGCAAAGTGTCACAGATTATCCGTGACTCGAACCGCGATGTTGGCGGGCGCGTGGTGGAGATGGCCGAGACAGAGTATATGGTGCGCGGGCGTGGCTATCTGCGCGGCAAGAGTGACATCGAGAGTCTGGTCGTCAAAGCCGAGCGAGGCACCCCTGTGCTGCTGCGCGACATTGCCCGTGTCGAACTGGGGCCGGATGAACGGCGCGGACTGACTGAGTTAAATGGCGAGGGTGAAGTCGTATCAGGCATCGTCATGGCGCGCTATGGGCAGAACGCATTAGAAGTCATCCACAACATCAAGGAAAAGATCGCTGAAATCGCTCCCGGTTTGCCGGAAGGCGTAAAGATTGTTTCAGTATATGACCGTTCCGATCTGATCCATCGCGCCATTGAAACGTTAAAAGGCACACTGCTGGAAGAAAGTTTAATTGTCGCGCTGGTGTGTATGGTGTTCTTGATGCATGCACGCAGTGCGTTGGTTGCCATCGTGATGCTGCCTGTCGGTGTTTTAATTTCTTTCATTGCGATGCGCGTGTTGGGACTGAACTCTAATATCATGAGTCTGGGCGGTATTGCGATTGCCATCGGCGCGATGGTAGATGCGGCTATCGTGATGATCGAGAATGCACACAAACACCTGGAGCGGGTAAAAGAAGGTGAATCGCGCACAGAAGCGATGATTGCGGCGTGTAAGGAAGTCGGACCGGCACTGTTCTTTTCGCTGCTCATCATCACGGTATCGTTCTTGCCGGTATTCACGCTGGAATCGCAAGAGGGACGGATGTTCTCTCCACTGGCTTTCACCAAGACTTTTTCCATGGCGGGCGCAGCCTTACTCTCGCTCACACTGGTGCCTGTGCTGATGTTGCTGTTCATACGTGGCAACATCAAACCAGAGGCGAAAAATCCGCTAAACCGTTTGTTAATTACGGCCTATCGTCCGCTGATTAGTGCTGTGCTGAAATACAAGAAAATGACCATCGTCGTTGCTGCACTGGTGTTGATATTGTCAGCCTATCCCGCTAGCCGATTGGGTAGCGAGTTCATGCCAACGCTCAATGAGGGCACGTTGTTATTTATGCCTGCTTCCTTGCCCGGCATGTCGGTGACCAAGGCGGTGGAATTGTTGCAGACACAGAACAAGATTATCAAGAGCTTTCCTGAAGTAACATCCGTATATGGCAAGGCTGGGCGCGCGCAGTCGGCAACCGATCCTGCACCATTGGAGATGTTTGAGACGGTCATCAACTTAAAGCCGCAGGAGGAGTGGCGATCTGGAATGACGATCGACAAACTGATCGGCGAGATGAACAAAGCACTGCAATTTCCCGGTGTGGCAAATTCGTGGACGATGCCGATCAAGGCGCGTCTCGATATGCTGGCAACCGGTATTCGCACGCCGATAGGCATCAAGGTGTTTGGTAAAAATCTGGATGAAATGGAGCGGCTCGCCAAGGAAATTGAAGCTGTGGTTAGGAAGGTTCCGGGTACCACCAGTGCTTTTGCCGAACGATTAACGGGCGGCTTCTACCTTGACATCGAACCGGATCGCATTGCACTGGCGCGCTACGGGATCGGTGTCGGAGATTTACAGGAAGTCATTTCTACCGCCCTAGGTGGTGAGATGGTCACGACGACGGTTGAGGGACGGGAACGTTTTGGAGTGACGGTACGTTACCCGCGCGAATTGCGCAGCGATCCGCAACAGATTGCCCACGAAGTCCTGGTGCCAACCATGGAGGGTGCTCAGATTCCATTCGGACAACTTGCCAAGGTCAGTCTTAGCAAAGGTGCACCTGCTATCCGCACCGAGAATGCGCTGCTTTCCGCTTATATTTTTGTGGATATACGTGATCGTGACATCGGCTCTTACGTGGCAGATGCGCGCAAAGCAGTTGCCGCACAGGTGAAATTCCCACCCGGTTATTACGCGACCTGGAGCGGGCAATTCGAATACATGGAACGTGCTGCCGCGAAAATGAAGATCGTCATTCCGATCACCTTATTGCTGATCTTCCTGTTGCTGTATTTCAATTTTAAACGCGTCACCGAATCTTTGGTGGTGATGCTGTCCGTCCCTTTCGCACTGGTCGGCGGCGTGTGGCTGCTGTGGCTGCTTGATTACAACTTGAGTGTTGCTGTGGCGGTTGGCTTTATCGCACTGGCGGGCGTGGCAGCAGAAACCGGGGTGGTGATGTTGATCTACTTGGAACAGGCGTGGCAGGACGTTCAGTCAGGTTGTTCTGATGAAGGCCGTAAACCGAACGCCGTCGATCTGCACACAGCTATCATGCACGGCGCTGTAGAACGGGTACGTCCCAAGATGATGACCGTGGTGGCGATCATGGCCGGACTATTGCCTATCCTCTGGAGCAGCGGCACCGGTTCCGAAGTGATGCGTCGCATCGCCGCCCCAATGGTCGGCGGCATGATTTCATCCGCAATCTTGACGCTGCTGGTGATTCCGGTGATCTACGCACTGATCAAGCAACGTCATGTTGCGCGCATAACAACCATCAATAATGAGCCAAAGGAACAATATGAAAATGCTTAAACAACTAATGATTTCCCTGATACTCGTACTCACAAGTATGAGTACCGTACAAGCTGCAATGGCGATGACAGTTTACAAAAGTCCAACATGTGGCTGTTGCGAAAAGTATGTGGACTATCTGCGCGAAAACGGTTTTACGGTGAAAACTGAAAACGAATCAAATATGGATGCCATCAAGAAGCGTTATGGCATGTCACATGCCGCTAGTTGTCATACGGCGTTGGTGAATGGCTATGTCATTGAGGGGCATGTTCCAGTCAATGCCATTCGTAAACTGCTCAAGGAGAAGCCTGCCATCATTGGCATCAGTGTGCCCGGTATGAAGATGAATTCACCGGGGATGGGAGAGACAAAGAAGGGAACGCTGACCGTCTATGCTGTGCCACAAGATGGGAAAGAACCATATGTGTTTTCAGTCGAATAACGAATCTATTAGCAGGAGTTTAAAAGGACCGTAATGATTGAAATTATTCCAAACTGGCATCCGGTATTAGTACATTTCCCGATTGCCTTTTCTACGGCTGCAGTTGCTTTTATTGGCGCTGGTACGATATTTAAAAACCACTCATTGACGGCGCAATGCCTGATGACGGGACGCTGGATGTTGTGGGCGGCAGTTATCTTTGCCTGTATCGCAGCGGTGTTCGGCTGGCTGGCTTACAACAGTGTTGAACATGACGAAGCGGGGCATCTGGCCATGACGATCCATCGTAATTGGGCACTTGTCGCTCTTGGCGCGCTGGCGCTGCTTGCCGCTTGGGATGTGTGGCGCGGTCGTTCTGGTACAGCGCCATCACCAAGCTTTTTGGTTTTACTGGTCGCGGCGTGGTGGTTAGTGGTCAGCGCTGCCTGGCATGGTGGTGAGGTGGTCTATCGGCATGGCTTGGGTGTGATGTCCTTGCCTGCGCCTGTGGAGCATGCCCATGAACACGGCGAAGGCCATGACCATGGCGACATACCAGTGCAAGGTGAAGCTACGCTTCATGAGGATGGTCATGCCCATAGCCATGATGATACTGCGAATGGCGAGCATCCACATAATGCGGAACCAGCTAGCAAAACACCTGCTACGGACAGCGTAGGCACGGCATCCAGAAAGGCCGGGCATACCCATGCACCGGGAACGCCGCCGCACAAGGATTAGAGGGGGCAATGAAAAAGTGGATTGGACTAAGCGTGTTACCGCACCGCATGATGCGGGTGGGCATGAACATGATCACATGCATTAAATTTTGTCGTTGTCATTAACTTGGTGAAAGGAGACGTGGATGTGTCGAACGATCATATTGGCAGTAGCTATATTGGCATTGAACGGTTGTATGGGACTGCATAGCGGCATGGGACATGGTGACGACCAAGAGAGCAGCAGTAGTTCTCATCAACATTAGGCTGGCAATGCAGTGCAATCGAATCTCAGTCTGGCCGTACTGAGTCTGTACAGAATTGACCGATAGCCATCGAATCAACTTTTATACGAAGGAGATAAATCATGAGTAACAAAATCAAGAGCAGCAAAGCTGAAACCGAAACGAATCTGTCCGAAGAGCAACGGCGGCGATATGTTGAGGTTGCTGCTTATCACCTCGCCGAGAAAGGTGGCTTCAAATGCGGTTGTGATTTAGAAAACTGGTTGGCTGCGGAAGCGGAAATTGATCAGTTAGCGGCTGAAAACAGCTGTCCAGTGACTTAATTATTGAGAGGAGGTGTCGATGCGCGTTTAAATAATTTTTGTTACAGCATATTTTTTAACCACCACCATTCGGAGAATAAAATGAAACTTAAATCTACATTGCTTGCTGCCACTTTGGTTATATTTTCTGTTTTCAATGTAACGGCATTTGCCGTTGATGTTCACGACACCAACACCGGAACGGAAAAAACTGAGACAGTTAAGACTGAAAAGGCAGAGGCAAAAAAGCCTGTGAAAAGACACAATCATATGGAAGAGAAAACCGGCATGCCTGTCGGAAGCACTGCGAGCGGTAAGAGTCATCGTGAATCCATGCCTAAAGACATGCCTATGCATGACCACCTGAGAGATAGGTAGTAAGTCACGTATATCGGTGTGCGCCAGGACGCACGATGTCTTGTCGCATACCGCTTGTTTGAAATGAGGATTCGGTTTTCATATAAATTAATTTTTGAATAAAGCATTGCAGAAAATTATGTTTACAGCCATTCCCAATAATTCCCGAGAACTCCACCGTTATCTGATAACAAGATTCCTTGTCTCAGGAGTAGCGATCAGCGTGTTGGTCGGCGCACTTGTGTATTATCTGGAAAACTGGCGAGTCGAAAAGATGGCCTTTGAACAAGCGGCGACTAGCGCCAGACATTTTGATTTACCTGAAATGCGCAAACTGCTTGCGGCAGATATTCAAATGAGTCAGCCTGAACTGGTAAAACTGTTGGAGAATTCCCGCTTTTCGGGCATTCGTATTTTCGATCCTTCCGGAAAATCGCTGATGGAGGCATGGGGGCGTGAGGCAACAAACCTTCGATCTTCTGTACAAGCGCACCAGCATGATTTTCCAAAGCCCGGCAAGCAACACTATAACTGGCTTGCGAACGAGGGGGAGGATTTCGTGCAAGTGCTTATACCGTTGCTCGATTCGAGGCGTATGACCGAAATGTATTTTGAAGGCGTCTATCGTCTTGATGTTGGAACGCAATATGCAAGGAAACATCAGGCGCGCAATGCAACACTGACTTCTTTCGTTGCGGTGATTTTGATTTTAATCTTGCTCTACCCCGTTTTACTTGGATTGACGCGGCGTTCCGAGTCCCTGTCTCAATCGCTTTTGGATTCGAACCTTGAATTATTGCAATCATTGGGTAGCGCTATAGCAAAAAGAGATGCCGATACCGATACGCATAATTACCGGGTGACGCTGTATTCGGTCAGGCTTGCCGAAACAATGAACCTGAATCGAGATAGCATTGAATCGCTGATTGTTGGTGCTTTTCTGCACGATGTCGGAAAAATTGGAGTTCCGGATCAGATACTACTCAAACCGGGGCGACTGACTGCGGATGAGTTTGAGATTATGAAACGCCATGTTGTATTTGGCGGGGAGATTATTCAGGATTCAACTTGGTTGAAGCGTGCCCGGGACGTGGTGCTTTTTCACCATGAGAAATTTGATGGCAGCGGCTACCCACACGGCATTTATGGCAAGGATATTCCTCTTTCGGCACGATTGTTTGCTGTGGTTGATGTGTTCGATGCTTTGATGTCAAAACGGCCCTATAAGGAGTCCTTATTGATTGATGACGCATTAAAAATTTTGCAGGATGGAGCTGGGGGACATTTTGATCCTGAAGTAGTCAGTATCTTCATAACTGTCGCCGCCACGTTATATGGCGAGATTGGACAATCCGATCGAGGATATTTGCAGAAAACACTAAAAGTGATAATCAAAAAATATTTCTAGTGGATTTCAATAACGATAGGGGAATTTATGGAAAACTCGCATGGAGATAAATGTAGCTGTCAAACGTTAAGCTTGGCCGTTACGAGTAAACTTGGTACGTGCCGCTATGATTATTGCAAAAATGTCCTGCAGCGTCGTTGGAGAATGACCTGTAATCATGGGCAATCACCTTCGACAGAAAAGCCACCTGTGTATGAACCTGTTGTGATGCATGAGGATGGTATGTTGAATTTATTAAAGAAGACATTAGGGTAAGCACCGAATGAGCGGATGAGTCGGGTGACATGTCAGTAATGCATGGACACACTGGAATTTAATCATTAGACTGAATTCGACTGAACGCCTTGAATATTCGACTGAATGTGAGGTCAGCATGACGCAGCAACAATCTGAGACGGCTCTATCCATAAGACCCATCCAATTTGGAGCGGGTGCATTTGTGTTATTGCTCGCCATTTATTTTGTGGTGGTCAGTCTGATTTCCGGGGTGGATTTCACACTCGAACAGTTTACAAAGTTCTGGTATTTCTTCGTGTCCCTTGCGTTGGGATTCGGCATTCAGGTCGGTCTCTACACCTACCTCAAGCAACTTGTCGGGCAACCTGGCGCATCAGGCAAGGTGGTAGCGGTGTCCGGCACGACCTCCACTGCGGCAATGGTTTCCTGTTGCGCACATTATCTGGTCAATATCTTGCCTGTTCTGGGCGTCACCGGCTTTCTCACCATCGTTGCAGAATATCAAATCGAGTTGTTCTGGGTCGGTCTTGCCTTTAACGTGGCCGGTATTCTCTATATCGTACCTAAAGTCATCAACGCTACGCGGGAGCATAAAAAATGCTGAAAAAATATTTGAGCAGTTTGGCATTCGCAACGTTGATTGCCTTTGTGCATAACGGCCTCATTACGACATGCGATGCGGCGGAGATTGCGCCGCAAATAAGCAATGACCGGGGCATCAAGGTAACCACTGCGCTGCAAGCTATTCCTGCGGATGCGAAAACATGGACTTTTGAGGTGACGCTGGAAACCCATACGCAGGCCTTGAGCGATGATTTGACCAAGTCTGCAACGCTGATTGTTGATGGCAAGCAATACCTGCCGCTGGCCTGGGACGGCGCGCCGCCCGGAGGCCATCACCGCAAGGGCTTGTTGCGCTTCAGGGCGGTTGTCCCGCAGCCACGATCAATGGAACTGCAAATACGTCTGGCAGGCGACAAGTCTCCCAGAAGCTTCAAATGGTTGATCAAATGATTCACTGAGGCAATTTCCACCACCGGAAAGGGGCATGCAATGGCAACTGATCCCGTATGCGGCATGACAGTCTCTGCCGACAGCACGTACCGCCTCGCAGAGAGCGGACAAACTTATCTGTTTTGCAGCGTGAAGTGTCTGGCCAAGTTTCAGGCAAATCCCACTGAATACCTTAAGCCGGCTGTGACGGCTACTGTTCAAATCGCAGGTGTATTCACCTGCCCGATGCATCCGGAAATTCGCCAGCCTGCGCCGGGTTCATGTCCCAAGTGTGGTATGGCCTTGGAACCGATTGCACCAGTTACGGCCAAGTCAGGTGCTACCGAATATACCTGCCCGATGCACCCCGAGATCGTGCGCAATGAACCCGGTAGTTGCCCGATCTGCGGCATGGCACTGGAGCCGCGCAACGCACCTGATGATGACAATACCGAATTGCATGACATGACGCGCCGTTTCTGGCTAAGCGCGGCGTTGGCCTTGCCGGTGTTCGTGATGGCGATGGCATCCGATCTGGCACCGCAATTCATACCGGATTCCGTTTCGATGACGGTGTTGCAATGGCTGGAATTTTTTCTGGCAACCCCGGTTGTGTTGTGGGGCGGCTGGCCGATCTTCCGGCGCGGCTGGGCTTCACTGGTCAACCGCAGTCTCAACATGTTCACGCTGATTTCGCTCGGTGTCGGCGTGGCGTGGACATACAGCGTGATTGCGATGTTGCTGCCGGGGAATTTTCCACCTGCAATGCGCAGCATGGGGGAAACCGTGCCGGTTTATTTCGAGGCTGCTGCGGTGATCATGGCGTTGGTGCTGCTGGGGCAGGTGATGGAATTGCGCGCACGCAGCCAGACCAGCGCCGCAATCAAACTGCTGCTAGGTCTTGCACCCAAGACCGCGCGCATCGTGCGTGCTGACGGCCACGAGGAAGACATTCCACTTGAACAAGTGCAGCCTGGCGATGTGCTGCGCGTGCGTCCAGGCGAGAAGGTGCCGGTGGATGGCGTAGTGCTGGAAGGTAACAGCTCGCTGGATGAATCCATGGTCACAGGCGAATCCATCCCGGTGGAAAAGACCGCAAACGAGAGATTGATCGGCGCGACGGTGAACGGCACCGGCAGTTTGTTGATGCGCGCCGAGCGTGTCGGTGCCGATACGCTGCTGGCGCAGATCGTACACATGGTGAGCGAGGCGCAGCGTTCGCGCGCGCCTATCCAGCGGCTGGCCGATGTGACTGCCGGTTATTTTGTGCCGGCAGTGGTGGGAGTCGCGCTCGCCACGCTCGTGGTGTGGGGATTGTTTGGGCCGGAGCCGCGCCTGACGCACGCCATCGTCAACGCCGTGGCGGTGCTGATTATCGCCTGTCCGTGCGCGCTGGGACTGGCTACGCCGATGTCCATCATGGTCGGCACCGGACGCGGTGCCTTAGCCGGAGTGCTGATAAAGAATGCCGAAGCGCTGGAAATCATGGAGCGTGTCAACACGCTGGTGGTGGACAAGACCGGCACACTGACCGAAGGCCGTCCGAAACTGACTTCGGTCAGTGCGCTTTCTGGATTCGATGGGGACGAGGTGCTGCGGCTGGGAGCGAGTCTGGAACGCGCCAGCGAACATCCGCTGGCGGCGGCCATCGTCAACGGTGCACAGGAAAAAAATATTGTACTTACTGCGGTCAGCGAGTTCCGCTCGTTCACAGGCAAGGGCGTGTCAGGAACTGTTGAGGGCAGTGCAGTCGCGCTGGGCAACCTCAAACTGTTCGAAGAATTGGGTATAGTACCCGGCGACTTGCCCGCACGTGCCGAGACCTTACGTAGCGACGGCCAGACGGTGATGCTGCTGGCAATCGACGGCCATGCGGCGGGACTGATCGGCGTGGCCGATCCGGTCAAGGATTCCACTCTTGATGCGATCCGCGCCCTGCATCAGGAAGGCGTGCAGGTCATCATGCTGACCGGCGATAACCGCATCACGGCACAAGCGGTTGCTAAAAAACTCGGCATATACCGCATCGAGGCCGAAGTGCTGCCTGAGCAGAAAGCATCCATCGTCAAACAATTGCAAGCTGAGGGACGCATCGTGGTGATGGCGGGTGACGGCATCAACGACGCGCCGGCTTTAGCTCAGGCACAAGTAGGCATCGCGATGGGTACTGGCACCGACGTGGCGATGGAAAGCGCGGGCATTACACTGATCAAGGGTGACCTCGTCGGTATCGTGCGCGCATTGCGCCTCTCTCGCGCCACCATGCGCAACATCCGCCAGAACCTGTTCTTCGCCTTCATCTACAGCGTGCTCGGCATCCCGATTGCTGCGGGCGTACTGTACCCGTTCTTCGGCTTGTTGCTCTCGCCGATTATCGCGGCAGCAGCGATGAGTTTCAGTTCGGTATCCGTGATACTGAACGCGCTCAGGCTAAACCGGATGAAGATGTAACAAGGTTTTTTTGTAGACGTAAACTTTTTCCTGAAAGGAGAGCGTGATGAAGCAGGACGAACCTGACGGGCGCAGTTGTGCGCCAAAGGGATACAACTGGATTCTCGTTGCATTTCTGGCGATCGCTGCATTTTTTCTGTTTACCGAACACCGTGCTCATCTGCTGGGCGCGTTGCCATTTCTGTTGCTGCTGGCCTGTCCGTTGATGCATCTGTTCATGCATGGCGGACACGGCGGGCATGATACTGATAGGAGCGAAAAATGAACTTCACGGAAAACGCTTATGGCCTGTGGTCGCTGGTCATCATCAACTCGCTGGTGTTCATCATTTTTGCATTCAGCTTCACCAAGCCAAAAACGCCGCGCGACTGGCGCTCGTTCAGTGCGTTCTCGGCCTTCATCGTGGCGCTGTTCGCCGAGATGTACGGTTTTCCGCTGACGATTTATCTGCTTGCCGGCTGGTTGCAAACCCGTTATCCCGGTGTTGATATTTCTTCCCATAATAGCGGTCATCTCTGGCATACACTGCTCGGCTGGAGGGGCGATCCGCACACCGATCCGTTGCACATGCTCAGTTTTTTATTTATCGGAGTCGGATTCATCCTGCTTGCATCTGCATGGAAAATTCTCTATCAGGCGCAGCGCAATCATCAACTGGCGATTACCGGGCCTTATGCCAAAATCCGCCATCCCCAGTACGATGCTTTCGTACTCATCATGTTTGGCTTCTTGTTGCAATGGCCAACGCTGCTGACCCTGTTGATGTTCCCTGTGCTGGTGTGGATGTATGTGCGACTGGCGCGTTCCGAGGAGAGGGAAGCAGAGACTAGTTTCGGCGAGCAATGGCGCGAGTATGCTGCCAGTACGCCAAGATTCATTCCATAATGGCTTCGTGCTGTTTCGCAACGAAGTGATGTGATTGATTGCAGGTAAAGCTAATACGTCTGGTTAATTACAGAAGAGATATCATGAATGAAACAGTCGAAGACTATGTTTGCCATATGCAGGTTCCCGCTACATCATTTTCCACAGAATACGCAGGCAGTCACTACGCATTTTGTTCGGCCCAGTGCAGGGAGCGATTTTTAGCGAACCCACGTTTATACATCGGATTCCCCGGACGCCATGCACCTGCGCAGGAGGGAAAACAAGTCATCAAGTGTCGTCGTCTTTTGCTTTCAGATCGATTGGATACGACACGGGCCGAACAAGTAAAACAGGCATTGCTTGAGATGATGGGGATACTTGAGATTTGCATTGAGGGTGACAAACTCGAAATCAAGTATGACCTAATACAAGTCACCGCTGAACAGATTGCAGACAAGTTGGGATTGATAGGGGCCAATCTCGGAGGGGGATGGATAGACCGCCTCAAATTGGCGTTTATCAATAACCTAGAAGAAATCGAAATCAACAGCCTTGAAGTTGAAAAAAGAAGTGTTGCCACTAATTTCCTAAAGCAGCGGCCACAAACCTCAGCTCCATATGAGGCTGAGGGACTCATTCAGATGCGCCACAACAGATAGAAACCAAGCAGGATAAGCAGGCTACCCACATTCACACAACATCGAGATAACTTCTGCTATCCAATCAGACGTTCCAAAATATCCAAACAGCAGGTGGCGCTATTACACCATTTTCGGTGGCGGAATTGTGGGCATTATGGGTGGGGGGGTGAAGCATTTCAGGGGGCGGGTTTGCGAGCATTATAGGTGGCGGTTTTAACCAGAATACGCACAAACCCGGCGAAACCAATCGCAAACCTGCTACACGTTATGATACCAAGTTGGACAGTAATATTCATCTCAATTACTACGATTCCGATTGGCAGCAATTAGTTCATAAGCAGACGTGCAAACAATGGTAAAATCACCCGATTCATGGACTTCAGTGTGTCACTTGCTGCAAGTTGAGGTGTAAAAAATTCAGAAAAAGCTGCTGTTCGCAAACTGATTTGACCGGAATATTGCTAGGTAAATGGCTCGCCGTATTGGGAGGTAAATGCAAAAGTTCTCAATCATCAGTCTGAGGTAATGTCATGCTCATTAAATTTTTTGGTGACGTTAAACCGTTGATCGAATAGAATCGTTCGCAAATGACCGCAAGATTGATTACATCCACTTTACGCTTCCTGCTTGTCGTGCTGATCAGCACCTTCATGTCGCCCAGCTTTTCCTGGGAGATGATGGATAGTCACAGCGAGGAGACAAACCTGTCGGTGATGGGCGACACAGCCCATTCTGAGGTAATTGAAGCGCACCACCACCATCATCATGGTGGCGAAGACGATGCAGCACACAGTCAGATCGGTCATTTATTGAGCCACATGCCAGCCGTGATGCATCGCATCGAAGTGACCAACGTATCCGTATCGACATCAACTGTTATTCCAATCGAAGCCTGCCCGTTTGTTCAGGCAGATACTATCCCTCCCTATAAACCTCCCCGAAACTTCCTTTTCGTCTGACCCGTTTTTGCTGCGCAGGCATTATTGTCGGCGTTCTGTTGTACCGGACTGAAAAGGAATCATCATGTCGAGAGACGTTTTTCGAATCGGGATGGCGTTACTGCCAGCCCCGGTTTATCGACCGATAGCACTCGCCCCACTCATGGCGCTGATGCTGTCGCTCGCCTGTATTGGATTATCTCAAGCGGAAAACTTGCCGCAGCCTGAAACGCCGACCTTAACTGAACGCGAGGCTGTGAGCAGCGCATTACTGCGTCCTGCCTGGGTGGATGCGGAAACAGGCAGGGTAGCGCAGGCGGAGAGCGTCGTGACTGAAGCATCGGCATTGCCCAACCCGGTTTTCTCCATCAGCCGTGACCGCCTTGCCATGCTCGGTGGCGACATCACCGAACGCTCTGTGCAAATTTCGCAGACGATTGATCTCTCCGGGCGTCGTTCGCTGCGGGTGGATGCTGCTACCCGGCGCTTGGATGCCGAAAAACTGGACGGACGAACTCGACGCTTCAACACCATCACCGACGTACGCCGAATCTTTGCCGAAACGCTGCATCGGAATCAAATTCAGTCAGCACTTGGATTATGGCTGACAAGAATCGAAAATGCGTCCAGGATAACGGCACAACTTGCCAAGGCAGGTGAAGTGTCAGGTTATGACCGCCGCCGCATTCAGCGCGAAGCACAAACCACTCGAGCGCGACTGTCTGTGGCTCAGGCGGACGCGGCGCGCAGTCGTGAAGCACTCGCTGTACTGACGGGCAAGAGGCCGGATGAAGTGATGCACCTGCTCGGCAATTTGCTTCCCGATGCCACACCTGCACTTGACGAGTTGCAAACAAGGTTGCGCCAACGCCCTGATCTGGAAAGCCTGCTACTTCAAACCAAAGCCTTCGAACAAGAACATCAGGCAGCACAACGCTTTTGGATTCCTGATCTGACGGTGGGTGTCGGCCAAAAAACACTGGAAGAACCCACTCGCCGTGGCAGCGGAGCAATCGTTGGCGTGTCGTTTTCCATCCCCTTGTTTGATCGTAGTGAGGCGGCACAACAACGCAGCCAGGCCAAAGCGCAGACTCTTCGCTCCGAGCAGGCTCTAGCACTAAATAAGGCGGAAGCCGAACTGCGCGGCGCGTGGCACTTGGCAGATGAATTACGCAAAACGGTATTGGCTTACCGCCATGACGTGTCGAACGACTCACAGAACTTGTCCGGCATAGCCGAAGCGGCCTATCGTTCAGGTGAGGCCAGCTTGCTTGAACTGCTTGACGCTTACCGCACCGAATTGGATTTTTCGACCACCGAACTCGATCTGGCTTTACGCGCTCGCTTGGCCCATATTGATCTTGAAACCTTGTCAGGAGCATCGACCTATGAATAAGCTCAAACTGTTTTTTATTGCGCTGGCCGCGTTCGCGCTGACTGCCTGCTCCCCCAAGGCTGATCCTGCCATGACCAAGTCGGATGCTCACGCAGGCATGTCCATCACCCATTACACCGACACGACCGAGCTGTTCGTCGAATTTCAGAAGCTGGTCAAAGGCGAACAGACAGCCTTTGCGGCACACACGACGCTGATTATTCCAGCGGGTTTTCAGGCTGTGACGACAGGAAAAATGACCGTCGTGTTATCAGGCGGCGGTCAGCCGGAAGAACGTGCAGAAGGCGGCATGAGTGCTACACCCGGCATCTTCCGCATTGTCATTACGCCGCAATTTACCGGGAAGCGTCACCTGACTTTTCAGCTGCTCAGCGCCAAGGCTAATGTCACGCATGATCTGGGCGAGATAGAGGTTTACGCTAATCGCAGGGCGGCCAATGCGGTAGCGCATGAATCGGCTACTGCGGGGAATATTGGTTTCAGTAAAGAACAACAATGGAAAATATCTTTTGCAAACATGCCGGTGGTTGAACAAGTCCTGCATGAATCTCTAACTGCATCCGCCACAATCAAGCCGCGAGCGGGCGGCGAAGCTGTCATCTCCGCTCCCGGTGTCGGTTTGTTGCGTGCCGGATCAACGGGATTTCCGCAGATCGGCATGCCGGTCAAAGTCGGGCAGGTGTTGGCTTATTTTTCCCCCAGACTGGGAGGTGAAACCGATGCGGCGATGCTGGAACTTGCAGTCAAACGCAGCAGCATCGAAGCCGAAGAAGCAAATCAGGCGCTGATACGCATGGAAGGATTATTCAAGGCTGAAGCCATCCCTGAGAAAAAATTAAGGGAGACCCGTACACGCGCACATCTCGCGGCTGCGGAGCTTGACGCGGCACAACATCGGCTGAATACCTATTCGGGCGGCAACGGTGGCATTCCTCTTAAATCGCCGATTAACGGTACGGTCGTTGCCGTGGGCGGCGCAGCCGGTGCGGCGGTAGCGGACGGGCAAATGCTGGTTCACATTGCCGATCTCGACAAGCTGTGGCTGGAAGTGCGCATACCGGAGAGTGATCTGGGCAGGTTCACCCAGCCCTCTGGTGCTTTCTTCCGTCTGGAGGGTGAAGAACAGGCGCGCGTGCTTGAAGTAGATCGCAATACTCGTCTTATTGCTTTTGGTGGTCTGGTAGATAAGGATAGCCGCACCGTGCCCGCCATCTTTGAGTTCGACAACACCAAGGGGCGTTTGCGCGCCGGAATGAACCTGCGTGTTGGGATTTACGCTGGACGCACGGAAAAAGTGCTGGCCGTTCCCGCATCGGCAGTGATTGATGACAACGGCATGGCCGTGGTTTATGTGCAGAAAGAGGGGGAATCGTTCGAGCGACGCGTCATCGAACCCGGCATTAAAGAGGGGGACTGGGTCGGAATACGTTCGGGAGTCGCTGCGGGTGAGCGAGTGGTGTCGAAGGGGGCTTTCCAGGTCAGACTGGCAGCCACTTCTCCGGCGACGCTCGGTCACGGCCACGCGCATTAGGGAGAAATAATATGATCGCTGCCATCATTCGTAACTCCTTGTCTAATCGCCTGGTCGTTCTCGTTACTGCCGCACTGCTGCTGGCATGGGGTGGCTGGCAAACCGCCCGCATGCCGGTGGATATTTTTCCTGACCTGACTGCGCCCACTGTTACGATTTTGACCGAAGCGCACGGCATGTCGCCGACCGAAGTCGAGAATCTGGTCACCTTTCCGATTGAAACGGCAATCAATGGCTCGCCCGGAGTCCGCCGCGTGCGTTCCAATTCCACGGTGGGTCTGTCGGTGGTGATCGTCGAATTCGACTGGGGGACTGACATCCTGAAGGCGCGGCAGATCGTTTCCGAAAAACTGCAGGTTGCCCGTGCCAGCTTGCCGCCGGATTTGCCGCCGCCGCAGATGGTTCCCGCCGCATCCATCATGGGCGAGATCATGTTCGTTGCGCTGACATCCGATGTGCATAGCGGCACCGAGTTGAAGAGTACCGCTGACTGGGTGTTGCGTCGCCGCATCCTTGCCGTGCCGGGCGTGGCCGAAGTCATCACCATCGGCGGTGATGAAAAGCAGTATCAGGTAACGCTCGTACCGGAACGATTGGCGAGTTACAAGGTGACGGTGGACGAAGTGGTGCGCAGTCTGCGCGCTACCAACCAGAATGCTTCCGCCGGATTTTACAAGGAAGGCGGACAGGAATATCTGATTCAAGGCGTGGGCAGAATCCAGAAAACAGAGGACATCGGCGATACGGTTGTGGTGATGCGCGCAGGTCAGCCGGTACTGGTTCGTCATCTGGGCGAGGTCGCAATCGGCACAGCGCTTAAACGCGGCGCGGCTGCGCACAATGGCAAACCGGCCATCATTCTGGCGATTCAGAAACAGCCGATGGCGAATACCCTTGAACTGACCCGGCGGCTGGATGAAACTTTTTCTACGCTGCAGGCCAGTCTGCCGCAAGGCATGGAAATAGATAGTCACATTTTTCGGCAAGCGGATTTCATCGAGCGATCCATATCCAACTTGCTGGAGACCTTGCGCGACGGCGCGATTCTAGTGATCGCCATCGTTTTTGTTTTTCTGCTGTCTGTTCGTGCCACCGCGATCACGCTGATCGCGCTGCCTCTGTCGCTGGTCACGGCGATTCTTATCATGCAGGCGATGGGTGCCACGCTCAATACCATGACCTTGGGCGGGCTGGCTATCGCGCTGGGCGCATTGGTTGATGATGCCATCGTGGTGGTTGAGAACATCACGCGCCGACTCAAAGAAAATATCGTCCGCCCCGCGAACGAGCGGCATACCAGCCGCGAGGTGGTGTTCGCTGCGACGCGCGAGATTCAGGGTTCCATTGTTTTTGCCACGCTCATCATCATGTTGGTATTTGTGCCGATCTTTTTCCTGGAAGGTGTGGAAGGCAGGATGTTGGCACCGTTAGGTCAGGCTTATGTGGTGGCGCTGGCGGCATCCTTACTGATGGCGGTCACGGTCACTCCGGTGCTGGCGGTGCTGTTTCTGCCACAGTCCAAGGGAGTCACTTTGCATCAGGAGCCTAAATGGCTGGTGACGATGAAAGCGTATTACAGTGCGGCTTTGAGCCGGGTGGTGGCGCATTGGAAACCGGTCACGCTGCTTGCCGGCACGGGGTTTTTGCTTGCCCTTATCGCCTTGAGTTTTGCCGGGCGCGCTTTCTTGCCTGACTTCAATGAAGGCAGCTTGACGGTGAGTATCTCCACCCTGCCGGGCACTTCACTGGAAGAATCGGATCAATTGGGGCAGCGCGTCGAAGCGGCTATGCTGCACCATCCCGAGGTTGTTACCACTGCGCGGCGTACCGGACGTTCGCCCGGCGATCCTCATGCGATGGAAGTTCATGCTTCGGAGATCGAGGCAAGCCTGGAGATAAAAGATCGCAGCAAGGAAGCGTTTCTTGCCGCACTGCGCGCTGATCTGTCTGCCATTCCCGGTCTGAATGTCGTGATTGGACAGCCTATTTCGCATCGCATCGATCACATGCTTTCGGGAACCCGTGCCAATATTGCCGTGAAGATATTCGGCCCCGACCTCTATGAATTAAGGCGTATCGGGGAACAGGTAAAAACTCAGGCCAAAGAGGTACAGGGAGCGGTGGATGTGGCGATGGAACAGCAGGCGGACATCCCGTTTGTCTTGGTGAAGTTCCGGCGTGATGCCATTGCACAGTATGGACTGTCCGTCCGCGAGGTCTCCGACGCGATCGAAACCGCTTTTGCCGGGCTGGAAGTGTCGCGAGTGATGGAAGGTCAGGCCTCTTTCCATCTGGTGCTGCGTTTTGATCCTGCCGTTCGGGAATCGATGGAAGCGATTTCCAGCACCTTGATCACCACGGCGAGCGGTGCGCGATTGCCGCTCTCGGCACTGGCTGAAGTCAGAAAGGACAGGGGGCCAAATCTGGTCAGCCGCGAATCCGTACAGCGCAAGATCGTGGTGATGGCCAACGTGGCCGGACGCGATCTGGCCGGAGTGGTGGAAGATATTCGCAGCCGTGTCGCGGCGAATGTGAAACTGCCCGCCGGGTATCACATCGAGTATGGCGGACAGTTTGAGAGTGCTGCCGAAGCCACACGGGTACTGGGTATTTTAAGTGCGCTGGTGCTGGTGGGCGTATTTATGCTGCTCTATCTGGCCTTTCATTCAGTACGAGATGCGGCCGTGGTGATGCTCAATCTTCCGCTGGCGCTGATCGGCGGGGTATTCGGCATGTTCGTATCCGGCGGGGTGTTGTCAGTCGCCACGCTGATCGGTTTTATCGCGCTGTTTGGCATCGCGGCGCGCAATGGCGTAATGATGATTGCACATATTTGTCACCTGAGCGAAACGGAGGCAACCTTGAAACCGTTGGAACTGGTGGTGCGTGGCGCGACTGAGCGGCTCGTTCCTATCATGATGACCGCGCTGGCTGCTGGTTTGGCACTTGTGCCACTGGCGCTCGCCTCCGGTCAGCCAGGTAGTGAAATCCAGGCTCCAATGGCAATCGTTATTTTGTTTGGCCTTGTTTCTTCAAGCATACTCAACATGTTCGTGGTGCCGTCTCTGTACTTGAGGTTCGGTTCTATCCGGCATACGTTCAATGACGATTTAACCTTGCGTCACCGTGCCAGAGATGTTGAATAATAAAACGAAATACAGCGAGAATCTTAGTCATATCATGGCTGACGGGTTCGCTGGCGATCCTGATGAGATGGAATATCCGGGGTTCCTGAATTGTCCATGATTCTGCTGTGTGTGAATGCTCGGTTGGGGAAAATCGTGCTTTCATTGATTCGCGATATAAGCGAAATCTTATTGCTCTCGATGCTGAGTGTGCCCTGATTGCTAAGTCGCTTTAAGGTGCGATAAAGCGATTCATGGCTTAACCCTAGCTCAGATGCCCACGCTTTGCGCGGTTGGTTTAAAGTGAAGGTATCATTTATGCCTTCGGACTCAATGTAATGAATGATCCTGTCTGCTGCACCGTTCAGACTTAGCCGCTCACATTGGGCGCGCAGTTTTCGCACTTCACGGGCAAGCTGCTCAATCCAAACATTGCGAAAAGCTGCATTTTGATCCAGCGAGGCACGGAATGCCGCAAGCGGGAAACACAGCAGAACGCCTGTTTCGGCTGCCAGCCCGTCACAATGGTACGCTGTACTGCCAAGACTAGCCTCGGCGAAGAACCCGCTACGTGAGCGTTGCAGAATGACTTTTGTGCCGCGTACGTCGTGACGAATCAGTTGCACCTCACCCTTTACGACGCAAAATAAGTTGCGCACGAAGTCGCCAATTCTGAACAGGCTATCACCCGCCGTCATATTTCTGCATTGAGTTACCTGACGAAGCTCATTTGGTAGATGTTTCAGGAATGGTTGGGATTCAATCAGTAGTGTCCAGTCCATGTGATGTGATCGGGAAAATTGATATGATCTGAATCATAACAGGTGGATAGCCTGCTACCCAATAATACAGTCCGCCGCAAAAATGCGGGATTTGCCGTACATCACTTTTGAGGGAATAATTAAATGAAAAAAATTTCTGCGCTGTTTGCAATCTTGTTTTGCGGCCATCTGACCATGAGTCAGTCTATCGCTGATGAAGGCGCTGCTATGGATCATCATGCCATGCACCACCAACACATCATGGATGAACGTCTTTCTCTTGGCCTGTCACCGGAAATGAAACAGCATCAATTGAAAAACATGCGCTCACATGTGGTTGCTATTCAGTCGATTGTTGGGCATCTGGCGAACAATGAGTTCGATCAAGCTGCACAAGTCGCGCATTCTGAACTCGGGCTGACAGAAGAGATGCGAAAAATGTGCTCGACTATGTCGGACAATGAAAAATTCAGGCAACTCGGTTTAGCGTTCCACCAGAGCGGCGATGATCTGGGTGATACCTTAAAAAAGAAGGATATGAAAAAATCGCTGGAAGCACTGCAAACCACTATGGGCTATTGCGTGCAGTGTCATGCGACATTCCGCCAATAATGTCTTTGTATATGGCTCAACTATGCGAGTGGCTGATCTATAGATGTTGATGGGGGAGATTTGGCATGCTGCATCAACTCCTGATTTGCATGCCGAATCACCGCAACCCCGGAAGACAGCGCCAGCCACGCCATGATAGCGGCCACGAGCAGATCAGGCCAGTTGCTTCCGGTACCGAACACGCCAGCGGCGGCCAACATTACCGCGACATTGCCTATTGCATCGTTACGGCTGCACAGCCAGACAGAACGCATGTTGGCATCGCCATCGCGGAAGGTGTAAAGCATCAGGGCGACACCGCCGTTAGCGAACAATGCCAGCACCGCGATGGCACCCATGGTCATGGGTTCTGGCGGGATGCCGTTGATTGCAGCCCACCCAGCTTTACCCAGCACGAACAAGCCGAATGCCGCCATTGACAGACCTTTCACCATCGCGGCGCGTGATCGCCACGCCAGCCCCATGGACAGCACTGTCAACGTGATTCCGTAATTGGCGGCATCACCAGCAAAGTCCACTGCATCCGCTAACAACGATACCGAACCTGACTGTAAGCCTCCGACAATTTCGACGGCAAACATCGCGGCATTGATAATCAGCGCAATCCATAGTGCCTTACGGTAGCGGGGGCTGACGCTGGTTTGTGCGGAGCAGACCGAATCGCAGCAACTGACTGACATAATCCACTCCTTGAAATTTTTTGTCAGTTTGCATTACACACCCTGTAGCCACTTCAGTGTCAAGCAGGTACTATGAACCATCAGTAATTATTTTATGAGAGTGTCATGGATACCATCATGCGTATTGGCGAGTTGGGTCGGGCTATTGGTGTCGATGTCGAAACGATTCGCTACTATGAGAAGGCTGGCTTGTTACCCAACCCTGCGAGAAGTCAAAACGGTTATCGCGCCTACGGCTCAGCACATCTTGAACGGCTTGCATTTATCCGCCATTGCCGTGCGCTGGATATTTCACTTGCCGACGTGAAGCGGTTGCTGGATTTTGTTGAACATCCGAATGCAGCCTGCGAAGGCATTGACCTTTTAATCGACGCGCAACTGGATCGGGTACGGGCGCGACTGAAGAGTATGCAGGCACTGGAGCAGCAACTGGCCGCTTTGCGTGGCCGGTGCGGTGAAAGACACTCGGCAGGAGAATGTGGCATCCTTCATGAACTGGTTGCCGCAGCACATGGTGAAGCCTGTGCCTGTCATTCAACGCAACAGTACGATCAATCCACCTGCTAACGGATCAAGCAGATACCCACGTGCCAGCATACGTTGCATAATGCACAAACTTCATTGATTGCGAGCATATTACGGTGGCTTGGTTGATTATCAAATACTCGCTGACAGCGGCCATCATTGTGCTGGTGTCGGAATTTGCCAAGCGTAGTGACAAGCTGGGCGCGTTCGTTGCCGCACTCCCGATGGTCACGTTGCTTGCGTTAATCTGGCTTTACATTGAAAATCAGCCGGAAGCTAAAATCGCCAATCATGCCTGGTACACATTTTGGTATGTCGTGCCTACATTGCCGATGTTTTTGATTTTTCCACTGTTGTTACCACGGGTAGGATTTTGGCCGAGCTTGCTGGTATGCGTTGTTTTTACTGTTATTTGTTTTGGTCTGTTCGGCTTGTTATTGCGTCGCTTTGGGATAGAGCTGCTCTAACGCTGTTGCCACGAACTAATTGATGGGGAGGAGGATAATGAAACTTGGTATTGTGATCTACTCGAATGATCCCGAAACTGTCTGGAACGCATTCCGCTTGGGGGTGTTTTCTTTGAAGCAAGGTGATGCAGTTTCAGTATTTTTGTTGGGCAAAGGTGTGGAAGCTGAATTGCTAGCCACTGAAAAATTCGATGTCCCCGGTCAGATGCGAAATTTTGTAGAGCTAGGTGGTGCAATTCTGGCTTGTGGTACGTGCCTGAAACTACGCCAGTCAGCGGCTTCTGATATTTGTCCTATGTCCACAATGCAGGATTTGCATGCGCTGATCCGTGATTCGGACAAGGTGCTGAGTTTTTAAGGAGGTTGCAAATGAACAGCAAGCAACATTGGGAGCAGGTTTATGCGACCAAGTCATCTGATTCGGTTAGCTGGTTTCAGGAGCATGCCGATCAATCGCTTCGGTTAATTCACAACACGGGGTTGGGTAAGGAGGCCGCGATTATCGACGTTGGCGGTGGAGCTTCTACACTGGTTGATGATCTTGCCGCAGAGGGTTTCAACGACTTGACTGTACTTGATCTGTCTGGAGCTGCACTTACCGTTGCCAGGCAACGTTTGGGAAAGCGTGCGGATGCTGTGCACTGGACGGAAGGTGATATTACTCGTGCGGAATTTCCTGTGCATCGTTTCGACATCTGGCATGATCGTGCGGTATTCCATTTTCTGACTACCCCTGCTGACCGCCAAGCTTATGTTGAGCGGGTGATGCGTTCAGTTCGTCCAGGCGGACATGTAATCGTTGCCACTTTTGCAGAGGATGGCCCGGAAAAATGCAGCGGCCTGCCTGTGATGCGATACCAGCCTGAAAGTTTACATGCGGAATTTGGTGATGCGTTCTTACTGGTCGCACACGAAAAGGAGGTGCATCACACCCCGTTTGGCACAGATCAGCAATTTGTCTATTGTTATTGCCGCAAAGGGAATAGTTAACGCATCAAGTTTGATTGCGACCATCACTTATGTTTGGTTAGGAGGTATTTTCCCTGCTGAATTGACAGACAGAAAGCTGCCCGTCGCGAACTTTGGCTCAGTCTCGAAACCGGATGGATGACAACCGCCGTGCAATTCGACCGCTATATGTTCGACAGCGGTTGTTCCCATCTCGACACGACTCGATCACCTTTCAGAACGTAGCAACATGATTGGCGGATTTCGTTGGAATATGCAGCGCTTCTTGGAATTCAAGGTGGCAACGCAATAAACCTTCATGCTCTGTAGTACATCTCCAGCACGTCTGGGAATTCCAGCCGCACAGCTCAAAAATCCGAGTACGTCTGTGGCACGTCTAGGAATTCAGGATGCACCGCGAAAAACTCCTACACGCTCTGTGGCACGCCTATAAATCGTCATATAAAGCCCCCTGCGAAATACGCTGCAAATTAGACGAGTAGTTCGCAGATTTTTCTTGCAAACAAAACTAGACTTTGCAGCACATCTAATCAACCACCATGGAAACACATGGAAGATCACAGAATTACCAGGATCAATAGCGCTGCATTCAAACACCTCATTTTTTTGGATATCTGCATCGAGTCATTTCTCAGGGACGTGGACTTGTTCTGCACGGATGATGATATAACGGAAGACGCGAAAGCAGTGTATCTGGAAAAGCGGAAGGAGCTTATTGAAAACCTGCCATACCGCACCACTTTCGCACTAACCCCAGGCGATATGAATGCCCGGCGAATTGAGTACAAGGGCAAGTTTATTGAGTTTTCCCCAAGCTCTGCCGGGCTTCCCACCCTGCGTGATCTCGACATCCTGCTGTATTGCGAATCGTGGATCGGCAACGCTCCAGTCGAAGACAGAGACAACGACATCTACCGTGTGTTTCAGTTTGAAGTGGAGGATTTTCTGGAATTCTCAGGGCGCAGCATGGGGGGTGATCGAGACGACAGATTGATTCAAGCGCTTGATCGCCTTGCTGGTAGCAAAATTACCACCAACACCATTCCTTTTGGACAGAATTACAACACCTCATTCAGTTACATTCCGAAATATCGACTGGAGCGCGATGTCAGTGGAAAAATAAAGACGGTTACGCTCAAGATAACGTACCGCATTTTTTACCTTATCCAAAATGACATTTTTGACTACTACCATCCAGATTTCTTGCGCCTCTCTCCAATACGCAGGGCGATCTACATGGTCGCCATGTGCCACAAAGATGAATTGTTCTCGCCAGCAACCTTATCCTTTGCCCAGCTGCATCAAATGACTGGCGCAACGTCGCCAGTCAGAAAACTCAAACAAACCCTACGCGATTTAATGGACAACCCTATTCCCGGTCACTCGTTTGAGATTAACGAGGCAGACGAAACAGTAACTTTTACCCAGATAAGGGATGCCGATGTAGAGGCCAAGTATGTCGGGTAGAGTGAAAAGCATCGTTGCCAAACATTCCGCTCGCCGAATCGCCCGCCAAACATTTTACCCGACTGCTGCCAAACGTTCCGCCCGTAACTATATGATTATATTGAAGACAAATGTTCCGTTTTTGTCTGCTAACCGTTCCGCTTACATGTATTTAGATGGTTTTGCAGGATATGTTTTACCGCGCGAATTCAGTCTGTCCGCGTAGATGTAAAGTTGCGCTGAATCGATAGATTCCGCACTGGGCAAATCAGCGGTGTTTTTCATCTACAGAGAGGGCAGATTTGACTGCATCTACCGAAATAACCAGCGTTACACCCGCAATCGAATTGCTGTACGGGCGACTTAGTACGCTCGACGCGCAAGCAACAGATCTGTGCAGACAGCACTTTACTTTTGTCATGGCCGGAAACAAAAGCAGAGATTGGGCGCAAAAGAGCGTCTTGTTTGCTCAGGCCAGAATGCGGGATAACAGCCTGACGGTGAACTGGTATGAAATTCAGTGGTATGGCTCAAAAGCAGCAAAAACCCGCCGCATGACCAAAAAACTTATCAGGAAACAAAAAAGTGATTATGGCTATAACTTGGCGGCGCTATTCAAGTTGACCCAGCCGTGGGAGGAAGACATGGTGCGGGAGGTTGAGCTGGCGCTAAGAGACATTCGTAGAGAGGTGGCCTTCATAAGTAAAGCCATCGGACTTCTCAATCACCTCGTCAAAGAATGCAAATGAACGAATTCAAAACATTGGTTGGCGCCTTGGCAGCGCAGTCTTTCCGCTACAACACTTTTCGCGGTAAATGGACGGATATGCCGGAAGCGACTGGGCTATGATCCTGTCGTTTTCAAGCTGCACCCTTGCAATCTACGTTGAGTACAACATCGAAATGGCGCTTGCGATTCCTGTGGTATGGCTATCGGCGGTCTGGTTATTGGCAGCCGAGGAGGTTCATGGCAAATCAACAAGCGACTTCTATCGGCCTTATCTCTGCTTGCGATTCCAATGGGGCTTCTCCTGGTGATGCTCGGTAGCGGTCACGAATTCCTCGAAGTGACAATGGGGATGTATATGTCGGCAGCCATGTTAACGCTCAAAGCGAGAGAGTAATCAATGAAAGCCTTTTACGAATGGGAATCACCGTGGCGACCCAACATAGAAGCAAAGATGGCCGCATCCTGGGGGCTGGCAGCAACAGCAACCTTGGTTGTCGGGAAATACATGCCTGTGCCGCTCCCGTCAAAATTCAGTGCCATTGCCATGTCTGTATGCACGGCGATGGCTGTGTATCGTGGGACGCAGGCTTGGCATCGCTATGTTGATCAGACTCGCATGGGAAATTACGGCATGGAGTTCATCACCATTCCTGAGTTGATGGACAAGACAGTGTTGGCGACCAAGAAATCATCCGTGTGGCTTGGCACGGGTTTTGACTGGACGGATGTTGAAGCACAAAAGATGCACGCGATGCTTGCCCAAGGCGTTGCTCAGACTATTGGCAAAATCACCAACGAGCATCACTTGAACGGTGAATACTGGATACACGGGCTTGATAAAGAGACTGATCGGTTTATGGAAGTGGCCAATCTGGTCGGACATACCTTGCTGGTCGGAACGACGCGGGTGGGTAAAACCAGAATGATGGAGCTACTGATTGGTCAGGCGATCATGCGTGGCGAAACCGTCATCATCATCGACCCGAAAGGGGATCATGCCTTGGCGGAAAATGCCAGGAAGATATGTGCGGCAATGGGATGCCCGGAGCGTTTCGTGTATTTCCATCCCGCCCACCCGGAGAAGTCCACGCCCATTGACCCGATGCGCAACTGGAATCGCCGAACTGAACTTGCCAGCCGGGTTGCTGCCCTGATTCCATCGGAAACGGGCGCAGACCCGTTTGCGGCGTTTGGCTGGAAAGTACTGAACGATATTGTGAATGGTCTGGTGGCAACCGGCGAAAGCCCCAATCTGGTGCACTTGAAGCGTTACATAGAAGGTGGCGCGGACAACCTGTTGCTAAACACATTGCGCCATCACTTCATCGACAAGGTGGCGGATTGGGAATCGCGCTCCAGCGGGTTTGTGAAAAAAAATCGTGACCGGATACTGGAAGCCTATATCGAATTCTACAAGCAGATCGTCATCCATGAAGCACAGTCATCAGACTTGGATGGGCTGATTTCCACCTTCGAGCACAATCGTGACCACTTCCAAAAGATGGTTGCATCGCTCATTCCGATTCTGTCCATGTTGACCTCCGATCCGCTGTCAGAGCTTTTGTCGCCCGAAGCCAAAATTGGCGATCAGAAACACGCGACCGACATGGCGAAGATCATCAACAACAACCAAGTGCTTTATCTCGGCCTCGATAGTTTGGCGGATGGCACGGTCGGGAGTGCTATAGGTTCAATTATGCTGGCTGACCTGACCGCCGTGGCCGGTGATCGCTATAACTACGGCATCAACTCAAACAAGCCGGTTAATCTCTTCATCGACGAAGCCGCAGAGGTCATCAATCAACCCACCATCCAGCTTATGAACAAAGGGGGCGGAGCGCTGTTTCGAGTGACGATTGCAACGCAGACCTTCGCGGACTTTCCTGCGCGGCTCGGTGATGAGAACAAGGCGCGCCAGGTACTCGCCAACGTCAACAATCAGATTATTTTGCGCGTGATCGACGCGGAGACGCAACAATACATCGCTGACAGCCTGCCCAAAATCAAAGCGAAGTCACTCAACCTGCGCTACGGTCACGGCGTTGACGCGCATGTGCAAGATGAATACCAAGCCTCGTACCAGGAATCCGTTATCGAAGAGGAGGCTGAAATTTTTCCAGCGGCCATGCTGGGGCGTCTTCCTCCACTGCACTTCATCGCAAAGATGTCTGGCGGGCGAATCATCAAAGGCAGAATTCCGATACTCAAGGATTAAGGCATGGCAGCCAAAAAAGAAGAGGGTGGCTTTGGCACGTTACTGGCCGTCATTGCCATTGTGGCGGCACTGGGTACATGGATGGTGATTTCCCCTGGCTACCTTATGAAGGCGCTGACGGCGGAGCGCGAGTTCTCATCGCAGCTCGGCGGACATGCTGCTGACCAGTGGATATACAGCAAGATGCTGTCTACCAGCATTGGTCAGGTAAAGGGCATTGCATCCTCCATCAAGGAAACGCAAACCATGCCGAGCATGCTAAAGAGCTGGGCGCAAGAACGTATTATTACAACGTGGTTGTGGGGTTCGCTCATCGTCTATCGTGCCAATATGCTCGTTCTGTACTGGTTTATCTTGATGCCCTTCACGATTGCGGCGACCACAGATGGATTTTGGGTAAGGGAGATCAGCACCTTTCGTTTTTCTTCTCAGTCACCGATACGGCACAGGTTTGGTGTGCTCATCTCCACAATGACACTCGTAAGCGTGTGCGTCTGGGTGGTATTGCCAATACCGATTCCTTCGGTCGTTGCACCTTTGGCGATTGTTGCCATTGGCTTTGCGACCTGGATGTGGCTGAGTAATATGCAGAAGCGGATTTAGCTGAAGATGCTCGCCTTTACCCATGTGGCCGCAGGCTGTGCATCTTCGTTGCTCGTAGCTGAATATATGCATGCGACACCCGTGCAAACCGTACTGATTATGGCTGGCGGAATCATTGGCAGCCACTTGCCTGACATCGATCACCCTAAAAGCGCGTTCGGAAGCCGCGTTCTTCCGCTCTCTATCCCGATCTCAACCGTGTTTGGTCATCGTGGTGTCACGCATAGCCTGCTCGCTGTTGCGGGTATGTCGTGGTTGATCTGGTGGTCGCTGTATCATTTGCACTGGCATCAAGGCTATGCCGTGCCGGTGGTGGTAGGCGTCGCGACGGGCTACTTGTCGCATCTTGCCGGGGACTGGCTAACCAACTCCGGTGTGCCGCTGCTGTGGCCAAGCAAAAGACGCTTCGTGTCGCCGCTGAAGCTATGCACGGGTGATCTGCGCGAGTACCTGTTGGCGTTTGCGATGTATGGATGGGTGATTTTTGAGTGTACGAGGGTGTTTGCGCCATGATGGGTATTGCAAAACAATTTGTCGCATTGCCAATCGTGGATCATCTGCTGATCGGAATCGTTTTGGTATTCGATCTTGTCGCAGCACCAAGGCTGGGGATGTGGGCGTACAGCCTGTTCTCCTTGCCTGGCACAGCGGCGCATGAATTTTGTCATTGGCTGATTGCGCTGTTGCTAGGCGCGAAGCCTTCATTGCCAAACTTCATCCCATCCCGCGACGGCAATGCCTGGCGGCTTGGCTCAGTCCGATCATCACCCAACCTCATCACTCTCATTCCAATTGCTTTAGCTCCATTCGCGTTGTTCCCGGTGGGCATCTGGTATGCGGTCTTTGTCATGCACCCCGCAACAGGATGGTGGTATCTGGCTCATGTATGGATTGCCAGCACTATGCTGGCCGCCAGCCTGCCATCGAAACAGGACTGGTTTGTTGCCATGCCCGCAATCGTTATTGCGCTCGTGTTGTTTTTTGCGCTGCGTGAATTGGGTCACGTTTAGAGTATGCTCTTCAACTCGGCGATCTTTCTGTATGGTTTTTTGCCCGGTGCGCTACTGGCTTTCGTTATCGCGCACCAACGATACAGCGTGCGTGCGGCGCAATGGGTATTGCTGGTGGCATCCTGTGTGTTTTATGGCGCATGGGACTTGCGTTACCTCGTCATGCTGTTGCTACTGTTGTCCATCAACTTCCATCTGGGCGGATTGCTGGCACGTCGTCCGTCTGTGGCTTTGCTGTCTGGTGGGATTGCCCTTAACCTGCTGGTACTCGGTTATTTCAAGTATGCCGATTTTTTCATTGGCAATTTGAATGCGGTGGCTGGGACGCAATACCCGCTGCTGCGTGTGATTTTGCCGCTCGGCATATCCTTTTTCATCTTCCAGAAAATCGCCTACTTGGTGGATTGTCACAAAGGGCTGGTGGCCGACCGTGATCCGCTGCGCTTCGCTATTTTCGTGATGTTTTTTCCGCAACTGATCGCCGGGCCGATTGTGCATCACGCCCAGATCATCCCTCAGTTGCAAAAAGATCGGCTGCTGCCCGATGCGCGTCGAGTGTCCGCCGGGTTGTTTTTGCTGGCAGTCGGGTTATTCAAGAAGGTGGTGATTGCCGACTGGCTGGGTGAATATGTGAACGAGCCGTTTGCGCATGTCGCGGAGCTTCAAATCCTCGATGCCTGGACAGCGGCACTGGCTTACTCGCTCCAACTGTATTTCGATTTCTCTGCTTATTCGGAAATGGCGATGGGATTGGCCTTGCTGTTCGGCGTGGTGCTACCGGTCAACTTCAATTCGCCCTATAAAGCTGCCAGCATCGCGGAATTTTGGCGGCGCTGGCACATCACGCTGGGGCGGTTTTTGCGTGATTATCTGTATATCCCGCTGGGTGGCAACCAGCACGGGCAGGGCAGGGCGGTCTTGGCGGCTTTGACGGTCATGGTGTTGGGCGGTCTGTGGCATGGTGCGGGCTGGACGTTCGTAGTCTGGGGCGCGATGCACGGCGTGTATTTGGCTATTCATCGAGTATGGAAATGGAGTGGGCGATTCACGCTGCCACAACCGTTGGGCATGGCAATCACCTTCCTTGCGGTGTTGTTCGCGTGGGTGATGTTTCGCGCCGCGTCGGTAGCCGACGCAATCACGATCTGGAAAACCATGTTGGGTATGAACGGCATCGTGTTGCCATCCACCTATTTGGCATGGCTGGATGGGAGCGGCTTGAAGTTCCAACAATCGTCGTTCATCAATGGCATCGAGGTTTGGGGCATGGCGTGTCTGCTCGCGTTTGCGATGTATGCCAAAAACACTCACGAAACACTCGCCACATTTGCCAGTACCGCGCCGAGTCGCCGTTCCGCCTTCTACATATCCGCGATGATTGTGGTGTGTGTTCTGGCTTTTGGTCGCCCCACCACGTTCCTGTATTTTCAGTTCTGATGATGAGCAATCGTGCGTGGAATTATTGGGTTGCCGCAGCCTTTCTGTTTGGCGGACTGGTCGTGGTGATGTTCAACTACCTTGTCGATCCATACGAGGTGTTTGGACACCATTATTTGCGCAGTGGCTACGCGGTAAACGAGCGATTCCGCAAAGTGAATCACCTGCTTCGCGGCGATGTACAGAACGATTCGTATATCCTTGGCTCATCGGTTATGGGTGTTTTCGACCCGGACGAGGCTAGCCGAATCACCGGCCATTCGTTTTACAACCTGTCCTTTTTGGCCGGCACGCCACAAGAGGCATTTGACACGCTGCGCGCGCTTAAGCGGCATGGCAAGCCGATCAAAGAGGTGTTGATTGGCATAGATTTTTACCAGTTCTATGAGCGTCCGCACATAATGCCAACCAACCGTCCGCATCCCGCCGTGAGTGGCGAATCCTGGCTGTCGTTCTACAGCTCATACCTGTTTGCCTCAGGGCTGTGGCAAGGGCTGACGCGCATTGCACATCATTTACAGAGCCAACCTTCCATCTTTTTTGATGTCGATGGCACGGGGATGTATCACTTGTACGAATACGACCGCAGTCGGGTATCCAACCCCGAACAATACAACCGCGATCATTTTCAGCTAAACGCATGGAACGGGGCGGATATCCGCTGGGTGGAGGAGCGATTTGTTGAATTCGCGGCACTGTGTAAATGGCTGGATGAGAACCAGATCGATGCAAAACTATTCATCCACCCGTTTTATCGGGATACGCTTGTGACGATCTCCGAGCAGTCCTACCTTGAATTCAAGGCTCGGTTGCTGAAAATACGGCCAGATATTGTAGATTTTTCGGTGGCGCGAGATATTATCCAAGACAAGCCTTGGTACTACGACAAGCGGCATTACCGGGCTGTGGTGGCAGATATGATTATGGCGGTTATGTTTCAAAATGGGGACACGTTCGTTGTGCCTGGGAGGTTAACGGCCCAGTGCTGCCGCCAGTAGTATGTAACATTGATATTGCACGATAACGTCGGCAGTGTTTTTGTGCGAATACCAAGTTATTGATTCTTTTGGATGGTGGATTCAATTCGACTTATCACATCGTCTTTTTGCCAGGTGCAACTTTAGGTATATGCCCAACTAACCGACAGGTGATCCCCTCAATTTTCTCGCCTTCAACAAAACGGGTGATGTGGCAGGACATCACTTTCCCCTTTGCGGTAAGCTCTTTCAGATGTAGGTGCGCCACGGACAGAGGTATGCCGATGGCGTGTGCAATTTCTGAATCGAGTCGTTCACCGTGTTTAGTCAGGTGCTGGATGATTTGATCTGTTGGCATATATGTGGTGTGCGACCACTAGGTCACCGGCAGTCGCTTTTTCAGTTGTAATTCCTATTTTGAACCGTTGACGGCAGCCTTCAGCGTTGCACCAGCCTTGAATGCGGCCTGCTTGGATGCTGCAATCTTCAGTTCAGCACCTGTGGCTGGATTGCGACCGGTACGAGCAGCACGTTCGCGTACTTCAAATGTGCCAAAGCCAACCAAGGCAATGTCATCCCCAGCAGCCAAAGTTTCTGTCACTACTTCGATGAATGCTGCGATATTTCGTTCAGCTTCAGTCTTGGTGCTGCCGGTTTTTGCTGCCAGTGCGTCAATCAGTTCTTTGCGGTTCATTTGTTTATCCTTGTTGGTGTGGTTAAAAGCGGGGCGGATTGTTGCGGATATTGGGCTGGGTGGCAAGTGGGGGAAGATGCTCGCAGGCGAACTGCGTATGATTTTTCGGGCTGAAATATGATTGATTCCGATAAACTCATCGTTATCGCGACTCAAAATGTCGCATGTATGTGAAAGAATGCCTGCTTCAATTTTTTGATAGTACTCAACTTTGAATGTTCTAACTGCAAGTAATACAGAACCTAGACATCGGCTTGATTAGTATAAACTCGGTTATAACGGCAAACTATCCGTTGACATGTCGTCCTCCGACACGTACTCTCATGCCAAATAGGTGCGATCAAATGTTCGAGAGTGGCGATCTGTCACCAAGCCTTATAAGTTTTGCTTAGCCCCTCGTTTAAACAGGTGGCAATTCCCGGAGTGATGACGATGGAAGACAGATGGCTATCCGTAGATGAAATCGGAGCGTATCTCGGTGTAAAGCGAGATACGGTCTACAAATGGATCAGTGAAAAAGGCATGCCTGCCCACAAAGTCGGTCGTCTTTGGAAGTTTAAAAAAGACGAGGTTGACGAGTGGGTGCGCAAAGGTGGGGCGGGCGAGAGCAGTGTTGAGCATGACTGAAACGAATGCCATCAAACTGACCCGTTTCGGCTACCGCTTCGGGCGGGGCGGCGTCCATTCTTCGCGAACCATGATGCTCGCGGAGTTGCGGGCTTTGTTGAGTTACGTCGACAAGGCCAACGCACCGAAAGCTGAATACCTTGAAGCGATACAAACCGTCAACTGCCTTGGCAAACGCTCAGGTAAAACGCGCGTCCTGACGTATCGTCATCTCGTCGAACTTTACACACTCGACCCTAGTTTCGTTTTGTTCCGGGCACTGCGTTTTTTTTGGCAGCGCGATACCAGTGGGCAGCCACTGTTAGCAGCCTTGCTCGCATATTCGCGTGATCCAATATTTCGATCATCTGCTTCTATCGTTCTCGCGTATCAGGAAGGTGCTACGGTCGCGCGCGAAGTGCTTGAAGATTTTATCGATAATCAGGAGCATGGCCGTTTCAGCCCTGCCACTCTCAAATCCACCGCGCAAAATATCAACGCAACATGGACGCAGGCGGGTCATCTGACTGGCCGTGCGCGCAAGGTTCGTACGCAAGCCTTGGCAACTCCCGGTGCGGTAGCATTCGCACTGTTGTTGGGTTACCTGGCGGGGCAGCGCGGGGAGAATCTTTTCAGCAGTGAATATATGCGGCTGCTCGATTGCAGTTTTAACCGTGCCATTGAACTGGCCGAGGATGCCTCTCGTCGTGGTTGGATCACGTTGAAGCGCGTAGGGCAAGTGATCGAGGTGGTATTTCCGAACCTGATGACGGCACAGGAAATGGAGTGGCTACGTGAGCAGAATTAAACGATTGATTCAGTCATACAGCAAATACGTTGCTGTGCCGTGGCGTAACGATGCGGCAGCGGCTCAGCGTGTTATTTTCTGCGTCTATAACGAGACTGAAGAGCTGCGCCTGCGCGCAAAAATTGATGAGTTTGAAATTGCCACACGGGCGGCCGGACATGAATGGGCCTTGTTCGATCTGACGGATACGTTCCCTAACTGGATAGCTTCCCAGCGCTATGCAAAAAGCTACTTTCAAAAGCCAAGCCTGCTGCCAACGTTACTGCCAAAGTATCTCACCTATATAGAGACAGAGTTCACCACGTTCATGCAAGATCGAGGCGCAGATGACAACTTTGTCGTGGCGCTCAAGGGCGTAGGCTCGCTGTTTGGTTTTTTGAAGGTTAAGGAAGTCGTGGATAAACTCGCTCCCATGGCAAAGGGGCGGCTGCTGGTGTTCTTCCCCGGCAGCTTTGAAGACAATAACTACCGCCTGTTGGATGGGTATGACGGCTGGAATTATCTGGCTGTTCCCATCACCGCAGACAAAGAATTCTGATTAAGGGTCAATACATGCTCAATCGCGATATCTACCAAAAAGACCCATCCACCCGTAAGTTGGTCAATGAGGGGGTTGCCAGCGTCAATGATGAACAGACCGATCAGGCACTTTCTGTGCTTCGATACGAACTGGAAACCTTTGTTTGTGACGGGCAGTATGAAATCGGCATGGCGCATATTCTTGAGACCTACCTCAAAAATGTCGATCAGGCTCAGCAACCGGCAGTCTGGGTGAGCGGCTTCTTTGGATCAGGTAAGTCGCATCTAGTGAAGATGCTTCGTGCGCTGTGGATCGACACCGAGTTTGAAGATGGCGCAACGGCACGTGGCATTGCTACGCTGCCACAATCAATCCGCGACCATTTGCGTGAATTGAGCACTCAGGCCAAGCGACACGGCGGTGTGCATGCCGCTTCCGGTACGTTGGGTTCTGGTGCCAGCGATAAATCAGTGCGTTTGGCTTTGCTAGGCATTCTTTTTAAATCGGTCGGTTTGCCGGAGCAGTACCCGGTTGCACGCTTCGTTATGTGGCTAAAGCATGAAGGAATTTACGATACGATACGAGACCATGTTCAGCAAAATGGCTTCGATTGGAATGAAGAACTCGACAACTTCTACGTGGCTGAGGGGCTGCATCAGGCTTTGGTTAAGACTAAGCCCAATCTATTTCCATCGACAGCTTCATGCATAGATACGTTGAACAACCTGTATCCTTATGCACAAGATGTTTCCAGTGATGAGATGCTCAAATCTATTCGTCAGGCGCTCACTCGGGACGGTAAATTTCCACTCACTGTTGTGGTTTTGGACGAGGTTCAGCAATTTATCGGTCCAAGTGCCGAACGCTCTATTGAGGTACAGGAAGCTGTTGAGGCGATTTGCAAGAATATCGGTGGCAAGATGCTGTTTGTTGGTACAGGACAAACGGCGGTTACCGGTGTGGCCTTACTTGCACGTCTTCAGGGACGTTTTACGGTTCGCATTGAGTTATCCGATGCGGATGTTGATGCCGTTATTCGCCAGGTGATTCTGGCCAAGAAGCCTGAAGCCAAAGTCCCTGTAGAAAAAGTGATGCAAACCAATCTGGGCGAGATTTCACGCCATTTGGCCGGTACAACCATCGGCCATCGTTCTGATGACATCCAGTTTTTTCCGCAGGACTATCCCATACTCCCGGTGCGTCGTCGTTTTTGGGAGAATACCTTGCGCGTACTCGATCAAACTGGCACAGACAGCCAGTTGCGCAACCAGCTCTCCATGATACACAAGGTTATTCAGACTAATATGAATGCACCGGTCGGTAGTGTGGTGCCTGCGGATTATCTTTACTTTGATGCCGCAGACAAGCTGCTTCAGTCGCGTATCCTGCCCCGCAAGGTGCATGAAAAAACCATGAGCTGGAGCAAGGGGACGGACGATCAGCGCTTGATGGGGCGTGCCTGCGGTCTGGTGTTTCTGATTAATAAACTCGCCAGCAGCAATAACGAGATCGGCATTCACGCTACGGTTGATACGTTGGCCGACCTGTTGGTAGAAGATTTGACGCAAGGCTCCAGCGCGCTGCGCAGCAAGCTGCCTGGCCTGCTCGATAAGTGCGAACTGCTGATGAGGGTAGGGGACGAGTACCGTATCCAGACCGAAGAGAGCTCTGCCTGGAACGATGAATTTTTGAACCAGCGGAGTAGCCTGGCCAACGAGGCTCACCGTGTCGATGCAGAACGTGACGATCGAATCCGCCGACGGTTCGGCGAAATGGTGCGTAAGCTGTCGCTCACTCAAGGCACATCCAAGGTTACGCGCGACATCTATCCGGTGTTTGATGCTCAACTCCCAGCCGATGCCAATGAGAAAGTATCGGTATGGGTACGCGACGGCTGGAGTGTCGACGAAAATTCTGTACGGGCAGACGCACGCCAGGCCGGCAATCAGTCACCCACGGTTTTTATATTCATCCCTAAGCGTTCTGCTGATGAGTTGCGTCATTATTTGATCGACTTTAAAGCGGCAAGCGCCACGCTGGACAAGCGTGGAATACCCAACACCGCCGAAGGTACCGAAGCGCGTTCGGCGATGGAAACGACCAGGCAAGCCGCCGAAGGCAAGATCCGCGAACTCTTGCAGGAAACCTTCTCAGGTGCGCGGGTGTTTCAGGGTGGCGGCAACGAAATCCTGGGCGGCGATCTGCAAGAGATGACACTGGAAGCGGCGACCAACGCGCTGCAACGGCTTTACCCGCAATTTCATATTGCCGATCATGCCGGTTGGACTAAAGTCTATGAGAAGGCGCAAAAAGGTGCGCCGGACGCGCTCAAGAGTGTGGCAGATGAAGGTGAACCTGCCAGGAACCCCGTTTGCAAATCCATTCTTTCCTTCATTGCAGGCGGTAAAAAAGGCATTGATATTCGTAAGCTTTTTGAGGGAGCCAATTACGGCTGGTCAGGTGACGCCGTGGATGGCGGTTTGCAAGTGCTGATGGTGGCGGGTTTGATTCGTGCTCAGGATGAACGGGGGCAAACCATTGATCCAAAGGACTTGGAACGCAAGACCATTGGTAAGACGATGTTCAAGGTCGAATCGACCACCGTGACAGTGGCACAGCGCATCCAGATTCGCAAACTTCTGCAAAAAATCCTTTCAAATAAAGTTGATCAAGGAGCGGAGCTTTCATTTGTACCTCAGTTCCTGGTCAGCGCAAAAGGGCTTGCTGATCGAGCCGGGGGAGAGGCACCAAGGCCTGCAAATTGCGACACGACTTCGCTGGACGAAATTCGCCTGACTTCAGGCAATGAACAACTTTTAGCGTTGTATAACCGGCGCGACGAGCTTAGCGATGCCATCGACACCTGGACTGATCGTGTCGCACGTATTGAGAAGCGTTTGCCATCCTGGAATATCCTTACGCGCCTGATGAGACAGGCGAATGGTCTTTCCGATGCCGATGTGCTGGTGGCGCAGGTTAAGCACATCGAACAGCAACGTCAATTGTTGGAAGAGCCGGATCCGATTGCGCCGTTAATCAACAGCTTCACGCAATTGTTGCGTGAAGAGTTGAATCACTTGCAGGCTGACTACCAGTCCCGCCATCAAAAAGGTATGGCGCGCCTGGATGCAGACACCAACTGGCAGCAACTTGAACCCGAGCAACGCAACAGCCTGCTTGCCACACAGAAGCTGACATTATCCGATGTGCCGAAAGTGCAGGTCGCCAACACAGAAGAAGTGCTGCTCACCGTAGAGCGACTGTCACTTTCTTCTTTTGTTGACCGCGTGGCGGCCATAGACTCCCGTTTTGATGCTGTGCTGGTGGCTTCTGCTGAGCTGATGGAGCCGCAAGCTCAATTTGTATCGGTACCGAAACGCACATTGAAAACAGTTGAAGATATTGAAAACTGGACTAGCGGGGTTCGTCAGCAGCTTGAAGAAGCCTTGAAACATGGTCCAGTCGTGATTCGTTAAGTTGAGCCAAAATAATGAGAACACCTAACCAGATTGAAGCACTACTAAGAGGGTGCATGTTCACTACGAATTCAGCCACGACGTAAGGGATACACAATGGGACCACTCGACAAAGACCTGCGTAACTCGCCTGGATGGCTAGGGTGCAGCGATACCTTGCCGTTTTTTAACATTAAAATTTGTTGAATGTGACTTTTAATGTGAAATCATCATTAAAAATACATTGAAAGCCGGAAAAAGATATGCAGCCACTCGATAAAGCTCTTCGCAGTCAGCTTGAAAAGACCGTCAAGGCCGCGCGCACTATCGCCGAGCTGGCGGCGAATGCGGCGCTTGAGCAACTGGGAGTCGGCCACGATAAGCCGGAAGCTTTTCTGACTGACGCTGAAAAGGTGCTGCGCAATCGTTTGCGTACCCACGGCAAGCAGTTAGGCGACGAACGCGATTCGAAAAGCTCAAATCCGACCTATGGCAAGCAAGCCGTTCAGCATCTGGTGCAGGAAGTGGCTTATGAGCACTGGCACCGCATGCTGTTCGCGCGCTTCCTGGCCGACAACGACTTGCTGATGTACGACGGAGTGGCCGTTACCCTCGAAGAGTGCGATGAACTGGCCGCAGATGAAGGTGCGAAGAGCGGCTGGGAACTGGCGGGCAAGCTTGCCGCGCGCATGTTGCCGCAGGTGTTCAAGCCCGGCTCACCCGTGTTTTCACTGACCTTTGCCCCGGAACATCAAAGCGAACTGGAACGCCTGCTCAAGGACTTGGCCGATGACGTGTTCAAGGCCAGCGATAGCCTGGGCTGGGTGTATCAATTCTGGCAGGCCGATAACAAAGAACGCATCAACAAGTCGGAAGTAAAGATCGGTGCCGACGAGTTGCCCGCCGTTACCCAGCTCTTCACCGAGCCGTACATGGTGGCGTTTTTGCTGCACAACTCATTGGGCGCATGGTGGGCCACGCGGCACCCGGACACTCCATGCCCAGTGAACCTCGACTACCTGCGCACGCTCGAAGATGGCTGTCCAGCAGCGGGCAAGTTTGAAGGCTGGCCCGACACCTTGGCTGAATTCAAGCTGCTCGACCCGTGTTGTGGTTCCGGCCATTTTCTGGTCGCCGCCTTTTTGATGCTGGTGCCGATGCGCATGGTCGCCGAAAGTTTGAGTTCAAAACAAGCCATTGATCGCGTGCTGGCCGATAATTTGCACGGTCTGGAGCTGGATCCGCGCTGCGTGGAAATCGCGGTGTTTGCCGTTGCGCTGGAAGCCTGGCGCTACACGGATGCATCCGGCAATGCATTGGGCGTGCGTGAGATTCCTGTCCCGAACATCGCCTGTTGCGGCCTCAAGGTGGCGGCCAAGGCGGAAGACTGGGAAGCGCTAGTGCCGGATGATGCACCCAACGTCGCGCATCTGCGTCTGGGGCTGAGCCGGTTGCACGAAACCTTTGCACAAGCGCCTTTATTGGGTAGTTTGCTCGACCCATCCAAAGCCGATACAGGCGATTTGTTCGCAGCGGATTATCGACTGCTCACTGACTTGCTGGATAAGGCGCTAGCGACGGAGTACCAATCGAACCTGTTCGATGATAAAGATGATCGTTGGGAGTTGGCACTGAGCGCGCAAGGGCTGCTGGAAGCGGCACGCCTGCTCGATGCGCGCTATCACCTGGTTATTACCAACGTGCCATATCTTACGCGCGGCAAGCAGGATGAACGACTGAAAGACTATTGCGAAACTCATTACCCTACAGCCAAGAACGATCTGGCTAATGTGTTTCTGGAGCGTTGTCTGGAATTATCGAAAGTCGGCGGCGCGGGCGTGGTGCAAATTGTCATGCCGCAGAACTGGTTGTTTCTTGGGAGCTACAAAAAACAGCGCGAGAATTTGCTGAAATACGTTAACTGGAACCTTCTGGCGCGTCTCGGACCAGGTGCGTTCGAGACGATAAGCGGAGAAGTGGTTATAGTTGTTTTGCTTACGCAAACCAATATCCAATCTCTAGGGAACGGCCTGCTACGAGGTGTGAATGTGAGCGCATGTGGTAGTCCAACTGAAAAGGCCGCTGCACTTAGATTTCAAGACGTGCAGTCAGTAAGTCAAAAGGCGCAGTTATCCAATCCAGATTCACGATTGTCATTTGATGAAGTCTCTTCATTGTCAAAGCTCTCTGATTATGCGGATAGTGTAGAAGGACTCTCATCTGGCGATCTAGAGCGGTTCATCTCGTTGTTCTGGGAAGTTCCGCAGTATAGCGATGGTGTGTGGAAATTTTTTCAGCGTTCGCCTGACAGTAAGGATTGTTTTACTGGTTGTCGTTCATTGTTGCGCTGGGAAAATGGGAATGGTGCCCTTGCCGTGTCTTCTCAAGCTCGTGTGCAAGGGCATAGCGCATGGGGCAAAAAGGGAGTTCTCGTTAACTTGATGAGCAACCTTAATTGCGCTTTATATCTAGGTGTGCAGCATGACAAAATCACGGCTGCAATCGTGCCAAAGGATGAAAAGTATCTTGCTCCTATTTGGGCGTATTGTTCGAGTGAGGACTACAACATTCAAGTTAGGAAGTTAAATCCAGCTTTACAGCCAGGTACTTCCACGCTTGTTAAAGTTCCGTTCGATCTCGATCACTGGACTAAGGTGGCAGCAGAAAAATATCCAAACGGCTTGCCAAAACCTTATTCCGACGACCCGACCCAATGGATTTTTCATGGACATCCGCAACCTTCAACTGATCCGTTGCAAGTTGGGGTCGCTCGCCTGCTCGGTTACACCTGGCCCGCCGAGACAGATGAAGAAATGGAGTTGTCCGACGAGGCTCGCGAGTGGATTGCCCGTTGCCAAACCTTGTCTGCCCATACTGACGATGACGGTATCGTTTGCATTCCGCCAGTGGGGCAAGAGTCTGCTGCCAGCGACCGGCTGTTGAATTTGCTTGCCGATGCCTATGGTGATGCTTGGAGCAACGACACCCTCGCGCAATTGCTCAACAACGCCGACCATGCAGGCAAGTCGCTGGAAACCTGGCTGCGCGAGAAGTTCTTTGCCCAGCATTGCAAGCGCTTCGGCAATCGTCCCTTCATCTGGCAGGTGTGGGATGGCCTGAGCGATGGTTTTTCAGCACTGGTGAATTACCACAAGCTTGACTACAAGACGCTGGAGTCGTTGATCTATACCTATCTGGGTGACTGGATCAGCCGCCAGAAACGTGATGCCGAAAATAGAGTGGATGGCGCGCAGGAAAAACTGGCCGCAGCAGAAGTGCTCAAGAAGCGTCTGGAGTTGATACTGGAAGGCGAAGCACCTTACGATATTTTCGTGCGCTGGAAGCCACTAGCAGCACAGTCCATCGGCTGGCATCCCGACCTGAACGACGGCGTGCGCATGAACATTCGCCCCTTCCTCTCGGTGCCGGACGTGGGCAAACGCGGCGCGGGTGTGTTGCGCGACAAGCCGAACATCAAATGGGAAAAGGATAGAGGTGCCGATGTCGCATCCGCGCCCTGGTACAACCTCGGCCCCGAGTACGGTGGCAACAAAGGGGATCGCATCAACGATCATCATCTGTCGCTCGAACAGAAGCGCATTGCACGAGAAAGCCCGTAATGCTGCTGACGAACCTGCGAATTGAGAACTATCGAGGCATTAAACTGTTGGAAATGGCTCTCGATAAAACCACCGTACTGATCGGGGAGAACAATTCCGGCAAGACGACGGTGTTGCATGCACTTCGGGCCTGTTTGCATAGCTTGCGTGCGGGTGGTCGTGCCACGTCGTTCGAAGATTTTGATCTGCATTTTGATAGTGCATCAGCCGATCCCGCTTCAGCACCGCCAATTTGTATCACGCTGACCTTTGAAGAGTCCAAGCCTGATGAATGGTCAGAAGAGATAGACCGCCAGCTTGGGGGGGATGGCGGTATCGTGATGTTGATGTCGCCAGATGACCACAGCCGTGTTCAGCTCCGCGTGACGGCTGAATTCTCAAAGGTGACCCAGGAGATCGATACGAACTTTGATTTTCTGGATGCAGCCGGGATGCCTTTGGCTGGCAAGAGCCGTGGACGACTTGGCGCATTGCAGCAGCTTCGGCCACTGTTTTATTTGTCCGCTCTGCGTGATGCTGGAAAGGAGTTTTCCAAGACTTCGCAGTTCTGGTCGCCGTTCGTCAAGAACTCGCAGATTGATGAAGTAAAAAAGGCTGAAATCGAAGAGCAGTTGCAAGCTATCAACGATCAAATCATTGAGGCTCATGGAACGTTTAAGGGGGTACGTGAGCATTTGTCGAAAGTTCAGGAACTCGTTTCCCTTGGTAAGAAGGATGTGGTTAGCGTGGATGCGATTCCCGCCCGCATCTTTGACATGCTAAACCGGACGCAGGTGAGCATTGCGTCTGCCACGGGGGCGCGACTGCCTATCGGACGTCATGGAGAGGGTACTCAAAGTTTGACTGTCCTGATGCTTTTTGATGCGTTCCTCAAGTCAGAGCTTGCGCGTAAGCAGGGCGTGAAAGAATCCAAGCCGATCGTGGCCTTGGAGGAGCCCGAGGCACACTTGCACCCCAACGCGGTTCGAGCTCTTTGGAAGACCATTCGAGATATCGATGGGCAGAAGTTGATTGCCACCCATTCGGGAGATCTGATTTCTGAAGTCGACATGAGTTCAATTCGGCGCCTGTATCGCTCAAAGGGGGAAATTCGGGTTGGACAGATACCCTCAACCTTATTGAGGGATCGGGAGCGCCAAAAGTTTGACTTTTTAGTTAAGCGTACACGAGGTGAGTTGTTCTTTGCTCGGTGCTGGTTGCTGGGTGAAGGTGAAACGGAAGCCATTTTGTTTGCCGGAGCCGCAGAAGTACTCGGCGTGGATCTGGAGCAGGCCGGTGTACGATGCGTTGAGTATCGACAAGGCGATATTTCGTACTTCCTGGATGCGGCTAATGCTCTTGGAATTTTCTGGCACTGTTTTACGGACGGCGATGGGCAGGGGATAGTTGATGCGAAAAAGGCAGTGGAACGGCTTCCAAAGGGAGCCAAGGCATCACATTGTGTTACTGCAATGGCGGATGCACCTTCTGTTGAGCCTTACCTAGCCGTTAACGGCTTTCTGGACTTCTATGAATCGCTTGTGGGACCAGCAAAATTGAAAGAAATTACTGTTGCGAAAGGTGACTCAGATTACCCGGTGCAAGTTGTGAAACGAATCCCCAACGGAAAGCCAGCGGCAGCACATGCAGTTGTTGAGGAGATGCGAAAACGTGGCCGCAACTCTGTGCCGAAAGCACTTCGACTGGCCATCTACAAAGCCATCGCGTTGGCAAGGAGGTAAGCATGGAATACCTGAAGAATTTGAACACGAATCAAATGCAAGCTGCGACGTGGAATATGCGACCGTTGCTTGTTTTGGCGGGGCCTGGATCAGGTAAGACGGCGACCCTGATTGCACGAGTCGCACGTCTCATCGAGGAGAGCAACGGGGAGTCATTTAGAATTCTTTGCATGACTTTCACAAAGAAGGCTGCTGCCGAAATGCGCGAGCGGCTTTTTAAGTTGATTCCAGATGCCCGGAACCGAGTCGTGCTAACTACTTTTCATTCGTTTGCGGCGGATATTCTCAGGCAACACGGCAGTCACTTCGGATTGACTCCCGACTTTGAAATCATTGAAGAAGCCGAGCGAATATCTATCGTAAAGTCTTTGCTGAGCTCCAGGGCTGATGAGCTGACGCGAATGGTGTCTGCCGAGAAGGTTTTGGTGTCGCTAGACTTTCTTTTTAGAAACGCAGTGTCCGATGACAAGGTCGCTTCCATGCTGAAGGATGCCGAAGTCGGTACACAGCTAACAATACTGTTCATTGCCTATAAAGAGCGTCTGTGTCAGCAGAACGCGCTGGACTACGGAGCAATGCTCTATTTTTGTGAGGAACTGCTGACAGCAAGACCAAGACTCGCAAAGCAGTTGCATGCAGTTTACAAATACATCTGTGTGGATGAATTTCAGGATACTAACTTAGCGCAGTACCGGCTACTTCGCGCGCTTGCTCCCGAGCGCGACGCAAACGTATTTATTGTTGGCGATGATGATCAGGTCATCTATCAATGGAATGGTGCAAGTCCTTCACGTGTAAATGAATTGGAACGCCACTACGACATTACTACCATTCAATTACCAGAGAACTATCGCTGCCCTCCAGCGGTGGTCGACCTAGCCAACGCGCTCATCATGCATAACAGAGATAGAGCCGCAGGTAAGCAACCCCTCCGTGCGATGCGCGACCAAGCTGCGACCGATCCCGTGATCCTGGAATGCTTTAAGGACGAGCACGACGAAGCGCAATGGGTCGCGGGGAAAATTGTGCAGCGTATTCAGAGCGGTTCAGTCCCACACGATGTGGTGGTGCTCGCGAGAAACACAAAGCTTCTGGATCGTGTATGCGAAGCACTTACTCACCTGAAAATAGACGCGCATGTTCAGAAACGAAAGTCACAGTTTGAAAGTGCGCCGGTTCGGTTTGTTGTATCGGCATTGAAGTTAGCAGCTGTTCGCTCAGACGATGAACTGGCTGCTACGGTGACCAAAGCCTTATCTGACTGTATTAACGGAAATATCGGACAGGAAGATATTTTGGCGTTAGCAGCACAGACCAATGGAGACCAGCTTGAAGCGCTTGGATTACTGGTAAAACAAGCCGATGGAATACCTGCTGATGTTCAAGTAGGTGTTGCTAGCTTGGTAAAAGGACAGTATGCAGAGTTCCTTCGGAAAGCATTTGAATTCTATGATTGTTTACTGGACATCGGGCTGCAAGAAGATGGAAGTGAGGCTTTTGCTGATTATCAATCTGAACGTGAGGTGTGGCGTAGCATTTTAAGAGACCTCGGAGGGGAGGCTGATGCATACGAAATGTCGTTAGGACAATTCTTGCAGGAGCTTGCTTTAGCAAACAAATCCCCTGAAGCTCCGTTATCTGCTGTGCGTTGTTTGACAATTCACGCGTCCAAGGGAATGGAGTTTAAGCATGTATTCTTAGTTGGTATGGCCGAGGATCAATTACCTTCTTTCCAGAGCAAGAAGGCTGGTGATGACAGTAGAGAAATGCAGGAAGAACGCCGAAATTGTTTTGTCGCAATTACGCGCACTATTGAAACGTTGACGATGTCATATGCAATTAAGTACAACGGCTGGAGCAAGTCACCATCACGTTTTCTTTGCGAGATGGGGCTGAAATGAGGGAGGCAAAAGTGACTGTAACTTTGAACTGTTTACAAATAAGTTTGTGCAGGTCTTCAGATTTAGCGCTTGATGAAAAAAGGCAACAAATTGTAAATAAAGGAGTTTTTTAATGCTCAAGCATCTAAAGCTAAAAAATATTGGACCTGCTGCCAGCATGGAGCTTGAATTTGGCGAGCGTCTTAATCTGATTACGGGTGACAATGGTTTGGGCAAGAGCTTTTTGCTGGACATTGCCTGGTGGACGCTGACCAGAAAATGGCCTTCAGAGATCAACCCTAAGCTGACTGCCGGCAAGAAGGCACTACCGAGTGGTGATGGGGCCGCGAGTATCGACTTTTCATTCACTGCAAAGAAAAAAGAAGAGGCTTATACCAGCACCTTTTTGCGACGCGAGCAGGCGTGGACTGGACGACCAGGGCGACCAGCCAATCCAGGCTTGGTCTTCTATGCGATGGCAGACGGTAGTTTTGCTGTATGGGACCCCGCGCGTAATTATTGGCGTACTCAGGATGGCGTTGACATCCAAGAACGTATCCCCGCGTATGTATTCGGCGCTGCTGAGGTTTGGGATGGTTTGAACGGCAAGGATGGAAAACCGATTTGCAATGGTTTGGTTTTGGATTGGGCAGGTTGGCAGAAAGAAAAAGGAGAGGCTTTTAACAGTCTATGTGCTGTGCTAGAAGTGCTGTCGCCTTCAGCCAAGGAACCATTGGTTCCCGGGAACTTTACACGTATTAGTCTTGATGATGCCCGGGATATTCCGACCATTCGCATGCCGTATGGACAGGATGTGGCCATACTTCATGCCTCAGCAGGGATGCGTCGAATTTTTGCTTTGGCTTACCTTCTGGTTTGGTCTTGGGAGGAACATCAAAAAGCGGCGAAACTGTTGGGTGAAGAGCCGACCAATCAGGTTATTCTCCTGATCGATGAGGTCGAGTCACACCTGCACCCGCAGTGGCAAAGAAAGATTATTCCCGCATTGCTTGCTGCCGTTAAGGCGCTCATCAAAAATGCTGATGTTCAAATCATCACCGCAACTCATTCGCCGCTGATTATGGCATCGGTTGAACCGTCATTTGATGATAAAAAGGATGCGTGGTTTGATTTGGACTTTGAGCATACGAAGGTCGTACTCAGACAGCGCGATTTTGAAAAACATGGTGATGCCGGGACGTGGTTGATCAGTGAGGCATTTGACCTTGAGAGCGGCCGGCCAGTTGAGTACGAAGCACTGATCAATGAAGCGGCAGCGCTGATGGAGCAAGAGCAACCAGATGCAACAGTGATCAAGAAAATGAATGAAGCACTGGTTGCAGCTTTGAGCCCGAAAGATGATTTTCTGTTTAGCTGGCGTTATATCTGCAAGCAGAAGGGATGGCTTGAATGATCCCAGTCAGCTTGCAGCCAGAACCAGTAGATTTTGATGTGAAAGTGCGTCAGCTTGGCCGTACATGGTTGGCTAATAATGGCATTGCACTGAATGCGGCACCACCCAAAGGATCAGCTTTGCCCAACTATTGGACTCACTCGAATAAGCCGCTTTGGGATGCTTACTCCGGTATATGCGCCTATTTGGCGATTTATTTTGAATGGGCTACCGGGGCGAGTTCGACGGATCATTTCGTTGCCAAATCGAAACATGCCGGTGATGCCTACGAGTGGAATAACTACCGTTTGTCTTGCTTGGGTGCAAACCGCAATAAAAATAAGTTCGATGATGTGCTTGACCCGATAGGATTGGTTCAGGATAAGTTTTTCCTCAATCTGGCAACCGGTGAAATTCAAGCCAATCCTGCACTCGGTGAAGCAGACAAGGAAGTAGCTGGAAAAACTATTATTCGCCTCAAGCTGGATAGTGCTGAACATAATCAAATGCGCGCCAAGCATTTTGTCCGCTATTTGCGCAAGAAGGACGAGGAATCTTTGAAGGAACTCTCGCCCTTCGTATGGTATGAGGCTCAGCGACAAGGGTTGTTATGAACGCGGCTATGAATCCAAATTTGAAATTAAGGAAAATACGTGACAAAGAAGATTAGCGGTGCAGAATATCCCCTCGCGAAAATATTCAGTTCGGATTTCGATTACGTCATCCCATCCTATCAGCGGCCCTATGCCTGGACAGTGGATGAGGCATCTGAGTTGTTTGATGATCTTTACGATTTCTTCCTCAAGGAGCGGGAGGACACCTATTTCCTCGGCAGCATTGTGCTGATTAAAGAAGAGAACAAGCCACATGCTGAGGTAATCGACGGCCAGCAGCGATTGACCACATTGACGATTCTTCTATCTGCCTTGACCGCGCAATTTTCAGGCTCGTTACGTGCCGATTTTGAAAATTATATCTGCGAACCTGGGCGTGCATCGCAAGGCTTAGAACCCAAGCCCAGGTTGGCGCTACGCGAACGTGACCGCGAGTTCTTTGCCGACCATATTCAGGCATTACAACTTGATAAATTGCTGAGCTACGATCCCGTGCAATTGAATAACGAATCACAGCGGAATATTCAAGGCAACGCCCGACTTTTGCTGGAGAGGCTGAAGAGTGCGTTCGGTTCGGACAATAAGAAACTGTGTGAGTTTGGCGCTTTTCTCGTGCAGCGTTGTTTCCTGGTGGCGGTCTCAACGCCAAGTCAGAAGTCAGCTTTCAGGGTGTTTTCGGTTCTCAATAGCCGAGGTCTGGACTTGCTCCCGACCGACATCATCAAGTCCGAGGTGATAGGGCGTATCCCGCCAGGCAAGCAGGACGATTTTACCGAGAAGTGGGAGGAACTGGAGGTTCAAACCGGACGCAACGGTTTTGCCGAACTGTTTGGTCATATTCGGATGATCTACGCCAATGCAAAAGCCAAGCGAGCCTTGCTCGAAGAATTCAAGGAACATGTCCTGGCGGCAGTTCCTTCGCCAGAGGATTTGGTAACCAACGTCATAGAGCCTTACGCCGAGGCTTACATGGTCGCCAAGAATAATCAGTACGTGTCCACGGCAAACGCGGCCGACATCAATGCGCTTCTTAAATGGCTGAACCGGATCGATAACTCAGACTGGTTGCCATCGGCTATCTTGTTCCTAGCGCAGAAAAAAAACGAGCCGGATTACGTATTGTCATTTTTCAAGAAGCTGGAGCGGCTGGCAGCCGCCATGCATATCTGTGGCAAGAACGTGAATGAGCGTATTGAGCGCTATGCACCAGTTGTCGCTGCATTGCAGAAACCGCATTCATTACAGGAGCCTGTGGTTGCGGTGGAGCTTACACCTAGAGAGAAAGATGAAATGTCGGCTGCGCTGGATGGCAGGATCTATGGCTTGTCTGCGCGACGCCGCAACTATCTTATCTTGCGGATGGATTCCTTCCTGGTAGATGGTGCGGCAAGCTATGACCCAAGTATATTGACGATAGAGCATGTGCTGCCACAGACGGTTGATCCACAGAGTGATTGGGCACGGATATGGCCTGATCCGGAGGTGCGTGATGCTTGGGTACATCGCATTGCCAACCTAGTGCCGTTAACACAGAAGAGCAATTCTCAGGCGCGCAACTACGACTTTGAAAGGAAGAAAACCGCCTACTTTGGCGGAAAACAGGGGGTTTCTTCCTATGCGCTGACGACTCAAGTGTTGAAGACACCAGTGTGGTCGCCGGATATTGTGAAGGGTCGCCAGGAAGAGTTGCTGGGTGTGTTGGTCAAAGAATGGGATTTGAAAACCTCATGAAAGTTGTCGATCAACTGGTCAAAATCTTGCGCGAGTCGGCAGTATTCAACTCCGAAGTTCAGGTCGCTCCCTCTTGTATTCTGTGGCCAGACAAGGATCGCCAGTGGGAAGCGATCATTCCGCGCTTGCGAGACGAGTTGCCTGAACTATTTGTGTTGGGTGAGTATGCGCCTGAGAAGCGTGTGGGCCCTGCCATCTGGCTGCGCTGCGTTATTGCAAACCAAGTAGCTGACGTGACCTTGCCCGCTAATCGCGTACCGATATTTTATCTGCCGGGTGTGAGCCGCCAGGATTTGCGTGCGATTGAAACTTGCCCTGATTTACTCAAGCCACTGGCTGAGTTGCAGTATCGGGGCGTGATTTGGTCGCAGGTCAACGCCAAGGATTGGACCATCATGGCGTTCTTGAAGGCTGATCAGGGTGGCATTGGGCTGGATGTGGCGCAGGATAATGATGCCAAGAGCGCGATGCAACTGGCTCTATACCGCCTGCTCGATGAAGAGCTTGATCTGCTTCGTGGCAAGCGGCTGGATAAGGACTATTTCAATACCTTGCTGACAGGCGGAGATCCGGTTCGTGACTTGTTGCAGTGGCTTGATCTGGGTGACTCATTTCAATCGACGCGTGGTGAGAACGAGTGGAAAGCCTTTGTGGAGGTCTGCAAATCGCAATTGGCGTTCAATCCACAAAATGATGGGGTGCTGGCCGGTGCCCATAAACTGGCTGCCCGTGAAGGCCCTTGGTATGCAGTGTGGGAGCGCTATAGCGAAGCGCCTGGGCGTTATCCCAATATTCCAAACCGAATTCGCCAGTGTAAGCCACCGATTTTCGATCTGTTTGTCACAGTCGAGACGACCGGTGGTTGGCCACAATGGAATGATGAGCAGGAGCAATCGTTACAGCGTGAGCTGTTGACGCTTGGTCATGTTCCCGCGCATGAGGCTAGAAAGCGCGTGGTGGAGTTTGAGAAGAATCATGCACTGCGCCGTAATCTGGTATGGGTAGAACTTGGTGAGTCGCCCCTAGCGATGGCGATAAAGCATTTGAGTATGGTGGCTGATGTGACCAAGTCAGGTTTAAACGCAGGCACGCTACAGGATTTGCAAGCAGGTTATGCGAGTCAAGGATGGCGTGCCGATGATGCGGTGCTGGCGGCGTTGGCTTGCGTGGACAAAGTGGCAGATGTAGAAGCTGTCGCGATAGCAATACGTGCGATTTATTTGCCCTGGCTGGAAGACTCTGCCCGGTATCTGCAAAAGCTGGTTGATGGCTCGACTTATCCCGGCGGCACAATAGCGGGGGCAAAACCTTTTTCTGCCCAAAAGGGCGAGTGCGTACTGTTCGTCGATGGATTGCGTTTTGATACGGCGCGCAGGTTGGCAGTAACACTCGAATCCCGTGGTTGTGAAGTTGTTGAAACGATGAATTGGGCTGCGTTGCCTAGCGTCACTGCGACGGGGAAGGCAGCAGTGTCACCGGTGCGGGATAAGATCAGCGGTGCTGACGACTGTGATGATTTTGAACCCTGTGTGGCGGCTACCGGGCAATCACTCAAGGGTGGTTATCACTTGGATAAGTTGCTGAAAAAAAGTGGATGGGAAGTGCTTGGCCGTACCGATAACGGTAATGGACAGGGCAACGCCTGGTGTGAATTTGGCGATATCGACAGCGAAGGGCATGCGCGCGGCTGGAAGTTGGCTAAGCACATTAATCCGCTGCTCGCAGAGGTTGCGGAACGCATTGCTGCGCTGTTGACCGCAGGCTGGAGCCGTGTCAGGGTGGTAACTGATCACGGCTGGCTATTGATGCCGGGAAAGTTGCCCAAGATCGAGATGTCCAATGATCTGACCGACAATAAGTGGGGGCGCTGTGCTTCGATCAAGCCCGGAGCCTCTACCGGTGAGCGTTTGTACCCGTGGTTCTGGAATCCTCATCAGCAGTTTGCTTTAGCTGATGGAGTAAGCTGCTACCGGAGGTCGGAAGAATATACTCATGGAGGATTAAGCCTTCAAGAGTGTCTGACACTTGAGCTAGTTGTTAGCCAAGGCGGGGCTGCCACGGGTAAGCCTGTGTTGGAAGTGACGGATATTGCGTGGAAGGGGTTACGCTGTACAGTTGCTGTTGATGGTCAGTATGAGCGTCTTTCCCTCGATATACGGACTCAGGCTGGTAATCCGGCCTCCAGCGTAGTCGTGAGCGTGAAGCCGTTTAAGGAAAATGGCACCGCATCAGTGGTTGTTGAGAATGAAGAAATTGAAGGCCATAAGGCCTTTCTTGTCTTACTCGGTACGGCAGGTGAGCTGGTGTATGAGGCAAATACCGTGATCGGTGGAGAATAGCAAATGATTGAATTGGATGAGATCGATAAAAAGGCCGCTGATGTACTGGAAGGATATTTGGTCCGGAAAGATCTGGTTCGCACGTTCAGTCGGCAATTTCCGGTGCCTACCTATGTCGTTGAGTTCATGCTCGGGCGGTATTGCGCCAGCATTATTCAGGAAGAAATCGAAGAGGGGCTGGAGATTGTTCAGCGTCAACTGAAATCCCGAACTGTCAAAGCGGGGGAAGAGGAGTTGTTCAAGGCCAGAGCGCTCGAAACCGGTGAGGTGAAGATTATTGACCTCATCACCGCTCGTGTTGATAACAAAGGCGAGTATGTTGCCAGCTTGCCTAGTTTGCGCCTGACCGATGTACGGATCAGCGGTGAATTAGTTAATCAGCACGAGCGCATGTTAACGGGTGGATTCTATGCCGAGATTAGCATCACGTTCGATGTCGCCATTGCTCAGGAGGCGAGGGGACGACCATTTGGTGTGACGTCCCTACGGGAGATACAGCTTTCAAAACGTGATGTTCTGGATATTCTTGCCAAGGCTCGTCACAGCTTTACCACGGAAGAGTGGAAAGACTTTCTGCTTCGTTCCATCGGTATTGAAGCCGTCGATTTGACGGTGCGCCAGAAAAATGCACTTCTACTGCGCATGGTGCCGTTTGTCGAGCGCAATTACAACTTGGTGGAACTCGGGCCGCGCGGTACGGGTAAGAGCCACCTGTTTCAGCAAGTTTCTCCCTATGCGCACTTGATTTCCGGTGGTAAAGCCACGGTGGCAAAGATGTTCGTTGAGAACACCGCCAAGGGGCGCAGAGGCTTGGTTTGCCAGTATGACGTAGTCTGTTTTGATGAGGTGTCCGGCATTTCCTTCGACCAGAAGGATGGCGTGAATATCATGAAGGGCTACATGGAGTCGGGCGAGTTTAGTCGCGGCAAGGAGAGTATCCGGGCTGATGGCAGTATCGTGCTGGTGGGTAACTTCGAGGTTGACGTGGAACATCAACAGCGCATCGGGCATTTGTTCGGCCCCTTGCCGCCGGAAATGCGCGATGATACGGCGTTTATGGATCGCATCCACGCTTTCTTGCCTGGTTGGGATGTTCCGAAGATCAACAAGGATATAGTGACCAACCACTTCGGCCTAGTGAGCGACTTTTTGTCGGAATGCTGGAGCCAGCTCCGCAACCAAAGCCGCGTTAGTCAGTTGCAGAACAGAGTTTACTTCGGTGGCGCACTCTCTGGTCGCGACACAAATGCAGTTAATAAGACGGTCAGTGGGCTTTTGAAATTGCTTTATCCTAGCGGTGAGGATGCGGTACCAGAGGAAGATTTGGAGTGGGCTGTGCGCATCGCGATGGAGTCTCGTCGACGAGTGAAAGAGCAGCAAAAACGTGTGGGTGCAGCCGAGTTTCGTAATACTCATTTCAGTTATGTCATGGGTGCTGATGGCATCGAAAAATTTGTGTCAACGCCTGAGTTGCAAAGTGACAACAGCATTGGCGGCGATCCGCTCGAACCGGGACAGGTTTGGAGTATTAGTCCTGGGGGCAGTGAAGAAAACTCAGGGTTGTATCGTATTGAGGTTAACGAAGGGCCGGGCACAGGCGTGAAAGTGCTTAACAAACCCATTCCTCCAGCCTTCCGTGAAAGCGTGGGCTACGCCGAGCAAAATCTTTATGCCAGATCAGTACAACTGGTTGGCGATAAAGATCCCAGGCAGCACGAATTTACGGTACAGCTGCGCGCGTTTGATGCATCGAAGTCTGGCTCAAAGTTAGGGGTTGCTTCGTTGGTCGCACTATGCACGTCACTTTTAAAACGGAGTGTGCGGGGTGGATTGATTATCGTAGGTGAGATCAACCTTGGTGGCTCGATTGAGCCGGTTCACAACGCGGTTACCATAGCGGAAATTGCCGTTGAAAAGGGCGCGACTGCGCTGTTGATGCCTGTTGCCTGTCGGCGACAACTGGTCGATCTTTCTGACGACATGGCCACCAAGATCGATATTCAGTTCTATTCTGATGCCAAAGATGCGCTGCTGAAGGCTATGGCAGAATGATCTTTGAATCGTTGGCTGCACTTGGTCGTTGTCGCGGTCAGTGGGCAGTGCATTTTCTTATCCTAAACCGGCGAAGCAGGAACCAAATAGGTAATGAGCAGATCACCATGCGCCGTGCGTTATATCAGCATGCTTGTTCCAGTAATCATGAAAGAAATTCCAATTGCCGTTGCATATATGGAGATTGGGCAGGCGCTGCCTGACTAATCTTTTATAGTCCGGCCAGTTACCGTGGATATGGTGTGTGGTTCTTTCCAGAAAAAGATCGCGGAAAGGAAAATATCTTCTGGCATTCGGTGGAACGTGAAGATAAGACTACTGGTGAGCGGCTACCTGATTTTCGCCGTTCCGAGGGATTGACTTGGGCTCGGCCGATGCTGGATAACCTAGGTCAACCGGAAATTCAGGATTGGGGCTACCCGAAAAAAGAAAAGGTCGGCGCACATGGCGTCGGCCCAACTCCTTCTGCCTTGGGCAGATGAGAAGGCTGAATTGTTGGTGCGGGGTTGTATAAAGGAAAATACGGCTTGATAGTCGTTTGTGGCAGCAATACGCGGCTCGCCATGATAACGATTCGATCCAATCGTACCATCCAGATCAACGGGCACGGCAAAGGCCTCCAGTGGCACAACGCGTGTTTCCCTGTTTCGCTCTTGAGTTCGCAACGAGGGTGCTACCGTGCGCGCCGGGACAAGCGAGCGTTTAGGCAACGCGCCTAGCGATGATTCGTATCCTTGCAGCCACGCCACAATTCGCGCTGCTCCCTTGATGCCCAACCTTGGCACGTCTATCCACCAGCGATAACCGCGTACAGCGACACTGTCGATTAAATGTCCTATTGTCGGCAAGCCGGCCAATACCAAACGGTTGGAGATCACCGGGTCAAACCAGGCCGCGATCAAGTCCTCACGCACCGGATCGGTAGCAATCAGCGGCTCAATCCACTTTAGCGCAAGCAACTGTTTGTCGATCAGCCGTTGCCTTTTCTTTTGCTTGGTATCGACTGTCTGTGGGTAGGCATCCAGGTAAGAGCGAATAAGTTCTTTTTCTGTAAAGAATCCATTAGGATCAAACTCAGCGCGGTAATCATTAAGGGTGGGGGCAGGGGAGAGTGCGGATTCCCCACCGCCCGCACCAATGTGCATCCTGATTAGATGGGCTTCGCGATGCTTCCCGCTTCGCAGCGCAGCCTGTCTGAGCGTATCCCGAATCCAGGTCAGTGTTGTTTTTGCGCGACGCAAATCCATCCCGGTCTCAAGATAGCGATCAGACATTTCGCCAATATCCATACCAAGAATGGCAGCCCTAAAAAAGGCAATGTGATGGCGGCCGATTTTTCGTTCGACTAATTTGCTGGATATTGCCCAATCACCACTCAATGCCGATTTCCCCTTTCGCAAAGCATAGTTAGATGCCCTGTCCACAGACATACCCACGGTTTTTGTGGATAACTATCTGGTTACGATCATCCACCGCCAAACGCCCATCAAACTGGTCGCGGTGAAGCCGACTTGCATGACGACCATGCCCGTTGCATGGGTGAGCAAACCGAAATATATCCACGCGACATTCGATACCAGAAACAACACAAAACCCCAACCGGAGTAGCGATTGTTCAACGCCAACAGAGCCGCGCCACACAATCCAGTCGCACAGCCAATCCACTCAATAAGTTCGAGCAACACAATCAGCGCCTCCTAAAATTGACCAAAGACGCTCTTCACAATGGCTTGGGTTGCAGGCCGTTCGGTTTCTGGCTGTTCTGGCGCTGGCTCAAGCGAAATTTTGACCGCCGCTGCACCACATCCATCAATGACAGGAGTGACCCTGGCAACATCAACATGCACAATCTTGCCGCCCAAAACAGACAGCCCCATTGAGGCCAGCATCCGTAATCGTTCAGCACGCGCGCGCAGTGGCAACGCAGACAGATCGGCCTGTAGCTCGGAATGCCCCTCAAAATAATTGACCGTGATGCGCATGTCAGGCCGCACCGCCGCGCCAAAAGCCTCTTGCGTTTGCAAACACAGCCTCCTTTGCCAGGTTGATAGGTGTTTTGGCGAACGCTTCTTTGATGGACGCTTCAAAGAATGGCGCACCGCCCCCGACAAGGACGATCTGATCAATGCTGGAATTTTCCTTGCGCAAGGATTCCTGTATTTGTGAACACGCAATATGTCCAACCTTAGCCGATGCGTCAGCCAGGTAGGGCGCAATCTCAATGCGCTCACCAAATACAGAGACAGTTGAGCGTTCAGCCCTGACGGCGTTTTCCAGTTTGCTTCTGCCGGGGTTACCGCCGTGATCCTTTGCAATCAATGCTGCGGCCTCATCCAACACCACCGAGGTGGCATCAAGGCTCGTGCCAGAGGAAGCACGCTTGAACTCGCCATTAACCAGTAAAACCCAATCAACTGAGAAAAAGCCGGGGTCAACCACCAGCACACTGGAATCTTCAATCTGGCTGGGATCATCCAGGCCGTGCATCCAGTCAACGAAGCCGCCCAGTGGTTGCGGTACGATTTTGACTTCACGTACTACCACCTTGCGCCGGGGCGTGATCTGATGTTCGCCGCGCATGATTTTCGTTAAATGTTCACGCAATTCAGCATCCAGATACTGGTTAGTCGGCAATCCCGTTATCACACAATCAATCTCGCTCATTTCCGTTAAAAGCAAGCCGGCGTTAAACAAGGCGCGATAAGATTCCGTTGCGGTGTAATCTTTATGCAGTTCACGCGGCCAATTCTCAATGCGGTTGTGACTCACCGCCGCAGCAAACTCCTTGCCATCTACCAATACGTGCAATGAATCGTCGTTGCCCATAATTCGTTGTCCAAGATGATCCAATGGGGCAGCGCCAGCGGGACGCTTAATCATCTTGGGCGACACCTCGGTGTTGTCGCCATAAACAATCTTGAGATTCGAGTAACCAATATCCAATCCAACTGTCAGCATCATTCCTCCTAAAAATTTCACATGCTCTGTAGAGCGTTTGTAGAACGGGTGAAACAAATCATCACAACACCACGAAAATCCGGCACGCCCGTAGCGCGGCTGTAGAGCGTTTCCAGTACGACTGAGCGCCATCAGCCGAACCGCCTAAAAATCCCACATGCGCTGTAGAGCGTCTGTGGCGCGTATGGGAATTATTGGGCAACTGAAAATATAAATCCTCGAAATACCTTGCAGATTTGCAAGGTATTTCGAGGATTTATATGGATGTTTGAAGCATGATTGCCCGTGGCAAAATCCGTTCAATTCACTAATGGAGCGTTATATGGAAGAGAAAAAGGCTGCGAAAGGTGCAACCAGAACACCAAAAAAATACCTGGAGTTCAGTAATCCGTTTGTCATTCGAGACACAACCCTTTATACGACACCTGCCCAATTGGTCTATGAGACGGCCTTCGATGACTGCGCTGTCTCAATGCGCAATCTGAGTGCCGTGCTGCCTACACTGGTCAAAAACGCCAGCGAAATGATGGCCATCAACGGTGCCGTCGATCACCTGATTAACAATGCGCTTGCGAATCTGCGCAATGAAGGCGCGCGGATCAAGAAGATCGCTGAGGACAATGGTATTGAGATTGGCCGACTGAATTACACCCACACAAAACAAGTCGAAGCCAAGCTAACCTGCAACAAAGCCGGTCAATATTTGCAAATAATCTCGGAACTTGATGGGTTGCTCTGCCTTGTTCACTCGGCATGGTTTGCCGGATTTATTGATGACGACGCAAAGGCCAGCCTGGAAAGACAATGGCGCAGGAAAATGATCGGGGTTGCCGCCGAAATAAAAAACATTACCAACCGTGCTTTCCGTGCAGCTGGAAAACTGGCAGAAGCTGATGGTGCGCCACCAAGCGAAGCGGATAACACCAGCCCCTTGAATGAGGAGGAGCCCGTTGCCAAACAAAAAAGCGCCAAAGCCACGAAAGCCGCCAAAACCATTCCCGCCGAGGGTGAAGCGCTGACCGTCACTGAGTCCGTATCCTGACTTGCAACTCAACCAGCAACAAGCCAGAGCGGTTAATGCGCTAGGGCATTGTTCGGTGCTGGCCTGTCCAGGGTCAGGAAAAACACGCGTACTATCCATGCGAGCAGCCCGGTTGCTCAGTGAAAATAAAACCGGGCGGTTGTGCGCCGTTACGTTCACACGCGATGCAGCCGCTGAACTGAAGTCGCGCATTCTGCACTTATGTGGTGAGCGGGAAGCAAAACGTCTGGCGGTCGGGACATTTCATTCGGTCGCGCTGTCACAGATTCGACGGTTGCCGCACCTGTCAGGCATGAAGCTGCTATCGGACGGTGAGCGCATAGGTTTGCTTAGACGGTGCTATTCACAATACAAATGTGATGTGCCTTTTGACAAGGTGCTTTCCGCCATTGATCGCGCAAAATCAAGGTTGGGGCAGAGCATATTCAGCGATCCTGGCATTGAGGAAGTGTTCAATGCCTACCAGCATTTGCTTGCCACAGAACACGGAATGGATTTCTCCGATATTTTGCTGACTGTCGTTAATGGGTTTCGAGACGAGAGCATCAAGCCGCTTGCCGTGCGCTGGTTGCTGGCTGATGAGTTTCAGGATGCGGACGAGGTGCAGGCGCAATGGGTGATTGAACATGGCATGGCTGGCATTGAGGTCACGATTGTTGGCGACGACGATCAAAGCCTATACTCGTTTCGGAATGCGCTGGGCTACGCGGGGATGCTCCGCGTTTCGCAAACGCTGGTTGCCCAGGAAATCACGCTGCCAATCAATTACCGCTGCGCACCTAATATCTTGGCTCACGCAGCCCGTTTGATTGCCAACAACCCGAACCGAGCCAACAAAGCCATCGAAGCCGCCCGCGACGCAAGCGGCATCGTCAAGACACATCGCGCCGCAGACAGAAGCGACGAAGCCGGCCTTGTTGTTGAGGCGATAAAGAAATCTGCCGGCCAATGTTGGGCAATACTCGCACGCACCAATAGTTTGCTGGAAGTGGTTGAGGCAGAATTGCTGGCAAGTAGCATTGACTATACGCTTTCAGGTGGAAAATCTGTTTGGGAGGGTGTCACGGGCAGTGCCCTGGTTGGATTGCTTAAAAGCATACAATCGGACGGCTGGACGGGCATGGCTAACGCATTGTCGCTTTGCTGGATCAAGTCGGAATTGCTCAATCTGCATCACGACAACAAAAGTTGCGGGCAAATGCTGGAAATAATCTTGATCCACGCACCGGAAAACGATGTGTGTACCAAAAAGACCATCGAGAGTGCGCGGCGTGGATACGCTGAATGGCGGAGGCAGATAGCGGATGGCAATACGACACTTGCCATCTATGCCGCAGCCAACTGGCTTGCGCAGCACATCAAGCAAGATCGAGGTGGCCTGGTGAAAAAATTGGCCAGCATCATTGTCAGGCTTAAAGGGTCGTTGGCGCAACGCTTAAATACGCTATCAAGAACAACAGAACGTACCACCGCGACCGGCGTGGTGCTATCCACCTTGCACGGCAGCAAAGGTTTGGAGTTCGACAGCGTGTGGATTATTGGGGTGGAAGATGGCAACTTGCCACACCCGGATTCCACCGAGGAAGAAGAGCGGCGATTGTTCTACGTGGGGATTACGCGCGCCAGAAACCGCTTGGAAATCAGTAGTTCGATTGAAGATGGATTGGATTCCCGTTTCATCATAGAGGCGGAGTTTTAGTGGGGTTGCTGCGTATTCCAACCTAATCCGCCACTGATTCCAATCGCAAACCCGCTACCCGTTATGACACTGAGTCAGCCAGTAATTTCAATCTCAATTACTACGATTTTGACTGACAGCAATTAGTTCAAGCAGGCCTACAAACAAGAATAAAATCACTCGATTTATGGCCTTCTGTGTGCCAAAAGTTACCGCATGACAAAGTCTGGAAGAACGTGATGATTCACTGCGTTACGGTCAAAGACAGGTGGGAAACATGGATTTTGAACGGATAGAAAGTGTTGTGAAGGTGTCTTACGGAGACCTCCTTGGGGTAAACTCGATATCGTAAAACTAACAACGTAAAGGTGGGCTTATGCCGGAACAAGATCAAATCGAAAACCGTGCAGAGAAAGGTATCGTCTACGCTCCGTGGGAGCGTGCCTTCGACCGTGTTCTGACTCCATTCGAGGAGTTTATCCATCGGCAAACTACCAGTGGCCTGTTGTTGATTGTTTCGGCGATTGTCGCACTCGTTCTGGCAAACAGCTTTGCGGCAGAGGCATATTTTCATTTGTTGTACACTCCGTTAAGTATTCACATCGGCGCGTGGGGCATTGACATGAGCCTGCACCACTGGGTGAATGATGGCTTGATGGCGCTGTTCTTCTTTGTGGTTGGGATGGAGTTGAAGCGCGAGATGCTTGTGGGTGAGCTGGCTGACTTACGACAAGCCGCGCTGCCCGTCATCGCCGCCATCGGCGGTATGGTGGTGCCCGCGCTGATCTATCTCGCTATCAATCATGGCACTGATGCCGCGCGCGGCTGGGGGATACCGATGGCGACCGACATCGCGTTTGCCGTCGGCGCACTTGTATTATTGGCTAGTCGTGTACCTAAGGCGCTGATCACTTTTTTGGTGGCGCTGGCAATCGCGGATGACCTCGGTGCGGTGGTGGTGATTGCACTGTTCTACACACAACAATTGGCGTTGAATTGGCTGGCCGTTTCAGTCGTGTTGGTGCTGCTGCTATTCGTTTTGAATTTCGCTGGCATACGTAAAGTGCTGCCTTATTTCGGCGTAGCGATTTTGCTGTGGTACGCGCTGCTGCAATCCGGTGTACATGCCACGCTGGCAGGCGTATTGTGTGCATTCGCCATTCCTGCCCGTCCGAAATATGACCCGGTGTTGTTTAGCGGGCGTATCAAGGAACTGGTCGAGCGTTTCGATGCCAGTCATCAGCAGGGTGGCAACATCATGACCAACGAAAAGCTGTATTCTGTGGTGCAAACGCTTGAGCAAGGTGTACGCGGCGTGCAGACTCCATTGCAGCGACTGGAGCATAGTTGGCACTTGCCGGTAGCGTTTCTGGTGATCCCGATCTTTGCCCTAATCAATGCGGGCATCCCGTTACAGCTTGGCGCGCTGGGCGAAACCCTGACCCATCCGGTAATGTTGGGCGTATTGCTCGGTCTAGTGCTGGGCAAATTCATCGGTATCACCAGTGCGTGTTGGCTGGCATTGCGTCTGGGTATAGGTCAGTTGCCGAGCGGCACACGCTTCAGCCAGATCGCCGCCGTCTCGGTACTGGGCGGTATCGGTTTTACCATGTCTATCTTCATCGCAGAACTGGGGTTTGCCGCACAGCCGGAATATCTGCTCATGGCAAAGACGGGCGTGTTGGCGGCATCGCTGTTGGCGGGTGTCATCGGCTTTGCTTGGTTGTGGCACTTGGGGCACAAACCATGAAAGATAGTCACCATCTCCCCGAGCAAGAGGTGCTGACGGCAGTCGCCTCTAACGCGCAGGGGCTAAGCCACGCCGAGGCCGTCGCACGCCTTATCAAACACGGCCCAAACCGGCTGACTCCGCCCAAGCGGCGCGGCCCCTTGCTGCGTTTCCTGCTGCAATTCCACAATGTGCTGATCTACGTGTTGCTGGCCTCGGCGGGTGTCACCGCCTTGCTCGCGCATTGGGTGGACACCAGCGTGATCGTGGGCGTGGTGGCCATCAACGCCATCATCGGCTTCATCCAGGAGGGCAAGGCGGAGAAGGCGATGGATGCCATCCGCCGCATGCTCTCACCCGAAGCGACGGTATTGCGCCAAGGCAAACGCGAGGTCGTCGCGGCGGAAACGCTAGTGCCGGGCGACATCGTACTGCTGCAATCCGGTGACAAAGTACCCGCCGACCTGCGCCTGTTAAACGTGAAAAATCTGCGCATCGAAGAGGCCGCGCTAACCGGCGAATCAGCTGCCGTGGAAAAGAACAGCACGGCGGTGGATGCGCAAACCGTGCTCGGCGAACGCTACTGCATGGCGTATGCCAGCACGCTGGTGGTGTACGGACAGGGTACGGGCGTAGTCGTCGGCACAGCGGACGACACCGAGATCGGGCGCATCAGCGCCATGCTGGATGAAGTGCAGTCCATGACTACACCGCTGCTGCGTCAGATGGAAGTATTCGGCCGCTGGCTCACTGTCGCCATCATGGCGTTGGCCGCCATCACATTCTTGTTCGGCTGGCTGATACATAAATTCGACATCAGCGATATGTTCATCGCCGCCGTGAGCATGGCGGTGGCAGCCATCCCGGAGGGTCTGCCCGCCGTGCTGACCATCACGCTGGCGCTGGGCGTGCAGCGTATGGCCAAGCGCAGCGCGATCATCCGGCGTTTGCCAGCGGTGGAGGCGTTGGGCTCGGTGACGGTAATCTGCACCGACAAGACCGGCACGCTCACGCGCAATGAAATGACAGTGCAACGTGTCGTAACTGCCGGGCAAGTGTTTGAAGTGAGCGGGGGCGGATATGCGCCGCACGGCGGTTACTCTATCGACGGCAATGAGGTTTCCATCCTTGAGCATGCGGCCGCACCGGACTTGGTGCGTGCGGGACTGCTGTGCAACGATGCCACACTGCGCGAGATGCAGGGATCATGGCAGATCACCGGCGACCCCACCGAGGGCGCGCTCGTCACGCTGGCAAGGAAAGCCGGACTCGATCCCGTGTTCGAACATGAATCGCTGCCGCGTACCGACCTCATCCCCTTCGAGTCGGAACATCGCTTCATGGCGACCCTGCATCACGATCATGCCGGACATGCGTTCATCTATGTAAAAGGTGCGGTAGAGCAAGTGCTGGCGATGTGCAACCGGCAGCGCGGCCCGGGCGAGGATGTGCCGCTCGATCTGGCGCAGTGGCACGGCAAGATGGCCGAGACGGGCGCACTGGGTCTGCGTGTACTCGCGTTAGCGATGAAAACGGTCGACAGCAGTCAGCGCGAATTGAATTTCGCCGACATGGACGGCGGATACACCTTGCTCGGCATGGTCGGCATCACTGATCCGCCGCGCGAAGAAGCCGTTGCCGCCTTACGCGAGTGCAAAGCGGCGGGCATCCGCGTCAAGATGATCACCGGCGACCATGCCGAAACCGCACGCGCCATCGCCGCACAGATCGGTATCGGCAATGGTCGTGTACTGAGCGGCAACGAACTCGACACTCTGGATGAAGAGGCTTTGCGTCAGGTCGTGCGCGATGTGGATGTGTTCGCGCGCGCCAGCCCGGAACACAAACTGCGCTTGGTCGTTGCGTTGCAGGCCAACGGCGAGATCGTCGCCATGACCGGCGACGGCGTGAACGATGCGCCCGCATTGAAGCGTGCCGACATCGGCGTGGCGATGGGTATGAAGGGCACGGAGGTCGCCAAAGAAGCGGCGGAGATGGTGTTGGCCGATGACAACTTTGCCACCATCGCACACGCGGTGGAAGAAGGGCGCACGGTCTACGACAATATCAAAAAAGCCATCGTCTTCATCATGCCCACCAATGGCGGCGAGGCGGGTGTCGTGCTGATCGCCATCCTGTTCGGCATGGCGTTGCCGATTACGCCGGTGCAGATACTGTGGGTGAACATGGTGACTGCGGTCACGCTGGCATTGGCGTTGTCGTTTGAGAAATTCGAACCCGGTGTGATGCAGCGACCACCACGCGCAGCCAATGAAGCAATCCTGTCTGGTTTTATGATCTGGCGCATTGCCTTTGTTTCTCTGCTGCTCACCGGTGGTTCAGTCGCACTGTTTTTGTGGGAAAGTGCGCGCGGTGTGAGTATCGAAGAATGCCGAGCGGTTGCCGTCAACGCGCTGGTGGCGGGTGAAATGGCTTACCTGTTCAACTGTCGCTACTTGCTGCTGCCGGTGCGTACTTGGCAGGACTTCACCGGTAACTCGTACGTGTTGCTCTCCATTGCTATCCTGGCAGTTATTCAGGGGATATTTACCTACCTGCCATTTATGCAGAGCATGTTTGGCGTAGCAGCCATCGACGCATCTGCATGGGGGCGCATTATCGGCTTTGGGGTGTTACTGTTCATCGTCGTTGAAGTGGAGAAAATACTGATTCAGTTAATCCGGAAAAAATTATGAAGATATATCGCACTTTCAAGTGTGCTAATTTTCAACCACTTGCTAATTCCCCCATCAAACCGTTCATCCGAGTCCGCGTGTAATCCATTGAAAAGAATAGATGCGCTGGAGAATAATGCCCCGGAGAGAGAAAATACGGGCTAGAACGTGGTCGTGGTGTGGTTCTGGAAGTCCGCAAGTGTTCGCACGAACCCGCGCCAGTTTGCGGCAATACGCAATATAAAGGCCAACGGATATCTGTTGTCCTTTATATATTGGTGGAGACGGCGGGAATTGCGAGGTGTTCGCGTTGCATCCGCGATGACCTCGCCCCTTCGGGATCGCCTTCGGCGTCCTGCGCGAGCAATGCTCGCTGGTGGTCATCCTGACCAGCCAACGCGCCTGCATGCGCCTTGTCGTTCTCAGGCTCGCAGCAGTGCGGCTCGGATTCCCAACTCACCCCGCGTCCTAGATGAGTGGTTTCAGCGAAGGACATGCGGCTAATCATGATATTAGCCTGTTCAAATCCTGCAGGTAGTCTTGGTCAATAATTTTCGCAGTCTTATCCCAGACCTTCGTGGATTCCGTGGCATGTTTTTGTAAATACAGGCTCCCCGAATGAATGCCTTCCATTCCAGCTTCTTGATAGTTCACAAAACTTTAATAAAAGCTTCATTGGCTTGAAATAGTTTTAACTCATGATATGTCGCATTACATATCTAGACATCTATCGTCATGAGTCTTTACGCAATCGATCGCGACACCGGAATTACCCTGTATGCACAAATCGCCGAGGTGCTGGAACGCGACTATGTGCGTCAGGGTGCTGAGGGCGATCGATTGCCTGCTGAAAGCGAGTTGGCGGCACGCTTTGCCGTTAATCGTCATACCTTGCGCCGCGCCGTAGACGAGTTGATTGCGCAAGGATTGCTAGAGCGCCGTCACGGCGTGGGAATTTTCATTACCGATCAGTTGCTCGATTATCGCGTGGGCAGCAATACGCGCTTTACTCAGACGCTGGCCGATATCGGCATCTCTACCGATACACGGGTAATACGAAAAATGATTACTCCCGCGCCTGCGGGGGTTGCGCGCAACCTGGCGTTGCTGGCCGATGAACCGGTTCTATGGATTGAAACGTTACGCCTGGCCGATGGCTTACCCTTCTGCGTTATTTCCCACTTTCTGCCCGTGAAACCCTTCGGCGAGTTGCTGGATAGCTATACCAGCGGCTCGTTACATGATTATTTAGAGAAAAATCACGGCGCGCTTCATCGTACCGAAAGCCTGGTAACCGCTGTGCTTCCTCAAGGTGACGATGTAAAACTGCTGGGGATTACTCAGAGCCGGCCCGTGTTGCGGGTCAAGAGTTTGAACGTGCTGGATCGGGATAACTCCCCGGTCGAGTATGCCATTACCCGGTTCCGCGCAGACCGGATCCAACTGCGCATCACACCTTAAAACCTCCCTACCAAACTGAATTCAACAGGAGTTTCAAAATGAAATTTAACAAACTTGTTCTTTCCACGCTGATCGGCGCTGCGCTGATGAGTGCTGCGGTAACCGCTCAGGCACGCGACTTGGTGATGGGGCTGATCCCCGCCGAAAACAACGAAGAAATGATCAAGACCTTCGAGCCAATGCGCGCCTATCTGGAAAAGAAAACCGGTATGCATGTCAAACTTTTTACCGCAACCGACTACGCAGGCGTGATCGAAGCGATGAAAAAGAAGCGTGTTGACATCGCCTGGTTCGGTCCGCTTTCATACTATCTGGCTGAGCAGGAAGCCGGTGCTGAAGCGTTTGCAGTTGGCATTCGTGAAGGCAGTAATTCCCCTACTTACAAGAGCATCATCGTGACGCCTTGTGATAGCGGCATCAAAAACATTTTGGATTTAAAAGGCAAGAGCGTTGCGTTTGTTGATCCAGCCTCTACCTCTGGCGGTTTGATGCCGAGCTACATGGTGAAGCAAGCGACCGGCAAGATGCCTCAGGAATTTTTCGGTAAGTTTACCTATGCCGGCTCTCATGATGCAGCCGAACTGGCCGTAAAGAACAAGACCGTTGATGCCGCCGCTGATAACGACATCACCTACGGAAAAATGCTTGCAAAGGGTTTGATCACCAAGGAAAGCAATTGCATCATCGCCGAATCTACCCCATTGCCAGGTTCTCCTTTGGTTTATCGCAGCGACTTGCCGGAAAACCTTAAGGCACAGATTCGTGATTCCATTCTGAACGCTCACAAAGATATCCAGGTAACTGGATATGGCAAGATCAGCCATTACGTTCCCGCTGGTCCAAAAGACTATCAAGCCATACGCGATATGGTTAAAGAACTGGGCCTCAAGAAAGAACAACTGAAGTAATTGCAGTGTCGCGGCCGGTAAGCATCTTGCCGGCCGCGAATTAATTTGGAGGTCGTATGGCTAAAATTATTATCAAAGACATAGTCAAGCGTTATGCAAATGGTTTTGAGGCACTCAAGGGCGTCAGCGCAGAAATTGCAGCGGGTTCTTTCACGGTTATTCTCGGCCCATCGGGCGCCGGAAAATCGACTTTATTGCGTACCATCAATGGCTTGGAAACGCAGACCGCAGGCACGATTCAGATTGGCGAACACATCGTCACGCCACACAATCTTCGTCAAGTTCGCTCACAGGTTGGCATGGTGTTTCAGCATTTTAATCTGGTGGACCGGTTATCGGTCATGACCAATGTGCTTACCGGGCGCTTGTCGCATCGCTCGTGGCTGGGAAGTCTGCTGTATTTGTTTCGTCGCACCGATCTGGATCTTGCGCACGATGCGCTGATTCGGGTGGGATTGACTGACAAGGCCTGGAATCGCGCCGATAAATTATCAGGCGGACAACAGCAGCGTGTCGGGATTGCCCGTGCATTGGCGCAACAACCGCGTGTGATTCTGGCCGATGAGCCGGTTGCCAGTCTGGATCCGGTTGCCAGTGAAGAAATTATGGGGCTGCTGCGCGAAATTTGTACGCGCGACGGCATTACCGTGGTGGTCAATCTGCATCAGGTCGAACTGGCCAGGCGTTTCGCTGATCGCATCATCGGGCTCAATGAAGGGCTGGTTGTCTACGATGGCCCGACCGGCGGGCTGGATCGCATAACACTTGGGAAAATATACAGTCGCAACGGAGATCTGGTCGATGAGCAACTCGAAACTATGCTGGCCTACGCCTAACGGGCGACCGGGCCTGGTGCCGACACTGTCATTACTCGCCTGCATCCTGCTTTTGGCGATCAGCGCGTCGGCAGTCGAACTTGATTTTGGGCGGATTGTCACCGCCATTCCTCGCATGCTGGCTTTCGCGGGAAATCTGCTGGTTCTGCCGGATTGGGAGTACTTGCCGATACTGGCTAAAAATATCCTGCAGACCATCGAAATGACGTTTCTGGCGACCAGTATTGCGCTGGTCATTAGTCTGCCATTGGGTGTTCTGGCGGCTAAAAACACCAGTCCGCATCCTGCTGTTTTTCATGCGACACGCAATTTACTGTCCTTGATGCGCGCGCTGCCTGAACTGGTCTGGGCATTGGTGTTTGTCTCTGCGGTGGGCTTAGGTCCTTTGCCGGGAATCATGGCACTGTCATTCGTGACGGTCGGCTTCATGGGCAAGTTTTTTGCCGAGAGCATTGAGGTGGTCGATCAGCGACAGGTGGAAGGGGTGGTGGCACAGGGGGCAAGTTGGTTGCAACTGCGTACTTTCGCTCATTTTCCGCAGGCGTTTCCGGACTTTGTCGGCACAGTGATGTACGTGCTGGATCACAACCTGCGGGCTGCGGCGATTCTGGGTTTAGTGGGCGCGGGCGGTATCGGTTATGACCTGGTGATGGCCATGCGGATGTTTGATTACAACAGGCTGCTGCCGATTGCGCTGTCTATTTACATCGTGGTGACGTTGCTGGATCGCGCATCCGATCACTTTCGCATGAGGATGATTTAAATGGCTGAGGAAATAATTCAACGTCCTGCCTTACCTAAAAAGCCGTTCAATCCTACTTCCGTCTGGTTGTCGGGTTGGCTGGCGCTGATTTGGCTAATTATTGTCGATCTTGAGTTGTCATTTGAGACGCTGCTGTATGGCGTACAGGACATTCTTGAGTATTTCAGCCGCTACAGTCGTCCTAATTTTGATGACTTATCTAGATATGTAGAACTGTTAGGGCAGACGCTGGCAACGGCGTTGTGGGGAAGTACGCTGGCGATTGTAGTGGCGGTGCTGCTAGCGCCGTTTGCTGCTCGAAACCTGTCACCCAATGCCGTGACCTATCGCATCGCTCGTGAATTGCTCAACTTTATGCGTGCCATGCCGGATTTGTTACTGGCCTTGATTTTTGTCGCCGCACTAGGCTTGGGACCATTGCCGGGCGCATTGGCGTTGGGCGTACATACCGCCGGATTCCTCGGTAAGTTTTTTGCGGAAAGTCTGGAACGCGTAGATAACGGGATTTATGAAGCCGTCACGGCGAGCGGTGCATCGCGTGTGCAACTGGTGATGTATGCCGGTTGGCCGTCGATTCAACGCGAAGCACTGGGTTACATGCTTTATATCTTCGACCGCAATGTGCGTATGGCCGCTGTGTTGGGCCTGGTGGGTGCGGGTGGTATTGGTCTTGCGCTGCATGACACCTTGCGCATGTTCAATTACGACCAGTCAGCCGCGCTGATTGTGGTGATTCTGGTCACGATTTTAACGATCGATTATCTGTCTACCTGGCTGAGAGGAAAACTTAACTAATGAATATTTCAAGAAATGATTGGCCAAGTGCGCTCTGCCAATTAAACGCGGCTGAAATCAAACAGGTCGCTGCAACCCTTAGCCGTGACATTGAAGTGCGCGATGTTGTCTTGCCACAAACTGGACTAGGGCTGTTGAGCTTAACGGACGGTGCGTTTCATGAACCGTTTTACCTAGGTGAAATCCCGGTTGCACGCGCCGAGGTGATTCTGAAAATAGCCGATGGTCGTGAGGTTCAAGGTGGCACCGTGCTGGTTGATGACAGGGCGCAGTTAGCGCGCTCAATTGCCATTCTTGACGCCGTGCTGGCGGGGAAGTTGCCGGGCTATGAGCAGGCGGCAAGCCTAGTTGAGCGGGGAAATCAGATGCGTATCCAGAACATGAGCGAGCGCCGTCAAATGTTAGCTGCCACTCGTGTCGATTTTTCGCTACTGGAACAAGAGGATGACGAAGATGCTGAATGAAATGATTAACTGTTCGCCCGCTATCTGGCAACCCATGCTGCAACAGCAGGTATTTCGTGGCTTGCTTGATGGCTTTAGCTATCCGGGACGTATTGTTGCCTGTGCCGATAGCGAAACAACCGCCTGCCTTGCCATTTTGATTGCACTGATTGATGGTGAAACCACGCTGGCTGATCCTCAACAATGTTTGAATTCAGCACTGTGGGCCAAGTTGGAAACGCGTCCCTGTATTTCGGAAAAGGCGGCATTCATTCTGCTGGATGGCACTCAATTAGCTGATTTAAACCCGTGCATAGGCACACTGGAAACACCTGAAACGGGTGCGACAATTTTATTACGCGTGGGCGCACTGCACCCAGATTCGAGTGGCAATCTGCGCTTGCAGTTGAGTGGTCCCGGTATCGAAACTACCACTTCCATCAGTGTAGACGGGCTGCATCCCGCGTGGATTACAGCGCGTCAGGAATGGGTTTCGGTCTTTCCGCTTGGCGTTGATTTACTGCTGTGTGATGAGCATCATTTTGTGGCGATACCGCGAACCACGCAGATCAAAATGGGAGACGCAGCATGAGTTACGTTGCAATCAAAGGCGGCAAAGCTGCTATCGATGGCGCTGCCGCCGCGACCGACTATATGCGTTGCATGAATGCAGTTGATGAGCCGATCAAGTTGTCCGTCATCGAAGATCAGTTGCGTTTATTGACGTCGAGGGTCGTCTCCGAAGGAGGATTGTATCATCCGAAACTGGCCGCACTCGCGCTCAAGCAATTTCATGGCGATACGCTGGAAGCGGCTTTTGCCTTGCGCGCCTATCGTTCAACCAAGCCCAGATTGCTGGAAACGCCGCTGCAAGACACCTCGAAGATGCGGTGCATTCGCCGCATCTCATCGGCCTTCAAGGATATTCCGGGCGGTCAAATGCTGGGTGCGACCTTCGATTATGCCCTGCGTCTGTTGCGCCTCGATCTGGCAAATGAAGATCCTGCTGCATTTCGCCTAGTTGCTAAAAATTTCCTCAGCAATACGCCAGAGGCTGATTTGCCGGATAGCTTCCCAAAGGTGCTTGATGCGCTGAGAGCCGAAGGTTTGCTGCCGCCTGTGGGAGCGATACGCGAGCAAGCCTTTGATATTACGAGAGATTCGCTGGTTTTTCCGGTGCCTCGCTCGGCAGCACTCGCGACGATGGCGCGCGCCGAAACAGGCTCTTTGCTGGCGATGGCGTATTCAAATATGCGTGGTTATGGCGACGTTCATCCTACCGTGGCCGAGCTGCGCGTGGGTTATCTGCCGGTCATGTTGCCGCATCCGGTAACCGGCGAATTGATGGAAGCCGGTGAAGTGTTGATGACTGAATGCGAAGTGGTGGCAATGTATGAAAGCGGCAACGCCGGAGACATGCCAGTCTTTACCTTGGGTTACGGTGCGTGTTTTGGTCACAATGAAGTTAAGGCAATTAGTATGGCGATCCTTGATCGCGCCTTGCAAAAAGGCATGCGTGACGGTCCTGATAACCCTTCAGAAGATCCTGAATTTGTCTTGTTGCATGTGGATGGGGTTGATTCAATGGGCTTCGCCTCTCATTACAAAATGCCGCATTACGTCACCTTTCAGTCGGATATGGATCGCTTGCGTACCACGCAAGGCAAGGTGCGTAAGTCAGGAGAGACAGCATGAATTCAAATTATGAACTGCCGCTAGAGGATGCAGGCTACTCGTTTGGTTTTCTGGATGAGTATGCCAAGAAAGAAGTGCGTCGCTGCATCCTCAAAGCCATTGCTATTCCCGGTTATCAAACACCTTATGCCTCGCGCGAAATGCCGATGGGGCGGGGTTTTGGCACGGGCGGATTGCAAATTACCCTGTCGTTGATCGGCGTTCAAGACACGCTGAAGGTGATCGATCAAGGCTCGGATGATTCGGTCAACGCCGTGAATTTACGCCAATTTGTGCAGCTGACTTGTCCGGGCGTTGACGTCACCGAAAAGACGGAGGAGGCGAGCTTGCTCCAGTCGCGTCACCGTATTCCGGAAAAGCCGCTGACGGAAGCGCAGATATTGATTTTGCAAGTGCCATATCCAGATGCGCTGGTGGTGGTTGAAGCATCAGAAGCGCGGCGCAAAATCATGCATGCCGAGGCAGACTATTCACGTTTGCTGGTCAAACTTTACGAAGACATCGTGCATTTTGACGAGATCACCATCTCGCATCGTTATCCAACGCGGATCAACGGGCATTATGTGATTGATCCTTCGCCCATTCCGCGCTGGGATGTGCCGAAGTTACATCAGTCAAAAGCATTAGTTTTACTGGGTGCTGGACGTGAAAAGAAGATTTATGCCGTGCCGCCTTACACGCTGGCTGAACCCCTGGTTTTCGACGATATCGCTTTCCGTGTGGAAGATTTCCGTGATGCGACGGGTGTGCGTCATGCCTGCCGATGCTGCGGTTCAACTGTGAGTTTTCTGGATGAGTTCAGCAATGATCAAGGAATGGTGGCATATCAATGCTCCGATTCCGCCTATTGCGAAGAACAGCAACAAACTGGGAGTGCAGCATGAGTCGCAAAATACTCGAAGTACGCGGACTGTCGCGTATCCACGGCAAAGGCTGTCCGCTCTGCACGCAACATACCGGCCCTGAATTTGATACCAATATCTGCCCTTTTTGCGGGAGTGTTGTCGCCGCTCATGATATTAATTTTGATCTATATCGGGGCGAAATTCTGGGCATCATCGGCGAGTCCGGCAGCGGTAAATCAAGCACGGTCAAAATGCTGTATTTCGACGATGCGCCGACTTCCGGACAAGCAATTTTCTTCGATGGTGCAGAACAGCACGATTTGTTCAGTCTTAACGCGGCCCAGCAGCGCAGTATGCGCAACAAACGTTTTGGCATGGTCTATCAGAACCCGCATCTGGGTCTGAATTTTCAGATTTCTGCAGGCGGTAATATCGCGGAACGTCTGTTGATGAGTGACCTAAAGCATTACGCTGAGATTCGCCGCAGGGCAGGTGAATTACTCTCGCGCACGGAAGTATCACTGGCGCGTATGGATCAAAATCCAAAAACCTTTTCGGGCGGGATGCAACAGCGCGTACAAATTGCCAAGGCGTTGGCCACCAGGCCGCCGCTGCTGTTCTTAGATGAAGTTACCACGGGCCTTGATCTGTCTGTACAAGCCGCTATTCTCGATCTGATTTTGGAGATTCAAAATGAACTCGATACCGCGATGATCGTGGTAACCCATGATCTTGGCGTGATCAGGTTGCTGGCAGGACGCACGCTAGTGATGAAACACGGCCGTGTAATCGAGTCCGGTCTGACCGATCAAATTCTCGAAGATCCTCAGCACGCTTATACCCAGCGGCTGGTAGCTTCCGCACTGTGAGATGACTATGACACAAGCAATTTTAACCATTGAAGACTATGCAAAAACGTTTCATTTACATGAACGAAACAAAGATATTCCGTCTGCATCGGGTGTTAGTTTGAGCGTTTATCCGGGACGTTTAACTGCTCTTATCGGACCTACAGGTGCCGGTAAGTCTTCCGTTTTGAAGGGGATTTACCGCACTTACCTGCCAAGCAGCGGACGTATTCTGTATCGTAGCAAAGCCGGAAATGTCATTGATCTGGCAAAAGCGGGCGAACATCAGATACTCGAATTGCGTAAACAGGAAATCGGTTTCGTAACACAGTTTTTGTATTGTCTGCCGCGCAAATCAGCCATTGATGTGGTGGCTGAGCCGTTGTTTGCACGTGGTGTGGACAGCCATGAGGCACGCGGTCGGGCTGAGAAATTATTAGCGCAACTGGCGGTACCAAGTCATTTATGGAATGTCCCACCGGCGACCTTTTCGGGTGGCGAGAAACAGCGTGTGAATCTGGCGCGCGGCTTGATTGCACAGCCTCGATTGTTGTTGCTGGATGAACCTACGGCCAGTCTTGATCCCGCGACAACTGAGCGAGTCGTTGAGCATATTCAGTCACTTAAAGAAACAGGTATCGCCATGCTGGCCATCTTTCATCACCCTGACCTGGTAAGACGCCTAGCCGATGAGGTCGTGGAACTTTCTCCCCCAATCGCTGTAACTGAACTTAGCAAGGATTAGCATGAAAAATCAATTCTATCTTACCGGCGCACAGGTGGTGCTGGAAAATGAAACCCTGAACAGCGCAGCGATTCTGATTGAAAACGGCGTGATCGTTGCAATCGACCCGGCAGGCAACAATGGCGCAACGGAAATCGATTTGACCGGGCATATCCTGATGCCGGGCATGATTGACCTGCATTGCGATGCGCTGGAAAAGGAAGCGGAGCCCCGTCCCGGCGTGCATTTCCCCTTTGATTTTGCCTGCGCTCAGGCGGATAAACGCAATACGGCTGCGGGTATTACCACTATTTATCATGCTCTGTCCTTTGCTAATGCTGAACTGGGCGTGCGTAATAACAATACCGCTGCGACGCTAGCGCGTGCGGTGCACGCTTGGCAGGAGCACGCATTGGTGGATAACCGAGTGCATGCGCGTTATGAGATTACCGATCCCACTGCACCTGCCGTGCTGCACGAGCTACTGGAAAATAACGAGATACACCTGATGTCCTTTATGGATCACACGCCAGGGCAGGGTCAATTTAAAGATACAGATGCCTATCGTAACTACCTTGCGCGTACCTATAAGAAATCACCCGCTGAAATAGATGCGTTGCTGGCAGACAAGTTGGCACAAGGGGATGGCTCTTTTGCGCGCATGCAGGAACTGGCAAAAGTAGCGCGTCAAAAAGGTATTCCATTAGCAAGTCACGATGATGATCGCCCTGAAAAAATCAGCATTGTGACTGATTTAGGGGTGAGAATTTCCGAGTTTCCGATTAACCTTGAGACCGCTCAGGCGGCACGTGCTGCTGGCTTGGCAACCCTGTTCGGTGCGCCTAATATTTTACGAGGCAAGTCACAATCAGGCTCGATGCGTGCGCTGGATGCCATTATCGAAGGGGTGGCCGATTGTCTGTGCGGTGACTATTCCCCCGCCGCATTGTTGCCTGCAATCATGCAGTTACCTGTATTGGCCGGCATTCAACTGCATCAAGCTGTCGCGCTGGTGAGTGCAAATCCGGCACGTGCCGCCGGTCTGAATGACCGTGGCACCATCGCTGTGGGCAAGCGTGCCGATTTGATTGCGGTGCGCAATCTGGGCGGATTGCCTCAAGCGGCGCGCGTATGGTCGGAAGGCCTTGCCGTGATGACGCTGGCTTTCGATCATGGTGCCTGAGATGAGCGGGGTTTTACTTTACGTGATTGGCCCGTCCGGCAGCGGTAAGGACAGCTTAATGCTGCATGCGCGGCACGCACTAGAACAGAATGCTAACGTGGTGTTCGCGCATCGTTACATTACCCGTCCGCACGATGCCGGCGGGGAAAATCATGTGGCGTTAAGTGAAGCAGAATTTGATTCTAGAATGGCTCGTAAATTGTTCCCCTTGCACTGGCACAGTCATGGAATGCGTTATGGCATCGGCTGCGAAATAAATCAGTGGCTGGCAAAAGGACTGGTCGTGATTGTGAATGGCTCGCGGGCTTATCTTCAACAGGCATCAAAAAATTATCCAGAACTAATTCCGCTTTTGATAGAGGTTTCTGCTGATGTATTACGTGGCAGGTTGCAGTCGCGCGGACGTGAAACGGTCAATGAGATTGAAGCTAGGCTGATGCGGGCGGAGGAGTTCAAGAGTTTGCAGCATCCGAGATTGCTGCGTTTTCGTAATGACGCGCCACTGGATGAAACAGGCCCGGCGTTCGTCGAATTGATCCGTTCCAAAACACGGGCAACTCAATGCAGCTGACTTTTCTGGGTACGGGGGCTGCGGGTGGCGTGCCACTGTGGGGGTGTGATTGTCCGATTTGCAGTCGTGCCCGGATTGATGTCAGCGCTTTACGACGTCCAAACTGCGCGCTGGTTGAGGCGAGCGGGGTAAGTTTGCTGCTGGACGCCGGTGTAATGGACATCTGTGAGCGCTTTCCGTCTGGCAGCTTATCCGCCATTTTGATTACGCACTTTCATCCCGACCATGTGCAAGGTTTATTCCATTGGCGTTGGGGCGTAGGTGAACTGGATGTATTCGCGCCGCACGACGCTGAAGGATGCGCGGATCTATACAAATATCCCGGCCCGCTGAAATTCAAACATCTGTCCAAATTTGAAACATTTAAGGTCGGTGATGTGCGGATTACGCCAGTGCCGCTGGTGCATTCCAAGCCGACACTGGGTTACTGTATCGAACTCAATGGCGCTCGATTGGCGTACCTGACGGATAGTCGTGAAATACCGCCGGCCACCGCAGAATTTTTGACGCAGTGGCAACCTCACACGATCTGCCTTGATTGCACTTATCCGCCAGGCGTAGAGGGAAAACGCAATCACTTTGATCTGCCGGAAGTGCTTGCGTTGAGTGCAGATTATCCAGATAGCAATATCGTGCTGATGCATATCAGTCACAGTCTTGACGTCTGGTTGTTGAATCATCCTTTAGCACTGACCGGACGGTTATCTCTGGCGCGCGATGGCGATAGACTGGAGATTCCGGGGCTATCATGACGCCGTTGATGGCCGTAGGAGCATCCGTTTTACTGCACGTGTCCTGGAATCTTTTGACCAGGCGGACGCCCAGTGAGGCTAATTTTCTATGGTGGATTGTGGGGCTGTATGTGCTGATATTCGCGCCATTCAGCTTGCCTGATTACCTGCGTGCCGCAGCACAGACACCCGAACTTTATCTCTGTGCGGCCATTAGTGGTACAAGCAATGGTCTGTATTTTTTAGCACTGCGGCGCGCCTACACATTGGCACCCGCTAGCGCGGTCTATCCGATGGTGCGCAGTTCCCCGTTGTTGATTGCGATTGTGGAAGTGTTGTTCTTCGGTCACAGCTTTCCGTTGCTGTCCTGGTTTGCAATCATGCTGGCTTTGTCTGGTTTATGGATGATAGCAAGCAGCGCGCAGGACGGGGTGTCGCGGCTCAGTCGCGCATGGCCTTTTGCTTTATTTGCCGCTGTGATGACGGTGATTTACAGTTTGAGCGACAAGCTGGCGGCGGTAAATATTCCCGATCTCAGAACCGCGCTGGGCTATGTTTGCGTAAATTTTGCGATCAGTTGGCTTTTTCTGTTGGTAGAGCAAAAGTGGCGTACAGGTCGCTGGATACCCGCAGCGACACCACCGGTTTACGCGCTGATCATAGGAACAGCAGGTGTTGGTACAGCTTATGCTCTTGTTATCTATGCGATGCGCGCGCTACCCGCTGCGTATGCGGTAACACTGACTAATGCAGGCATTGTATTGACGGTATTGCTAGGCATCGTTTGGCTGAAAGAGCATGAAGGCTGGCGACAACGCATCATTGGATCAAGTATGGTTGTGATCAGCGTCATAGTTGTGAGCCTAATGACGGATTGACTTTCAGCTTTATGGAATGCTGATGGGCAGGTGTGAGTTGATTGCTGCCAGACAGATTACATCGAAATCTATGACTGCTGTTCGCTTGGAAGTGGTTATTCATAAATCTTCAGATCGATGCTGGCACTGATTCGTTATGCGTGGCGGAATTCATTGGAAGTGCGCAATCAATCAGGTAAAACGATAAAATCGCGCACTGGAGAATACCTAGCCTGAACTTTGCATAAATTTTCGTCTGTGCAATTTAAAAAAGTGTCGTGCCATTTTTTTGATTTTCTGGCGAAGTTCCCCCCAGCCCACACTGGCGTGGTCTCGTGTGCCAAACGTGCCAAGTCATGGAGAGGCTCGCATGGTGGGTTTTCTTTCAGCCAAGCACAGTCGCTGACAGACCTGTGCCAGTATTGTTTTGACCGGGCAGGACGTCGGCAGGTGGAGGTGCACCCGATCTTTGTATTGTTTGATCCGTACGGCAATTTTGAACAGAGAGAGGAAGACCGTCTTGGGTTGAGCCTTTGCCAGCGTTGTGCCTTGCAATCCCAGTTGGCGCAACTGCTGGTGCAACACGTAGGCTGCCGCCGTCAGCAGTTGGCAACGAAGGTTGACGCTGAGGTCCGGTCGGACTTCAGATCGCATTTGATTTGCTTGATCCAATTTTCCGTCTGTCCGCGTCCGTAATAGTCTTGTTGATAGAGCGTGCTGGGTGTCGGACTACGTAGGTAGCGTGGTCACGACGAAACGTTCGTTGTCCTTATTGGGTGCGATTGCTGCCTGCCAGTACCTCTGCCTTGAGTACCACGCGATGCGTTTTCGACTAGGACTTGGCTGCATACTCGAACTCGCCGAACAAACGCATTGCCTGAACGGCAGGGCCGCGTTTTTGGATGCGCATCGCCTGATGCAAGGCGAGATGCCCGCGCGCATTCCTCATCAAACCCTCCGCCTTGCGCGACAACACCGCGTTGCCTGTCAGGCCGAAGATAAAATCCGCATTGCCATCGTCGAGGATCAGCTGCATTAACTCAGGATGGGAGAAGTGCCCATCGCCGCGCATCAGAATATGGGTTTGTGGCCAGTGTTGGCGCAACAAGCGCAGTACGCGCTTCATGATCATGGCATTCTCAGCACCCGTTGGGCGTTTACCTGGACGTAGCACCGCCGTCACCAAAGCGTCCGTGCTGGCCTCAAATACCAGCAATGGCAGGCAACAATAGCTACCATAGTGATGATTATAAAAGGAAAGTTCCTGCTGCCCGTGGGTGGTATCCGCAGTGTGATCAAGATCCAGCGTGATACTGACAGGCGCGCTGTGATAGCCTGCGATGAACTGCAAAACTAACGCTTCGGCCATCCGGTAGATATCGCAGTGTCTTAACGCATTTTCCATACGAGAGTGAGTCGCACCACAGGCCAGCAGATTGTCGGTATCCGGCGGCGCACGTTCCGTTGCCAGTTTGAACATCGGATCGTTGCGTAAGGTATTGGCATCATTCCCATCTTCGTACCCGCAGGCGATCTGAAAAATGCGCTGTGTCAGCAGATCGCGCAGGCTGTGCGTGGTGTAGCGAGTATCACGCAAATCGGTAATCGCCACAGTGAAACGATCAATCATGCCAATGCGACGATCAACCGCGCCCAGTATGCTGCCCCCAGATCGGAAGAGAGTTCGCCGCCCGTAAACTCGCCTCGAACCGTGTATCCTTTCATTCCAGGAAAACGAAGTTGTTCTGGGGTAGAATCAGCAGCAGGGCGAGTATATGTAGGCATTTTTTACGAATCGGTTTTTATATCAAATAGTTGCATTGTTATTCGCCCTGTTTATGCAATATTCAGGTTAGGAGTGTGAACCAGCGCCTGTAGGCGCTTCACGATTTTGCTCCTTTGAGGTGCTAATAAAACCAAAGCCCCCGGCTTTGCCGGGGGATACTTACTGGTACGATTCCGGATCAGTGTGAGGAGAGGGGCGAACAAGATGAAATCGACAAATATGCGGGGGGGGGGGGGGGTAACCCTGCCCAGCTGGAGGGTATGGCCATGAACCCCGAAACCTGGCGCTATATTTTCGACGCCATCGACGCCCCGATATTCCTGCATGACCATGAATACCACGTGCTGCTGGCTAACCGCGCCTATTGCCGCGCCGCCCGCGTTGCCGAGGCGGAAGCCTTGGGCAAACCCTACTACGAAGTCTTTCCGCGCGGCCCCGGCCCCCTGCCCGGATGCCGGGATACGCTAGCAAACGGCCACGTCGGTAAAGAGGAAGAGGTGAGCGTCGGGGAAAAGCGGTTTCTCTCCACGGGTTACGCGGTGCGCGACGACCAGGGCAAGCTGCTCTACGCCCTGCACATCTTCAGCGACATTACCGAGCAACGGCAGGCCGAGGCGGCGCTGCGCCGTAGCGAGGCCGAAACCCGGCTCCTGCTGGATACACTGCCGCAGAAGATCTTTTACAAGAACCAGGATTCCGTTTATGTCTCATGCAACGCGGCCTATGCGCGCGATCTGGGCATTGCCGCCGCCGAGATTAAGGGGCGCAGCGATCTTGATTTCTACCCGAAGGAACTTGCCGAAAAATATCGCACCGACGACCACAGGCTGATGGCGACGTGCAAACCTGAGGATATCGAGGAGGTGTATCTCAAGGACGGTCAGGAGTGCTGGGTGCATACCGTCAAGACGCCGACGTGCGGCGAGACGGGCGAGCCCACCGGCATCCTCGGTATCTTCTGGGATGTCACCGCGTTGCGGCAGGCACAGGATCGTCTCGTCCGCCTCAACCGTATGTATCGCACCATCAGCCTGTGCAACCAAGCTCTGGTGCGCAGCGAGGATGAATTGGCGCTGGCCAACACGATGTGCGAGGTGCTGGTCGAGGCGGGCGGCTACCGTGGCACCTGCGTGATGTACGGAGCGAGCGCGGCGAATGCCGTGACCGTGGCCTGCGCCGGCTTCAGCGTGGAGGAGACCAGGCTGGTGCTGGAAGTCGGCCAGCGCAAGGCGGAAGAGATCGACCGGCTGTACCTGAGGCAGAGCCTGCCCGACGTGAGGCACGATCTCTCGCGGGAAGCCCCGGTCTTCGCGGAGGCCGGGGCACGCCTGGGAGTGGCCTCGACGGCGGTGATTCCCCTCGTGGTGAACGGCACCCTTCTCGGCGTCCTGTGGGTGGGCAGCAAGGAGGCCGGCGCCTTCGATGACGAGACGGTGGCCCTGCTCATGGAGATGGCCGGCGATCTTTCCTTCGGCATCGGCAATCTGCGCGCCCGCGCCGAGCGTTTGGGCATCCTGGAGAAGCTCGAACTAAGCCTCGACCATGCGGTTACGGCCATTGCCGCCACGGTGGAAATGCGCGATCCTTACACCGCCGGCCATCAGCGCCGGGTGGCGCTTCTGGCGGCGGCAATCGCGAAGGAAATGGAGCTGCCGGAGCAGCAAGTGGAGGGCTTGCGCATGGCAGGGGTGGTGCATGACATCGGCAAGATTCACGTTCCCGCCGAAATCCTGTCCAACCCCAGCAAGCTGACTGCGGCCGAATTCGAGATCATCAAGACCCACCCCCTGGCCGGTTACGACATCCTCAAGGGCATCGACTTTCCCTGGCCGGTGGCGGAAATTGTCTATCAGCATCACGAGAAGCTGGATGGCTCGGGCTACCCGCGCGGGTTGAAAGGCGAGGAAATCCTGTTGGAGGCGCGCATCCTCACGGTGGCGGACGTGGTGGAGGCCATGGCCTCGCATCGCCCCTACCGGCCGGGGTTCGGTATTTTCCCGGCCTTGCAGGAAATTGCCCGCAACAGGGGCAAGTTTTACGATGAGCGTGTGACCGGGGCCTGTCTGCGCTTGTTCATGGAGAAGAATTACGAGCTGTAGCGTATAACTCCACGCTCATCCTTGCCCTTGATGAGGCCTGTATATTCATGCTCTTGATTCTTGGCGTGCCGCTATCGAGTTTCGTTTCGTGATGCACCACCGTAAGATACCGCGTTCGCCCCAAAAAATTCACGAATCAGGAAGTCTTCCAGTCCCGCGTTATCTTCCAGGCGAGCGGACAGAACGACCACGCGGGCTAGGCGTTGCGATTCCCAATTGAAATATCCCTGGTAATATTTTCGAATCAGCACAATCATGCTGCGAACGGTTGCGCTCTCCACATCACCATTTGGACCTGCATCGACTTCGATCACTTCGCGGCGTACATTATTAAAATCCTTGGTCCAGCCGCGAAATGAAAATTTCGCAGTACGAGCATCCATACTGATCATTTGAAATACGCCGTTCGTGCCTTGCGGTTGGAGATTGCGCATGATGTTCGCCATCCTGATTTCGTCAGCCGACGGCCCACGCTGTCGAGCTGTCGCTTCCTCATTTGCACGCGTGGCAGCCATCTCGGCGGCGTGCTGGCGCGCTCTGGCCGCATTGATGTAGGACATCATGTCCGTTGGCGGCGCCATGTCTGGTGCTGACTCAGCGACTGCCGGAATCTCCGGCGCCGCAGGTCGGCTCTCTGTGAGAGGGGCGCGGGGTGGTGCAGCGTGGCGAGGCTTGACAGCAGACTCGTTTTTATCGGGCAATCGTTTGGGTTGCACATCCGGGCTTTCCCCCGGCGACGCGTCAGGCAATTCCACGAAGCTTGCTTCTATGGGCAAGGATGTCGTTGTTCCGGTTTCTGGAGGATTTGGTAAATAACCCAAACCCAGAATGATCAGCAGCCAGAGGATTGCCGCCAGCGGCATGGGCCACCAGAGCCGGATTTCTCTAATCGGGAAAACGGGCAGGTTTACGGCATTATTCATGCTTTACCGCGATCAGAAAATTTCTGGCGCCGGCAGCCCTTGCCTGCAACATCGCCTGCACTACGATGCCCTGTGGTGCTGCATTATCCGCTGACACGATAACGCTGGACTGCGCATCACTCAGCAGTGGGCCGAGTGTGGCAGCGAGAGTTTGCAGGGTCACCGGCGTGCGGTTGACGAGGATTTTGCTATCGGCGGTCAGCGTCAAGGTGACTGGCGTATCCGTCTTGAGCTTTTCGGCTTTTCCCTGCGGCAGATTCACCTGCAGCGAGTCGAGGTTCTGCATGGCTAATGAAGACAGCATGAAGGTCGCCAGCAGGAAGAACATCACGTCGATCATCGGGATGATTTCGATGCGCCCCTTGCGATATGTCCTGGGTTTACGCAGTTTCATGGGTGTTACCCTGGTCCAGGCGAATGTGATCGATCAGGCGGGTGCCGAGGCGCTCCATTTCGTCCATCGTCTGCGATTGCACGCGAGAGAAATAATTAAATCCGAACAAGGAAATCAATGCAATCAACAAGCCGATGGCCGTTGCAATGAGCGCCTGGGCCACGCCGCCCGTCACCCCCGTGGGATTCACAATGCCACTGCCGCCGATGATCTTGAAGGCATCCATCATTCCGCCTATAGTTCCCATCAGCCCGAGCAAGGGCGCGGCGGTGACGATGGTCTCCAGCACCCAAAGCCTGCTTGCAAGGGATGTTTCGATCAACTGGGCTTCGTCCGCTGCACGGGATTCGGTCCACCAGGCGGGATGGTGGCGGTTGGCGATCACCACCTCGAAAAACCGCCTGAAGTAATGGCGTTCATCCAGGCCGTAGAGTCTTTTGTCCAGCTCTTCCCAGGCGAAGCCGTAAGTTTCGACGAGCTTGAGCAAGTTAAGCGGCAGGCGGGCATAACGCCAGTAGATAAATGCCTTCTCAAGCATAATGGACAGAGCGATAACCGCCAGCAACGATAATGGCAGGATGATCATCCCGCCGAGTTTTATGGCGATCCAGGTTTCTTGCAGGTATTGCATGGTTGTCTCCGAATTGTGAAGGTGTTTTAAACGGGGGTAAGGCAGGAATGTGCTGTGTATTTTTAGAACTCAATGCTCAGCGCGATGGAGCCATAAGTCTGGCTTGGTCCCTGCTCCTTGAATTCCCGCGAACGGTAAACGCGCATCACGGCTAACTTGGCGCCGTGCCCGGCCACCATGCCGTGAGCGCTGACCCCGATGGCAGCCTGTGCAACCCAGGGTCGGCGAGTGACGCTGTGGCTTGATTGAAAGAGGTTGCCGTCGAGTGAAAAATCATGCGCGACGAGTTTTGTTTCCATCGTCCCAAACAGATGAATACCCGGCTGCGGCCTGACAACCGTTGTATCTCCCGAGCCGCCGTGAATGGAGGCGGATGGCGGACGATTTTCTGCGCCGGGTCTGATCGGATAGGTGCCAAAATCGTTCGGCAGATTCCAGCCGATACGCCCCTCAATGCCCAGGGTGGCAGAGGTTTCAATGTTACCCAGTCGCAGGCCCAGTGAGCGTATCGAATCGGCAGAAAAACCCGGCATGATCGCGCCCGTTCCGCGATAGTCCTTGAATTTGCGATCCATGGCCAATTGCAGCGCAGGCTCATTCTTCAACTGATGTTGCCAGCCGAGAAATTTCGCGGCGCCGATCACATCGTGAACCAGGTTTTGTGACTGTTCCGCGAGAGACAACGGGCCGATGACACCCAGGGTTATCTCGCGCGTATCGAGTATTTCCGAGTTGCTTTGTGGTCCATGTTTCCGGCGATTCCACGACATGCCCACGTACAGTAAGCCCGCATAAGGCCGATCATTCTGGATCAGATCGGCCCTGGTAAAATCTTTCGGTGTGAACATGGACTGGCCAAATTTCACCACCACGTTTTGCGTATGCGCGGAGTTTTCCTCATCGTACCAAAAACCGGGGTTCAGAAATTTGATGAGTTCCGCATGCAGTCGCACTGGTGTGGGCAGGCATTCGGTTCGAAGCTTGCCGGTGATGTCGTGCGAAACAGCGGTGAATGCCACACCGCTCGTGTAGTTCTGGTCGGTGCCGGTAAAAAGGTCGTTCTCCAGCCTTGCTGTTCCCCCGCGAAATCTGACTACCTCATCTGCCTTGCAATCCCCGATGCCAGAGGCGTTTTCACTGGCGGCCTGTGCAGGCACGATGTGTAAAAATAGCGCCAGCGCCCACGCGATCAGCCCATGCCTTGTCGTCAGATACATCATGAAAGTAGGAAAGTTAGTGAAAAATTCATGCGGGACGCACCTGCGGCAGCGCGAATTATTCGCGGGTGTCACCGAGGCCTTCATGGCCAACGGCTCGTGAAACCCGTATGCCGCAAACCGCTGGCGATGTGCAGGAAGAAATAACAGGAACTGGTCACTTCGCGTGCGGCTCCGAAAAAGAGAGTTTCACGCCGCCCCCACGCCTGCTGACGCTGTCCGAACGTGGGTGCCCGCCAGCCAGTCGAGCAACTCATGCATGGCGTGGTTGATGGTGTCGAAACGGCGCGCGTCCGCAAACATCACCTGCGGCGTTTGGATGTAGCGGCCTTCGACGAGTTCGTCTTCGCCATGGGCGATGATCTGCCACGCGCTGGCCGGGGTCGTCTCCAGATGAAACTGCAACCCGACGACCCGTTCGTCGTAAACAAAAGCCTGGTGCGCGCAGCCAGCGCTGCGTACGGTGTGTACTGCATCAACCGGGATATCGAAAGTGTCTCCGTGCCAGTGGAAAGCATCGAGTTGGCGGGGGAATGCGGCAAATAACCTGCTGCCGGATGCGGCCCCGGTCGTTTCGACCGGGAACCAGCCGATTTCCTTGTCGCTATTGGCATACACCTTTGCACCAAGCACATCGGCGATGAGTTGCGCCCCGAGGCAGATGCCGAGCACGCGCCGACCGGCGGTGATGGCCTGTCTGATGAAGTGTTTTTCATCCGCGAGCCACGGGTAGCGGGCCTCTTCGTAAATATTCATCGGCCCGCCCATGATTATCAGCATGTCCACGGTTTCGACCATCGGCAGTGGCTCACCCCGGTAGAAACACGTCCCACTGAGGGTATGCCCTTCCCGTTTAATCCAGTCCTTGATGCTTCCCAGTCCTTCAAACGGTACGTGCTGCAAATAATGTATGTTCATCGCGGTTCCCCTTGTTATGTCGTTCGAACTTCGCTACAGGCGGTTTGCATGACATCACGTCTGACGCCGTATCAACCGGTGCCAGGCGGTAGCCGCGATTGTCACCCATACCAGCGTGCGCAGACTCATGGCGATTACCGTGCGCTGTTCGTAAACATCGCCGGAGTAGACGTGTACACCGAAGGCTGCGAAGGTGAGCGCTGTCGAGGCGGCGAGGCCGGCGGCCAGCCAAGCTGACCAGCGTTGCTGTAGCCACAGACCGATGCCGGCGATAACATAGGCGAAGCCCGCAACAAAATTAAACCAGAGCACGAACGGTACATAGTTGCCGGCCATGGCGCGCGCCGCCTCATCGCCAAACAGGACTGTGCCGCCTTCCTTGACGGTCAGCAGACCGAAACCGATTGCAATCAGGGAAATCGCCCATATAACGAGCCCGCGTTGTTGTGTATGTGTATTCATGGAGTTGCTCCTGTAATGCTAATAATTGAATAGAATCAAATGGTAGCGTCTTTCTTGCCATAGAAATGTTCCACGAAGGGTTTGCGGAATTCGCTATGGCAACTGTAACAGCTGGTCTGGAGTTTCTGGAAGGCAAGAATCACACCCTGTCCGTCTTTGGCCTTTGCCGCCTTGCCTACCGCCAGCGCCTGTTCGTGAGTTTCGCCGTCATAGGTCTTGAATTTTCCCATGTTGGTGCCCATGAAGCCCATGATGCGCATTTTTTCTGAGAATGGCGGCTGGGGGTGGTCGGCGACCAGGGGGGCGGTTTTTTCCACCTGATCCCAGTCCCCACGGGAAATGCCGTCAGTGATGACTTGCATATTTTTGCCCAAGTCCTTCATGACTTGTTGCAAGGCGAGCGGCTCGTCCGCCCGTGCGCCAGATACGACAAAGAGCAGAGAGGAAGCGGCAAACAAATTGATGATAAGAGTGCGGGTGTTTTTCATGTCAGGTTGTCCTCGGGTAAATAAATTTATGTAGTCAATCAACGGGGCGCAAAATTTGCGCCCCGTTAATTCAGGCTGCGGTTGAAAGGGTGACGTTACTTTGTTTAAGTTGGCACATGTCAGATTCCTCTTTTTGCAATATTGTCCAGTGCGGCTGGTACGCGTAGCGTGCATTCGTTGTTTCTTGCATCAGCGGCGTCCGGTGCCGCCTCTGCCGTAGCTTCCGCTTTGCATACTCCCTGTGTTGGCACCGGATCCGCCGCGCACGGTATTACGTTCATTGCGTGAGAAGTAGCCTTGCCCATAGCTGCTGCCTGCACCCCGTTTTTCCATTTGCTCACGGCCACTGGTGCCGGATTCGCGCATCTGGCCTCGCTCTTCAGGACTGAATCCATCCATTCGATTGCGCATTTGTTCGCGGTAGGCGTCGTATTCCTCATAGCTCATGCTTCGCAGGCGTTCCATGTCCGGAACCGCAAATTCCTGCGCCGCAGCCGTGGCAATTGACAGGCCGAGGATGAGCGGGGCGGTAAGGGTTAAAACATTCATATGCAAAGATCCTGTTATCTTCAATTCAAAAAGTGTTTTAAGCGCACATGGCTATTTACAATGCGAACTGCGGTCATGTATCCGGCGGGTAAATTCCGGATTGTTTCTCCTCGCTATGAAATCATTGCGAGGAGAAACAGAACCGTGCTTAGGGAAGCACTGATTTATTCGGTTTTGTCGTTCCCGCGCAAGCGGGGACCCAGTTAAATCAAGGCACTGGGTCCCCGCCTTCGCGGGGATGACGAATAAGTCAGTATCTCCTTAGGTTGCTGCTGTGCGGATAGGCTTATCCCAGATCAGCGTCCGCCCCTGCCATGCCCGCCACCGCCGCCGTTACGCCCATATTGTCCGCCCGACCCGGAACCATCGCGCGCCATGCTGCCTTGTCCCTGGCCGCCGCTTCCCTGGCTTCGGGATTCCTGTTTTTCAGCGCGTTGTTCCGGGGTCATGCTGGCCTGTTTTTCGGCGCGATAAGCTTCGCGCTCCTGCTGGGTCATGCGTGACGGGTCTGCATTGACGGGCTCATCCGCAAAACTCGGACCAGTAACGGCAAGGCCGAAAACAAGTGCAGCGTTGTAAAAAAAGTTTCTGGTGTTCATCATTGACTCCTGTGGGTAGGTTTAAGTTGTGTTGTCACTATCAGGTCGCGTTACTGATGTGGCCATAATGACGGGCAGGCGTTGCGTAACGATTTCCGCATTGCTGCAAATTGTTACGATGTGTTACCGGGGGCTTGTCACCCGTTACAGCGGGAAGCACTCTCCTGTATAGTAAAAAACATGAACAACAAACATATTCTGGTGGTGGATGACGATGCCGGTCTGCGCGAATTGCTGCAGCAGTATCTTTCCGAGCAGGGCTACCGCGTCGATGCCGTTGCAGACGGTTCCGCCATGGAGCGATACCTTGCGGAACAGGCGGCGGATTTGATTATTCTCGATCTGATGCTGCCGGGGGAGGATGGCTTGACGCTGGCGCGCAAATTACGGATGAGGGGCTGTCAGCCGATTATCATGTTGTCGGCGCGCGGTGAGGATGTTGACCGCATTATCGGTCTGGAGGTCGGGGCGGACGACTACCTCGCCAAACCGTTCAACCCGCGCGAGTTGCTGGCGCGCATCCGCGCCGTGCTGCGGCGCAGGGAAGGCTGCGACACCCAAACAGAAAAACCGGCACATGATATTTTTCGTTTCGGCCCTTACCGCCTTGATCTTCATTCGCGCAGCCTGTCGCGCGAGGGGACGGATGTCATCCTGACAGCAGGGGAATTTAACCTGCTGCGGGTTTTCGTCGAGCACCCCAATCAGGTATTGAGCCGCGATAGCCTCATGGACAAACTCAAGGGTTATGAGCGCACGCCGTTTGACCGCAGCATCGATGTCAGGGTGACGCGTTTGCGGCGCAAGATTGAAGGCGATCCATCCACGCCGGTGTACGTACGCACCGTATGGGGAGAAGGTTACTTGTTTGTTCCCGGAAACAAGGCCGGATAATGTTTTTCGATCACAAGCGTACCACCCTGTTTCGCAGTACAGCCACCACGGTGGCGGTCGCGCTGATCGTCTTTCAGCTCATCACGCTCGCGGTTACCGCATACTTCATCATGTTGCCGATGGCCAGACGATCAGCTGATGATCTTGCCGCCCTCATGGTGCTGTCGGCTCAGACCTGGGTGGAATTGCCTCCGCAGACGCGTGCAGATTTTGGTCTGGAACTGGCCAAAAAACATCACCTCTGGCTATTCGATGACACCGCCGAACTGCCGGGTTACGAGCGTTCTTTGCCCTATTTGACACTACTCGAAAATTCTCTTGAGGCGCGGACCGGGGAAAATATCCGCATCAAGACCACGGAATGGGAACAGACCTGGTTCTGGACGGAAATCCACACCGGCGGGAAATTGATCCGTATCGGTTTCCCTCGCGATCAATTCGGCATGCAGCCGCCGCTGGCGCTGCTGCTGGTATTGGCTGCAACGGTTGCGCTTACGCTGATCACGGCCATCATTCTGGCGCGACGCATCACCCGGCCACTGGAACGACTTTCCGAGGCAGCAAAACGCGTCGGGCAGGGCAATGTCCCGGAAACGTTGTCGGAAAGCGGCCCGGAAGAGCTAGCCAGTTTGGCGCGCGCCTTCAATCAGATGGCGCTGCAGGTGCAGGATCTGCTCGCCAATCGCACCACTTTGCTGGCCGGAATTTCCCATGATCTGCGCACCCCGCTGGCACGCATGCGCCTGGCAGTGGAGATGTTGCCGGAAAACGCTAACCCGAAAATTATCGCCAGATTGAAAAATGATCTGGAGGAAATGAATCGCCTCATCGGTGAGTTTCTTGCGTTCAGCCGAGGGCTGGAAAGGGAGTCCGCTCAGGAAAACGACCTCAATCAAATATTGCAGGAGTTGGCCGACAATGCCAGAAACGGGGGGGCAGAAATAACGTGGCAGCCGAAAATGCCCTGCATGCGGACTGTCGGTCAGATGGCTTTGCGACGCATACTGGCCAACTTGATTGGCAATGCGGTGCGCTACGGCGCGGACAAGGTGGTGGAAATCGAATGCGATTGTGTAAACAAAATTACCGTCATCCGGGTGCTTGACCGTGGCCCCGGCATTCCCCTAGGACAGGTAGAAAACGTATTCCGGCCTTTTTATCGGCTTGAATCATCGCGCAGCAGCGCCACCGGTGGTAGCGGTCTGGGACTCGCGATTGCGCGCCAACTGGCGGACATCAACGGCTGGACAATAGAATTGTTGCCACGCGATGGCGGCGGCACGGATGCGCGGCTGACTATCCCTTAAAGACTGCGTGCATCAGAAAAAACAATGGCATTATCTGCACCGAGCTTCGGCCATTCACGACCTGTTAATAGTTATCAAATCAAGCTTGACATAACTGATAAGATGCATGCAGAATAGTAACCAATTACTTACTTATTTCGATTTTTGGTGTGTTTATGTCTAAACTTAGATTAAAAATTATGCTGCTGGCAGTTCTGTTGATTTCAGGATTTGCATGGGTGATCATGACTCAAGGTCCATTGGCACCCGTCAAAGTCACCATGGAAAAAATTCAGACAGGAACACTCAGTTCTGAGGTGTTTGGCGTCGGTCTTGTAGAGGCCAGACACAGTTACGCTGTTTCTCCCGTGATGACGGGCAGAATCAGCAAACTCCTGGTTGATCAGGGTGATCAGGTAAAAGCAGGTCAGATCGTGGCAGAGCTGGATCCGATTGATCTTAATGACAAGCTGGTCAGCAGTCGCTTGATGGCAGAACGCGCCGCCAATTCGATCAAGGTGGCAGAAGCTCAGCTGGTGCAGGCGCAAAGTCAGGTTAAGACAATTTCTGCCTCGCATAGAAGGTACAGCGAATTGCAAGCGCAAGGCTTTGTCAGCCAGGAATTATTGGATGCTAAACTGAACGAAAAAACAGCCGCGTTAGCGACTCTTGATGCTGCGACGGCCTCATTAGCCGTAGCTAAACGCGATCAGTCTAAGGCGCAATCCGATGCGGCAGGCATCAATAAACTGCATGAGCAAACCCGTCTGATTAGTCCCGTGAGCGGGATTGTCACGGCAAGATTGGTCGAATCCGGTGCCATTGTTGTACCGGGACAAGCGGCAATTCAGGTGATCGTACCAAGCGATATCTGGATCAAGACCCGGATTGATCAAAAACAGGCAGGAATGATCAGGGCAGGACAAAAGGCGGCTATCGTGCTGCGTTCAGATCCTCAAAAAAGTCTCGCGGGCGTGGTGGAGCGGGTCGATTTAATCAGCGATGCGGTCACCGAGGAACGCATCGTGAATGTGGCTGCGCCAGGGATCCATGCCAGCATCGGCGAATACGCTGAAGTTACCATCAAATTGCCTGTTCTGGAAAAAACGCGCTCTATCCCCACAGCTGCGGTCAAACGTATCAATCAGCAAGACGGTGTCTGGGTGCTGCAAGATGACCGTGCCAAGTTCAAGCCTGTCAAAACCGGCATTTCGACGCTGGAGGGACGCACGCAAATACTGGAAGGACTCAGTGATAACGAAGAAGTGATTGTCTATAGCCAGCAGGAGATAAAAGCAGATTTGAAGCTGAAGGTTGTTGCGGAAATTGTGAGGAACTGAGCGTGATCAATCTCGCAAGCCGCGACATATTGCATAGCTGGGGGAAATTTGTTTTCACTGGCGTAGGACTGGGTTTACTGATCGGCGTCACGCTGACCATGGCGGGCGTCTATCGCGGCATGGTGGATGATGCCCGTGCCATGATAGATAACGCCGGCGCCGACCTTTGGGTGGTTCAGCAAGACACGCTGGGGCCTTATGCAGAACCCTCCAGCATTCACGATGATGTGGCGCGTGACCTGCTGGGTCAGGAAGGGGTTATGGTAGCCGGAAACGTGGCGTACCTGACCATGCAAATTCAGCAAGGCGGCAAAGATGTGCGCGTCATGCTGGTCGGTATAGAGCAAGGCAAACCCGGCGAACCCGCCTATCTGGTGGCCGGTCGTCCGATTACTCATACACACTATGAAGCGCTGGCTGACATCAAGACGGGACTGGTGCTGGGTGAGCGCATCCAGATTCGCCGCCATTCATACACGGTAGTCGGCTTGACGCGACGCATGGTTTCATCGAGTGGCGATCCAATGGTATTCGTCCCGCTCAAGGATGCTCAGGAAGTGCAGTTTCTCAAAGACAACGATGCGTTGCTAAATGAGCGGGCACGGACCACCGCAAACCCTTCGTTTAATCGTCCTGGCGCGCAGGGATTGCTGGATGCGGTTCTGGCAAACCAGACCAGCAGTCACATGGTCAATGCGGTGCTAGTGCGCATCAGAGTCGGGCATGATGATCAGGAAGTTGCCCGTCAGATACGGCGCTGGAAGCATTTGCAGGCGTATACCCAAGACCAGATGGAGGAAATTCTGGTCGCCAAACTGATTGCCACCTCGGCCAAACAGATTTTTATGTTTCTGGTGATTTTATCCATCGTCAGTGCCGCGATTGTGGCTTTTATCATCTACACAATGACCATGAATAAAATCCGGGAAATCGCGGTACTCAAACTGGTGGGGGCGGGCAATCGAACGATCAGCAGCATGATCTTGCAACAGGCGCTAGGCCTCGGCTTGATCGGTTTTGTGGTCGGAAAAACAGCGGCCACGTTGTGGGCTCCGCTGTTCCCGAAATATGTGTTGCTGATCCCCGGCGATGCAATTCGTGGCTTCATCCTTGTGATGTTGATGTGCTCGCTGGCCAGCACCTTCGCCATCCGCGCGGCGTTACGGATTGATCCGGCCACAGCGATTGGAGGCTGATGTGATGAAAGTTCCTGCAATTCATATTGAGAATCTGACCAAACGTTATGGTGAGGGTGATACCGCCGTTGATGCGCTCAAAGGCGTGGACATGACGATCTGGCCGGGCGAGGTCGTCGGACTGGTGGGACCAAGTGGTTCCGGAAAAAGCACGTTGCTAAAATGCCTGGGTGCGGTGATCGAACCGACTTCAGGAAAAATGCAACTAGGTGGTGAAACTATTTTTGAAGGGGTATGGAAAATAGATGACCTGCGCACCTTGCGGCGTGATCGTATCGGTTTTGTTTTTCAGGCGCCCTATCTAATCCCGTTTCTGGACGTGACGGACAATATTGCCCTGCTACCCATGTTAGCTGGCGTGTCAAATACGCAGGCGAGAATCCGCGCCCGGGAGTTGCTGGATGCGTTGGATGTCGGCCATCGTGCCAGAGCACAAGTCTCGGAATTATCGGGCGGGGAACAGCAGCGCGTGTCGATTGCGCGCGCGCTGGCTAATCACCCGCCCATCATTCTCGCCGACGAACCGACCGCACCACTGGACAGCGAGCGGGCGTTGACGGTGGTACGCATTCTGAATCAGATGGCGCAGCAATATCAGACTTCCATCATCGTCGTCACTCATGATGAAAAAATCATCCCTACCTTCAGGCGTATTTACCATATTCGCGATGGCCGCACCTATGAGGAAGCTGGCGAAGGGCGCGATGCGTAACCGTAATTTTATTGGAGACATGTTATGAATCAGGAAGTCATCAAACGCCGTATGCCGACCGAAGAGCGACAAAGCGAGATTGTGCGCGTCGCCATACATCTGGCCGCAGAAAAAGGCATAGACAGCGTCACCACACAGGATATGGCTGATGCGATGAAAGTGACTCAGGGGGCAATTTTCAGGCACTTCCCGACCAAAGATGACATCTGGCTGGCCGTGATGCACTGGATACGCGGGAAACTGATGACAGTAGTGGAAAAGGCTGCGTCGGAAGCGACAGATCCGATTGATGCGATCGAACGGATGTTCTTTGCCCACATCACTTTTATCGGCAAGCATCCTTCTATTCCTCGCCTGCTGTTCTCTGAGATGCTGCATAAAAGGAACAGCAAACTTCGCGACCTGATTCAGGAAATCATCTCGGGTTATGAAGGAAAAGTTGCCGGCCTGCTCGAAGAAGCAAAAGAACACTCGCAGGTATCTCAGGAGATTGATAGCAAAGATGCCGCTGTACTCTACATCGGCATGATCCAGGGACTTTTCATGCAGGTTTCGATCTTTGGTGGCAAGCGCACCTTGCTGGATGAAGCCCAAAAAACCTTTCCGATTTATCTGCACGGCATCAAGAAACGTAACGATGATCTTTAACTTTTACCCCAATCTATGTAAAGACATTGCAATGAAAAAAATGATCACACTATTGACCTCCGCCCTGTTGTTTACCACGCTCACAGCTCACGCCGCAGAGCCGCTTGCCTTGCAACAAGTGATGAAAGATCTGGGCAAAAACATGCAAATCGTCACCGATGGGATTTCCCGCGAAGACTGGATGCTGATTGTTAAAGCGGCACCGATGATTGCAGAACATCCGCAGCCACCTTTTGCAGAAAAGATGCGGATCATGGCGTTTATGGGATCCGATATGCCGAAATTTAAGACGCTTGACGGAAAAACCCACGAAGCCGCCGTTGAACTGGAGCATGCTGCACACGAAAAAGATGGGCAGAAGGTCACGCTTGCTTTCCAGAAACTGCAAACTACCTGCCTTAACTGCCACCAAATTTTTCGCGCACCTTTTGTGGCACATTTCTACGGAAAACCGGCCAATTGATGAGCCTTACATTACGATTTGATGAGACAGGACGTTGATATGAGAGCATCTGTTGCTATTTTTGTTGCGGCAGCCGGGTTTCATCAGGCAAACGCAGCTGACCTTCTGGAAGTCTACTTCGCAGCGCAGTCCGGTGATCCGGTCTTTGCCGGTGCGCGTGCCGCACAACAGGCAGGTCAGGAAAAACTGCCACAAGGACGCGCACTGCTGATGCCCGTCATCAGTCTTAATGCAAACAGCACACTCAACGATCAGACGACGCAGTATCGCGGAGCAACGCTCTTCCCAAGTGGGAATCATCGCTATAACAGCAACGGTTATGGCGTGACATTGGTTCAGCCCTTATTTCGCCAGCAAAACTGGTTGGCCTACAGCGAGGCCGAATTGCAGGTCGCACAAACCGAGGCACAATTCAAGATTGCCGAACATGACTTGATTTTGCGCGTCGCACAAGCCTATTTTGATGTATTGGTCGCGCAGGATGCTGTGCAACTGGCCGATGCTCAAAAGACAGCAATCACCGAGCAACTCGAGCAAGCCAAACTTAATTTCAAAGTGGGTACTGCGACCATTACCGACACCCATGAAGCGCAAGCACGCTTTGATCTGACCAGCGCCCAGGAAATTGCTGCGCAAAACAATCTGGAGATCAAACGCCAAACTTTGCGACAACTTGTCAATGTCATGCCGCAACGTCTCAAACCACTCGGCAAGGAACTCAAACTGAAAGCACCACAACCCGCTGATATGGAGACGTGGGTAGATGTTGCGCAAGTGAATAATCCTCAACTTGCCATCGCAAAATCGGCAGCCGAGTTGGCAGCGAAGGAAGTCACCCGTAATTTGGGTGGACATTTGCCTACATTGGATCTGGTCGCCAATTACTCTACGAACCACGCCAATGGTGGCAGTTTCGGTGTGGGAAGTGACAGTACGAACAAGAGCATCGGCGTGCAATTCAACTTACCACTGTTTCAAGGTGGTGCGATCAGTTCGAAATGGCGCGAAGCACAAGCTAACCGCAATCGCTCCGAAGACGAATTGGAAAACACCCGCCGTAGCGTTGCAACGCAAACACGTCAAGCCTATCTGGGAGTACTCAACGGTGTTGCGCAAGTAAAGGCGCTGCAGCAGGCGCTTATATCCAGCCAGAAGGTTCTGGAGGCGAGTAAATTGGGGCAGCAAGTTGGTGTGCGCACCAATTTGGACGTACTCAATGCGCAACAACAGCTTTTTTCGACACGCCGTGATTTGTATCAGGCGGAATACAGTTATCTGTTAAGTCAGTTACGGCTGAAGGCATCTGCCGGATCATTGGCTGAGCAAGACATCGTTGAAATCAATCAGATGCTGTATTGAGCGAGCAGATCTTCACTATGCCCATTATTCAGCAAAAGCCTATGGAGGCGTAAAAGCAAACAGGTATGCCGCCATGCCTGCTTTGGTTGATAACGTATCTCGGCGGCGGGATACAGCAACTTTATAAGGAGTATTGTTATGAGCAGTGCAATTTGTGCTTCAGGGGGGTGTTCTTCGACGACGATGAGTGGCATGAGCGGGATGCAGCGCCCAGATCCGTCGAAAATGACCGACAAGCTATTTTCTAAACTGGATACGAAAGGCCAAGGTTACCTTGAGAAGAGTGATTTTCAGAATGCCTTTAATAAAGCCTCGTCGACGGGTTCTTCAAACAGTTCGTCCAAAATAGACGATGCATTCAAGGCGATGGATGTTGATGGAAACGGCAAAGTTACCAAGCAGGAAATGACGGACAGCGTTAAACAAGTCACTGACCAACTCGTCAGCCAATTGCAAAACATGCGTATGAGCGGCAATGGGGGTTCAACTCAACAAACACCGGGTAGTCCCAAAAGTTTTGATGCAGCAGACAGCAATCAAGATGGGCAAGTCAGTGCGCAAGAAGCCATTGCCTATCAAACATCGAATGCAAGCACATCTTCTGCAAGTGGCGCACAGAACAGCGATGGTGGTGTAATGCTTCGTATTATGGAGTTGGCAAGGTCTTATGGGGCATCCGCTCCAGGCTCCCAAAGTGCGAGTAGCATTTCCGCAATAGCGTAGTACAACGGGGGCAAGTCTTGCGCCCCCGCCTTGGCTAGTTCAGCTTGTTTTATGACGCTCAGAAAAATGTATCCGCAATGTTGTTTGGAGGATATGGCGAAAGCATGCTCGACTATAACCTGAAAATCCCGACATAATTACGTTACAGTTTTTCAATCGTAAGATAACCAATAGCAATCAAACCTACAACCTACGTTAACCAAAGGATTCAACATGAAAAAACTATTGATCGTGACAGCATCTGTCATTAGCCTAGCCATTGCGGCTTCACAGGCATTAGCGAGCGAACCGCTTGAGTTTCAGGGCACAATGAAAAAACTGGGTACTCAAATGCAAACAATTACCAGTGCAATTGCCCGGGAAAACTGGGAGTTGGTAGACGAAACTGCTCATAAAATTGCTGAGCACGCACAACCACCGGCGGAAGAAAAGCAGCGCATTGTGGCATTTATGGGCTCCAATATGGCCAAATTCAAGGCATTTGACGGACAAACGCATGAGGCTGCACATGAGGTGGCGGAAGCTGCCCAGGTGAAAAACGGGCAAAGCGTGATCGCAGCCTTCCAAAAACTACAGACCAGCTGCCTTGCCTGCCATCAGGCCTTCCGTCCTGCATTCACGGAGCATTTCTACGGAAAATCAAAATAAGCTATATTGTTACGAACATCTATTTGAAAGAAAATATCATGAAAAATTGTAAATTAAGCTGGAGTCTGGTTGTTGTTTTATCCATTATCGTTGCGCTGTTAGGTTACAAATTTACCGTAGGCGAAGTGCAACCATCCGATGATGGTCGTCAGGCTCTCATGTTGAGTAAGGACGAACGCAATGCGTTGTTGCTTGAGATGCGTAACTGGTTGCAAAACTCACAAGCCATATTGGCAGCGGCATCCGAGAAGGATTTCGATACCGTCATTAAATCAGCAAAAGCATCCGGAATGGCGGCAGAAGCCGATACACCAGGTTCGTTATTCAGAAAGATCCCTGCTGAGATGAAAGCGCTCGGCTTTGGAACACGCAAGAAATTTGACGAAATTGCCGCCGATGCAGAGCAGTTCAAGGACAGCAATCGTACCGTCGCCAAATTGAGTGATGCGATGAATAACTGCGTCGCTTGCCATGCGACCTACCGGTTTGTTGAAACGATTCAAAAGTAAACGGGTACTGTATCGTTGCCTGATTCAGACGCCAGCCGCTGACCTTCCACAACGGTGGTGTCTTGATTTACCGAAGCATTTTTGTCATCTGGCTGCGCTCACCGACATATTCTCCCGTCAGCACAAATCCGGTCATTTTGTTCTGCTCGTCGAAGAATCCCATCTTCACGCCCTGACCAGAAGCCATGACCTGCCATGCGCCCGCCGCATCGCGCGCCACCGGCAACACCGCGACGGGATGAACCGGCGTTTTCACGACCACGGGCATGGCGGGGAAATTCACGCGCGTCTCTTCAGCATTCAGGATGCTCGCCAACGCTCTCCCGGCATGCATGACGGGCAAGACGAATGGCAGTACGCGGCCTTCAATCTCGGCACAATCGCCCAGCGCGAAGATCGAGTCGTCATCCGTGCACAGTCGTTCGTTCACCACGATGCCGCGATTCACATTGATCCCCGCATCACGCGCCAACTGGATACGCGGACGCAGACCGATTGCGGATAACACGAGATCGGCATGAACCACCGTGCCACCGGCAAGCGTGAGCGCGTAACCGGAGGTTGCCTTATCTATACGCTGTACCGCCGTGCCAAAGCGCCAGGTCACGCCCAGTTTGGTCAAGGGTTCCAGCAATTGTTTACCCGCTTGTTCCGGCATCAGGCTGGCAAGCGGATAGGGGCCGGGGTCAATCACCGTGACGGCGTATCCGGCGACAGCGAGATCATTGGCGAATTCGCAGCCAATCAAACCGCCACCCATGATCGCGATGGATTTGGCCGTTCCAAGCGCATCACGCAACTGCGCGTAATCCGTCAGGTCGTTCACCGATAACACCGCACCCGTCGCATCCCCTTGCAGCGGAATGCGTATCGGGTCCGCACCTAATGCCAGTATCAATCGGTCATACTCAAGCGCCCCTGAGCACGTGTCCAACCTTTTTTCGTGACGATGGATGGCACGCACGTCAGTGTGCGCCAGCAAGGTGATGCCAAGTTGTTTGGCCATCTCCGATGCAGGCGTCAACACCAGACTTGTCGCATCCTTGTTTTGAGCAAAAGCATTCGATAACATTGGTTTGGAGTAATAATCACCGCTGTCGCGCGACACCAGCGTGACGGGTATATCGCGATTCAGTTTACGCAACTCTCGCACCAGCGTGTATCCCGCCAGACCGCTGCCCAGCACAATGACAGGTTTCATACATACCCCCTTTCTTCCCGCAGACTAAATTTCGACCATCTCAAAATCGGCTTTTGCAACGCCGCAGTCAGGACAAGCCCAATTATCCGGGATGTCCGTCCAGGCCGTGCCGGGTTTGATGCCTTCTTCCGGCAGGCCGGATGCTTCGTTGTAAATAAAACCGCACACCACACATTGCCAAACTTTCATGTCGTTCTCCTGATTTACATTAAGCGGAAATTTTTGCCAATACCGCACGGTACTGATTGGCATGGCGCTCTTCCACCTTTGCCAATGCCGCAAACCGTTTGGCTGCCTTTTCCAGCGTCGCCTTGAACAGCTCGGCATGCTCCATTGATTCTTCGATCTGTTGCGTTATCTCTGATGCTGCCGCTGCATCGCCTTCCTGCTGAGCGGTCTTGAGGAAGCCTGGGTACATCTCGGTGTATTCGTAAGTCTCGCCTTCGATTGCCATCTGCAAACAGCGTTGCGTGGTCATTCCGACTTTGGGATAAAGCAAATCGAGATGCCCCAGCGCGTGTTGCACTTCCTGATTGGCTGTTTCCTCGAATACCTGCGCGGTTTCTTCGTCGCCCGCCGCACGCGCAATTTTGGCAAAATAGCGGTACTTGATATGCGCCATTGATTCCCCGGCAAATGCCGCTTCAAGATTGGCGATCGTCTTAATTTCTGGTCGTCCCATGATGTTCTCCTGTTCAGTAGATAAATAACGTGTTTTGTTTGCCACAGCCGCACTATAGGCAAGGCTGATTGATATATCTAATTGATTATTTAAAGCAGTGTGATTTACAATACAAATCAACAGGAGCGATTCATGACCCTCAACGAACTACGTTATATCGTCGCCGTCGCGCAGGAACTCAACTTCCGGCGTGCCGCAGAAAAGGCTTTCATCAGTCAGCCTGCATTGTCTCTGGCGATACAAAAGCTGGAAGATGAGTTGGGCTTGAAGATCTTCGAGCGCGGCAAGAGCGAGATAACCATCACCCCGGTCGGCAACGCCATCGTCGAACAAGCGCAGCGCGTGCTGGAGGAAGCCGAGCGCATCCGCGAAATTGCCGCGCAAGGGCAGAGTCAGTTCGCCGCACCGTTGCGCGTCGGCCTGATTTACAGTATCGGCCCTTATCTGTTGCCCGACCTGATTCCCGCACTGAAGAAAGTCGCCCCCGAAATGACGCTGGAAGTGGAAGAAAACATCACAGCGAATCTGGACACCTTGCTGCGCAACGGAAAGCTGGATGTCATCATCATCGCGCTGCCGTTCGGCGATGCAAGTATCCTCACCCGTCCTTTGTATGACGAAGCGTTTGAGATTGTGGTCAACAACGAACACCGGTGGGCAGCCCGGCGCAGCATCAAGGCTCATGAATTGACAGAAGAAAAGGTACTCCTGCTGGATTCAGGTCATTGTTTCAGCAATCAGGTGGCCGAAGCATGCCCAGAACTTAACCGCAAAGGCGCGGAGATACAACAAGGCACTTCACTGGAAACCATACGCAACATGGTCGCTTCCGGTCTGGGCGTCACGGTGCTGCCCGCCTCGGCGAACAGCGCGCGCTATCTCAGCCGCTTGCTGAAAGTCATCCCGTTCGCCAAACCGGTGCCGTCGCGGCGCATTGCACTGGCATGGCGCAAGAGTTTTGTGCGCACACAGGCCATCGAAGCGCTGGCAGAGGCTATCGCTCAAGCCAGCATCACCGGAATCAAACACTTGCCATAAACCTTAAAACAGCAGTTCAAGCCACATCAATAGCGGCTCCGTGAGCGTCTTAGCTCACCTAGTCCGCATCCTTTTCAAATCCGACCGCTCGCTAACGCTGCGCTAATTATTGATTGCTATCTTCACAACCACGCGAATATCCGCGCGACTTGAAGGAGCGATCATCATGAAACAAAAATATAATCTACTGGCATTTGCCACTTTTTCAGTGGCTGCCATTGCAACCGCCTATGCCGCGATTTCCCCGGAGAACGATGCGCTTGCAATTGCATCGGCAAAGGTCGGCTTGACGCAAGCGGTGACAAGCGCCGAGCAATATATCGGCGGAAAGGCTGCCCGTGCAGAGTATGAGCAGCACAAGGGACAGTGGGTGTTTGATGTCGAAGTGGTCAAGGGCGGGCAGGTCATGGACGTGAAGGTCGATGCGGCGAGCGGCAAAGTCATTTCTGCTGCCGAAGACAAAACGGATCGTGACGACAAGCATGACAAGGCCGATTGATCGGCACACCAACGCTAAAGCCGGTGCGGCATCACTGCACCGGCTTTTTCTCAATCGGACAATATCCATCTGAAAATTTTCGGGAGAATATCCAAATGAACACCCCTGCGCGCGAAGGCGCCATACAGATGCTGAACAAAGTTCCAGAAGTCACGCTCTACTTCTGGATTATCAAAATCATGTGTACCACGGTCGGCGAGACCGCTGCCGATTTTCTGAACTTTGATTTGCAGTTCGGCCTGACGGCGACTTCTGTCGTGACCAGCGTCCTGCTGGCTGTTTTCCTGTTCATGCAACTGCGCAGTAAAAGCTATGTGCCGTGGTTATATTGGCTCGTGGTGGTGCTGATCAGCACCGTCGGTACATTGATAACGGACAATCTCGTAGATAATTTTGGTATTGCGTTGGAAACCACCACCATCGTATTCAGTCTGGCACTCGCGGCAACCTTTGCGGCGTGGTACATCAGCGAAAAGACGCTTTCTATCCATTCCATATTCACGAAAAAGCGCGAACTGTTCTACTGGGCAGCGATTCTGTTCACCTTTGCGCTGGGGACGGCAGCCGGTGATCTGGCGGCAGAAGGATTGAAGCTGGGCTATGCGAATTCTGCCGTGATGTTTGCCGGAATGATAGGGTTCGTCACACTAAGCTATTACGGCTTCAAGGCGAATGCCATCGGTGCATTCTGGATTGCCTATATTTTGACCCGTCCGCTGGGCGCATCGTTGGGCGATTACCTGATGCAGCCGAATATGAATGGCGGAATTGGTTTGGGTGCCGCCCTCACGAATGCCGTTTTTTTGTCCTGCATCATTGGATTGGTAATTTATATGACTGTCACGCGCAAAAAAATTGAGGAATAAACATGAACGACACAACCAAAAATGCGTTGAGCAAAGTACCGGAAGTGACTTTTCTCTTCTGGCTCATCAAAGTCTTTGCCACCACACTGGGCGAAACCGGTGGCGATGCGGTTTCCATGTCGATGAATCTGGGCTATCTGGTCGGCACGGGAATTTTTTCCACGATTTTCATTATCGCAGTGGCGGCCCAGATCAAGGCCAAGGGCTTTCACCCGTTTATGTACTGGACGACCATCATCGCAACGACGACCGTCGGCACAACCCTGGCGGATTATGCAGATCGTTCGCTGGGCATCGGCTATGCAGGCGGTTCATCGCTGTTGTTTATGCTGTTGATGGCCTCTCTGGCCATCTGGTATCGGACACTCGGCTCGGTATCGGTTAACACTATCAGCTCTCCCAAGGCCGAAATATTTTATTGGACGACAATCATGTTTTCCCAGACACTGGGCACGGCGCTGGGCGATTGGACAGCGGATACGGCAGGTCTGGGCTACGGGGGCGGCGCAATGGTGTTTAGTGCGCTGCTGCTGCTCGTTGTCGCAGCGTATTACCGGACAAAAATCTCGCACACGGTACTGTTCTGGGCGGCCTTCATCCTCACCCGACCGCTGGGTGCGGTCGTAGGCGATTTTCTGGACAAGCCGGTTGATGCTGGCGGGCTGGCCTTAAGCCGTTACACTGCGTCGGCAGCGCTGCTGATATTTATTGTCGCCTGCATCCTGATCTTCGAACACCGGGCAGCTCAAAAAGCCCATTAAAGGGAGTTAATGCGATGCGGATATTACTGGTTGAAGACGATAACATGATCGGGGCTGCGGTGTCGGTCGCGCTGAAGGATGCAGCCTATGCCGTGGACTGGGTCAAAGATGGCATAACTGCCGTCGGCGTGCTTAAAAACGGAGAACATCAGGCTGTATTGCTTGATCTGGGCTTGCCCGGTCGCGACGGATTGGAAGTGCTGCGTCGCCTGCGACTTGACGGCAACACGATACCTGTTATCGTCATCACCGCGCGGGATGGCGTAAAAGACCGGATCGAGGGATTAGACTTCGGCGCGGATGATTATCTGGTCAAACCTTTCGACATCAATGAGTTACTGGCGCGGCTGCGTGCGGTCATCCGTCGTCAGGGCGGACAGGCAGCACCACTGCTCGGCAACGGTCGTGTGACACTCGATCCGGCAAACCATCGAGCCCAATGCGGTGACACAGCGGTGATTCTGAGTGCACGCGAGTTCGCGCTGTTGCATGCGCTGTTACTGCGCCCCGGTGCGATACTCGCCCGTGCTGAGCTGGAAGAGCGTATTTATGGTTGGAACGAGGAAGTAGAAAGCAATGCAGTGGATTTTCTGATTCACGGCATACGAAAAAAACTCGGGGCAGATGCCATCAAGAATGTGCGCGGTGCAGGATGGATGGTGGAGAAATCAGCATGAGGCGTTCTTTACAGCGGCATCTTTCTCTGGTGCTGGGAAGTGCTGTTTTGCTCGCAGGGTTAGTCGCCACAGCAGCTTCCTTTAGTCTCGCGTATTCGGAAGCGAAGGAATTTCAGGACGACATGCTGCGACAGATCGCCCTGCTTTCACATGGAGAAAGTGCCGTTGCATCAACTTCGCAACAGTCGGACCTGAATAATGACGGGATTACTGACCCTGAATCCCGCGTCACGATTTTTCATTTACCCGGCGATAGCGTACCCGCCTGGCTCAAACGCGATTTACCGCCCGGTCTGCACACGCTAGGCGCAGGAAATGAGCAGATGCGTGTCTTTGTGCATGACGGACACACGCAGACCATCGTTGTACAGCCCACCGATGCGCGCGATGAAATCGCAATCAACAGCGCGTTGCGCACTCTGATTCCCTTGCTGCTGTTGATGCCCGTTCTGGCATGGCTGATTGTGCGCATTGTCCGCAGCGAGCTTGCGCCGATCACTAATCTGTCCAAAAGTCTGGACGAACAGTCGGCGCATCACCCGCACCAGTTGCAAAGCGATGATCTGCCACAGGAAATAATCCCTTTTGTTGACGCAATCAACCGGTTGCTGGAAAGGGGCAATCAGCTGATGGGGCAACAAAGACGTTTCATTGCCGATGCAGCACATGAATTGCGCAGCCCGCTTGCAGCACTGTCAATTCAGGTGCAGAACCTGATGAACGCGGATTCGCTGCCGTCCATGCGCGAACGCGTGCCTCCACTCCGTGATGGTATCGAACGTGCGCGACAACTGACCGAACAGTTGTTGAGTCTTGCCAGAACGCAAGCCGGATCAGAGGGTGAATCGATGGTCAACGTTTCGGCAATGGCGCGCGAACTGATCGCCGAATATCTGCCGCAGGCTGAAGTTAAGCACATCGATCTGGGGCTGGATGAAGTCGCGCCGCTTTCCCTGCGTGCTGAACCCGATGCGCTGCGGCTGATCCTCAGAAACGCACTGGAAAATGCCATGAAATACACGCATGAAGGCGGTGAAGTGACGCTCCGACTCCTGCATGACCATAATGACACCGTCATTGAAGTCGTCGATAACGGCTCGGGGATTCCTGTCACGGAACGCGAGCGCGTGTTCAATCCGTTTTACCGAATACCAGGTACATCAGGTGATGGCAGCGGACTCGGGCTCGCGATTGCCAGGGAAGCCGCAAACCGCTTGGGCGGCACAGTGAGCGTGCATGAGCGACAGGAAAGGAACGGCCTGGTGTTTCGTTACCGACAAGCTCGTAAATCATAATCGTGCCATAGCGTAAATCGGGTGTTTTATCGTGCAGTAACGAAAATTTGCAATAAGGGCTGTTCATGTCTTGGAAAATATTTGCACTGGGTTCGGCATTTTTTGCGGGCCTAACCGCCATTTTTGGAAAACTGGGAGTCGAAGGACTGAACTCCAATCTGGCGACGCTGATACGGACGGCGATCATTTTTGCACTGACTGTTGGTATCGTGACCTTTCGCAGTGAGTGGCAGTTACCCCGGACATGGGAGCTGCGTCCGGTTGCGTTCCTTGTGTTATCCGGCATTGCAACTGGTTTTTCATGGCTATTTTATTATCGGGCATTGCAGCTGGCGCCAGCCTCCCAGGTGGCTCCCGTCGACAAGCTGAGCGTAGTCTTTGCTATCTTGCTTGGTGTTATATTTCTGGGCGAAGCGCTGACCGTCAGGCTTGCCATAGGTAGTGTGCTGATTATCTCCGGCGTGCTGTTCATCGCCTGGCCTTGAAATATATGCGTAATCACGCGCGGGTCGTCGAACACTGTCGGATGCAGAATATACACGGCGCGCTGAAACGATTCGTGACAGTTATTGCACGGGTTGAGCAAAATTGCCACTGCTCAAACTGATCGGACTTCGGCTTTTAAATTTGCTCAACATTCCGGCGCAATCTCCGCCGGGATAGCTATACGATGCAAAATATTTTTCCCAGTCAGAGGTTAATTCGGATACTTCTACGCTCGAAATTTTTCCGCTGCCGTCGGGGAACAACTTAATGCCGGTCAGCCAGAAATTATCATTCAGGTCTTCCAGAATAAAATAGGCGCCTGGATTGTTGGCGCTTAAATTTTCAGCATCCTTGTAGATAAAGCAACCTATTGTTTTTATGTCCTTGGCCGCCAACTTTTCAATACCCGGGTAGCGCTCCTTGACAAAAGGATCGCTGTTGGATGGTCCTTGCCAGGCTTGTATCTCCGGTGAAAATGAAACTTTAATATCGCGTCTGCCATTAAAACTAACCAAGGCCTCCATACGATTCTCCCTGGCAATCAACGCCTTTCTAAAACTTGACAACGCGGGGCCCATCAAATCCCGCCAGACGCGATAGGGCTTGCCGATCCCATCCTGTACATCGCCGATAACAAATTTCGGACTGGAAGTGCCATATATTTTCTCCAGAATCGTTTGTACGCCGGGCATCTGGGAAAAACAAGCCTGCACCACAGCCGGATTGCTATACCAACTGGCGCTCCCTTTGGATTCGTCAATGAATGATTTCATGACGATGGCCATATCCATATTGCTCAGGCCGATCTTTTTCAACTTGCCTAATCCGATGCTGCATGCACTGGTCAAGTCATGCCCTTCGGATCTGGCTACAGCTTGCAGCAGACTGGGAGAGCTGTCATTGAGAATCTGTAAAAAGTTATATTGACGGTTCGTCATCTGGTAATTCAATACATTTGAAGCGGAAATATTGTCCGGATTGGGCAGTTCGGCTGTCCCGGAAGAAGCCGGATCAAACAATGAATTGGTGTAGTTAAACGAAAGTCTGACAGTGAATAAAACCGTTTTTTCAGTCTTGTTTTCTGTCTGCAACTGCTGAATCCGTTTTTCTGCCGTGCTGCCCAGAGTGCTTTCGGCTCTGTATACGGGAATTTCAATCGTGCGGATGCCGTTGCGCAGCTTCGTCCAGGACAATGAGAGCTGCGTTTTTGCGTTTACCATTCCCTGCATCAGCGTGTTGGTTCTGGTTTGCGCCTCAGACAAAACGGGATTGCCGACCGTTGCTGCAATTCCGCCAATCGCAGTGGCAGCTCCCCCGGAGACGACCATCGCGGCAGCGCCCAGCAATAGCTTTGCCGATCCGATGAAATCCTGATTGGAATCGCTCGAACTTTTGACATTCAGAACCAGAGATAAGTCTCCCGGATTGAATGTGGAAAATGCTCCGAGCAGTGCCAGTGGCACCACGTTAATGGGCAGCGTGCTCAGAGATGCACATTCGGCACCGTTATCGCGCCCATCGAAGGCTGCAATGGGAATTTCGCTGTTGTCGAGCTTATTTTCAAAACCATTTGTCGTGATCGACAACACGAGTTGGGTTTTTTCGCCGCCCCAGAAGTTATGATTGGACAAAGGCACGCAACTGCTTGAGGGAATCACTTCGGACGTGATCGTTAAATAACCATCAAGACCGTGACCGTCATGCAACCATTTGGGTGCGTCACTTGAGAGGTAGGCTGGCCTGCTGCCGGGAAAGAAAAAGGTCGATGCAAAACCAGCGCTGGCAACGCTCAGTGCGATGAGTAATAGCGATGCGCGTTTAATGAGTTTTGTGACCAAACAGTCCCCCGTTATCCTGAAGCTAAAATGTGACCAAGCTATCTTTCTGGCTAAATTATTTCAAACGACAACAGAACGGCACAAACGCCCAGTTCCAGCAGCCCCAGCATAAAAAACTGGTCGGCATATTTTTCCAGATTTGCCGACTTTACGCCACGCATGGATGCGTAGGAAAGTGCCGTGCTGATGGTAAATATCAGCGCATCAATGGCCAGAAATTTATCCAGCAGCGATCCCGCCTGCCCCAGATGCATCACCTTGACCAGTGAAATCACGGTCAGGCAGACACCGACCAATTGAGCCGAAGTTGGCAGGATATGCTGAGATAAATCGTTACGTTCGGACATTTTCAAGTATCCATGAGGAAAAGTGCTCCCTGAACCGAAACATGAGTTCAGAGAGGCTGATTGCCGGGTCCACGCTCAATGTCATCTGGCGAAGATTGCGCAATCGGCACCATGAGGCAAGCAAGCCCTAAAAGAGTTCCATCTGTATCTGGCAGTCTGGCTCAACTGAGAAGTATAACTTTCTCTTACTCAATGCAAGTTCTGTGACACAAATGAGGTGAATATCCGGCCACATTCTATCCGGCCGACGATGCAGCTATTCTCGTGCGCTCCCCCTTCAATCAGCTCGATCGTCTTGGGCTGACGGGCTGCATCGAAAAGTTGTTGCCCCATCTGGTATGGAACGGTCTTATCCCACGTGCCGTGGATGATGAGAAGGGGAATTTTAAGCTGCGCCACCTTGGACAAGGAATCAAACCGTTCATGGATCAGCATATCCGTCGGCAAGTCATAACTCATTGAGCTTGCGATGGCGGACATGCTGGTGAACGAAGATTCTTCAATAACTCCCGCCGCATCGGCGTGATGCGTGGCCAGCTCAATGGCAATGGCGCCGCCCAGAGAGTGTCCATAAATGAAAATATGGCCGGGAGAAATGCCGCGCTGTTTTACCAGATAATTCCATGCCGATTCCGCGTCTTCGTACACTTTGGCCTCAGTCGGCTTGCCGCCACTGCTTTTGCCATAACCGCGATAATCGATCATCAATACGTTATAGCCTTGTACGTGCATCGTTCTCGCATATTCAAGATCGCGTGCGTGACCGACATTATTGTCATTGCCGTGAAAATAAAGCATCGTCGGGGCATCAACTTTTTCGGCGGGTATCCACCAGGAAAACAGCTTGCCGCTCTCGGTGCCGGAAGGAATATAAAATTCTTCTGCCTGAAGCCCTACCCGCACTGGCGTCGTTTGCAATGCAGTCGCGGGCTCGAAAATATAATCATTCTGATTTGACCAGATTGCAATGAATGCGCTCAGGAATGCGATTGCAATAATTCCCATTTTGATAACCTGTCGTTTCTTAAGATAACAAGAACGGCCCGAATGACGAGCTGTTCTTACGCATGGCTCAGCGACCTCCGCGCATTCCGCCACCTTGTCCTGCACCCATGCCGCCACCCTGGCCTCGGGCTGGCGGATTATCCGGGATGGTTGCACCTTTTTCCCTGGCTTTTTCCTTCATCTTCTCGTGATGCTCATTGCGTATTTCCTTGCGTTCCTCGGCAGAAGTCGCATTGCGCATTTTTGTGCGTTGCCCGTTTTGTTCTTCCGGCGTCATCAATTGTCTGCCGGTTGTCTGTTGAGTTTTGGTCTGATCCTGTACTGCGACATCAGCTGCAAGCGCAACGCCGGATGAAACAAGTAAAGCACTGGTTAATACTGACAAAATTGTCTTCTTGAACATTTTGATCTCCAATTAGAAAATGATAAAACGCTACATGAGAACTTCACTTCGACGCGAAGTGGGTATTGAATTGTTCAGATTATGTTTAATGCGTGTTTGACTGTACACCATTGATTAATTGCGTTCCGTGATTTTTGTCACACAAGCTCATTCATTTATAAAATGATCAATTTGGACGTGCTGTGCTCAGTTCGGACTTTCCCCGCACTAGAATGATGCCAACTACAATACTCACCTGACTGCATCCTGCAACAGATGGCCTTTGCGGATTGCCTTCCCGAACGGAATATCACGGCGATGGATTTGACTTTGTACACCGCTATTTCATCAAGTCCCGCTCCCAACTACCCTAGTGGAATCAGTCTGACACTGGGGGGGGTACATGAACTTCGGTATATTCATCCGACTCTCGCACATCCGGTAGCAACACACCTTAGATATGCATGGTTTGTTCTTGTTTTGCGTCATTAGCCGGGCGCTAAGCAAATCAGTCTAAAACCGCTGTTCTCGCAGGATGGAAAAATACTCGATTCTCAGGCGGTAATGGCAGATAAACGGATCGATGTGATCTCCACCGTGATTCACAGCAACCTGACGGTAGAGGATTGGGCCGAACTGGAGTTGGCCTACACACCATCCTTCGGATCCGCCAAGGATCCATCAATATTGCCAGCTATGTGACCATCAACGTGCTAAACCAGTCCCACGAGCTGATTGAATGGCGTGAATTGCGTCGTAGTTTCGAAACAAGGAATGCCGGATTGCAATTCATCGACGTATGCGAGGCGGAAGAATACGAATTCGGCAGCATATCAACCGTCCGCAATATCGACATCAACCGCCTGAGCGAACACATTAATGAACTGGATCGCAATGCACCCGTTATGCTGCTATGCCAGATAGGATAGCGTGGCTATCTGGCCTACCGGATATTCAAACAGCACGGTTTTACTCATGTAAGGAACCTCTCTTGCGGTTATAAAACCTACTCCTGGGCGGTGGATAAGCAATCCAATTCTGATATTTTTGATTATGAAGACATCAAGCATCGCGATCCGGCTGGAATTGATGCCGAACGCAGCGGCAGCTGTACCATCAGTACTGCACTGATTGCGCCCGGCTGTCGGACTCCAACGTCCGGCCTAATCATGAAAACCTATAAGGCGATAAAGATACTTGATGCAAGAGAGCTGATGGAAGTCACCGTCTCTGACCCAGCTATTCGCGCCTGGTCCAAGAAGACCGGCAACGATGTGCTATCCATCAAAGCCGATAAGGGGCTAATCATTATCCTGCTGCGCAAAAACAAAATCGCACCTGTCGCTGCACCGGCTGTAGCAAACCGCGACACCATTTTTGGGGCCTTGGAATCGATGGCGGGTTTAAATTGTGAGTGGCGGAATTCATTGGAAGTGCGCAATCAATCAGGTAAAACGATAAAATTGTGTGCTGGAGAATACATTTTCAGCATCGTTCTAAGGGCAGTAAAATCAGCTCAAAACAGGATTTATTGACCGACGTACCGCACAGCGCTGATTAAGTGTTTGAGGTCACGATAAAAATTTTTGTGTGGACCAATGGTTTTCAGATATACCAGCGGCACACCCTCGTCGAGGGTGTAACCCAGCAAATAGAGCAGCCCCTAGCTGCGAAACTTGTAGACAAACAAGTCAGCCAGATCACCCTTTTTACGTTCGCCGATAGAAGGTTGTTTGGCAATCAGTTCGACCGCATTATCGACATCAGTCGCAACGTTGTCGTGCCATTTTTGTACTGCCGGGAAAATGGCCTCGTCTGCTCAACTGCGTAACTCATGCACGGCGACTGCGTGGCACAAAGGGGGTGGCTTGATCGCGCGGTTCTCGCATCGAGGTTAGTGATTCCGCCACAAAACTAACCGGCAGATCCGGATTGTCGAGTGACACACGACCAATCCCCCGCCCAATACTCAATCTGTCCGGCAATGGTGCGGTGTTCAATCTGCGCTTCGGTGCGCGCCTGCTCGTACAAAGTGTCATCAATCCTGACCGGCATTTCCATCATCGCTCTCCCAATAATCTTTGCTACAAAAGTAGCAATATTGTAGTGCTAACGGAGTGAATAGAGCAACACGCGTCTCCCCCATCCGGATTTCAGTTATGTCCACCCATAATTTTTGACATTTCCCCCAAATCCATCCCTTCTGTCGGCGGCATTCCGTTTTGGCATAGATTCAGCTCGTAGTTCAGCGCAAAGTCGGTTTTCGCCCCCGATTTTGTTGGCGTATTAGGCTGAATCAACTTAACCGCAAGGCGACTACATCCCTCCTGTTTGAACCGCTTGAGCGTTGATACCTCAGCTCTGAGCGGATCGGATGCGCCTGTTGCCGTGTGAATGGCATCCGCTTCTTTACCCTCCACGATTCCACGGGCTTTGCCATCTGGCGCACTCAATGCCTGCATAAGCAATGCCTTGACGCTGTAGCTCGCCGCTGCGCTTGCCGTAGTTGAAAAAAGGCTAACTACAGTGATGGCGATGATGTGTTTGGGTGTAATCATTGACGACCTCGTGTGTAGTAGTTGTTGAGCTTGCGCTGCATGGCAGCGGTGCTATCGGTATTGATCGCTGACGTATTCGGCATATGAACATTAGCCATGATCTCGGCGATAAATTCCGACAGATCAATTCGAGAAAAGTCCAATGCCACAAATTGGTCAGGCGTAAAACCGGAGCAATCGGTTGCCGGACGGCCTATTTGTGCACCGCCAGCCGTGTTGATAATCCTGGCCAAACGGGAATTGAAGCAGCAATAAGTTTCCGTTTTCTGCAAACAAATACCGACAATCGGAATCTCGACTGAGCAAAAACTGCCAGTGAAACGACACAAGTTCTGCCCTTTTTTCAGGGCGAGCATTTTTTCTGGTGGGTCGCAGGATGCTATTTCCACGATGATCATAATTGCCACTTGGATTGCTAATGTGGTTGGATCGAATGCAAGAACAAAACCGCCAGAAGCAGACCATGAGGCCGTAAAACCGTACATTGAAAAGGAGGGGCTGAAGGGCCCACTTGTAAGTGATCCAATCGGAGTTGAGGCAAGCGCTGAGTCAATTCCACGTATGACATAAGAGTTGTCGAACATCATGTCGTACATATAGCTGCTGCCAGCTTTCAGCACTTGACCACCTGCGCTCATCGCGGAACTCATGATGCTTGAATTATTCATCCCCCCGCCACCCCCGCTTCCCTTGCAGCAATTGAACAAACCAAACAGCGTGTTGGTGCAACTACTGCCTTGCCCGCTGAAGATTTTCATACTGCCATCCATGTAATTGCCTGCCTGCCGCATTGCCTCCATCATGGCGGCTGTTTGCGCCATATCGGCATCTGGCACATGTCCGGTGTTGAAACAGTTTCCCCCCATGCAATATTGGTTGCCGGCGCAATCCGCAACAGTGGAGGTGCTCGCGGGTGTTTTTATGCAACTGTAGGTTTTTTCAAAGAGCGTGCAAGCGCTTGTATTTGGGTTTGTCGCGATACATCTCCTTGGCCCAACCATTGTGCAACCACGAACCATCAGATCAGAGCAGGAGGTTGCTGGCGCACTCATGCAGGTGTACTCGTCTTGCCACACCGCAGTCGGCGTGCCGGTTGTAACTTGCTTGTGTGAAACGATGCTACAAGATGGGTTGTCTGCATAAGTTGCGCAAACAGGATGTATTGCGGTATCCGCGACCAGTGTGTGTGACGAATTGATAATCGTGGTTGTGGTCGGCACAGGTAAACTTGAAGAGCCGCATCTATAGGTATTGCGCCAGGTGTCGCACGGCGCGGTCGGTGTTGGCCCTAGCACAGCGCACACAGAATCAGTCTGCCAACAGCCGCGCACTTGGCTAATGCCCCTGCAATAATCTACCGAATTAGGCTTCATGCACTTGTAGGTGTCGTCGTATTGCCAGCAAGTCTTGTTGATTGCAGGATCGGTCAGACACACCTGTACGCCAGATACCGTCTTGCATGGGGTGGAATCAACACAAACCGAACCCGTTTTAACGCAAGAAGCTGCAATGGATGCGCCAGCAAAAAACAAAGAAACAGTCAGGAAAAGTAAGCGAATCATAATGCTGCCGCCTCCTGTACCGCACACCCGTTGTTAAGCGTCCAACTCTTTACATTGCGAATACCGACTGTACCTGTTGGTGTGGTGGTGGCTGTGACGGTTTTTTGTGTGAGGTTGGACGTGTCGCTAAGCGACACCGTGTTCGTTGTACCGTTATACGTTATCGAGGTTAAGTGCCACAAAGTCCCATCATAGACACGCGCCTGATACCCTGATGTTGCGGTGTTTCTGCCTGGTATGAAATTGAGCGTTAGCGGATAGTAATCAGAATTACAGCCTCCCCAGTGGCACTGCGCACCAACGGCAATGGTCACCGTGACTTTGGCTAACGCATCACCGGCACAGGCAAACACCACATCGAACAGACCATAAGGTTGAGTGACATAAGTAGCGGGAATCATTTTTCTTGTTTTAAAGTCGTAATAGGCTTTGACAAGCTTCTGATATGACCCTATCCCTGTTGCGCTGCCCGCCACATCACAGTAGGGCGTTGGCGTAACGACCGGGATGGTGGTTTTGCTGCAAGTTTGGGTCTGGAACGAATTATTAGTTTGATTGCACTGATAATTCGTGTTCGGATTAACGTTGATGGATGTACCCAATGCACACCAGTTGGTTAGTCCCGCCCCATACTCATCGCAAATCTCTGTGGTGTAGGTAGCGGGTGTTGTCACTGTCCGATTGGTGCAGCCAGTGAACGCCCCGATTGCAGATGGATTGGCATATCCAAGGGAACGCGCGGCCAGCGTACTCGGGTTGGCTTCGATGAGGCGGCTTGCAACAACATTGGGATTTGTCGGGCTAAGGGTGAACTGAGGGCGATTCTGCGGGTTATGTACCATGAGGTTCACAGCAGTACAATCTTGCTGACGGAACGCATCGGGATTGGTCGGGCCTGTTTGACAGGCGGTTATTTTGCTTGCGGCAGGCGCGGATGTATTGCCATTCCCTCCCACGAAATAGCTGGCTTGTGGTGCGGTGGGGCTGTATGAGTAGTAGGCCGGGTTGAAGCTATTCACGGTAGTAGCGACCGTGCCATTGGTAATGTTGGTGGACGCGCCCGTAGTCGCCGCGAGTGCCGCCGCTTGCCCATCTATAAAGGCTTGCTGGGCGGGCGTAACCGCAAAGATCGCGGCAGACTGAAAGCACAGCAACACCCCTGCAAGACCACCGTATATATTTTTCAATTTCGGCTCCTTTGCAGCTTGATATTGAACGTGGCTGCGACAGTTGACCACTTCGGCGAGGTGCGCTCAATGTAATCCAGTGCGTAGTCTTGGCTGACATCGCCCGTGACTTTCACATAACGCTCAGCCTGCGCGCAGCCGTTATCCAGTTGATTGGCGGCGTCGGATTGAGAGATCACCAGTGCGGGTACTTGATTAACTTTGAACTGGGTAAACGCGGGTGGGTGGACGACTGCCTCAACACGATGCTTTCCCAATAGATCAGCAATGCGCTTCGACATGTCGGTAAGCTTATCGCCAGTGAAGCCACGGAAAATCAGCCGTGCGCCCGTCATTTCCGATTGTTCCACGATGCGCAGCAGGCTTTCGCGCGGCATCGAGAATGATACAAAGACCATCAGTTCTGGCGCGACGGGTGGCTGGTTTGTAATGGGCGACTGGCGGAATTGTTCAGCCATGGCCGCTGGGCTCACTTTTACTGCCGGTTGCGGCAAGTTGTCGAGCCTGGGTGCAGGGGCGCGATATTGATTAACGACACGCTCAGTAACCTCTTTGAGTATTCTGTTTGAGCGTTCCATATCTGTTTCTGCACCAACTTGCTGCACCAGCAAAATAAGTGCTGAAGAAAGTAGCGCGCGCGAGGCAAGGTTTCTCATCAAAATGCCCCCTGACAACAATTCCGCTTGCGGAAGATCATGTAGGCAAAGTCCTCACCAACAGCCGGTATCTCCTTATTCGCCCCCCAAATAACTGTTGTGCGGCCTAACGGCTGACAGCATCTGCCGTTGATTTTGTTTTGCGCGACCGGGAAGTGCATTTGGTATTTGTAGTTGGTCTTGTCCATGAGCAGCTGCGGGTAGTAACCACACATCCCCGAACTACCCGATGCTGCCCACATCAATCCCTCTCTGTGCATCTTGGTGATCAGGCGCGATACGATCAGGCTGGATGCCTGAACCCCGCCAATGTGCGCAGCTACATGCCCATTCAACGGATACATCGAACCCTGACAACCCGCACACCAGAACAGTGTGTTACTGCCAAATCCCATCGATGACATCACACAGTCCGCACCACAAGCAATCTTGGCGACAAGGTTGCCAAATAAAAACGAATCCGGGTTGATGATGCTGGTCATTTCGTCGTCATTCCACAGTGGGTCAAGCTCGGTCAGATAAGCTACGTCGAACACCTTCTGCTCAAGACACGGGCTATCTATTACCAGTTCCAGTAACACCAACACCGGATCAATATACCAATGGGCTTGGTAAAAAGAACTCATGCTGGCATTGTCTTTAATCTCTTGTGTGCCGTGCGGCGCGTTAAAGCCGGGATTCATATCCACCCCACCTAGTGCCGTCATGCAGAAGGGCTTGCGCACCACATCAACGTGTCGCACCGGTTCCCAAAAACTGATTTTTAAGCCGGGGTTGATGCCGCACATACAAATCGGCAGGCCGCCCGGATTCGGTGTGTCCTCTTGCCCAAGTGCAATAGGTAGCGATAGCGCGCCTGCACCGAACTTGATCGGAAAAATACAACTCCAGCAAATATCGGTAATTAGATTCGGGAACCGCCCTTGGCAATCCAGCGACGCATTAGCAGCGCCAGTGCAGACCAACAACAGCCAAGCAACCCATGTTTTAGTAACGTAGCTCATCTATCCTTAACCTCTTTCCTTCTTGCCTCACGATGGCGGGTACTTGGGTGATGGCAAAACGCTTGGTCAGCTTGCCGCCTTGATCGAAATAAATAGTCATCTTCCACTTGCGCATGAGTTCAAGCGGTTCACCCGCTACCAGCACCAATTTGATGGGACGATCAGAGGCGGCGATGATTTTTTTGCTGAATTCCAACTGTTTGGCATCGCGCCCATCCACGAACAACAGGTATTTGTTCCAGCCGATGTAATCCAGTGGATTGATGCGCGTACCACGGGGATAAAGGATTTTGCCGGTCGCATCGGCAATGTCCTTGTCCGTCACCATCGAGGGGTCGTAATAGTGGGCGTTGGCGGTGTCGGTCGCTTTAATGCCAGGGATGGGCTTGGGGTGTTCTATGCCATCAATGACGCGATTCTTGTAGTCGTTCTGGAATTTTGCGAGTTCGCCGGTTTTTTCCATGCGCTTTAACTTGTTCTGGATGATTTCAATCAAGTCGCGCTCGGTGATGTCGTATGTTTTACCGATCACACCAAGATCATCAGACATGGCGGGAGGTGCCACCAGTAAGATAAGCAGTGTTGTAACAATAAAACGCCTCATGATTGCCTTGTCGCGATACGCCATGCCAACTTGAACGAGTCAATACCCGCACCCACCACAATAACGGGCGCAATCTGTCCGATTACCCTCACTACTTCGTCATAACTACTTCCTTCTGCCGCAAGCCAAGGAACCTCACACGATGATGCGTACCACATTCCGTTGTGGTATTGGCCAGTAAATACCTCAATCTGTTTTTTCAATTGGTTTACCTTTTCTTGTTTTGATTGGTATACTCACAGACGCATTGGGGTTGCCTGAATTGGAGCTGATTACAGGGGATTTGGGCTTTGTCACCACGACATCGCTTGGCTTTGCCTTCGTTCTGGCTCTTTGGGCAGGTTTCCGGATTGCGCTTGTGGATACCTCTGCTGCAACAGGCTCAGCAATAGAATCAGCGGATAGGGAAGAGGGAGGCTGGACGGTATCTATTGCGGTTTTTTCTGTCGCTTCGCTAACAGGCTGGTCGTCAACAACAAACAATCTACCAACATCAGCGGTTAGCCTGATCGCCTTGGCAACCCCACTCGAAAAAACTGCATCGCCAATCTTGGCAACCTCGCTGGCCGGGATCATCCAGCCCATATTGGACAACTCAGTCAAAATCTGTTTTGGCGTAAAACCGTAGCCCGCAAACGTATCCGGCCATTTCAAATACACGCAACCATTGGGATCCTTAACGCCCAGATCAGCAAACGACTTTTTGCCCAATTTGAATTCTCCAATTAAAACGCGAAGCAACTCACCCATCGCGCCCTCAAGAGAATCCAAATGGAGGCATTTTTCCGCCACGCGTTCCACAGACGTGCTGGAGACGTGTTGTGGTTGGGGTGGCATTTCCTCTGCGCGCTCAACATGTTCCACAGAGGTGCTGGAGACATTCTGGGATGACGCTTTGCTTGAATGGATTTGCCCTGAAATGGGCGGGATGGGCATCGAACTAATCAGAGCCTGGTCGCGCAGCCTGATCGCCTTGAGTCGCATGTCGGGTATTTTTTCGGTAATCACGTCTGGTGCGATGTAGAAAAAAGGATCACCTTCAGCTTCACGCAAAAACGCAATTTCCCTTTCGATCATCATGTCCAGAATGCCGTCAGGGGTCTTGGGCAAGCCCGGTATATCTTCATCCCTGGTTCGCCGTGCGATTTCTTCACCCGCCATCGGCCAAACAAGGTAGGTTATCCCCTCGATATTCCAAACGCGGGCAGACGGCTCGTTGATGCGCCAAATACCTTCTTGAACCAGACGGCGCATGATGTCGGTCAAGTACCGCTCAATTGGCACGCCGATCTCGTAGCCCGCCATTGCTGCCCCCATGGATTTCAGGTCACGCTCAACGCTTAACTGGTCCGCCCTTACAACAAAATTATGTATTTGATTGCTTGAGCCGGGGTTGTTGTTCAGCGATTCCGTCAGCCAGATCAACGCATCAGTGCTGCCATCACTGATCCAATCGAGTGTCTCCTTGCTGATTACCGCATCAATCAAGGTGCTGGAAACATGGGTGTGCTTTTTGCCTCTACCTTCTTGCCAGTGCAAAAAATAGTTTTCAATACCGTGGGATATAGCCCAGTCATACAGGCTTTGGTTGTAAGGTCGCCACTTTTGCGAGTTTTCTCGGTCGGTAACGGTTAAGTCAGTCACCACCTTGCCCAGATCGTGACACAAGCCTGCCAGGAACACAGTGAGCCGCCAACGCGGTTCAATAACCCGTCTTTGTTGTGGCGTGACCACACCACGTATCAGTTTTCCCTCGGTTTGTTGCAATGACCACAACCCAACTTCGAGAGAGTGCCGCAACATGCCGCCCGCACCGCGATGGTGATGCGCTTGAGAAGCTGGTAACAGTTGCACGAGCGTGGCAAGGCGCAACATCGCGGGGTTGTAGTGCGTCTCCAGCAGTTCTTGATTGGCAATCAGTTGTTGAATCCCGCCGGTAAGCTCTTTTTGCGTCGTAAGCAGTACCCAGGGCGCGTGGACAGGCAGACCCTCCATGAATGGGGGGTAGCGCGGTATATTGCGCAAATCTTCGATTCGTTTTACCTGAGCCAGCGCGGAGGAAGCCGAAGCCGCCACCACAACCTTGGGTAGCAAGTTGAACTTTCTCAGCAAGCGATCAACCAGTGTTGTCATTTAGAACAACCTGAATCCACGACCAACCATTGCCTGGTTCGACAGTAAACCTACCACCTTGTATCTGGAGTCGAGGCTTAAGGGATGCTCACCCATTACATAGTAATGCCCGGCAGGAATTACGCCCTCAAAGTCATTTTCCTGGATGTGTTTGCCAGTAGAGGTAGTGGACATTGCCACACCAACTGGCTTGCCGTTCACAAAAAAATGATGATTTTTCGATTGAACTACATCGCCCGGAACACCCGCCACTCTTTTTAAGAATCGCGTGCCTTTCGGATAAATAAAGTCACTCGGGTAGTAGAACGAGGCGTATTCATCGCGGGTCGGCAGCGTTCCCTTTTCTACAAGGTAGAGCGTGCCAGGTAAGCTGACGCTGACGTTTACCGAGAACTCGTAGCGCGATGCGAATACCGCATAGCTCAGAACCAATGCGATATACAGTAAATAATGGCTCAACAAGTGAGCGTATGTTGCATCAAGACGCGATACGAACCACAGCCAAATTTCGAGGGGCTTCGTATTTTTCATACCAACAATTTTGGTGCAACTGAAAATAATAATCCTTGAAATTCCTTGCAAATTTGCAAGGAATTTCAAGGATTTGCTGGCTTTTCATCGCCCTAAAATTCCCACCTGTTCCACAGCGGTGCTGGGGATGTACTGGGATTTTTAGCGGGCTGCCGTCCACTGAAAAGTGTTGAAAGTTGCTGCGCGGGAAAAATTGACAGCCATTTCCAATTGCGGTATTTTTAAATTATCTAGTCCGTATGCTTATTGCTCGGAATTGATATTGGCGGCTGACCAATCCAAATAAACAGAAGACGAGCAATCGTCAATGAAGCACACAAAGCAATATCCAACCACCCACGCGGGGACACTTCTCCGCTGGGGCATGGTGTCCCTTTTTTGTTTTTAACAAAAGGAGAACACCATGTTCCTGATCATTATCGCTTGCTGCATCACCGGTTACGCCATCAGTCGTCCAGTAGTCCGGGCATTTGGTTTGTAATCAACCCTATCGGGGACACTTCCCCGCATAGGGCTTGTGTCCCTTTTTTATTTCAAGGAGACACAAATGAAGCGCATCGTCAGAGATTTGCCAATAAAAATTTACCACTCCAGTGACGCGATTTCGCACAGTGGTATCGTGCAATTGCTCAAGTCGCCGGAGCACTACAAAAACTACAAGGAAGGAATCGTCGAACCCACACCTGCAATGGAGTTTGGTTCTGCGTGCCACTCATTCATCCTTGAACCAGAGCTGTTTGCCAAGGAATACGTGCTTGCGCCGAAGTTCGACAAGCGCACTAAAGAGGGCAAAGAAGCTGCTG
>JAQTTV010000056.1 GCA_028710565.1 Gallionella sp.
TATTTGTCCAACCCTCCGACTTCAATAACACCGCCTTAATTCGGTCGCGCACCCACCCATCCCGCTCCACGCGGTGACGAGCTTCCAAGACTTTTTTGATTTCTACACTCAGTTTGATTTCCATTTGGACATTGTCTGCTATTTTTCGGGGTTTTCAAAGGCGATGGGTATACATTAGCGGCGAATGGTGGGTAATGCGCCCGACTTGGCTTTATGGGCTGCTGTCTAATTTTGGGCGTTCTTATATGCGCCCATTGCTTGCGTATGGTGTGGTGTTTCTAATCGGGTGGGGCTTTGCGCTTTATGTTGCCACTGAGCATAAACCGCAAAATTGCCGATATACACATGAAGGTCTGAGCTTAGAGTGTAAAGCAAAGCTGGAGGGCATCTTGCCTTTAGATGGTTATGAGGCGGCTTGGGGATATGCGATGTATCACGCCACAGGACTGGTCGATTTTACGGGCGATAGCAAAATGAAGGAGGCGATCACGCTGCGTTTGTATGGCAACCCAGTCAAGTCAAAGCGTGCGCAACTATTCAGTGCATTGCTTTCGATTATCAACACCGCATTGCTGTTCTTAATCGCGTTAGGGCTGCGCAATTCGTATCGCTTGAAATAGCTTGAAAGTGTAAATTTTCAGGGCGAGCAACGGCACAAGTTGCGGGCTTTTGCTTTGGATAGCGGCATAGAACGCCACGAGATTATGCAAACATGGGCGGATCGTTGACAGACTGGCAGCGGCTATCTAAACCATGGCGCGTGAGCGGTAGGCAAATAAAGTTCAAAAACATGATTGCACCCATTTTGGGTGCGTGGTACATTGCCTATATGCGAATACTTGCCTTATCTACCCTACGCGACTTTTGGGAAACACACCCACAAGCCAAAACACCTTTAAGCAATTGGTATGCTGAGGCGAACGGCGCGGACTGGGACACGCCCGAAGCAATCAAGGCGGCACATCGTAATGCCAGCTTTTTGACTGATAACCGCGTGGTGTTCAACATAAAGGGCAACGATTACCGATTGATCGTGAAAGTGCATTACAACCGCCGCATGATGTTCGTGCGCTTTGTGGGTACGCATAAACAATATGACGCGATAGACGCGGAAAGGATTTAAATCATGGAACTCAAACCTATTAGAACCGAAGCTGAATACCGCGCCGCGCTTGCTGACATTGAACAGCTATTTGATGCGCCTGACGGTACACCCGAAGCGGATAAGCTGGAAGTACTCGCCCTATTGGTCGAACAGTATGAAACCACACACTACCCAGTAGATGCGCCTGAGCCTATAGATTTTTTGGTCTATATCATGGAAAGCAGGGGGATTGCGCGCAAAGACTTAGAACCCTTTATCGGTAATCGTGGACGGGTAGCGGAAGTCTTGAACCGCGCCCGCCCACTTTCTTTGTCGATGATTAGGGCATTGTCTGACGGCTTAAAAATCCCCGTTGCCTTGCTGATACAACCCTACGAATTGCGTAAAGCCGCATAGCTGAATATCTGCACTGAGTCCGAATGGTGGGAGGGGAAATTTTCCCCGAATAAGGGCTTTTATCTCTTTTTTACACCTAGCCCGACGGGGCGAAAACGGGCAACCCTTGCCCGCTGGTGTGGGTTTTATTTAGGGGTTACACAGTAGGGGGTGTGTTTTGGAAATTCAACAAGATTGGGATAAAACCAAACTAGAACATTATTTGCTTTCTGACAGTTGGGAATCAGCACAAGCAATGATTATTTTATCTGGTTATTCATGCGAATACGGTAGGGATAGATATGGTTATCCTGTATCGGGGACTTATTTAGAGAATAGGTCAACTATAAGTTTCAATAGGGAATCCTTTAAACCGTATATGACGTTGGATAAGGAAGCCTATAGCAATACTTCAAAGGATGAAATAAATAAGCTGGTAAGTGATTATGAACGTCTTCTCGAAATATGGGATTCAAACACCATCTATCGAAATCACCTCTACCCGCCCGCATTTTTCATTGATTGGGCTTTATCCAAACGCAGCCCCCCTGCTTGGTTAGATTGGGCGATAGACAAGGGCTTATATATCCCTAAAGAGCTGCGCAACCTACCCGCAACCATTCAAAACACACCCGCCGCGCCTGACTATTCCACATCTTGGCTAATCATCCAGCAAGCCACAATTGCGCAGTTTTTTAGCCCACACCGCCGAAACCCTGACGCAAAGAAAGAAGAGATTGTGGCTTGGATAAGTGCGCAGGCCGTAGCCGCTGGTTTGCAGAATTCAAGCAATATCGCTACGGCTATTTTCACGATTTGCAAGCCCGAAAATCACGACCCCAAAAATAAAAGGGTTGAACCCCAATAATGTAATAGCCATAAGGGTTTGAGGCGTGGGGTTGAACCCTTTTCAACACTATAGCTTCAACCGTTTCAACCCCGTTCCGCCCCGAATTGCTGCATAAAATGCTGACCGTTCCTAAGCAATCACGCCTAGGACTAACGGAAAGGAAGCACTATGCAAACCAATACCAGCAACACACCCACCACATTAGAACAGCTACAAACCGCGCTAATCCGCCGCAAAGAAGTTGTACTCATTCGCCGCAAAGAAGTTGAACGCTTGACCGCACTTTCAAGAAGTCGCATTTATGACTTGATGCGTCAGGGCAAGTTTCCAAAGCCTGTATCGTTGGGATCGCAAAGCGTTGCATGGTTACTTTCGGAGGTCGAAAGTTTTATTGATGAACGGATCGCTGCCCGCGATTTAGCCGCTTAAGGGGGATGCCATGTTAGAAACTAACAGTATCGCCCCCAGTGGGCAAGGTGTAAAACCGTCCCCAGTTCAAATGCTGCGCGTGAATAAGCTGAAAGGCGGCAACATTATCAAAAACGCCACCCGTCACAATCTGCGCGAGATTCAAGCAGAGCAAGGTGCGGATAGCCATATCGACCCGTTAAAAATCCCCAACAACGTGATTTTGCGCGGGGAAAGTACCGCCCAAGCCGTGCATCAACAGGCGATTGAGTTAATGGAACAGGAAGGGATTGTAATTAAATCTCTACGTCACGATACGGTGCGCGGCATTGAGTTGTTGGTGAGCTTACCGCCTGATTCTGGCATTCCTGAGCGTGAATTCTTTGAGGCAAGCCTTGCATGGGCGGAAAGTCATTTTGAGTTGCCTGTTTTAAGCGCGGTGATTCACAACGATGAAGCCGCGCCGCATTGCCATATCATCCTGTTGCCTTTGTTTGATGGGCGGATGTTGGGTAGTGCGAAAGTGGGCTATCAAAGCCATTTTGCGGCGATTTTGACGGCGTTTTATGAAAACGTGGGCAAAGTATTCGGATTAGCCAAGCCCGCCCCTCGCGTGGTTTATAGCCGTGTGATGCGGCAAAAAATGGCGGGCATGGTGGTGGATTATTTGAAACGAAACCCGCGATGTTTGGAACAGCCCGCCGTGTGTGATGCGCTGCGCGATACCTTTACCGAAAACCCTTTACCGATGATGACGGTGTTGAATTTAACCGTGCCTGAAACCATGCGGGAAAAAACAGCGGTGAATGCGCTGCGCGAACCTGTTAAACCACGCGCAAAGCAGAATGTGAAACCTATAGGCTTTGAGGTTGAACAGACTGGGCAGAAAGTGCAAAGCCTATCCTGTGTAGGTTTCGTTCATCGTGATGCGTCTAATCAGGCAATGCCCACGGCGGTCAATCATCCCGTCAAGGTAGTGGAACGACACGACACAATTACACCAAATGATCCCGTCATGGTTGTGCGAGACAACACCGCGATGGATTCAGAAGCGTTTGAAGGTGATAGTATAGTGGACCCCGAATTTCAGACAGTGAATTAAGATGGTAGCCTGCTGTAAAAGGGGAGCAGGTAATGAGTGAAAGCCGACGTAAAAATTTCACGGGCGAGTTCAAGTCGAAAGTGGCACTTGAGGCGATCCGTGGCATCAAGACCGTGAATGAGCTTGGTCAGGAATTTGGCGTACATCCGACGCAGGTTGGTCTGTGGAAGCGGGAACTGCAAGAGCAGGCGTCCAGTCTATTTGATGTCAAACGCGGCCCCAAACCAGCGGATCCGTCTGCCAGTCCAGAGCGCCTGTATTCCGAGATTGGTCGACTCAAGATGGAGTTGGATTGGCTCAAAAAAAAGTCTGGGATCTGCCTGTAGCAGCGCGCAGACCATGGGTTGGCATCAATGAACCCTTGGCACTGACTCGGCAGTGCGAGTTGGCGGGTGTTAACCGTTCCACGGTGTATGCGCCGCATCAGGCTGCAAAACCAGATCAGCAGGAATTGGGGTTATTAGCACTGATCGACGCTGAATACACCCGCCATCCGTTCTACGGTAGCCGTAAGATCAAGATTTATTTGCGGGATTTGGGCTATAAAATCAATCGCAAGCGCGTACAGCGACTGATGGCAAGGTTGGGGTTGGCAGGCATGGCACCAGGGTCGAATACCAGCCGTCCACATCCGCAACACAAGATTTACCCATACTTGCTGCGAGGCGTAGTGGTCACGCGCCCCAATCAAGTGTGGAGTACGGACATTACCTATATTCGGCTGCCGAGAGGGTTTGTGTACTTGGCGGCAGTGATCGACTGGTATTCGCGCCGCGTGTTGGCATGGCGGCTGTCGAACACCATGGATAGTGGGTTCTGTGTGGACTGTTTGGAGGAGGCATTGCAGCATTACGGCACGCCCGAAATCTTCAACACCGATCAGGGCAGCCAGTTCACCAGTGAGGCATTTACAAGCGTGCTGTTGAAAAAAAGCATTGCAATTAGCATGGACGGACGTGGTCGTGCGCTGGATAACATCTTCGTGGAAAGACTTTGGCGCAGCGTCAAACACGAAGATGTGTACCTGAAAGGCTATGCCACCTTGCCAGAATTACTGCTTGGGCTGACGGAATATTTTGTATTTTACAACACGGAAAGAACGCACCAGTCGCTGGGCTACGACACGCCTGATCAAGTCTATCGTACTGGCAGTGGCGGCGGATCTACAATTGTGGACAAGTTCAGTGCGACAGCAAAAACACGTTTAGAAATAGAAACAAAAACACGGGGCAGCGCCGACCAGCTGCATGGAATAGGCGACCCTCTTAAATTCAACGCATTATTGTCTTGACCGAGGGGTCCACTTTATAGTGTGCGGGAACGGGATAGCGAGATAGAAAGCAGATATTGGAATGACGAATCGGGGGAACTCATGCAACCCACCCCAAAACGACACAACCGATAATCAAGCGTTGCTTTTTGCGTGAGTAATTGAGATGCGATTGCTTAGCGGTTGCATAGCGGTTGCATAACAACAAACGGGCGGGAATAGGTGAAAGTTGCCTAAACTCGCCCTTTTGCTTGATTGGGTGTGTTGGATGGTTAGCTCATCATCTTGCCAATAGCAAAGCGCAAAAATGCCCGTAATTTTGTATCGGTACAGGGAGAGTTTCTGACCGATAACCGAACGCCACAAACAAGGCGGGGCAAGGGTTAGAGCGTAGATTGTGCGATAGTTTCCGAACGATTACTGACCGATAAAGACTTGCGCGCAGATGTATTCATCTTGCATACACTTGCGCGCATCCCCCGCCCAAAATTCACACCAGGACAAAGTTAAACCCAAGCAATTAAAGCCCTGTAGCCTCGACACGTTCCCAAAGTTCACAGCAAAGGTCACAAGCTCAGAAGCACAACGAAAACGCCACAGGACACGCCACAGCCCAAGCTAGACACGGCAAGGCTTGCAAGGTGAAAGCGAAAGAATGCCACAGCAAAATGCCACAGGAAACGCAACGAAAACGCGACGGAAAATGAACCGCTGCATATTGACCAAACATAGACACGGCAAGGCTTGCAAGGGCGATGGTTCAAAAATGAAACGCAAAACACGACGAAAACGCAACGCAAAACACAACGGTGCAAACTTCGGATCGTGAAGACATAAAAACCAAGCAATTCAAGCGGATAAGGCGGCGAGTGTTTCAAACTTCGGGGCAAACTTCGGATGTCACTGGTAACGTTTCCACTGACAATCCCGAACCTCTCACTGATAACGTTATCGGTGACGAACCCAACGGTAACCACTTGGGTTATTTTGGGTTATTCAACACCTGTTCAACACCTGTTCAACGTGTGTTCGCAGGGGTGAAAATTGGTTCTATTGCTATAACAGCCCCCGAATTAGCATATAAAAACGTAGTTATTCAATAGGTTAAAAATGTATGCGTTTTGAGTTGCCCCCAATGTTGCTGCGCTATCAACACTTTCACCAACAAACCACCAAAATTACAGAGATTCAAGCAAGAAAAAATGCCACAGCTAATGCCACAGCACGACCACAGAAAAGCACAGACCGTGCATGATCGAATGGTTCGCGGCATTGTTTACGATGATGTACTGCAAACCATAAGACAAGTTCTAGCCCTGCGCTATGGCTGCAATAGGTTGGTTTATGGCGATATTTATCCGCGAATCATGCGAACCATTGCAACACTCAAAATCGCCCTAATGAGTCCCTAGCGAAACGATTTTGGGGGTATATTGGGGGTATGTGAAAAATCGAATAGATTGAATTGCCTGTAAATAAAGGCTTTCAAGGCATTATGTGACTGCCCCCTTCCCCGCACCTGCCAAGGATCGCGGGTTTTTTATCATCACGATAATGCGTTCATCACCTATAATCGCCGTCGTTAAGAATGCACGTAACCGCCCGATATGCTCGATGACATCAAGAAAACTCAGGAAGACCGCCGACAAACTCCGTGCCAACATTGATGCGGCTGAATACAAGCATCTGGTGCTGGGGCTGATATTTGTAGAATACGTATCCGACACCTTTGCCGCCCATCGTGCGGCATTGGCTATCCGTTTTACCGATGAGACGGATGAATACTTCCTGCACACGCCAGCCTTTATACCAACCGAACTAAAAGTTAGTAGGGTGGATAAGCATCGCGCATCCACCTGATTTATTGTGGAAATGGCGGATGCGCTGTCGCTTATCCCCCTACGAGACCATCACCTTGCATCCGTCATTCCGACGAAGGTCCACTACTGTCCGAGATAATTTCATACAAATAGTCCCATTTGACGAGCGGCGAACTCGGCGGCGGCTTTTTTTCGTCGGTGGTATCGCTCGGTTTCGCGCGTTGGACGTTGAAACAGGGTTGCGCGCACTTCAGCCAGTAAGATCCATAAGCTTCCTGCGTAGTGCTGTGCTTTGCGATAGATGGCCAGTAGCAAATAGGTAATCAATGCGGTGAGTAGCTGGATGCGCACGGCGTTTTCGCTGCGCCCGAAGAAGCTTTTGATTTTCAGGTGTTGCTTGATCCATTTGAAGAATAGCTCGATACCCCAGCGATCTTTGTAGCGGCGCGCAATGGCTGACGCGGGGCTGTCGAGATCATTGGTTGCCAATACCAGCGGTTGCTCATGCGTGGGCCTGTCCACGGTAATGCGTCGCAATGGATGGATGTAGTGGTTTTTGCGTCCAGCGCGCGGATGCTTGTTGGCAAAGCGCACGATTTCGTCCTTGAGTACGAGGCTGGCATCTGCGACTGGGATGGCGCGAGTACTTTCTACTTTGAGCGATGCGTTGTATACCCATCGCCTTTGAAAAACCCGAAAAATAACAGACAATGAGCAAATGGAAATCAAACTGAGTGTAGAAATCAAAAAAGTCTTGGAAGCTCGTCACCGCGTGGAGCGGGATGGGCAGGTGCGCG
>JAQTTV010000057.1 GCA_028710565.1 Gallionella sp.
TACACGCAATCCATGGTATGTTGAAGAACAATATGCCGTTCGATAACACCCGTTTCTACGCTATTCCAGCAGGATGTTTGGAATGAAAAAAATCAAATCAATACTTGCTTCTGAACAGAGTATCTACAGGCTACTAGATTGATTAAGCAATACAATTATAGCTAGTGCAATAACGATTGCGTCCTATGCCTATTTTCGCACCGTCCCATTTGAGCGGCTGGATGTTGACTCCACCAGTCGCCCAGACACAAACTTGTGAAGCACGCTTGCAATCAAGGTCTGATAAGGCAAACCCTCTTCAAGTGCCCTTGCTTGAATATCCATCAAGTCAGGTGTGGAAAGGCGGATATTGACCCGCTTCTCTTTGAGAAACGTAGCAGCCGCAGCCGCTTTGAATTTAGCCAGCTTGACCTTTGATGGAGACGTGGACTTCAATTCTCCCTGCTCATAATCGGTCAAAATAGCTTGCTCAAACGCATCAAGTTTTTTCATTGGATTTACTCCTTAGCAAATAGTCTCTCGTTGCTTTTCTACTGGGGATCACGGTTTTCAGAAAGTAGTAATCGTATTTGTTGTGGGTACGAATTTATTCGTACATTGCCCGATAGGGTGAAAAATAAGGATAAGCTTAGGAAATTTCACCCAAAAGCGTACGAATTTGTCGTACCCACGGTTGAGTCAGTCAGATTTAAAATGCGCGCTATTATTGCACCATGCTCATCATGCGCACTTTGATATTGGCGGTTTCTTGCTGCCAGTCGCCCCATTTCTCAAAGCTATGGCATACGCGCATCGTTTGCGAAATTTCCGCGCAACCTTTTTGCAGCATTTTTTCATACAGCGGCAAAGTGTCTAACTTGCCCACGCCTGTCAGCATGTCAATGTGAAAAATCAGCTCCGCCGTGCTTTCCGCAACACGAGTTTCAAAAACATAACCGTTTTTCGCCAGCTCAAATTTGATCGGGAAAGACATATCAGCTCCGAATGGCACTTACTTAAGCCAAATCATCGGCAAACTCCCTCCCCTTCAAGGGGAGGGTTGGGGTGGGGATGGGGGTGTGTGCAGAGAACGAACCCATCCCCATCCTAGCCTTCCCCTTGAAGGGGAAGGAACGGTGGTTCAGCCCGCTTTTAGAGGATGGTGAAAGAATGTTAATCTGTGCCGCATCGGGGGTTTTGAGCCTAAGTAAGTGCCATTCATATCAGCTCCTTATTTAAACCATCAACAAGCTCGGCAATGCAGGGTGCAATAAGCGAAGCGCATTGCACCAATTGTTTGATTACACGGTAAATTCATACTGCGAAATAACGATTGCACCCTACGTTCGTTGCTCCCATCGTAGGTTGGGTTGAGCGTCAGCGAAGCCCAACAAACCCCACGCGACCACGCGGTAAATGTTGGGCTTCGTATCTCAATCTACACCTACGAACTCAGTCGCAGTTTTTTAATCTATTAGCTATGCAAACTTTCGCCATTTGCTGTGCATTTTCAATTTGTTTCGCTGTCATTAAACTGACCACTATGTCAATAGCTTTAATCGACGTGGCATTACCAGACATAGCCGCAAGATTGAACCATAGGTGGGCTTTCACATAATCTTGAGGAACGCCTCGTCCTTTGGCATACATTAACCCAAGGTTGTGTTGTGCTGCAGCAATACCTTGCTGAGCTGCGAGTCGAAACCACTTCGCTGCCTCGGCATCATCTTGAGGAACGCCTTGCCCTTTGTCATACATCACCCCAAGATTGTATTGCGAAGCGGCATGTCCTTGCTGAGCTGCGAGTCGAAACCACTTCACCACCTCGGCATCATCTTGAGGAACGCCTTGTCCTTTGCTATACATCGCCCCAAGGTTGTTTTGCGCCTTGACATCGCCTTGCTGAGCTGCGAGTCGAAACCACTTCGCTGCCTCGGCATCATCTTGAGGAACGCCTTGTCCTTTGCTATACATCAATCCAAGGTTAGATTGCGCCTTGGCATTTCCTTGCTGAGCTGCGAGTTGATACCACTTCACTGCCTCGGCATCATCTTGAGGAACGCCTTGTCCTTTGCTATACATTACCCCAAGATTCGATTGCGCTTGGGCATTTCCTTGCTGTGCTGCGAGTCGATACCACTTCACCGCCTCGGCATAATCTTGAGGAACACCTCGACCTTCGTGATACATCACCCCAAGGTTGCTTTGCGAATCAGCAAGCCCTTGCTGAGCTGCGAGTCGAAACCACTTTACTGCCTTCGCATCATCTTGAGGAACACCTCGACCTTCGTGATACATCGCCCCAAGATTGTGTTGCGCATCAACATTCCCTTGCTGTGCGATCTTTTCCAATATTTGAAATGCGGTTTTATAGTCTTGCCTGTTATAAGCGACCCTCGCATCATCAAACTCATCCGCAAGCACAATGGCACTGCTCACGACGGCTAGTAAAACTACACAAAGTAGATTTTTAATTCCCATTTTTATCTCGCTTCACAATAGTAATTTTCAACAATGCCCTACAACCCAGCCGTACTAAAGAGAATAGAAAAGGGTAAAACCTCACATTTTTTGTTAGACAAAGTGGTTTTTCCCTTCTCACTCAAAGAGCTCTCACCCTCACCTGCTTCCCCTTCACCTTCCCCGCATTGAGCTTTCGCACCGCTGCGTGTGCAATATGCCTATCCACCGCGACATAAGTGGAAAATTCCGTCACGTTAATTTTGCCGATTTGTTCTTTTTGATAGCCCGCATCGCCCGTGAGTGCGCCTAGCACATCGCCTGCGCGGATTTTTTCTTTGCGGCCGCCGAGGATTTGTAGGGTGACCATGGGCGGGACGAGGGGTTCGTCGTCTTCGGCTTGTAGTTCGTTCAACTCATGCCATTCGGGTTCGATTTTCATCATCTGTGCTAAGGCGATGATGCGGTGGCGGTCGGTGGGACCACACAGGCTGAGTGCCCAGCCGTTTTCGTCGGCACGTCCTGTGCGTCCGATGCGGTGGATATGCACTTCGGGGTCGGGAGTCACATCCACATTGATGACGGCTTCCAGTCGGGCGATGTCCAGCCCGCGTGCCGCGACATCGGTGGCGACCAGCACGGAGCAACTGCGGTTGGCGAATTGAATTAGCACTTGGTCACGCTCGCGTTGTTCCATATCGCCGTTGAGGGTCAGGGCGTGGATGCCTTGCGCGTGCAGCAATTCCAGCAGCGAACGGCATTGCTGTTTGGTGTTGCAAAACGCTAACGTGCTGACGGGGCGATAGTGCTTGAGCAAAATGGCAACGGCTGCCAGACGTTGGGCATTTTCGATTTTGTAGAACCGCTGGCGGATTTTGCTTTCTTCGTGTTGTTCGGGCAGGGTGACTTCTTGTGGATCGCGCATAAATTGGCGTGCCAAGCGCGCAATGCCTTCGGGATAGGTGGCGGAGAACAACATGGTCTGACGTTCTCTCGGACAATTCCGAATCACATACGCCATCGCATCGACAAAGCCCATGTCCAACATACGGTCGGCTTCGTCCAGCACCAAGGTGTTCAGCGCGTCGAGGTTCAACGTGCCGCGTTCGATGTGATCCATGATGCGCCCTGGCGTGCCGACCACAATGTGCGCGCCGTGTTCCAAACTGGCGATTTGCGGGCGCATGGTCGAGCCGCCGCACAAGGTCAGGATTTTGATGTTGTCCGCCGCACGCGCCAAACGGCGCAGCTCTTGCGTCACTTGATCGGCGAGTTCGCGGGTGGGACACAACACCATCGCTTGCACGGCGTAACGGCGCGGATTCAGGCTAGTCAGCAACGGGATGGAAAACGCCGCCGTCTTGCCGCTGCCCGTTTTAGCTTGTGCAATCAAGTCTTTGCCCGCCAGCGTGATGGGCAGACTCGCCGCCTGTATCGGGGTCATGCTGGCGTAGCCCAGTTGCTGCAAAACCGCCTGCATACCAGACGACAGATTCAAATTGGTGAAGGCGGTGCTGAGAGTATCGTTCATGTTCAATCGCGATTCTTGCGTGAATAAAATGGATTGAAAGGCTGCTTTTTGAAGTCAATTTGCGCCTGCGTTTTCGGCATCAACAAATTACGCACGCCTGATTTTTTCGCCTTTAGATGGGCATCAATGGCGACCTTGATTTTATCGGGATGAATTAACACCGTGGCGTGATCGCCTGCTAGGTGATAGTCCGCCAGATGTTCTTTGAGGCGATAAATGCGCTTGGCGTTATCGTCCTTTTTACGCTGGCTTTCCATCATCTTTTGCGCATCGTCAGAGAGCACGTAACCGCCGTCGATTTCGACTATCAGTCCATAAGCGGACAAACGCGCAAAAGCATCGGAAAGCTTGTTGGTGGAAGGAATGGTTTGCTGCGCTAAATCAATCGCCGTGGCGATTTCGATCAGATCGGCGGGGCGACGCTTGGCAGCGACCGCAAGGGATAACAACAGAATGGCATCTACATCGTGAACGGGGTACATCGTGAACCTTTGCTTGAATAACGTGGCGCGACAGGCGCAAGGTCGGCAGTGTAAAGGAAAACGCCCTCGTTCGCCCGACCATGCTAGGGAGACAAGGACTAAATCTTCCGTTCGTGGTGAGCTTGTCGAACCATGGATGGGAGATTTATGAAACCAAGAGTTTAAATCCATTCACCCTTCGACCATTCGATAAACTCACGGCTCAGGGCGAACGGATTTAATCTTTACCGCCACTGTGCATTGTGCAAAAATTGCACAGGGTACGCATCCCGCTGAGTACAATCGGGAATAAGCACTTATCCACAACGCGTCCACATTTTCATGCACGGATATTGTGGAGAACGAGCAATGCTCATTTCAAACAAAGGTACTCAATACACCGCCGTCATACCGACGAAAGTCGGTATCCAGATGATTAAATTCGCCTCGCATAGCGAGACAAAATCGGCTTTGTTCGCTACGCGGATTTAATATTTAACTGGATACCGACCTGCGTCGGTATGACGATGATAAGGTGATTGTGAATTGCGTATTGCAGGGGGGAGAACATCGCAACTTTACGCGCCCCATAATTCAAATATAATTGACGCATGAACGAAGACAACGAAAAACTGCGCATCGACAAATGGCTGTGGGCGGCACGCTTTTATAAAACCCGCAGCCTCGCTGCTGAGGCAGTGGATGGCGGCAAGGTCAAAGTCAACGGCGTGGAAGCCAAACGCGCTAAGACCGTCGGCGCGGGCGACAAGTTGGAATTGCGACTAGGACGTTTCGTGTTTGACATTGACGTGCTCGGCATTTCCAACAAACGCGGCTCCGCCCCCGACGCACAAAAACTGTACCGCGAAACCGACGAAAGCAAGGCAAAACGCGCCCTCTTAGCCGAACAACTGCGCGTCGATGCCCCGCTGTTCCTCTTCAAAGGTCGCCCCTCCAAACGCGACCGCCGCCAGATTGCCAAATTCCAGAAGACTCATGATGAATCGTAGGTGCGATTAGCGTAGCGTAATCGCACGAACACCATTTTAAACTCCCCCGCACGGGGTATATTTTCAATGATGTTCAATCTTGGCGCGTGGATATTTATGACAATGTTGTTGAGCAGAGGCGTGCGATTCCGCCTGACGAGTTATTGGCTTTTCCGTTTCAAAGCACAATGACAAGGATGCAGAACAAGTTTTGTATACTCGCCCACGATCACCAACTGTTCTTGTGATAAGAATTCAATCGCCATGGGGGTACTTTGGGCTTGGTGAGCAAAGGACTTATTGGTCGATAATGAAAGCACTTCGACATAACCCTGACCAAAACCGCTGCTATCTTGGGATCCAGTAAGAGCCAAAACGCCCGCATCAGGCATCCAAGCTGACGCATAAATATGCGCAAGCTTAACGGGCTTGGTAGCAATAGATCGAATTTTTTGCAGGCTATCCAGTTGCCATTCATCGACCGAGCCGAAACGTGCAACGGTGTACACCGTACCCTTCCCATGTGCAAAATATACGCCTTTGACCCAGTTTCCGATCTCATAAGGATGAATAGATGCAATACGCGTCAATGTCGGACTGGCGGTGTCGCTCAGTAATGTCCAAATTTCAATCGAGCCAGAAGCTGTGCCTACCCCAATTCTCCGCTGCTCCTTATCGAAAGTAAGCGAGGTCACCACACCAGAAACTGGGTATGTCGTCTCATGTAGCGTCTTATCGCGCCAATCAAAGATCTTCAACTCCGAGGCATTCGCCACGACATAAATGTTTTCGAGCCAAGTCGCTGAGACAGGACCTCGCATTTTCTGAATAGTGTGTAGCAATTTTCCACTGTCAGTACTCCATATTTGGGTGCTGTCCTCAAAATACGAGTTAGAAAATAAAATTTCTCCATTAGGTGAAAATGCTAATTCGCTGGCACGGCTGTCATGCGCTTGAATGACCTGTTTGGCATTGGGTTTGGTGGTATTCCATAAGTCAATTTTCCCTGACTCGTAGCCAACGGCAAGGTACGGCATGTTCTGACGAATACTGGTCACCGTATCCTTATTTTGCGCAGCATCTCGCGTCAGATTCGACAAAAAAGTATCGTGTGCCGCGAAGGTTGGCGGTGAAAACAATGCAAACCATGCCATTACAAACAACAAAAACAAGCGATAACTTGATGTCACAATGGGAAAAAGTGCTTTCAACATGGATTCTCCTTAAAGCAGACTAGGTTCGTTCGAGTAGCTGATTGAAAAAATGACTTTTTTGATTGCATGGGAACCGATAAAACCAACAAATGCCACGCTACCACGCAGTAAACGTTGGGCTTCGTACCTCAGATCAAGCCTAAGCCACGAACTGTCTGTTCAAGCAGCCCAGTGACAAAAGGAATCAGAAAGCGTTTGGAGATGGATAAGTATATGAATAAAAATCCATATATGCCAAATTTCCCAAGACATCCTTTTTCAATAAATGCGGCAATAAAATGTGGGGGGAAAAAGAATAACCAAAAAATGGGCAGCAGCACCATGCCCGCCGCTGCAAATACAATGGCGAAATCAACACTGAAAAAAGCCGAAATACCACGCCCAGTATCCAAGCGAATAACAACACCCGCCCCCACGGTTCATTTTGTTCAAGCGGAATGTTAAGGCTAGGTGGTTCGATGCTCATATTCAGAATTTAGCAACGTAGGGCGGTTTCGCGCAGCCGAATGGGATGAAAAATGGCGGATTACCTTGCAGCGAATCCGCCTTACGAGTTTTATCATCATAAAATCAATCGTCTGCCCCCATTGATTCTTGATTGTAGAGTTGAACGAAGCCGCTATCGCGGAGAAATATTCCTTCAGCGATTGATTAGACAAGATAATTCATCCTCACCCCGAAAGGGATTTTTTATACTTTATCATGAGGATGAAGCAGATGACGACACAAAT
>JAQTTV010000006.1 GCA_028710565.1 Gallionella sp.
ATTCCTCGCCAGAAAATGAAATATCGTTCACTCGCCAAGGGGTTTGCAGGCCAAGTGCCATACTAAATAATGTTGTGCTATTCACGCTTCAATTATCGCATTACCCACTACAAATCACATAGAGCCAAATGATTTCAATCACAAGCCATCAAACAGATGTAGTCAGTTTTGACCAGCCCACCGCCATGCTACACGCTTGCCACGGCAAAATTTTGCAACAATGCGATACCTTGGAAAAATTAGCGGCACATTTAGTCATTTATGGCTGCGATGTGCAGGCTCAGCAAGCTGCGCAGCGGGTGCTGCGCTACTTCGATACCGCAGGACAATTTCACCACTTAGATGAAGAAAACGATCTTTTCCCAGCACTCAGGAGTGCAGCAGCGGAGAAAGAACCATTACTGAATGAATTACTGGACAGCTTGTTAGCACAACATGTCGTGATGCTCGCTGAATGGGAGGCGGTACGCCAAGTGTTGTTGCAATTGACCTGTGGTAACAATATGCCACTGATAACGGACAGCTTTACTAGCTGTTATCGCGATCACATTGCTCAAGAAGAGCAAATGTTGCTACCACTAGCGACGCGCTGGCTGACACCAGAACAACAACTAGAAATAGGCCTGCGCATGGCGGCACGACGGCAAGTTGTTGTCCAAACCTAGCCGCCTGTGCATTTGTTAATGATGATGCTCACCAGGTTTGCGTTTAACCAGCACAATTTTATCAATCAACGATTCGCCATTTTCTTCTTTGCGATAGTAGATTTTGGTGTCGTACTGCTTAGCGGTGTCGTACATCTTTTCTTCACGCATATTCTTGAGATAACCAAAGGCACTAAATACCATTGGGATCAACACAAAAACGCCTTTGGTATGCGCATTGGGCGGACTTGGCAGGGTTTCCACCGTACCTTCATCCGCCGAGGTGACCAGCCAACGGTCAATGCGGGCGGGGATATTGTTTAAGGGAATGCGCCCAGACACCTCAATTTCCACCACATCATTACCTGCTTCCAGCTCTCTGGCGAGTTTGCCGTCAAATAACTTGGAATCCATAAAGGTGAGCGTCGATTTTTTCTGTGTAGGCACATGAGGAACTGCTGAAACGACGGGTGAAACTGGAGTATCAATAGGCGTTGCATTAGTAATTTCTTCAATGGCAGCGACAGGCAAAGTAAGGCAGCCTAAGCATAGGCAGAATAGTGAGGTGGAGATTTTCATGGCAGTCCTCTTTCCAAATTGAGATAAATGGTTGCACAACGCGTTTAGTGTGCGCGCGGATAGGATTTTAAGTCAAGATAAATCCGAATGAACCTAAATCTAGCGAATCCTTTCCGTTATTGCAGGGGAATTAGGCTGTTTAGTGGATTTCTAACTTGGTATGGGGAATTTCAGCTGAATTGACATCAATAGGGGGTAAGCTGTACTCACCCCCGTTAGATCTTAGAGTAATCGGGCAAGATTGCCCTATGCCCTATGCCACAAAGTTAACTGTGTTCTGGTTGAGTCAGATGCAATTGTGCTGCTACTGGGACTGGGAAACCTGCTGCCGCCAAAGATTCTCGGATCGTGCGGTTAGTGTCGAAATAAACTTGCCAGTAGTGTGCGTTGTTGCAATAAGGGCGCACCACTAGCATTGGGCCAACCAAGTTAAATTCCAGAATTTCCACATCCACTGCGGGGGTTGCCATCACATTGGGAATAGCCGCAACTTTTTCACGCAACAGTTTCATTGCAGCGGCATGGTCAGCATTACCCGCCAATTGGCACAGCAAGTCCACACGACGGTAGGCGTTGGTGGAGTGGTTTTGGATGTTGTCTGAGAAAATTTTATTATTGCCGATGAGGGTCAAGATATTGTCTGGGGTATTCAAGGTGGTGGCGAACAAGCCGATTTCTTTTACCACGCCAGTGATGCCCGATACCACGATTTGGTCACCCACTTTAAAGGGACGTAAGACAATCAAGAACACGCCTGCCGCAAAGTTAGAGAGCAGACCCGCCCATGCCATACCAATTGCCACGCCAGCGGCTGCCAATAATGCGGCGAAGGTGGTGGTTTGGATGCCCAAATAACCCAGAATGCCGATTAGCAACAAAACGGTCAGGGTGACGTTAGTAATGGACTTGACGTAGCGCACCATGGTCACATCAATAAACTGCTTGTTTAATGATTTCTCGATTAAGTTGACCGCAATCCCCACCAACCAACGACCCACTATCCAAAAGGCAATGGCAGCCAATATTTTGATCCCGAATTCCGTGCCATAATGCACGATCATGTTTTGAAAGTTTTCCATAACCCCTCCCTTTTTATAATAAAAAATTTAAATACTCACGTTTTCCTGCTGACCATCTAACTGCATACAAATCTTTAATATTTTCCACTGTTGAATTTCTTCTTGCAACGCAGCATGAGTCGCGGGATTGCGTGCTAACCAATCCGAAGGCAAAATGAGATGAAATTTTGTCCCACTAAAAAACACCTGCAATTTAGGCGGTTCAACATCGCTGCGATTACGGAAGAATAAGGTTGATAAACGCAAACTCATCACTAAGGCGGTATCTTGTACCGTCATGTCCGTAAAGATGGCTTTATTCAAATTGCCACGCTGCCCCAACGCCAGCAAACTCAATCGCGCTTGTTCCTTCTTGGAAAAACCAGGCATATCAGCGTTGGCAAGGATGTAGGCTGTGTGTTTGTGATAACCACTGTGTGCGACGCTAATGCCGATTTCATGCAGCTTTGCCGCCCAACCCAATATGCGCGAAGCAGTTTCATCGGCACTGTCAATCAACAACTGCTGGGCCAATTGGCTTGCCAATTTTTCCACTCGTTGCGCTTGACGCACATCCACATGATAACGGAGCATAAATTGCTCGGTGGTCATGTCGCGCATGTCGTTGTCGTAAAAACGCCCTAACAAATCATACAACACGCCTTCGCGTAGTGCGCCGATGGCAGGCTGCATCTGCTCAATTTCTAACTCGCAAAAAGCCGCGTACATAATCGAGAATCCGCCTGCCAATACAGGCAAACGATCTCCACGCAAGCCTTGCAATGTGAGCTTATGCACGTCCCCTACGCTGAGCAAATGCGCACGTAACTTTTCCATGCCTGCTCGCGTCATGCCGCTAGGACTAAAACCATTGAGCACCAATACGTCACTCAGCATTTTAGCCGTGCCCGATGAACCAAAAGCATCTTGCCACTGACCGCGATAGTCCGCCACGATGCTTTGCAACTCGCTACGTGCGGCATTTTCAGCTTGCTTTAAGTTGGTTTTGTTGATTTTACCATCAGGGAAAAACCGATTGCTGAAGCTGACGCAGCCCATGTAAAGGCTTTCTAACTTCAGCGAATTGAGTCCATTGCCTATGATAAATTCGGTGGAACCGCCGCCAATATCCATCACCAAACGGTTATTGGGTGAGGGCGGCAAACCATGCGCCACGCCAAGGTAAATTAAGCGCGCTTCTTCATGCCCCGCAATGACTTCGATGGGAAAACCCAAGATGTGCTCAGCTTGGGGAATAAAATCAATAGCGTTTTTGGCAACCCGTAATGAGTTAGTGCCCACTACACGCACCGCCTCACGCGGAAAGCCACGTAGTCGCTCCGCAAAACGACTGAGCGCGTCCAAAGCACGCTGCTGAGCAGCGGCATCCAGATAACGATCTTCTGTTAAGCCCGCCGCCAAACGCACAGACTCACGACCACCATCTAACATATAAAGTTGGTCGTTTTCTACGCGGGCAATTTGGAAGCGGAAGCTATTTGAACCCAAGTCAACCGCTGCAAGTAAGGGTTGGTGTTGCACTATCGTTGAACTTCCAGTTCAATTTCTTCCATGGTGACATGGCGCACATCGCGTCCTTTGACCAGATAAATGACGTATTCCGCGATATTTTGCGCATGGTCACCAATCCGTTCGATAGCTTTTGCCACAAACAAAATTTCCAAGGAAGTTGAAATCGTGCGGGGATCTTCCATCATAAACGTAATCAGATAGCGCATGATGGCACGGAATTCTTCATCCACGAGATCATCTTGACGCACCACTTGGGCTGCCATCACCACGTCAAGACGGGCGAACGCATCCAACGCTTTGCGCAGCATATCCACCGCAATTTCAGATGCGCGTTTGATTTCGGTGTAACGCGGAATCGCCAAGCCATGTTTTTGCGACAGCATTTTAGCCATACGTGCAATTTTTTCGGCCTCGTCCCCGATGCGTTCCAAATCGGTAATGGTTTTTACCACCGTCATCACCAGACGCAAGTCACTGGCAGTCGGTTGACGACGGGCGATCACTTGACTACAGGCTTCGTCAATTTTGACTTCCATGCCATTAACACGATGATCTTCCTCAATCACATGTGTCATCATGGCAACATCGCTGCTGACTAAGGCTTCAACCGCATTGCGAATTTGCTGCTCAACCAAGCCCCCCATCTGCAAGACATTGGCTCTAATCGCTTCTAATTCGCTATCGAACTGTTTTGAAATATGATCGCTACTTGACATGTTGTTCCCTTAAAAATCAAATGCACAGTGTGTGTAATGAATGTGACAAGATGATGACAATTACACGGTCATTGTTTGCACACCATTGGGCGTACCCAACAACAACACATCCGCACCACGACGCGCAAACAGCCCATTCGTGACCACGCCTGCAATGTGATCCAACTCAGATTCCAATTCCACGGGATTCAAAATTTGTAAACCGTGCACATCCAAAATGAGGTTGCCATTGTCTGTGGTAAAGCCTTCACGCAATTTAGGATGTCCACCCATTGCAACCAATTGGCGTGCCACTGAGCTACGCGCCATGGGAATCACTTCAATGGGCAAGGGGAATTTACCCAACACATCGACCAATTTGCTGGCATCACACACGCAAATAAATTGCTTGCAGGCCGCCGCCACGATTTTTTCACGAGTCAACGCCCCTCCTCCGCCTTTGACCATGTGTAAATGACGCGTGATTTCATCCGCACCATCCACATACACAGGCATTTCACCCACTTCATTCAGTGAGAATACCTCGATACCATGTGATTGCAAGCGTTTGGCTGACGCATCTGAACTCGCCACCGCGCCACGAATTTTGTGCTTAATTTTAGCGAGTTCATCAATAAAGCAATTGGCTGTTGAACCTGTACCTACACCCACAATGCAATCTACAGGAACATACTCAATCGCTGCTTGCGCCACTAAACGTTTCAAATCATCCTGAGTCATCATCTTTGTTCTCCCTTTTCAAATAATGTCGTTATTTTTCGTCCGATGTGGATTATTGCAGGAAATCCCACTTTTGGGCATATCTCCGCCGTACTATCTATGCTTTTGGGACAAAGGTAAACGCATCTGAATAGAATGACTCTCTCGGCAAACTACGCAAGGTGGTGAAATCACGATGCGCCGCTTCTACTACCACAGGAGCGCCGCAAACATAAACGTCATATCCCGACATGTCGGCATAATCCTCTAACACCGCTTGATGCACAAAACCTGTCCGACCTTGCCAGTGATCTTCAGTTTGCGGTTCCGACAACACAGGCGTGAATTTAACGCCCTGTGCTTCCCAATGCTTCACCAAATCCGTTAAATACAGATCAGTCAGCTTGCGCCCACCCCAATAAAAATGGATAGGGCGTTGAATGCCGATATGCAAAGCATGTTCAATCATTGCTTTGACAGGCGCAAATCCTGTACCACTGGCCACCATGATAATGGGTTGAGTGGAATCTTCGCGCAAAAAGAACGTGCCTAATGGCCCTTTGAAACGCAAAATATCCCGCACTTTCATCTCATTAAAAACGTGCTGGGTAAAATGTCCACCCGCAATATTGCGAATATGCAGCTCAATATGCTCATCATTGTGCGGTGCATTGGCAATGGAAAAGCTGCGCGGCTTCTGATCTTTTTGCAAAATATCGATGTACTGTCCTGCCATAAATTGCAGGCGTTCATTGGCGGGCAACTTGAGCTTTAACACCATGACATCTTCCGACACTTTATTCATCACCTGCACGCGAGATGGCAAGGTCTTCACTTGGATATCTTGAATGCCATTGACTTCACGGCAGACTATCGTCAAATCAGACAATGGCTTGGCGCAGCAAAACAACGCCAATCCTGCATGCTTCTCGGCAGGCGTTAACGCACTTGCCCCATGCTTACCATAATCCACCGTCCCTGCAACGATGCTACCCTTACACACGCCACATACCCCATCACGGCAGCTATAGGGCAAGGTATAGCCATGATTCAATGCGGCTTCGAGCACGGTTTCATTGTCTGCATTGGCAAATTGATGACCGCTGGGTTGCAAAGTGATTTGGAAGGACATGATAATTTAAGAAATATGCGAAAGTCGCAATTTTAACGCATAATCGAGCGATGAAACGCTTACTCATTATCGGATGTGGCGATGTTGCCAGACGCACCCTCCCTCTCTTGTTGTCACACTATCGTGTCTTCGCCTTGGTGCGCCGCCCTGAATCTTTTGCCGCCCTGCGTGAACAAGGCGTTGTGCCTATCTTGGGCGATTTAGATAGCTACAGTAGCTTATCGCGTTTGGCGGGGCTCGCGGATGCTGTCCTGCACTTCGCCCCACCGCCTGCACAAGGCAACACCGACAGCCGCACACGGAACTTGCTACGCGCACTGTCTCAACATCATGTACCGCAACAACTGGTGTATATCAGCACCAGCGGGGTGTATGGCGATTGTAGCGGGGCATGGATAGACGAAACTCGAACCTGCAACGCCACCAGCCCTCGCGCCCAACGCCGCGTGGATGCTGAAAAGCAAATCCGATATTGGGCAAAGTCCCACAGGGTGAATGCCTGCATATTGCGTGTACCAGGGATTTATGCGATGGATCGACTCCCCGTTCAGCGCATCCAACAAGGCTCGCCCGCTATTGTTGCCGCCGAAGATGGCTACACCAACCATATCCACGCCGACGACCTCGCTCGCATCGCCTGCGCCGCGCTACGTCATGGCAAACCTTGTCGCATCTATCACGCCAGCGACGATCAACCAATGAAAATGGGGGATTACTTTGATGCGGTTGCCGATGCTTTTGGGCTAGCGCGCGTTTCCCGCATCAGCCACGCCGCAGCACAACAAGTGTTATCGCCCAGTTTGCTGTCTTTTATCAATGAATCCGGCCGACTGGACAATCGGAGACTAAGTACAGAGCTGAAGGTAAAATTGATCTATCCGACCCTCGCGGCGTTGCTTGCCCAACTTTGACTTCACCTACTTGTCTTGATTCCGCATTATGCAATATCTCGATTTAATTCCAATAACGCCCTCGCTCGTTGCAGCGCATCTTCCAAATTGGCTTTGACGTTTTCATTGCCGATTTTGTCGAAAAAACCAGCGCGGTGCATCAGGAAGTAGGGTTGGGTGTGTGGTCCGCATAGGATGAGATATTTGCCGCGCTTGCGTAATTTGGCGTGCAAATTGTCCAAAGTGTGCAGCGCGCTGCTGTCCATGCTGATGACTTCATGCATTTTTAAAATCAATACAGTAGGTTCAGTGTGGGTGTGGGCGAGGATATTTTCGAGCTTGTCGGCGGCACCAAAAAACAACGCGCCGAAAACGCGGTAGATCATGACTCCTTCAGGTACATTTTTGCGTTGTTGCGTACCAATGGTGTCGGTGGGATTAAAAGAATGATCCGAAACGCTGACGTGGGTGAGCTCGGTGATACGCTTGATAAAGAAGAAAATGGCGACAAACATACCAATTTCTACTGCCACAGTCAGGTCAAAAACAACCGTGAGGACAAAGGTGGCGACCAGCACGGAGCTGTCACTTCTGGGGTAGTTGCGTAAGGTACGGAATTCTTCCCATTCTCCCATGTTGAGCGCAACGACAACCAAAATGGCGGATAAGGTGGCAAGAGGGATATTCTTTGCCAGTGGCGCGGCAATCAAAACAATCAGCAGCAAAGTCAGCGCGTGGATAATGCCTGAAACGGGGCTGGTCGCGCCTGAGCGCACGTTGGTGGCGGTGCGGGCAATCGCACCTGTGGCGGGGATGCCGCCAAAAAATGGCGTGACGATATTGGCGATACCTTGGGCGATAAGTTCCTGATTCGGATCGTGTTTGTCATCTATCATGCCATCTGCTACGGCGGCAGAGAGTAGCGATTCAATTGCACCCAATAAGGCGATAGTCATGGCAGGGGCAATCAAGTTGCGTAACGAGGAGAGGGTGAATTCGGGCGGGTCAAAGGTGGGCAAGCCTTGGGGGATGCCGCCGAAGCGTGTGCCGATGGTATCTACGGGCAGCTTAAACAAGGCGACGGCTGCGGTGCCGATTACCAGTGCGAGGATGGGGGCGGGGATGCGCCTCCCCCATGTTTTGGGGTAAAACCAGATGAGCAAGGTGGATGCCAATGCGAGTGCGAGGGTGAGCGGGTCTACGCTGGAAAATGCGTGATAAATTGCGTTGAGTTTTTGGAAAAATTCGGCGGGCATTTTGTCGATGTCCAGCCCAAAAAATTCTTTGACTTGACTGAGCAAAATTAACACGGCGATACCGCTGGTAAAGCCGCTAATCAACGGGTGCGGGAAAAATTTAATCAAGCTGCCCATGTCTGTCAGCCCCATCGCTACCAGAATAAAGCCTGCCATGATGGTGCAAATCAACAAGTTAGCGTAGCCATATTGGGCGATGATGCCATACACGATGACGATAAATGCGCCCGTAGGCCCGCCGATTTGCACCCGCGAGCCGCCCAGCGCGGAAATGATAAAACCTGCGATGATGGCGGTGAAAATGCCTGCTTCGGGTTTGGCATCCGAGGCGATGGCAAAGGCAATTGCCAAGGGTAGGGCGATAATGCCGACGGTGATGCCAGCGGTCACATCAGTGGAAAAGCGAGATTTGTCGTAGTCGCGCAGCGATTCGATTAAGCGCGGACGAAAGTACTGTGAAAATTTAGCCCAGATAATTTTTTGCATGATGGTTCTTTGAACCCTCCTTGAGTCAGTTGGAAACGTGGCGTAAACGGTTCAAGCTGTGTTCAAGGCGGGTGCAAAGAATAGTGTGGGGCGGCGGATTGGGTGTGCGTGCGAAAACTGTATTCGCGGCAAAAAATTTCCGCGTCGGCTTGGGTGAGGTGATAAAGCTGCACGATTGCCGCCAAAAACCGTTGGGTGTGTTTCGCCCAACTGGCAACGACAGATCGCAGCAGCGTGTCCATTTATTTAACCTGCATCCCCGCTTGCGCACCGTCGTCAGGGCTGAGGATAAACAAACCTGAACCTTCGCCCGAAGCGGCTAAAACCATGCCTTCCGATAAGCCAAATTTCATTTTGCGCGGCGCAAGATTGGCGACCATGACGGTCATGCGCCCGACTAATGTGGCGGGATCATAAGCGGATTTAATGCCTGCAAACACCGTGCGCGTATTCGCTTCGCCTATATCCAAGGTCAATTTCAATAACTTCGCCGCGCCTTCAACGTGTTCCGCGTTGACGATTTTCGCCACGCGCAAATCCACTTTGTTGAAATCGTCGATGCTGATGGTGTCGGCGATTTTATTCCCCTCGCCCGCTTGCGGGAGAGGGGATAGGGGAGAGGGTAATTGCGCTTCGGCGTGGCGTGCAGGTGACGGTGTCGTGGGTTGCAAGCTTTCTTTATTTGCCTCTACCATGGCGGCGATCAATTTTGGATCGAGGCGGGTCATCAAGTGAGCGTAGTCGTTGATGGTGTGAGCGAGCAACATCGCGCCACCTTGTGCTACACGCGTCCAGTTTTGGGCTTCAATGTTGAAAAACTGTTCGACTTGGCTCGCTAGCGAGGGTAAAACGGGTTTGAGGAATACCGTGAGTTGCAAAAACAAATTGAGTGCGACGGTGCAAACTTCGTGCAACTGGGCTTCCGCATCGGGTTGCTTTGCCAATACCCATGGCTTTAGCTCATCGACATAGCGATTGGCTTCATTGGCGACCGCCATGATTTCGCGCAGGGCTTTGCCATAGTCTCTGTCGTCAAAGGCTTTGCAAATGGTGGTGGCGCGAGCGGTTTCGCCATCAAATAGCGCATTTTTCAGCCATTGTTGCGCGTCATCGGATAGTGTGGCGCAGAGTTTTCCGCCAAAGCGTTTGCTGATAAACGGTGCGCAGCGGCTGGCGATATTGATAAATTTCCCCACCAAATCGCTGTTCACCTTCGCCACAAAGTCTTCCAAGCTCAGGTCGATGTCTTCCATTGTGCCGTTGAGTTTTGAGGCGTAGTAGTAGCGCAAATACTCAGGATTCAGTCCTTGTTTTAAATAGCTATCAGCGGTGATAAATGTGCCGCGTGATTTGCTCATTTTTTCGCCGTTGACGGTTAAGAAGCCGTGAGCGAACAGCTTAGTCGGGGTGCGGAAACCTGCGTGTTCTAGCATCGCTGGCCAAAATAGGGCGTGGAAATACAGGATGTCTTTGCCGATAAAATGATACAGCTCGGTACCCGATTGCGCGGCTTTTTCCTTGTTCCAGAATTCGTCGAAGTCAATTGGTGCGCCAACACCCTCTCCCCCGACCCCTCTCCCGCCAGCGGGAGAGGGGAGAGTTGACTCCCTCTCCCTTTGGGAGAGGGTTGGGGTGAGGGTGTTGCATAACTTTTGGAAGCTGCCCATGTAGCCGACGGGCGCGTCTAGCCAAACGTAAAAATACTTGCCAGGTGCGTCGGGGATTTCAAAGCCAAAATACGGCGCATCGCGGGAAATGTCCCAGTCGGAGAGTTTGTTTTCGCCTTCCGCGCCCAGCCATTCCTGCATTTTGTTGGCGGCTTCGGCTTGCAAACTGCCGCTGCGCGTCCAAGTGCGCAAAAATTGTTGGCAAGATTCCGCCGAGAGTTTGAAAAAATAATGGTCGGAACTGCGGCGTTCGGGCTGCGCGCCCGATACAGCGGAGTAGGGGTTAATCAGTTCCGTGGGTGAATAGGTCGTACCGCAGGCTTCGCAATTGTCGCCGTATTGGTCTTTGGCGTGGCATTTCGGGCATTCGCCTTTGATAAAACGGTCGGGCAGGAACATATTTTTGACGGGGTCGTAAAATTGCTCAACGGCACGAATTTCAACCAGTCCCGCATCGCGCAAGGTGCGATAAATCGTCTGCGCATAGTGTTTGGTTTCCGCGCTGTTGGTGCTGCCGTAATGGTCAAATTGCACCCCAAAACCGTCAAAATCAGCTTTGTGTTCGTGCCAAACGCGGTCTATCAATTGTTCGGGTGTGATACCTTCTTTTTCGGCGCGCAACATAATCGGCGTACCATGCGTGTCGTCAGCACAGACATAGTGAACTTGATGTCCTTGCATTTTCTGAAATCTAACCCAAATATCTGTTTGAATATATTCAACTAAATGCCCAAGGTGTATGCTGCCGTTGGCGTAAGGGAGGGCGGAGGTGACCAGAATTTTGCGAGTAGCCATGGTGATAAGTGTGCCGAAATGCGGGAAAGAGGCGAATTCTAACAAATCGTGGGGGAGGAAGGCGAATTGCTTTGGAATGCATTTGAGGCGAATGGTATTGGTTGGATGTGATCCGAGTGCTTGACACGCGATTTTAAATAAAGGGATGTCATCTTGGAAATCCATAAATGTGCTGTTTTTCGCGTGGAATTTATCCTTGAGTTCCTTTTGCCATGCGGCTTGCGCGTGATATTTTTGTGTTGTTGATATATTATGCGGCGGTATTCCGAGTTGCTTGAAATCTTGGGGGCTGGGATTGCAATATTTTTGGACCCAATTTATTGCTTGATGTTGTTTGCCATTTGTTTTAGGTAAAGTGATAGGTTGGTTTTACATGTTAGGGCGCTGCGGCAACGCCACCATTGCCGCATCTGAGAAAGGGAGAAGCATGAAACGAATTATTCAACTACTGACGTTGGTCAGCTTTGCTGTACCCGCAATTTCGCAGGCTGCGGATGGGGACGCGTTCAAACAAAATCGTAAGTTTCCACCTGGCGTGTATGAGGCCGTGACCGATGCAAGCGTATATTTTGATATTGATCGTGCAGCGATCGAAAAAGGTGTGGTCATTAAAAAAGGGACACGGATTAACGTTTATACAGCGGGTAATCATTCCACAAGATCCCCTTCTTTTGACTGGTTTAGTTTGAGCGAAACGCAAAATTGCAACAGCAGTTTATTGCCTTGGGATCGTTTCGCTTGGGCGGGCGTGATGAAGAAAGATTTTTATCGCGTAGGTAATTTGCCTAAACCCGTTTACAGAAATGGGTTGGTCAGCAATTGTGAAACGGGTAATGTGGACGCAACTGCCGCAAATGCGGATAGTGCCTTTGGTACTTCGGACTATGCAGCGGGCAGCGCGGGTAATAGCGGTGCGATGCTAACCATTAGGGAGGCTCCTCGCGCGACTCAACCTGAGAAGAATGTGACCTCACGTCAAGTTGTTGAGGTGACAGGGAAAATTGAGCAAGAAAATAATGCGGCGGGTGGTAACTACTGGGTCAATGGTGGTAAAGGCAAGCAATACACCTTGGGCTACTTGCGTGATTTAGATGAAGACACCCAAAATCAATTGAATCGCTTGGTTAAATCAGGCGTATCTGTCACGGTTAAAGGGACATTGAAGTCTTGGAATGATGGCAGCACTTCATTTGATAATTCACAACCTGTTTATGTGAATCTGTTGGTGATTAAAGAATCTGCTCAGTTTGGGGCTAGAAACCCAGGTGGAAATGCAAACAATCAACGCGCCATCGAAGTGGTGGGTAAGGTTTCCTTTGGTACGAACGCGGCAGGCAGTAATTTCTGGATTGACGGTGGGCGTGGCAAGCAGTTTATCTTGGGTTATTACCGTGATTTAGATGAAGAAACCCAGAGCCAATTGGGTCGTTTAGCAGACTCAGGCGCAACCATTACAGCTAAGGGTGTGATGCGCTCTTGGGCTGATGGAAGTTCTTCGTTTGACAATAGCCAAGCGGTGACTTTGTTCTTTGTGGTCAAAAAGGACAGTTATGCAAATTCTGGGAACTACGGTAATCAAGGTGGCAACAACAACCAAGGTGGATACGATAACCAAAATGGCAATGCAGTCTCACGTCGTTCCGCATCTGTAACGGGGCAGGTTGTATTTGGTAATAATGCAGCAGGCGGTAATTACTGGATTAATGATGGCCGTGGTAAGCAGTACACCCTAGGTTATGTGCGTGATCTCGATCAAACGACGCAAGATCAACTCAGTCGCTTAGCGGATACGGGTGACAAAGTAACCGTGAAGGGTACGATGAAGACTTGGAGAGATGGTACAGCTTCATTTGATAATTCACAACCTATCAGCATCTACAAAACACGATAATACATCGATTGGTCATCAGCGATTGTGGTGACCAAGTGCACATCGGTTTACACTGCTCGCGCTTCGCTTTTGCGAATCGCGAGCATTTTTTTGCTTGTTTAATCCATCGGCAAAGCGATGGTTTTTCATCAATTCTTATGAGGAGTGCATAACATGGCTATTTTTGATAATCAAAGTGGCATCGCCCGAAAGTTGCCCAGTTTTCCAATCGTGAAATGGCTGATTGTGGCGGCGATATTTTTTGTCGTGGTGTTGCCTCTGGTTAACCCTTTGGTGGTCATACAAGCAGGGCATCGCGGGGTGATTACTACCTTTGGTAAGGTGACGCAGGAGGTGTTGGGTGAAGGGCTGCATATTCGTATTCCCTTTGTTCAAGAAGTGCATCAAATTAGTGTGCAAATTCAAAAGGGCGAAGGGGATGGTGATTCTGCATCCAAAGATTTGCAATCGGTCCATACCAAAGTGGCAATCAACTTTCATCTAGTGGCTGATCGTGTTGCGGAAACGTTCCAATCGGTGGGTAATCTTTCTACCGTTGGGGATCGCATCATTGTCCCCGCCGTGCAGGAAGCGGTGAAGGCAACGACCGCAAAATACACTGCTGAAGAGTTGATTAGCAAGCGTGCTGAAGTGCGTGATTTAATCAGCTCAACACTCAAAGAACGGATGAATCGGCATGGTATTGCGATTGACGAAGTGTCGATAGTCAATTTTGCGTTTTCCCCTAGTTTTAATCAGGCGATTGAAGCAAAGACAACTGCAGAACAGCTCAAGCTAAAGGCAGAGCGTGATTTACAACGGATTGAGGTTGAAGCAAAGCAAAAAGTAGCGAGTGCTAAGGCGGAGGCGGAATCATTGTCCTTGCAGCGTGCGCAGGTGACACCAGAAATGATCCGTTTGAGAGAAGTAGAGAATCAAAGTGAAGCGATTAAAAAATGGGATGGGCACTTGCCTAATGTAACAGGGGGGGCAATTCCCTTTATCAATGTGACGAAATAGGCGAGCGGTGCAAACTCAATTCAAAAATAAGATGTATACATATGCTTTTGTCAAGAGGGTGTGGGTTGACGGTAATTTTGGGTTGGTATTGATGTTTTGATGGAAAGTTCAATATTACTGATAATAAAGATTGACTGAGGGCTGTGGTTATTAAACAATAAATTTGTGTTGCAACTTGTTGTTAAATTAAAATTATATCTTATATTCGTAGGAATTTAAGTTGAGTTTAATAGATTGGTATAGGTGTATTTAAAGCGTTTTTTTCTTTACTCGAACCTAATGGATGTGCAATGATTGCGCGGCTGCAAAAAGCTGTCATAAGAGATGGTCCTTTTACCCTGAAGTTTAGTGTAGATAACCATCGTTTTTTTAACTTGCTCTCGGGAGGAGATACTGTGGAAGCGACAAAAGCGACACCAGTAAAGTACGATATGGATGTGGTGCGATGGTTTACTATCGCAGCCGTCATTTATGCGGTTGTAGGTACGTTGATCGGTGTGTATGTTGCATCGGAATTGGCGTGGCCTTTTTTAAACTTTGACATTCCTGAAATTACATTCGGGCGTCTGCGTCCACTGCATACCAATGCGGTGATTTTTGCGTTTGGTGGTTGTGTGTTGATGGCAACTGGGTACTACATCGTGCAACGCACGGGTCAAACCAAGTTGTGGAGCAATAAGCTGGCATGGTTCAATTTCTGGGGTTGGAATTTGATCATCGTGCTAGCAGTGATTACTTTGCCTATGGGATTGTCCGAAGGTAAAGAATACGCTGAGCTGCCATGGTGGGTAGATATCATGATTGCGGTTGTTTGGCTGTCCTTTGGTTTGAATCACATCATGACCACGGCAATCCGCAAGACATCTCACATCTATGTGTCCAACTGGTTCACCATGGGCATGATCGTGATGATCACGTATCTGCATGTTGTGAATAGCTTGGCAATTCCTGTCGATATGGCAACTTCCTACTCCATCTATTCTGGCGTTCAAGACGCTATGATTCAATGGTGGTGGGGTCATAATGCAGTGGGTTTCTACCTGACAGGTGGTTTCCTTGGCATTATGTACTACTTCATTCCTAAGCAATCTGGTCGCCCAGTGTTCTCGTATCGTTTGTCTGTGTTGCACTTCTGGACATTGACTTTCGGCTACGTATGGTTGGGTGCTCACCATTTGCAATACACAGCTTTGCCTGACTGGACTGGTTCCTTGGGTGCAGCGGTATCCTTAGCGATGATCATCCCATCTTGGGGTGGTGCGATGAACGGTATGATGACTTTGTCTGGTGCATGGGACAAATTGCGCACTGACTACATCTTGCGTTTCTTGGTAACAGCGATGGCTTTCTACGCGATGTCAACATTTGACGGTCCTGTGATGGCGATTAAGACAGTGAATGCCTTGTCACACTATACAGACTGGACAGTGGGTCACGTGCATGCAGGTGCATTGGGCTGGATGTCTATGATCTCCTTCGGCGCGATCTATCACATGGTTAAGAAGCTTTGGAATACAGAAATGTACTCTGAAAAGCTGGTGAACGTGCACTTCTGGATTGCCTTGGTTGGTGCGGTGACTTACATCGTTGCAATGTGGGTATCTGGGATTATGCAAGGTCTGATGTGGCGTGACTACGATGAGTTCGGTACGTTGACATATACATTTGTTGAATCTGTTTCTGCTATGCACCCATACTATGTAATGCGTGCTGTTGGTGGTGCAATCTTCAATTTGGGTACATGGATCATGTTGTACAACGTGGTGATGACTGTGCGTCAAGCGAGTGCTGTACGCGGCGTAAATGCTGTTCCAGCTAAAGCATAAGGGGAGAGAAAACATGTCTGATCATGATCATATTTATTCAACCAAGCTACAGGACAAAATTGAGCGCAATACGCTCCTGATGTTCGTATTTACCGCTGTTGCAGTGGCGGTGGGCGGTATCGTTGAAATTGTGCCATTGTTCTACTTACCTAATACTGGTATGAACGGTGGGGATGGTACCTACAACAATACGCAGCATAAAGATTTGCAAGGTAAAGTTATTCCGATGGATAAAATCATCTGGAATCCAACTACTTCCGAGCACAAAACGCTTGCTGATTGGCAACCTGGTGATGGTGTACGTCCATACACCGCTTTAGAAACAGCGGGTCGTCAGGTTTATATCCGTGAAGGTTGTTTCTTGTGTCACTCACAAATGATTCGCCCATTCCGTGATGAGAAAGATCGTTATGGTCACTACTCAATCGCAGAAGAATCCATGTATGACCATACATATCAATGGGGTTCCAAGCGTACGGGTCCTGATATTGCTCGCGTAGGCGGCAAATACTCAGACGAGTGGCATCGCAAGCATTTGAAATATCCACGTGATGTTGTGCCTGAATCGGTTATGCCTAACTTCTTCTTCTTGGAAAAAAATCCAGTTGATACAGTTAAAACCGTTAAGACACTGGAAGTCATGACTAAAATGCCATTTAATCCTGTTCCTACAACCATCTACACACCTGCGTATCTCGCTGGTGCTGCAGCTGAGTTGGAAGGAAAAACAGAAATGGATGCGGTCATCGCTTACCTACAATCCTTGGGTAATCACGTCAAGTTCGAGAAAGGTGTGAACTACCGTGACTAAACTGATGGAATACTTTCACACGGACTGGGCCGCTTTAACCAACAACGATTGGCAAGGGGTAATCTTCACCGTGGCAGCATTTGTGGCGATGATTGTCGTCTATGTGATGGTGTTCAATCCAAAGAACAAGGACGCTTTCGAAGCGCAGCGCGATATGGCACTGCGTGAAGAAAGCGAGTACAACAAATCGGGAGATAAAAAATGAGTGAAAATCACAACTCCGCTGGTGGTGTACCTACCACGGGGCATGTATGGGATGACGACTTGGCAGACTTTACCAATCAGCCGCCTAAGTGGTGGATGATCGGTTTAACAGCCAGTGCAATTTGGGTGGTACTGTACTTCACTATGTATCCAGCACTTCCTTTTGCTGCTACTGGTACATTCTTTAGCGGTGTTGGTTTGCCAGGTTCTGGTCAATGGACAGCGATTAAAGAGTTGGCAGAAGACCAAAAGGTGTTGGATGATGCGCGTAAACAGTACGAAGACAAGTTGGAGTCTATGACACCTGCTGCAATTTTGGCAGATTCAGCTTTAACTGAGTACGTCACACGTTCTGGTAAAGTGTTGTTCAGTGACAATTGTGCGGGCTGCCATGGACAAAATGGTATTGGTTCTGTGCAAAATGGCGACAAGTTTGCTAAGCGCGAACAAGGTTTGATGGCTCCAATCCTGTTGGATGATGACTGGTTGTATGGTGGTGAAATCAATGCCATTCATGAAACCATCACGGGCGGTCGTCAAGGTATGATGACTGCACATAAGGAAACTTTATCTGCTCAACAAATTGACGATGTTGCAAAATACGTTAAGGCTTTGAGCGAAGGTAGTGGAGACTCTGAAGCAGCTGGTAAGAAAGTATTCACTGAAAGTGACTGTACAGCTTGTCACGGTGGTGATGCAAAAGGGATCGCAGCAATGGGTTCTGCTAACCTGACTGACAAGGTGTGGCGTTTTGATGGTTCTTTGGAAGGCATCAAACAAACCATCACTTACGGCGTGAACTCTGGTGATGCTGACGCACGTGTAGCTGTTATGCCTAACTTCACAACAGCTGGCAAATTGTCTGCTACTGAAATGAAAAAACTAGCAGTTTATGTGTATAAGTTTGGTGGCGGTAAAGCCGAAGAAGCTGCGCCTGTCGCTGCTGCAGCGGCTCCAGCTTCTGCAGTTGAACCAGTTGCTCCAGCAGCTAAGTAAATGTCCATTTATCTGCACGGTGCGAGCTGTGCAGATTTTTTGAAAGGAAATCAAAATGTCACATGATTTTGTATATTGGGGCTTGATGATCGGTACAGCTGGTGCGTTTGGTGCCGTGATCGCTGCATTGAGTTGGTTGTTTTATAACGCGAAAGTTAAAAATCGCGGCGATAAGTAATTTAGACACTCCAATAAAAGGAGGAGGATCACCTCCTCCTTTTTTATTCCCCAAAGTTATAGGGACACACTGTGTAATTTTTTGTACGTTCAGAATTTGTACAGCGTATTCTTTGAAGTAGAGCCACTAAGTGGCATATCATTAGGAGCAGAGCATGAGTGAACAGCAGAATCAAAAAGGTGCCGAATCAGGCCATGTTTCAACGATCTACCATGAGCATGAAGAATGGGCGGTCAACATGGGTGAAAGTACCATTCATGCTAAGCGTATGCCTGGTTTTTTCCGTACGCTGAAGTACGCTACTGAGTCACTCTGGTTGATTTTCTTCTTTGGTGCTTATTTGCGATGGAATGGTAAACAAGCTCTGTTATTAGATGTCAATAATCGACAATTTCATATATTTAATCTGACCATTCTGCCTCAAGATATTTGGATGGTTTCTCTCTTGCTACTATTAACCGCTATGACGCTGTTTGCCGTCACTTCGGTCGCTTCGCGTGTTTTTTGTGGTTATTTTTGCTTCCAAACAGCTTGGGTTGATCTTTTTACTTGGATTGAAGAAAAGGTCGAGGGTAATCCAAATGCCCGTCATAAATTGGATGCAGCACCATGGAATGCCAAAAAGATTCAAAAAAAGGTCATTAAACACAGCATTTGGCTAGCAATTTCGGTATTTACAGGAATAAGCTTTACCATTTGGTTTGAGGATGCTTTCGTCTATTGGCATGACCTGCTGAACCTAAATCTGAGCATGTTAGAGTGGTCGACGTTGACCGCATTTACCTTTGGAACCTATTTCTTGGCTGGTTTCCTGCGTGAACAAACCTGTTTCTGGTTGTGCCCCTATGCACGTATTCAGGCGGTGATGGCAGATTCTCAAACAATCTTCCCTACTTATGACGTGAAACGAGGCGAGCCACGCGGAAAAATTCGTCGTGGTGCGGAGGCTGATTCTCTTAAACTAGGCGATTGTATTGATTGTTTCCAATGTGTCCAAGTTTGCCCAACTGGGGTTGATATTCGTCAAGGTCAGCAATTGGGTTGTATCACGTGCGGCTTATGCTTGGATGCCTGTGATTCGATTATGGATAAGATCGGCCGCCCGCGTGGTTTAATTCGCTATTCCTCTTTGGATGAGTTAGACGGTAAACCTGTTAAAAAGCTTTATCAGCATCCGCGAACGCTTGTTTACATCGGAATTATATTTATTGCCCTAGCTGGGATTGTATGGGGTTTGACACACTTAGGATCGATGACTTTACGCGTGATTCCTGAACGTCAACCCTTGTATGTCAGTTTAAGCGATGGATCTATTCGCAACCGCTATGAATTTAAGGTGGTCAACAAGACGGATAAGGATTTGCATGTTACGGTATCAGCCACAGGTGGCATACCAGGTCAAGTGATCGTGGGTTCTGAAACGCCCATTTTGACTCATCATGGACGTGGCACATCGTTTACCATATTTGTTAAAGCACCCGCAGACGCTATTAAACTGGAAGCAACACCCATTGAGTTCCATGTTCAAGCGGTCGAAGACGCGGCTGTTGTAGCGCAGTACGATAGCAAGTTCTCTGCACCTAAACGGTAGTAATGATCTCGCATTTAACGTGTCAAATGGATGCAATAAGTGCCTGGTTCGCTATAAATATCACTTGTCGTAAACTATAAAGGGCTGCATTTAATGATTTCTCAAAGCAATAAAAAAGGTTGGCGTAATCCTTGGGTGTTTGGCTTGCTGGGTTTGGTATTGTCAGGTGTCGCAATTAATGTCGTGTTTGTTTTAAACTCGCTCGATAAAAGCCGTTCCACCTTAGTCGACGAGGAATACAACACGCGAAATCGCAAGACTGATGCGGTATTTTTGAAGGAAATTGAAGCGCAAAGTATTTTGGCGTGGAAAACAACCATTAAGCAACCCAAGTTTGTTTCGCTTAATGTGCCGCAATCTTATGATATTTCGGTCGTAGATCTAAAGGGTGTACCAGTCAGTGGCCAGATGGAAGTGATGGCATATCGTGCATCTGATGCAGCACAAGATTTCAAAGTCGCATTTCAAGAAACTTCACCTGGGCACTACCAAGGCTTTATGAATTTCGCATTGAAGGGATATTGGAAGCTGCGAATTCGGGTTGTTCGAGAAAAAGACGTTTTCGTCACGGAAAGTGAAAAGTTTTCTGTACGAGATGTTGCAGCTCAAAATGCCTTAGGATGGAAGCTTCAAGTGAAACAACCCAGTGATGCTGTTCATGCGTTGAAACCAAGTACATTCGAAGTGTCGGCGACTGATGCACAGGGATTACCCGTTAGTGGGAAAATGACTGTGGTGGCAAATTATCGTTCATCAGATGTCAGTCAAGAGTTCTCCATTCCTTTTAATGAAGTGTCAGCAGGGAAATATCAAGGATTGATTAAGTTTCCAGTCAAAGGGGATTGGGAATTGAGTGTTCGCGTCATTCGTGATAAGGATGTGTTTGAAATCGATAGTGATAAATTCGTCGTTGCCGATTGATTTGGATAATATTAAGTAGTTGGTATTAATGACACAACATAGCGAATCTTGTTTTCATTGCGGGTTGCCGATTGCGTCTGATGCACATTATCACGCGTCACTTGATGGAGTGTCGCGTGATTTTTGTTGTTTTGGTTGTCAATCTGTTTGCTCCGCCATTTTTGAGGCGGGTTTGCAGGGCTATTATCAACGCACGCCAGAGGGGGTGCTGCTTGCTCCTCCGCCTGACCTCCCCAAAGATATTGAAATCTACGACATAGATGAAGTGCAGCAGGACTTCACCACCTGCTCAGGTGATGTGCGAGACATTCATCTGCTTGTAGAAGGCATACATTGTGCGGCGTGCGTTTGGTTGATTGAGCGCGGGTTGTCGCGAGTGCCTGGGGTCGAGGCGGTAAACGTCAACCTAGCTGCTAAGCGGGTACATTTGCGCTGGAATAATCAGCAGCGCAAGCTGTCCGACCTGATTCGTGCATTAGGAAAAATCGGCTATTCGGGTGTGCCTTATGACCCTGAAGTGGCAGAAGGTGCGATGAAGAAAACCAATCGCGCTATGTTGTTTAGGTTGTTCTTTGCTGGCTTTGCCATGATGAACCTGAATTTAATTGCGATTGCGCTTTATTCAGGGGCGGATAAAGGACCTTTTCTCAGTTTCTTTCATTGGGTTGCGTTTGCACTGGCGACGCCTACCTTGCTGTATTCTGGTTTTCCTTTCTTCAAGGGCGCGTGGGGCGGGCTGCGTAATGGTCGCTTGACCATGGACTTGCCCATCGCACTCGGCTTGACGGTCACTTATGTGTATTCGGTGTATGCAACCTTGTCGGGGCTGAAAGCCGTCTATTTTGATACGGTCACTAATTTGACCTTTGTTATCTTGATTGGTCGCTATCTTGAGGGCATGTTCCGTCATCAAGCGGTTGCTGCAACCAATCGGCTGATGGAGCTTCAACCTCGCTTTGCAATTGTTATGCAGCAGGGCGTAGAGCAAATTACCCTGATACGCGGGGTGAAATTGGGCGATCACGTACTGATTAAACCTGGCTATCAAGTCCCAGTAGATGGCGTAGTGCTGGAAGGTGAAAGTGCGGTGGACGAGTCCATGCTCAGTGGCGAGTCAGTCCCTGTTCATAAATTTGTAGGATCCCCCGTTTCTGCGGGGACATTGAATACTAACGGTGCATTGCTCGTTGAAGTGCAGACCACCATGCAGAATACGGTGCTGGCTAAGATCATACGTTTGGTGGAAGAAGCGCAAGCCTCTAAAGCACCGATCCAAAGGCTGGCTGACTCTGTGGTGCCGTGGTTCGTTTTTGTCACGTTATTGTGTGCGACTATCACTTTCTTGATTTGGATAGGTCAAGATTTTGAAACAGCCTTGATGGCGGCGACTTCTGTATTGATTATCACCTGTCCCTGTGCGCTGGGCATGGCAACACCGATGTCTATTGCAGTGGCTTCGGGTTTGGGCGCAAAACACGGTATTTTGGTCAAAAATGGACTGGTGTTAGAAACCTTATCCAAGGTGACACACTTCGTCTTTGACAAAACAGGCACGCTCACCGAAGGCAAAATGCGCGTCGCGCATATTCAAACCTTGGCGGGCGGCGATGCGCAGGATATTTTAAGCTGTGCCGCCGCCGTTGAGCGTTACAGTGAACATAGCGTCGCCAAAGCTATTGTGATCGAAGCCGAAGCGCAGCATATTCAGTACCGTGACATGCCTGTGCAGCAATTCCAAGCCAGTGCTGGCTTAGGCGTGTCCGCTCAAGTGGCAGGGCAAACCGTGCTGTTAGGCAGTGCCGAATGGTTAAGACGTAATGGTGTGACTTGTGACGAAGGGCTACAAGGTCACGCCGTCAAATGGGAAACGCTCGCCATGAGCTGCGTGCACCTTGCCTTGGACGGGCAGCATTGCGCTGTGTTGGCGTTGGCAGACAGGTTGCGCAGTGATGCGCAAGTCTTGGTCAACTCGCTGCGCGCTTCAGGCATACGCATGACCTTGCTCAGCGGTGACAGGCAAGTGGTGGCTGAGGCGATTGCGCAACAATTAGGTGGCATGGAAGTCATCGCTGAAGTCATGCCGCAAGACAAAGACCAAGTGATTAAACGGCTGCAAGCAGACGGCGCGATTGTGGCGATGGTGGGGGATGGGATCAATGACGCACCCGCGTTAATTCGTGCTAATGTGGGCATCGCGTTAGGGTCAGGTACGGATGTATCGGTCGAAAGTGCCGATATTGTGCTGATGCACAATGAGTTGGATAAGGTGCGTATGGCAACTTTGCTGTCCCGTCGCACCTTACGCACCATTAAGCAGAATATCGGGCTGTCATTCGTGTATAACCTCATTATGGTGCCATTGGCGATGATGACCATGGTGACCCCCTTAGTGGCGGCGATTACCATGCCTTTCAGCTCGCTGATTGTCATCGGCAATGCTGCTCGCATCCGTAATTTGTTCAAAAATCAATAGGAGTCCCAACATGAACGTAATCTATAGTTTGATCCCTGGCATGATGTTCTTTGGGCTGCTCTTTCTCGCTATCTTGGTATGGGCGGTAAAGAAGGGGCAATACGAGGACATGGAAGGCGAGGGTAGTCGCATCTTGATGGATGACGACGATGACTTGCTGCATAAAGACAGCAAAAAGTGATCATAGATGGTGAAAAGCTGCTAGTCGTTAGTTGGTAGTGAAAGCGTAGTCTGCGTGCAATTTTGTCATATATTCAAATAGGCATGCTCACATTCCCCCCCCCGACAACTAAATGCTAACGACTAGAGATTATTACCGATCATTTGTACGCACCACCCATGCGATGGGCGTAATTTCGGTGGCGACGACAATACGTACAGTCAAATAAAAAGCAGGTCGGACTTTCGTTCGACCTGCTTTGCATTGTGGGACACAAAAGCTATTTGGTTCTATGTGATTTGCAGTGGGTGAAACGCGGTTATACCCCACCCCCATCCTAATTGCCCCCTCGCTTCGCTCTCCCCCTCTGAAGGGGAAGGGACTATCACCCTCTCCCCTTCAAGGGGAGAGTTGGAGAGGGGATGGGGTAATTCCGCACTGAAGGCTCACTTGTGCCACGATGACCCACTATGATTCACTTAGAGCGAGCTATTTTGCTACGATGACATCACCATTCGCTAACAAAGGCGTAGAGAGTATCCCAAACTCTTTGGGCGAAATGTATTGGATCACAGGTTTTTCTGCTCCACCCAGTGCGATATCCACGCCATGTTGTGGATATAACCAGTGTATGGCTCCCGTTTTCTTTTCCTTGATGCGTTGTGTGGGTTGTCCAAAACGTTTGAGGAAAATATCTTCTTCGATTTTAATCGACGGCATATACGTTAAGCTCGAAATAGGCAGTTGACGCACATGAGGCACATCTTGCGGTGCAATCGTGATTTTCTTGCCGCTCCCCGTGCTACTCATACGTGCTCCACGTTCATAAATGCCACGAATTTCGCTTTCACTCACATTAACGACCATGATAACCCGTGCCTTGAGACCCGCTGGGCGAACTTCCTCATAGAACATCTCCATGACAAGGTTGCCAGAAGGTGATTTAAATAACGTGGGCTCGGCGACCTCACCAAAAACCTTATCAGCATCCTCCGTCGTACTTTGCCCCAAGGTCAAACTAAAAATACGTAGCGTATCGGGTGTAGGATGTTCAAGATGCCAAGGAAAATCAGTTTTCTTGATGGGTTCCGCACCCGTCCAGAAGAAAGAGACGATGAAAATGAGTACAGACGAAATGCCGATGCCCCAGAGAATTTTACGTTCCATATTTTTGAATAAGTAAAGTGATTAAGTAGATTTTAAATGCGGGTTTTTGGTGAGGTAATTGTCTGGTAATTTTCCATCACGTGCCTGATACACAGAATCGTTGCCCAAAACCACCAAAATGAGCAGTGCAACCATAAAAGGCAGCAGTCCAAAGCCGCCGATCAGTGCTTTAGTTGCAATGGCGTTCCAATGTTGTGCGGCAGAGAGATAAATCCCGCCACCAGAAATAATGCATGTCACCGAGAGTAATGCCATGAAAATACGGTTGCGTCGCGCACCGATTTGCCAATGTGCTTTCACAAACCACATCGCTTTACTCGCGGCGATTGCTCTGGATTTAAGTTCGATATAGCCAATGATTACAAAAGAGGAGATAGGAACGATGGCAATGGCTAAAGGATAGCTTTTTGACAATAAAATACTGATACAGAAAATCAGTACATGGTTGAAAATAAGATTGATGAGAAAAATCTCGTGCGGCCATCTGGCCATTTTGCCTTCGTCGGCGGTAATCGCGAACTGTTCCATAAATAACTCCCTGTGATTTAACGGATTTCAAATTAGACTGACCAACTTAACTCAACGGTGCTGCGCCTTATCTTGGCGAGTCACCTAAAGCAAATTCGTAAAAGCCGCGTAGCTTAAAGGAATTTTGAAAATCTTGCCGATAAAATAATCCAAAAAAGTCGTTATCACACGGTTTGGAATTTGCCGCATAGCATAGAGCTGGTATAGTTCGGGTATTCTTTAAATTTGGGCAGTTGACCTCATGGCAATTAACACGCAATTAGAATTGGATTTAGAACTGATTCGTCGGCTAGACAAAAATGGACCTCGTTATACTTCCTATCCCACGGCGGATCGTTTTACGGACGCGTTTAATGCGGAAAGCTATCAACAATGGGTTGCCAAACGCGAAACAGATGGCGGTGTCGCCCGTCCGCTGTCTTTGTATATCCACATTCCTTTTTGTAATACGCTGTGCTTTTATTGCGCGTGCAACAAAGTTATCACCAAAGATCGCAGCAAATCCGCCGAATATGTCCGTTATTTGTTAAAAGAAATGGCGATGCAAGCAGAAATGCTAGGCAAGGGACAAGTTATTGAACAGCTACATTTTGGTGGCGGCACCCCAACTTTCTTGAGCGATGACGAAATTCGTGCGGTGATGGCGGGCATACGGGAGCACTTCAAACTGGTGGAAGATGGCGAGTATTCCATCGAAATTGATCCCCGCAAGGTGACCGATGAAACTATCGCCTTGTTAGGTTCGGCAGGGTTCAATCGCATCAGTATTGGTGTGCAGGACTTTGACGATGAAGTACAGCGTGCCGTCAATCGTATTCAAAGTGAAGCAGAAACCCTTGGCATTATCCAAGCCGCACGCGCCAATGGCTTTAAGTCGGTCAGCATAGACTTGATTTATGGCCTGCCTAAGCAAACGCTGGAGGGCTTTGGCACCACGCTGGATCGTGTCATTGCCGCCAATCCAGATCGCTTGTCGATTTACAACTACGCCCACATGCCCACCTTGTTTATGCCACAACGCCGCATCCATGAGGAAGACCTGCCCGCACCGCAAGTCAAGCTGGACATCCTTGGCATGGCAGTGAAGAAACTCACCGATGCGGGTTATGTGTATATCGGTATGGATCACTTTGCCAAGCCCGAAGATGAGCTGGCAATAGCACAACGTCAAGGTCGCTTGCATCGCAACTTCCAAGGCTATTCCACCCATTCTGATTGCGACTTAATTGCGTTGGGCGTGAGTGCGATTGGTAAAGTGGGTCCTACCTACAGCCAGAACTTCCGTGACTTGGAAAAATACTATGCCGCGTTGGACAATGACCAGTTGCCGATTATGCGCGGCATGGAATTGAATGATGATGACCGAGTGCGTCGAGAGATTATTCAAGATTTGATGTGCCATTTTGAACTGACCAAAGCACGCTTGAATACTGAGTTCAACATTGACTTCGACCGCTACTTTGCGACCGAATTAACGGAATTGCACGAGTACGAACTCGAAGGATTGTTAGTGCTCACTGCGGATAAAATCACCGTTACCCCAAAAGGACGGATGTTGATTCGTAATATCTGCATGATATTCGACCACTATCTGCGCACCCGTCAAAAAACCTCGAATTACTCCAAAGTGATTTAAGGGCTCACGCTATCCGCACTCACTTCACGTCACAAGAGTGGCGGACGCTATCGCCCCTCGCCTACGTGTGGGAGAGGGGCAGGGCAGAGCAGAGGGAATACACGCTGAGCTAGTCGAATCATGAACGGACTGATTTCCCCCATGTGGCGGTTTTTTGTTTAGAATTCGTCCGCCTATTCCTAGCCTATTCCTACCATGTCCACTCCTAAACCGCACAATGATTTGCCCACTCTAGCGGATAAGCTGGCGTGGGCAGATGAGCTAAAACGCCTTAGTCAGCGCATTCAAGATTGCCACACGCCCCATGTGTTGGGCATACATGGCGACTGGGGTAGTGGCAAAACCAGCTTTATGCGGCAGTTGCAAAGAAAGTTAGGCGGAACAATGCCTAATGACGCATCCGTCGTTGATTTCAACGCCAATGGTTCACCTGTCACGCCTGCGCAATATCAACCCACACCAGAAGAAAAACAACGTCAGAAAGAAATTATTACCATTTGGTTTGATGCATGGCGATATCAAAACGAAGCTGTGCCTGTGGTTGCTTTGCTGCATGAAATGCGGCGACAAATGGCAGGATGGGCCGCACTGAAAAAGCAGTCAAAGAAGTTAGGAGAAATCACCATTCGGTATTTGTTGAATGGACTTTCAGACGCTGCTAATACCATCAGTTTAGAGGGCATACCCAGTGCCGAGAAAATTGAAAAAATCGGTAATGATTGGGAAACGGAACATTATGCGGTGGATTTGGCAAGCGATACCATTCGCAGTCATTTGCAGAAAACCATCCAGGCTTTGTTGCCTGAAAAAGAAAAAGGCAGTGACCATTCTCCCCGCGTCGTGGTATTCATCGACGACCTTGACCGTTGCAATCCCAAATCCGCGTTTCGTTTGCTGGAAGGGCTGAAAATTTATCTCAGCATACCCAGCTGCGTGTTTGTCTTGGGAATGAATGAACGAATTTTGGTCGATGCGATTCGGAAGGAGGTTTGCGCGCCGAAAGATACGCCCACGGAAGAGTTGCGGCTGCGCGCCGAGCATTATTTGGAAAAAATCTGCACCGATTTTTACCGCTTGCCTTTGCCTACCGATACGGCTGTATTGTTGGGGCAATGGATAGAACACCCCAAACAGCGTTTTGCCTTAATCGCCGCGCTTGGCGACATCGTTTGCCTACCACCTAATCCACGTCGTTTAAAAGCCTTGGCAAATCAATGGGCGCGCTTTGCAAACTATGTCGATTTTCCAGAATCTTTGCCATTGGAAGTGCAGGAAATTTGGGCAGTGCGAGTGCTGATTGCGGCATATATTCACCAGTTTCATCGGGACTTGTGGGAGCGTTGGCATTTCAACGAGAGATTTATAGACGAGATTTTTGACTGGTGCGAGGGACGGCTAATTACCCCTGACTGGGCTAAGATATTTAAACTCACACATCGACCTGACTCGCAAACCAGTCTCCCAGAGTTTGAACGACCAGAATGGACATCAAATTTTCTCAATCCTGGGGATATTGATATTTTTTGGCTCGATCATCTCATTAGGGTAAAGCGTATATACCTTGTACAAAAAGACTTCATCCCGTTGCTCAGAGGTAAATCAGAAACATCAACTTCGCAAACAACATTGACACAGGCCACATTATGAACAATTCATCCACGTTAAAACTTTGGGATGACTACAGCTTGCGTCCCTATCTTGGCGAAATCCGTCGTCGCCACGGCATTATCGAAACCTTGGCGATGCCGTCCATGCACGACTTGCCGCCCTCGCGCATTGAAACCTTGTTTGTCTCGCCCTTGTTGGCGGAAAGCTCGGTCAATGCAGAAAGTGACCCTGAAACTTGGCCGTCAGGCTTAGGGCTGTTCCAAGCCTTGGAGGCACATCCGCGCTTAGTGGTGTTGGGTGACCCTGGCGGCGGCAAAACCACCTTGAGCAACTGGTTGGCGTGGCGATTGTCGGCGGGGCTGACTGCTCCGTTGCCTGAAGTGTTGACCGAACGCATCCCCTTGCCCTGTGTGCTGCGCGATATGTCGTCGGATTTATTTGCTAACGCGCCCACGGTGTCGGATTTGGCGGTCAAAATTGCCCAGCACTTATTGGGCGACAAAGCCGATGCCGCGCTGATGGACAGTTTGCAAGCGCGCGTGGTGGCGGGGCAGTATGTGCTGATTCTGGACGGCGTGGATGAAGTCGCCGTTGCCCATCGCAAAGTCATTGCGGATTGGATGCGGCAGGCGCATGAGCAAAACGCTTGTGTGTTGGCGACTTCGCGTATTGTGGGGTATGAGGATGGTGTGATTGACCAGCTTATAATTGATGAAAATCTTGATTTTGATGAAATCATGGATGCGCCAATATCATCACTTGACCAGACCTTTCTAAAAAAGTTAATGCAGCAAAGTTTATTCGTGCCAAACTCGACTGGTGTTTGGGCAGAACGCCGCTATCTCTTGCCCTTCGACCCGCAACGCATCGCCGCTTTTGCCGAAAACTGGTATCGCCAACGCTGCGGCACGGAGCAGGAAGCGCGGCAAAAAACCAACGATTTACTCACGGCGATTGCGCAATCCGACACCACGCGGCAATTGGCACGCACGCCGAATTTGCTCAGTATGATGGCGATTGTTCACCGTGAACGCGCCCATTTACCCGACGGTAAAGCGTTGTTGTACGAAGAAATCGCCAACGCCTATATCAACACCATCGACCAGCAACGCAAAATTTTGCCCAACGATGCGCTTGCTCCTTATGCGTGGAAAGCGCGCAAAGGTTGGTTGGCGTATATCGCCTTTCAAATGCAGCGACTGCGCAGCGGGGAGGAAAAGGTCGCAGGTGTATTGACCGATGAAAGAAACAATCTGGCAATCCAACGACTTCAGGACGGGGAAGGTAAGGACGCGGGAGTATCAGTTGATGAGGCAACGGTTCAAAATTGGTTAAGTATAGCAATGCAGCAATCTGGCGTGGCACAGCCCGAAGCCACCGCACGCGAGTATTTGCGCTGGGTCGCCCGCCGTAGCGGACTGTTATTGCCACGCGGCGCAGGTCGCTATGCCTTTGTTCACCTGAGTTTTCAAGAGTATTTTTGCGCCTGCCACTTAGCTACTCGCATCGTCAGCCCTGCTTTTGTGAGAGACAGACTCAAAGAAGATGAACCTGTTACCAAAGCAGCTCTCGCGGGCTGGGCAATGTCCACTGTCTGGCGCGAAACGCTAGTAATTCTTTTTGAGCTGATTTCCGCCGAACAAGATGCCGATTGGATAGTGGATTTAACGGAGATTGTGTTTGGGGAGTATGTCGAGAAAGCTGATTTTGACGATGAACAAGCTGAACTCGCAGCACGACTTATATTAGATCGACATATTCGATTGAGTGATGAGTGGAAGGACCGTTTAGCCTATCGTTGTAGTCTTGCTGCGTGTTTTTCTTGGATTGTTGGAAAGCAAGAAAATTTCGTTTGGCAAGTGGCTGTAGCTCACGGCTATGCCGCTGATATTGAAAATATTCTTGAACCCTCAACGCGACTACGAGTAGTAACGACGCGCAATCTAAAACTCAAGGACTTGTCACCATTAATGAAATGCCCAAATTTACAGTACCTTGATCTAAGTGAAACTGCCGTATCAGATATTAGTTCTTTGGAATCATTGACTAATTTGTGCGTGCTTGACCTTAGCAACACACCCGTATCCGATGTAAGTGCATTGGCAAACTTGACGCATTTGTGGTGGCTTAGTCTCCTAAATACCACCGTATCCGATGTTCACTCACTAACGAAATTGACGAGCTTGAAGTATCTTTTTCTTCGTCTAACAGCTGTCGCCAATGTCGCCCCTCTAACAGGATTGACGAATTTACGGTATCTATCCATAAGTGGAACTGTCGCAACTGATGTAAGTGCACTCTCTCACTTAACCAACCTTACAATCATCGGACTCCCCGAACAACCTTCCAAGACTTAAACTATGACCGAATCCATCAACCCACAACACCCCCACATCCGCAGTTTTGTGCGCCGCCAAGGGCGGGTTTCGCCTGCTCAACAACGCGCTTGTGACACATTATTGCCACAATTTGGCATCGCTTACCAAGCTGAACGACTTAATCTTAAAGCTGCCTTTGCCCGTCCCGCACCGAAAATTTTAGAAATTGGCTTTGGCATGGGCGACAGCACGGCGACCATAGCCGCCGCACATCGTGAGCTGGATTATTTGTGCTTGGAAGTGCATACCCCTGGGGTGGGCAATTTGTTGAAGTTGATCGACAGCGAGCAACTGAGCAACATCCGCATTATCCAGCACGATGCGGTGGAGGTGATGCGCGATATGCTGGACGATGGCAGTTTGGACGGCATCCACATTTTCTTCCCCGACCCGTGGCACAAAGCGCGTCACAATAAACGGCGGCTGATTCAATCGCCGTTTATCGCGCAACTGGTGCAAAAGCTGAAAATCGGCGGCTATATTCACGTCGCCACCGATTGGGAGGATTACGCGGTGCAAGTGTTGGCGGTGTTGTCCGCCGAGCCGTTGTTGCAAAACACCTGCGCCGACTACGCCCCCCGCCCCGATTACCGCCCGCTGACCAAGTTTGAAAAACGAGGCTTGAACCTAGGGCATGGTGTGTGGGATTTGGTGTTTGTAAGAGCAAGTTAAGGTCTTCTCAAACATAATCATGAAAAAACCCGCAGCGATGCGGGTTTTTGTTTTGGGAGTGGCTAATTGGCTCGTCATCTTCGCGTAGGCGGAGATCCAGCTCTTAATCTAGCTGAATGCTTGCCGCGGTAGGAATGACAAAATCTCAATCGTTATTGCGTGATTACTCCCACTCAATCGTTGCAGGTGGTTTGCCTGAAATGTCATACACCACGCGGTTGATGCCACGGACTTCGTTGATGATGCGGTTGCTGACTTTGCCGAGCAGGCTGTGCGGTAATTCTGCCCAATGTGCGGTCATAAAGTCTTGGGTTTGCACGGCGCGCAGGGCGACGACCCATTCGTAGGTGCGACCGTCGCCCATCACGCCGACGGATTTGACGGGCAGGAATACGGCGAAGGCTTGGGAGGTGGCATCGTACCAAGTTTTAACCTCCCTCTCCCCTTGGGAGAGGGGCGGGGTGAGGGCTTGCGTGTTGGCTGAAGCGTTTCCCTCACCCTGCCCTCTCCCAGCGGGAGAGGGTTCATATCGGGTGTTGCGCAGTTCTTCGATGAAAATCGCGTCCGCGCGGCGCAGCAAGTCGGCGTATTCACGTTTGACTTCGCCCAAGATGCGCACGCCTAAGCCTGGACCTGGGAAGGGGTGGCGATAGACCATTTCGGGCGCAAGCCCAAGCGCCACACCGAGTTCGCGCACTTCGTCTTTGAACAACTCGCGCAGCGGTTCAAGCAATTTCAGATGCAAGGATTCTGGCAAGCCGCCGACGTTGTGGTGGGATTTGATGGTGTGGGCTTTTTTGTTTTTGCCGCCAGCCGATTCGATCACGTCGGGGTAAATCGTGCCTTGCGCCAACCATTTGGCTTGCGGCAATTTTTTGGCTTCGTGTTGGAACACTTCCACGAATTCGCGCCCGATGATTTTGCGTTTCTGTTCGGGGTCGGAAACACCTTTCAAGAACCCCAAAAACTCGCCGCTGGCATCGACGTGAATGACTTTTACCCCTAAGTGGTCAGCGAAGGTTTGCATCACTTGTTCGGCTTCGTTCAAGCGCAGCAAGCCGTTATCGACAAACACACAGGTGAGCTGGTCACCGATGGCGCGGTGCAACAACACCGCCGCGACAGAGGAATCCACCCCGCCCGACAAACCCAAAATCACTTCGTCCGTGCCAACTTGGGCGCGGATTTTGGCGACGGCTACGTCGATGTAATTCGGCATATTCCAGTCTTGACCGCAACCGCAAATTTCATGCACAAAGCGGCTCAACATCGCCTTTCCTTGGTGGGTGTGCGTCACTTCTGGGTGGAATTGCACGGCGTAAAAACGGCGCGCTTCATCTGCCATCGCGGCGATGGGCGTGGTCGGGTTGCTGGCGATGACGCTAAAGCCCGCAGGCAGCGCGGTCACTTTGTCGCCGTGGCTCATCCACACGTCCATCAAGCCGTGACCTTGCTCGTTGCTGCGATCTTGGATGTCGCGGAACAGCGCGGAATGACATTGGGCGCGCACTTCGGCATAACCGAATTCGCGCACCGTGCCTGTTTCCACTGTGCCGCCCAGTTGTGCCGCCATGGTTTGCATCCCATAGCACACGCCTAAAACAGGCACGCCGAGTTCAAAAACGATCTGCGGCGCACGCGGCGTATCGCCTTCGGTCACAGAATTAGGCCCGCCCGACAAAATAATGCCGCTGGGTTGAAAGTCGCGAATAAAGTCGGCATCAACATCGCATGGATGCAATTCGCAGTAAACCTGCGCCTCGCGCACACGGCGCGCAATCAGTTGCGTGTATTGAGAACCGAAGTCTAGGATAAGGATTTTGTGGGACATGGTGATTGGCTGTGAAACGTGAAAGGTGAAAGGTGATGGAGGGGTGCGAAAGGTGGTGTGGAAGTTGAAACATTGAGGGAGCACATAGATAGGTGAAACGAAGTCTGACACTTCACCTCACCCACCATACTACCTACGTTTCACTTTTCACATTTCACCTTTCACGGTCTTCAATCAATATGATAATTCGGTGCTTCCTTGGTGATCTGCACATCATGCACGTGTGACTCACGAATGCCTGAGGACGTAATTTCGACGAATTCAGCTTTTTCGTGGGTGTCGGCGATCGTGGCACAGCCGAGGTAGCCCATGCTGGCGCGCAAGCCGCCCATCAATTGATGAATCACGGCCAACGCACTGCCTTTGTAGGGGACGCGACCTTCTACACCTTCAGGCACGAGTTTGTCGTGATTGGCTTCGTTTTCTTGGAAATAACGGTCGCTAGAACCTTGTTGCATCGCGCCCAAGCTGCCCATGCCGCGATACGATTTGTACGAACGACCTTGGTATAACTCGATTTCGCCAGGAGCTTCTTCTGTGCCCGCAAACAATCCGCCCAGCATGACCGCGTGCGCGCCAGCAGCAATCGCTTTAGCGATGTCGCCCGAATAACGAATCCCGCCATCGGCAATCAGCGGAACGCCTGTGCCAGCCAAAGCATTCGCCACATTTTGAATCGCGGCAATTTGCGGCACACCAACGCCTGCGACAATACGCGTCGTGCAAATCGACCCTGGACCGATACCGACTTTTACCCCGTCCGCACCATGATCGACCAATGCCAATGCCGCCGCCGCCGTGGCAATGTTGCCGCCGATGACTTCAATGTGAGGATAGTTGCGCTTCACCCATTTGACGCGATCCAACACGCCTTGGGAATGTCCGTGTGCGGTATCCACCACGATGACATCCACGCCCGCTTCTGCCAAAAACGCCACGCGTTCTTCCGTGCCTTCGCCCACGCCCACTGCCGCGCCGACGCGCAGATGCCCCAGCACATCTTTGCATGCCAAGGGATGTTCATTAGATTTCAAAATATCTTTGACGGTCATTAAGCCTCGTAGCTCAAATGCATCATTCACCACCAACACGCGCTCAATGCGATGTTCGTGCATCAAATTACGTGCATCTTCACGGCTGGTATTTTCTTTGACCGTAATCAGCTGTTCAGCGGAGGTCATAATGTTGCGCACGGGTTGATCCAGATTGCTTTCAAAACGCAAATCGCGGTTGGTCACAATCCCGATCAGTTTTTTACCTTGCACCACAGGTAAGCCCGAAATTCGGTGCTGACGAGTCAGGCTCAAAACATTGCGCACCGACATGTCAGGCGAAATGGTGATGGGATCTTTCAATACGCCGCTCTCAAAGCGTTTGACCTTGGCCACTTGCGCTGCTTGGGCATGAGAGGTCATGTTTTTGTGGATAATCCCAATGCCGCCCTCTTGCGCCAAGGCAATCGCCAAGCGCGCTTCGGTAACCGTGTCCATCGCCGCAGAGATGACGGGGATATTCAGTTTGATGTTGCGTGTAAGTTGCGTGCGCAGCGTGACATCACGTGGCAAAACATTGGAATAAGCAGGGACGAGCAAAACGTCGTCAAAGGTTAATGCTTTTTGAATAATGCGCATGTTGAACCACCTCGGCAAAGCGCGGATTATACGCATCCACGCGGGGCTGGTAAATCGCCCATTTTATCTAAGCGGTTCAATCTGCCGAATTAAGGAGTTGGGAATCTTAAATGTGCCAATTAACGAAGGGTGAAGGTTGAGTCCTTGTCTCCCTTCCCTCTTTGTCATGGGTATCCAAACAACTTTCAATCATTTTGGAACAAGGGTGCATTAAAAATTTTTATTCAAAGACAACAACACCCGAACGTCTGGATTTGAACCCAGACTCCCCTCGCCCGTTTACGGGAGAGGGGTTGGGGGAGAGGGTGCGCCGAAGGAGCGAATTGCATCCAAATAAGTCGCGTGCAACGTGTCCCCGCAAATGTGAAGCATGTTGTTTTTAAATGAAATTATACCCCCACCCTAACCCTCCCCCTGCTAGGGGGAGGGAACAAAGTTGTGTCGATACCTATGCCTCTTTGCCCTTCGCTATTCTTTAATACTTTACCAGCACCCGATAACTCAAGGTCGTGCTGCTTTCGGCGGGGACGCTGATTCGCCAAACGGCTGTGTGGCTGGTGGCTTTTTCGTAAGGGTGGCTGTAGCGCAACATTTTCCAATCCGCAGGAATCGGTTCTTGCACCGTCACCATCACCGCTTCTGATTTGGCATTTTTCAGCACGATTTCATACGCAGTTTCGTAAATGCCATTGTTTTTGCTGTCAATTTTTTTAAAGTCAGTTTGTTTCTTGTCAGCGGTGACATCAAACGCTTCGCCCAATTTCAGTCGTACTTTTTCATTTTTGGGGGTGTGATCTATGCTGTCTTCGCCCACAAATTGCGCATTGCCACTGCCATCTTTCTTGTAAACCCGCACCACCCCTTTGGGCAACGGCATCCCTAAGCGGCTGGCTTCTCGGTTATCGAATTCAACAAATACGCCTAACTTCATTTTTTGCCCCAAATCGCCGTAGCTGCTTTGGTAGTAATAATCTGAGCCTTGCAACAGCAATTCTTTACGCACAGGCACGGAAGTTGCAGACAATAAAGCGACTTGCTTGGTTTGCTGCTCCGCAATGGTGGTGGGGCGATCTAGGGTGTACAAATGGTATTCCAACAAGGTTTCTTCGCGCATTTTGGGTGCCGCATCTCGCACCGCCATCGCCATCATCGGTGCGGGGGCAAAGCGTTCTTGCCGTACTTCATTGACATCGCCCGCCACCAATTGCATCTTGGCATTGCGGTACGTTGTGCCGCTGGTATTGGTTAGCGTTACCCAGCCCGATAAATCCAACTTGTCATCCGTGGCATTCAGTTCCGCCACATAATCCGCACGCCAACTCAAGCCACTGGTCAGATAACTTAATTCCACATCCTGTTGCTTTGCGCCTTGGTTATCTAATTGCATCGCCAACGTGGGGCGGTCACGCAGATTTTTCGGCACATCGCCATAAACAATCCGTCCTGGAATACCCGTTTCGATACGGTTCCCGATCTGCAACACCACGCCATTATTTGCCGCCAAGACGTTTGCTGTTTCGCTGGATTCCGCGCCCGTGGTGGGATGCGTGCGTATCACCGTCACGGTCTTGCCTACATATTTCTCCAGCAGTGCCTGTGGCGTGAGCAAATCAAAATCGAAATTCTGCTCCACTACCTTTAACGCTCCCACCGAAGTTAAACTGCGCAACAACGCCGTTTCGGGGCGAATGCGCGCACTCACATCTCGAAACGCCAGCAGATTCGCCCCACTATTGAGCGAGATCCTGCGCTGATCTTTTACCAGCGCGAGATTAGCGTTGTAAATCGTCACCGCCACCTGTTGTTGATCTTGCAAGGTGCTGCGAACCTCCTCCGTTTCCGCCGCAACGGTATGACTCAAAGCCAGCAACAAGCTGGTCAGCACGACTCGATGTTTAAACGACATGATGTTCTCCTGTATTAGGGTAGGGAAGCAAGCTGCGGCTATTCTTGCATTGCATGGCCAACTTTGCAAACCAAATACCCAACGCAAAACAAACACCTACCTTCTCCTACTCTCGCACCGTCAACCCCGCTATAATCCGCGCCACTTTTATAGACAGACTTATTATGCTTATCACACGCCGCCTAGAATTTGATGCGGGGCATCGCATTCCTAATCACACCAGCCAATGCAAACATTTGCACGGTCATCGTTACGCCATCGAAATCACCTTGTCTGGTGAAGTCATCCGCACCGAAGGACAGTCCGAACAAGGCATGGTCATGGATTTCTCAGATGTCAAACACATCGCCAAAGCCCATATTGTCAATGTGTGGGATCATGCTTTTCTGGTTTATCGCGGCGATCAGGTCGTATGCGACTTTTTGGCAACCTTGCCGAATCACAAAACCGTCATCCTCGATGTGATTCCCACGGCTGAAAACCTCGCGCAACAGGCGTTCGACATACTCAATCCCGCCTATCAGGACCTATACGGCAATCAACTGCGTTTAGAACGCGTTCGACTGTACGAAACGCCTAATAATTGGGCAGATTGCGCGCGTAATGGCGCAAAAGTTGCCTAAACCAAGTCGAGGCAGCAAAAATTTGCGCATAGTGGTTGACCAAAACGCCTGTCATGCCTATAATGGCGGCTTGTCAATTCCCTGATAGCTCAGTCGGTAGAGCGACGGACTGTTAATCCGCAGGTCCCTGGTTCGAGTCCAGGTCGGGGAGCCAAGAATTCAAGCACTTAGTCAGAAATGACTAGGTGCTTTTTCTTTTTCAGGTGAGCTAATCCCGAAAAGTCCGCAGCTCGGTATTGAAAGCCTTACTGCATAAGGCATCGGGAATGGAAATAATCCGTGGGTGGGGTATGGCGATACGCTTCGTGGGCATAGGTATCTACACAACTTCGTTCCCTCACTCTAGCAGGGGGAGGGTTAGGGTGGGGGTGGAATTTCATTTAAAAACAACATTCTTCATAATTTGTAGGGGCGTGTTGCACATGCCCTTGTCTGGATGCAATTCGCGTCTTCGGCACACCCTCTCCCCCTGCCCCTCTCCCACAAGTGGGCGAGGGGAGTCTGGGTTCAAATCCAGACATTCGGATATTCTTGTTTTTGTATGAAACGTTTAATACACCCTTATTCCAAACATCATCAGTTTTAGGCACGCACACCGAGATGAACGGGAGATATATCATGACTGGCTCGAAAATGACTACGATGACGCTTGAAGAAATGCGCGCTGCTCGCGAGCGTGGTGAAAGCCAAAGCGACTGGAAGCGTGTACGCCGTATGGTGCAGGATGGCGTTGAGCCAGCCGAAGATGATGCTACCCCTAATGCAGCGGCACTGATGCGCGCTGATCTGAAAACGCGTTGTCGTGGGCGTCCAGTTGGCACAGACAACAAAGTGCAGGTTTCCATTCGTTACCACCGTGAGGTTTTGGATTATTTCAAGGCTAAGGGTAATGGCTGGCAGGCGCAGATGGACAAAGTTTTGTTGGACTGGGTGCGGACGCACTCAACCAAGGAGTCTTAAAATGGGAGCGGGAAGAGTATAGAAAACTTTGCAATAAAATCAAAATGATATATACTTTTATCGTTCTCAAATAGGAACAAAAATTAGGAAGGGGTAAGAACTCCCAAGAAAAATCCCCCAAACTGTTAGGCTGGGGGATTTTTCTTGCCAAATTTTCCCTTTTGATCTAAATGCGAAGCTGACCCCTTTTGATCCACTTTTGATCCAAGCACCTTGCCAGCTTTGAGCGAAGTCGAGTGAAACTAAACCTACCTAACCCAAAAACAATCAATGCATATCTCAAAACTGACACTCGTCAATTACCGAAATTTCGCAAACACACAGTTAGTATTCAAAGAAGGTGTTAATACAATCATCGGCGAAAATGGCTCCGGCAAGACGAACGTTTTTCGTGCCATCAGATTGCTTCTTGACGATAGCCTACTTCGTTTCGCATACAAGCTTGACGAACGAGACTTCTTTCGCGGCATAGGGGACTGGCGAGGACATTGGATCATTATCAGCCTTGAGTTTGAGAAAATCTCACAGGACGAATCAATTCAGTCACTTTTCCTGCATGGAACTGGCAACATCATGTCTGGTGCTGTAACCCGTGCCACTTACAATCTAATTTTTCGTCCAAAGTACGAAATTAGGCTTGCTCTCTCCGAACTTGCTGAAGGCGATCAAGCAGGACTGGCTAAAATTCGCAACGAAATAACGATTGAACACTACGAAGCTATCTTCACAGGGAAGAGTGAAGCTGACTTCAACGACGGCGAAGTCTATAAGACGATAGTTGGTGACTTTGATGCGGTGAAGTTCAACGAAGAACTAAACTTCTCCGAAATCGGCAGCAAGATTCCAGGGATTCTGTCGGTCGCTAAGGAGATTTCTTTCACCTTCGTGCAAGCACTGCGAGACGTAATCTCAGAGTTTCAAAATAACAGAACCAATCCGCTACTTACTTTGCTGAAGAGCAAAAGCGGAGAGATTGATCCTCTTGTCTTTCAGCCCATTGCCGACTTGGTCAATGGCCTGAACACGTCCATTGAAGCTTTGGATGATGTTCAAGAGATTCGCAACGATATCACCAGCACCATCAAAGATGCGGCAGGAGAGACCTACTCGCCGACTTCCTTGTCAATTAAGTCAGACCTTTCAGATGAGGCCGACAAGCTATTTCAGTCCCTTAAGCTTTTTGTAGGGGAATCCGAGCAAGGACATGAGGGGCCGATTCACGAATTGAGCTTGGGCGGTGCCAACTTAATCTACCTGACACTCAAGCTTCTAGAGTTCAAGTACCAGAAGGCCAAACAATCGTTTGCAAACTTCCTGTTAATTGAAGAGCCTGAAGCTCACATCCACACGCACATCCAAAAGACTTTATTTGACAGGCTGAATTTCGCCGACACACAGATTATTTACTCCACTCATTCCACTCATATCTCTGAGGTGAGCAATGTTGAGAATATCAACATTCTTGGCAAGCATCATGGGAAATGTGAGGCTTATCAGCCATCGGTCGGAATGTCTCCAACCGATATTCGCAACGTTCAAAGATACCTTGATGCAGTAAGGAGTAATCTACTTTTTGCAAAGAGCGTCGTACTCGTTGAGGGTGATGCCGAAGAAATCCTGATTCCTGCGATGATTAAAAAGGTTCTTGGGGTTAGCCTTGACGAGCTAGGAATCAGCTTAATCAACATCAGAAGCACCGGCTTCAAAAATGTTGCGGTGTTGTTTCACGATTTCCGCATAAGAAAGAAATGCGGAATCATCACAGACCTTGATGCCGCGATCATTGACACGACACCTGTCCCCGCAGATTTCGAAGCTCTGAAAAGCTACAAGCTCAAGTGTCTAGCATCGCAAACGGCAGGTATCGCTAGGAAGGGCATTCTTGAGGCTTTTGAACACGGTAACCCTTGGGTCAAGACCTTCTTCGCTGATCACACTTTTGAAGTTGACTTCATCAAGAGCGGGAATGCCGCACAGGTAGTGGCGACCATCCCCGAAGTCTATACCGACTCTGCAACCATCACACGAGCAAAGAACGACATTGAGTCGGGCGACATAGCTCGCTACGGCAAACGTGTTCTTCGCATGGCCGCCCAAGAGGGGAAGGGATGGTTCGCAATCTTGCTGAGCAAGCAGATTGACCATCAAACGGTTATCCCAGACTACATCTTGGATGCCATATTCTTCTCCTACCCGAGCGTCAGCAATGAAGTTTGGGTCAACATTCTGAATTACCGCCTACGATGCATTCAGGGTGCCGCTGCCATTCCTAGCCCTGAGATTGTGGAGTTCAGAACGAAGTTACGGGCATTCAAATCAGGGACGATGACCTTTGAAGAAATTCGCAACGCCATGCTAGCCACATTCGCTGCCGATAAGATCAATGACATCTTAGGGAGTTTTTGAGTCATGTTCGTATGGGATGCCAATGACTTGAATGAAGAACAAGCAGATGCCATTCAGAAGGTTGGCAGCGTATTTCTTGTCGCCTGTCCAGGCAGTGGTAAAACCAGAACTCTGACGTACAAAATAGCCTACGAACTTTCAAAGATTACATCCAACAAGAAGTTTGTCATTGCAATCACCTATACACATAGGGCTGCTGACGAAATTCATGAGCGTGTAGAAAATCTTGGTGTTGACACTTCACAGCTTTGGATAGGAACAATCCATTCATTCTGCCTTGAATGGATCATCAAGCCATATTTTATCTATCACCAATCCCTGAAGAATGGCTATAGAGTTATTGATTCTCACGATAAAGACAAACTGCTTGAAAGCTTGTGTGAGCCCTACAAACATCAGAAGATAACTATTTGGGATTGCGAGTATTATTTCAGCAAGGAAGGCTATGTGCTGACATGCCCAGAGCTTGGCAAGCATGCCTCTTTGCAGAAAATATTTGCCGAATACTTTCAAGCATTGCACGATGCCAAACAGATAGATTTTGAGCTAATTCTCTGGTATTCCCACCAACTAATATCCACCGTTCCGGCCATCAGTGAGCTTCTGTCAAATCTATTTAGCTACATTTTGATAGACGAATATCAGGACACGAAGGACATCCAATACGACATCGTTTGCTCAATTCTCAAAGCTGGTCAAGGTGCGACCAGTACGTTTGTAGTGGGCGATCCGAATCAGTCAATCTATGAGTCGTTGGGTGGCTATGCGATAGAGCCTACCCTGTTTGGCCAGATGGCCAACATTGAACTGGTCTTATTGGAGCTTTCCCAAAACTACCGCTCTACAGTTCGTCTAGTGGATTACTTTGGAAACTACAACTTCTTTGACACCACAATCGTTGCATCTTCGGATGAAAGGCACTATCCGAGCCTAATCACCTTTGATTCCACTGTGACTAAGGACACTCTTCCGGACGAAATTGTTCGTCTGATTAAGTACAACGTGGAAGTGAAAGGCATAGCTCCCAACGAAATATGTGTGCTCTGTCCGCAATGGGTACCACTTGCGAGCATGACACGGCAACTTGTTGCGAAGCTGCCCAGCTACAGTTTTGATGGGCCAGGCATGGCACCATTTGGTAGGGACATGGATAACTTCTGGTACAAGCTGTCTAAGATTGCCCTTACTGAACCTTCACCCTTGATGTATGTTCGCCGCATTAGGTGGGCCGCTGATGTTTTGCGAGACTTGGAGGATGCTGGTGCCGATGTCACTAGAATCAGCAAGAAATCACTTCTTCGTGAGTGCAACTCTATTGTCCTTGCCGAGCCAGATGGTCTGATTTATCTTCGTGCTTTCTTTGAGATATTGTGCGACCGACTGGATATTCCAATTGCCTCGCATCTAACATTGAAGGATCACTACGAAGCCTTCTTCGCTAGCGCCGAAGCGCGTGTCAAGCTGCTCATCCAACAAGGTTCTGATTCTCTCGGAACGGTGGTCAATTTCAGAAAAGTTTTCCAGGCACGCCGAGGTGTGACACTTTCAACCATTCACGGAGTCAAGGGCGGGGAGTTTGATACAGTTATCGCCTTCGCCTTACTTGATGGGATGGTTCCTCACTTCCGTGCTCCAAAGCAGGAAGAAAGTGCGAAGAAGCTGCTTTATGTGATTTGCTCAAGAGCAAGAAAGAACCTGCATTTGATCTCGGAATCAAGTCGTAAGCGTGGATATAGCTATTACACGCCTACTGAAGCTCTCAAACAGTGCCAATTCACCTACGATGACTGACGGTACCCCCTGAAATTAGCAGCAGTTAAAAGTATAATTTTCTCACGCGGAGCGAGAAGATCAAGATCGCACCAACCTGCCTTGCTTCTGCCAGTCAATACCGTTGCGGTACGCCAGCGCACAGACCTTTATGTCTTTCCACGTTAACCTGAGGTACAAAGTTATGTACTGAAGGATTAAGTGATGCAAACAAAAATAATCGTGGCAATCTTCTTCGCTGGTGCGGTGGGTGTTTCATCGCAAGCCGCTGAATTGCCTTCCCCTGATACGCCCAGCCCAGCTCAAGCCGCAGAATTGCCTTCTCCTGATACACCCAGCCCATCACAAGCTGCCGAATTACGCAGCCCTGATACACCCAGTTCACCGCAAGTCGCCGAATTACTTTCCCCTGATACGCTCAGCGAAACCGAGCGCGTCGGTTCAGTGGAGGCCGAGATGAAGGGGGCTTTGGTATTGCGCGGTCAAGTGCTGTTGGATCGGGCGCATTTTTCATCAGGGGAGATCGACGCAGCTTATGGGCAGAATTTGCGTATGGCGATACAGGGGTACCAAAAATCGCAAGGTTTGACGGTGACAGGTAATATCGACGCGCCAACCTGGGAGGTGCTGAATGTCGATGCGGCACCGATTTTGCAGTCTTACACCATACTGCAAGCCGATGTCGACGGTCCTTATGTGGCGATTCGCAAAACATGGGCGGGCAAGGCGAAAATGGCGGCACTCGGTTATGAATCGGTTGAAGAAGCGTTGGCGGAAAGGTTTCATGTCAGCCCAACCTTGCTCAAACAACTGAATCCAGACAAAGTGATGAGTCGGGTGGGTGAAGTTATTGTCGTACCCAATATCGCCACAAACGAATTGCCGAAAGCGGAAAAAGTGATTATCGACGGCTCGAATAGCACGCTGGCTTTGGTCGATGCGGATGGAAAAATCATTGCCCAGTTTCCTGTGACGAAGGGTAGCAAACATGACCCGCTCCCACGGGGCAAATGGAAGGTGACGGGTGTCATGCACAATCCAGTTTTTCACTACAACCCGAAGTTGTTCTGGGACGCTAAACCGAAGGACACCAAGGTCACCATTCCAGCGGGTCCGAATAATCCCGTGGGGGTGGTGTGGGTCGCGTTCTCGAAAGCACATTACGGCATCCATGGCACATCAGAACCCTCGACTATCGGCAAGACCCAGTCACACGGCTGTATTCGACTCACCAATTGGGACGCGACTACGCTGGCGCAATCCGTCGTCACTGGTGTCATCGTGTTGATTCAAAAATAGATCTGGGGAGGCACTGATTTATTCGTCATTCCGACGAAGGTCGGAATCCAGTCCATTGATACAAAAGTGTTTTTGCTTCAGCAAAAACTACAAAACCGAATAAATCAGCACATCCCTAGGAAAATGCTGATTAAATCCGTTCGTCCTGAGCCGTTAGCTTATCGAACGGTCGAAGGGTGAGCGGATTTAATTCTTTGATTTCAATGAATCTTCCGTTCATGGTTCGACAAGCTCACCAAGAACGGAAGATTTAATCAGTGCCTCATTAGGGGAAAGTCATGAAATGGATCTATATGGTTTTATCTGGCGTGTTGCTGGCTGCCCTCGTGTTGTTTTGGGCGGCTGGCGCACCTGACCCAACCATGATGTCAGCCACGCCCATCGGCATGCCGAGTCCCGTTCAGGTCAACAAGGCTGCGCTAAGTTCGACTCAACGGGTTGCAAGACCCACTGTCGTCATCATCCAACCCGCGAGTCATCGACTACTGATCCCTGTTGCAGGTGTGACTGCCAGTCAGCTGAGCAATACATTCAATCAAGCGCGCGGCAGTGACCGCCGCCATGAAGCACTCGATATCCCTGCACCACAGGGGACGCACGTGTTGGCGGTGGCGGATGGAAAAGTTGCCAAGCTGTTTACGAGCAAGCCAGGGGGGCTGACGATTTACCAATTCGATGTCAGTGAAAAATTTGCGTATTACTACGCGCATTTGGATCACTATGCCGAGGGGGTTGATGAAGGCGTTCTCTTGAAACGCGGCGATCTTATCGGCTATGTGGGCGCAACGGGCAATGCCGTAACGCCTCATCTGCACTTTGCGATTTTCGAGCTGGGACCTAAGAAACAATGGTGGAAAGGTTCCGCAATCAATCCGTTCGCGTTGTTAGGCGGCGTGTAAGCCCTGTTTACGATCTTACTGCGAGACCGTGATTGAGGCTCATGCGCTGCTCGAAATCCTCATTGAAACCCGTAAACGGCGGTTTCTGCGCTGCGCTTCACCCCATCCCCTCTCCAACTCTCCCCTTGAAGGGGAGAGAGTGATAGTCCCTTCCCCTTCAGAGGGGGAGAGCGAAGCGAGGGGGCAATTAGGATGGGGGTGGGGTATAACCGCGTTTCACCCACTGTAAATCACATAGCACCATCATTTCTTTCTCCCTAAGTTCGGTACAGCACAGATGCCCGCGTGGCATAACGATACTCTTCGGCGGTTGGGGGTACGACTGCCCAATCCCTTTGTTAAATTATCAGGAGTCAATATGAATAAGTTCACTATCAGTGCTGTAGCCGCTGCAGTTTGTCTCGTGTTTAGCGTTAACGCCATGGCTCTAAATATGTCTAAGGACGAATATAAAGCAGCAGGAAAAAAAATCTCCGCCCAGTACAAAGCGGATAAGGCGAACTGCGATACGCTGGCTGGCAATGCGAAAGATATTTGCAAGGACGAAGCCAAGGGTAAAAATCAAGTGGCAGAGGCCGAACTCGAAGCGCAATACAAGCCCTCAAATAAGGCCACTTATGAAGTCAGTATGGTCAAGGCAAAAGCAGCTTACGCTGTCGCCAAAGAAAAATGTGATGACAAAGATGGCAACGACGAAGACGTATGCGTCAAAGAAGCGAAAGCGGCTCTGGTTCGCGGCAAAGCCGACGCAAAAGCACAGTTGAAGACCGCAGAAGCCAATGCGACAGCCAGAGAAGAAACGGCTGATGCGCGTGTAAAGGCGAATGAAAATGGCAGCGAGGCACGCCGTGATGCAACGGTTGCTAAACGTGATGCTGACTATAAAGTGCAAATCGAAAAGTGCGACAAATTTGCTGGCGACACGAAAGATCAATGTGTTGCACGCGCTAAAACACAATTCGGCAAGTAAATAGTCCTGTAACAAGGGCTGATAAGTTCTGATCGGCAGTGCACAGCATCGTTCAGCTGATCGGCGCGTCATCAAACTGATATTTCAATGAAAGCACATCATGTCGCATACCGTACACGGAGCAAAAGGATTGCATAAACAAGCTGCTATTGATCACAAGGCGGTCGCACATCAACAGCAGCGTCATGAGCATATAGCCGTTACCGCCTATTTTCATGCCGAACATCGTGGTTTCACAGGCGATGATCAATTGGCAGACTGGCTGGTTGCCGAGGCTGAAATTGATGCTGCACTGGATCAGGATAAAGACCCCAGCATTGTTTAATCTGGAGCCTTTTTTAAGGAGGCACTGATTAAATCTTCCGTTCTTGGTGAGCTTGTCGAACCATGAACGGAAGATTTAGTGACATCAAAGAATTAAATCCACTCACCCTTCGACCGTTCGACACGCTCACGGCTCAGGGCGAACGGATTTAATCAGCGTCTCCTTAGGTATTACATGTTTAGTTTCACGTCATATCTGGCGAAATGGCATCCGCTGAAGCGACCTGATGTGGCTATTGCGAAATACTGAACAGACTGGCATAGGCTTTTTGCCTATGCTTTAACGTGTGGCGACAGTCTTCAATATCTGATTTTGTCTTTTGGCGACTGTGGCAAATCGAATCAAAGTTGACATTATTTTTGAGGGATTTAGATCATGGGAAAATATCTTTTGGGTTGGATTTTGGGTGTGCCAGTCGTGGTGCTGGTCGTTATTTATCTGATTTTTAATTGAGGCATTCAGCAATAGGGTGAATTCAAGCCTCGTTCTGAATTCGTTCGAGAATGCTTTTTTGATGTGGAGCAGGTTAGCGCGGAGAGCTGCATGTTTTGTCAGGCAAAGTTGACTTGATTTTTTGCTTGGTTCGATACCGTACAGACTGGCGAGGGCATGACGTTCATTCTAGCGACACACAGGGTTGTCCTGTCATTTTAGACAAAGGAATACGATCATGAACAAGAATCAAGTCAAAGGCGTTGCAAAAGAAATCGCTGGTAAAGTGCAGGAAGAGGCTGGCAAATTGGTTGGGAGCAAAGAACAACAAGTCAAGGGTCTGGGCAAACAAATATCTGGAAAAGCCGAGAAAGCTTATGGTGATGTAAAGCAAGCCGTCAAGGATGCAAAAAAACCTTCCTAATTCGTTCCTGTGACAACAAATGGCCGCTGTACGCGGCCATTTTTACGTCAGGTCTATGCTTACACAGAGGCAGCTTAATCCTCCAACAAGCTACGCAGCATCCATGCATTTTTTTCATGCACTTCCATCCGTGCTGACAGCAGATCGACGGTCGGCTGGTCACCCGCCTTATCGGCGATAGGTAATACTTCACGCGCAGTACGCACGACAGCTTCTTGCCCAGAAACGAGTTGTTTAATCATGTCTTTCGCGCTGACGCTGCCCGTACTTTCTTTGATCGTGGTCAGCGCGGCGAATTCTTTGTAGCTGCCAGGTGCGGGATAACCGAGTGCGCGGATGCGTTCGGCGATTAAATCCACCGCCAACCAACTTTCGTTGTATTGCGTCATAAACATGATGTGCAGGGTCTGGAACATGGATCCTGTGACGTTCCAATGGAAGTTGTGGGTCTTGAGGTAGAGGGTGTAGGTGTCGGCCAACACGCGCGCCAGACCGTCTGCGACGACCTTGCGATCTTTTTCTGAGATGCCGATGTTGATAGGGCTGATCTTGCTCATGATGCTCTCCTTGGTTTATTGGATCGGGTTGGTGACATCGTGCAGAGGCGAGTGGACTTAATATGGCGACGATTTCGCCGCTTGCTTACGGGCTGCCTGTGGCATTATGCGCCACTTTGTCAAAATAAGACTTGCCGTTGCGCGGTGCTATTTTATTGAATTTTGAGTAGCTATGTACAGCATAAATATTTGGTTCTATGTGATTTGTAGTGGGTGAAACTAGGTGCCTTCCCCTTGAAGGGGAGGCAGATTGCTCACTTGTGCCACGATGATTCACATAGAGCCAATAAATTAGGGATGCACTGATTAAAGCCGTTCGCACTGAGCCGTGAGCTTGTCGAACGGTCGAAGGGTGAATGGATTTAATCTACTGGTTCTATAAATCTTCCGCTCATGGTTCGACAAGCTCACCACGAACGGAAGATTTAATCATCGTTTCCTTAGTGTTTCCTTGGGAAAGGTGAGCGAAATTTTGTGTACGCTCAACTTCCAAGAGCAGGCATCCCAGTAAGCAAAACGGATTGTGGTCTCAGCAAATTAACTTTCTATAAAATAGGAAAAACATAATGGAACAAGAAGTCCGAAAAGATTTTGACAAGGAAGCGGCTCAATGGGATGCGAGTCCCTTTAGGACGATGTTGGCAAGCCAAGTGGCTGCCGCCATGATCCGCGAAATCCAGCTTTCCGCCGAGATGAAGGTGCTGGATTTCGGATGTGGCACGGGGTTGCTCACCCTCAATCTACAACCGCTCGTTCAATCCATTACGGGTGCGGACAGTTCGCACGGCATGCTTGGCGCACTGAAGGACAAAATCAAGACGCAAGGGCTGAGCAATGTTCAGGCGGAATTTGTGGATTTTGAAAAGGGTGAACATGTCGCAGGCGGCTACAACCTCATTGTGAGCAGCATGGTTGTGCATCATGTGCCAGATACACTTGCCTTGTTCAAGGAATGGCATCGACTGCTGTTGCCAAATGGGCAAGTCAGCTTCGCCGACCTAGACACAGAAGACGGCGCATTCCACGGCGATAATACGGGTGTGTTTCATCTGGGATTCGACAGGCAGAATCTAATCCTGCTCCTGCAAGCAGCTGGTTTTCACACGATACGGGATACCACCGCGACCATCATCAGTAAAGAAGTCGAAGGGCAAGGTATGCGTGAGTTCTCTATATTTTTGATTACGGCTCAAAAATGAATGTCAGTTAAGGTCACGCGTTGTCACGGTTGGTGGGTTGAAAGGGGTGAACTGGCTTTTGGTTCCTCAAGAAGTTGCGCTCAATACTTTCAATATGGTCGGGTAGTCGAAATTGTCCACCAGCCGTGACAGCACGGGGTGCAGCGTCGCATCGTAGTCAGCGACCTTTTCAAGCACCGTGGCAATACGCTCGTCGTTCAGGCTTTCCAGTGCATCGCGTAATTCATCGCGCAGAGGCGGTGGCAACACGGTTAGCATTGCGGCAGTGAGTATCGTGGTGGGAGAGTCTTCCGAGCGTGCTGATTGCTCGGCATACGTGTAGCGCACACCCAGTTGCCTGCTCAGGCAATCATAGATTTCGTTGAAACGGTAAGGCTTACGCACAAAGTCATCCATGCCAGCAGCCAACATTTCTGCGCGCTGTTCGGCAAAGGCCGATGCGGTGACGGCGACGATCTTTACCTCCTTGCCATTAGGCAGATTGCGTATCGTTTTCGTTGCCTCCAGACCATCCATCACGGGCATACGCCTGTCCATCCAGATCAGGTGCGGCTGCCAGCTCTGGAAAAGTGCTACGCCTTGCGCGCCATCGTTGGCTACTTTGGTCTCAAATCCGATACGAAGCATGAGTTGTGACAGCAGCAACTGGTTCTCAAGTTGATCCTCGACGATCAGGATGCGGTATTGCGGCTGCCCAAACACGCATCCCGTCACTTCACCTTTTTCTTCTTTTGGTGGGGTGATGTCGTTTTCTGCGACTTCGCTTAAGGGCAAATCGACGCGGAACAGCGAGCCTTTCCCTAAGGTGCTTTCCAGCGAAATATTGCCTCCCATCAGCAGTACGAATTGCCGCGTAATTGCCAGTCCCAACCCCGTGCCCTTATTCTGATTGATCTGTTTGCCCAATTGGACGAAGGGCTGAAACAGTTGCCGCTGGTCTTCGGGCGAGATGCCTAAGCCAGAATCCTCGACCTCGATCAATAGATGCGAAATTGTGTTTTGTTTGGTGCCGAGGCGTAGGGTAACACCGCCTTGCGCAGTAAACTTGACGGCGTTGCCGAGCAAGTTGACCAGTATCTGACGCAGGCGCGCTTCGTCGCCGTTGATGTGACGTGGAAAATACGATGATTGGTCGAGCAGCAGCGTCAGCCCTTTCTCATGCGCACGCAATTCCATCATATCGACGACATCGCGCACCATAATGCCTAGGTCGAACGGCGCATTCTCCAGTTGCAAGCGTCCTGCCTCAATCTTGGACATTTCCAGCACGTCGTTGATCAGCGTCAGCAAATGCGCCCCGCTGCGGTTGATGATGTCCAAGTTTTTTTGCTGATGTTCGTCCAGCAGCGAATCTTGGCGCATCAGGCTGGAGAATCCTAGGATGGCATTGAGCGGCGTGCGCAACTCGTGGCTCATGTTGGCGAGGAATACGCTCTTGGCTTTGTTGGCTGCCTCGGCGGCATCGCGCGCCAGTACCAGATCGGTGGTGCGGGTTTGCACTTCTTCTTCCAGATGATCCTTGTAGCGCATTAGTTCATTTTCAGTTGCAATGCGTTGGGTAACATCCTGCCCTACAGCCAGCAGCCCCACTATATTTCCATCTGTGTCTACCAGCGTTTTATCGAACCATTCGATCTGGCGCTCCTCGCCGTTGCGGGTGAGAATGGCATTGATATTTCCTCGTGTCGTGATGCCAGAAGCTGCGCTCTTGAATAACGTGCGTATGCGGCGGCACTCGTGTTCTGGCAGGAAGTTTTCCAGCCAGTTCTTGCCGCGCATTTCGGACAAGGGATAACCGCTCAGATTTTCCAAATAAGAGTTGTAGCGCATGATGCAACCCTGTACATCCAGCACCAGAATAATAACCTGTGCGGTCTCGATCAGATTATCGGCAAAATCCCGCTCGCGCCGAAAAGCCTCCGTAGCCTGTTTATGCTCGGTGATGTCCTCTACCATGGCTACCACATAATCAACCTCGCCATTTTCTTTACGTACGCAGCGCACCACCAGCAGGGTGGGAATGACTTTTCCTGTGCGGCTGATAAAGCGTTTTTCCAAGCTATAGCCCTCAATCTTGTGCGCCAGTAGCAGATTGAATTGTGTGACATCGGCAGCTAGGTCATCTGGGTGCGTCAGCTGCGCCCAGGTCATGCTGAACATTTCCTGCTCTGAATATTCCAGTAACTTGCACAGATAGTTGTTGACGCTCAGCCAGCCTTTTTCTGGCGAAGTGATCGTCAAACCAACCATATCGAATTCGTAAAATGTTCGCAGACGTTCTTCGCTGATGCGTCTTTCACCCTCTGCCTTTTGCCGCCCACTTATTTCCAATTGCAATTCGGCATTAGTCTGACGCAAGCTGGCTTCTCGATTGGCAACAGCCTCTGCCATTGCGTTGAAGTTAGCCACGATAGGCGAGAATTCCACATAAGTTTCAGGCGAGGTGAACTGCTGGTATTTCCCTTCGACGACCTCATTAATGGAGCCGATGAGTGCTTTCACGGGCTTTTTCAATAGTTTGTTGAGTGTCCAGCGCATCACGCTGAACAACAGGATGATCAGTAGGAAAGCGATGCTGATACTCGTCAGTATCATGCGTTTGTTCGCTGCCTGATAGGCCGCTAACGACAAACTGATTTCTGCACTGCCAATGATTTGGCCATCATGAAGGATGACGGCCTCGTGCTTGATGGTATCCCCGTCGCGTTTTGTGTGCTGATAAATAATGCGTTGCTGCTCGTCGCGAATCGTCAAGGAGGCGATCTCATCATTCGTGACCATAGCACTGCCGATTTTCTGCACCAATGCATCATCAACATTCCACAGCGGTAATTCCAGTAATTGATGGAGGTCAGATACGTAGCGGGCCGCGTTGTTCTCGAACTGTGCAGTTTGTGCGCGTGAGGCGTAGAAATAGTCCAGCAGGCCAACGACCAGAGCCACCAGTGAAATCAGTGCCACCAGTGTCATCGTGAGTTCACGATAGAGAGATTTTGGCTTGGATGTTTGTGCGTTCATGGCGTATTTAAGGCTGTTCCGTCATCTTCCCACGTGCTTTCGTAATAATCCAGTAGCCGAGTAAGTTCCACATGCGCTTCATTCGCTGCGGTACCTTTGCCGTAGTACTTTTGCATAATCTCATGGTACTGCGGGCTATGTATGGCTTTGCGCAACGCTTGATGGTATTGCCGTGCAAGATGTCGTCCTTCAGGTTTGTTCATATCCATCATGACGGCAATAGGGCGCACGAAACTTGGCACGATGATGCGCACAAAATTGTGTTGTTCATCTGCAAATTCTGTTTGAATCAAGTACTCCCCAGTAAGGTCAACCATAATGGCCACATCGATCCTGCCCTTTTGTAGCATTCTCAATAAAGTCTCGTTCGAGTCGCTTTCTTGTACCTTGATCTTGAGGCGGGCAAATGAGTTCACGTCCTCAATCGTGCCTCTCAGCACGCCTATTGTATGACCACTGAGATCCGCTGTGCTGCGGATATGAATGACATCATGATGGGGGCGGTAATAGAAATACGCTAAATGGAAGACCCCGATGGGCAAGATAGCGCGGTTCTTTTCGGTGGTCAGGATATTGGGATTGCCCACTAGGTAAGGGGCAGTGCTGGCACTGAAGCGTTTGACGGGTAGGTAGTTGATGGTATATGTCACGCCAGCGATCTCAGACAGTAGATGCAATATCTCGCCGCCCATGCCGCCGCTCGGCATTGTTTCCGACCAGATAGGGGGCGTTTCGGTCGATTGAAAAACGAGGGTGCCGACTTCAGCCTGCACCTCCTGTGCAATTGGCATCATCAGCGCAAACAATATCATCAGGGTTTGGACTACCGTCTCCCTACTCCATCGCACCAGCTTTATGTTGCAGTTCATTTCCAACTGGGATTCTGGCGTTGCAGGCGACTGAAGTAGTCCACAGACACGGCATTTTTGCCGAGATGTTTTTGCATCAGCTCACGATATTTTCCGTTGCTGACGATCTTTTGCAATCCCTTGTCGAATGCCTTATACAGTTTATTGCCGCGCGGATGCTTCAGGTCAAATACCAGCGAAATGGGATGTTTTCCATTGGCAACATCACTCAGATAATAAGTGACCAAGCGATAGCGTTTCATTTCTTTGGCGGTCAGGTCGCCTTCGGCACAGATCATCACGGGAACCTGATTGACGAAGAACTCATACTTAGCCAGCTGTTTTGAGGGCAGAACGTCGATTTCGGGTTGCATGTCGCCCGCTTGAAAAGCTGCGCCCAGCAGGTCGGCGGTCAGCTTGCCTTCGATCTCGGCGGAGGGTGTATTCTGACTGGAAGAATAATAGCCGACGACATCGACATGCCGCTCTTCGCCAAGCATCTTGGCGGCGATGCGGGGTGCTGTCGCTTGTGCAGTGCATGCGAACAGCAGCCAGCCGATTGCAAGCAGGTGTGCAACGCTGCCCAATGTGAAACGGAAAGCATTTGTGCGATTTGGGGTGTTCATCATTGACCTCTCATTTTCAATCGGCGATGCTGGAAGAGGACATGATTAACAGCTTGTCCCACAGCTCGAAGTGATGATTAAAAGGGTGTGTCTGCGACAGAAAAATCGTGATTTTCTCTTCTTTCGGGTCAACACTGAAGCGGGTGGAGTAAAGTCCCGCCCATTCAAAAGTGCCGACATCGCCCGCATCCACATTGTGTTCGCGGTCTGCTTGAATCCCTAAGCCTAATCCGAACTTCCAGCCTTCGTCATGCAGCGTGTTCTCGGAGAGCTTGCCAATTTGGTTGGTGGTCATCAATTCGACCGTCTTGCGGCTGACCAGACGCACGCCGTCCAGTTCGCCCTTATTTAGCAGCATCTGCGCGAAGCGGAAATAGTCATAGGGTGTGCTGACCATGCCAACACCACCCGACAGGAAGGTTTTGGGACCATGAGTCTGAAAGGTGGGCGAGTATCGATAGTCACCTTCTTGATGCGGGCCAGACAACACCTTTTCCAGCTTGCCGTGCCAGTCGCTTTTCCACACCGCAGACATTCTGCTCTGTTTGCTTTCAGGCACGAAGAAGTAGCTGTCGTTCATCTTCAGCGGCTTGAATATATGTTCGGAGATGTAGTCATCCAGCTTCTGACCCGATACGACTTCGACTAAATAGCCCGAAACATCTGCCGCCATGCCGTAGATGAACGCCTCTCCAGGCTGGCTGGCGAGTGGTAGGCGTGCTAGGCGTTTGACCATGTCGCCTATCGTACCTGATGTTTCGTACATGCCACTGCTGATGCCCGCCTCTTCATACAGGATATTCATCTGACGTAGGAGGCGGTCTTTGGGATACCACTCTGCCGCAAACGAATACGGCATGCCCGCAGTGTGGGTGAGCAAGTCTTTGATGGTAATGTCGCGCTTGGCGGGTACCAGTTTGAAGGCTGGATTAGAACCTAGCGGCAACATCTCGATTACCTTGGGATGGGCAAATTCGGGAATGTATTTGGCGACGGGGTCGGACAGTAGCAGCTTGCCATCTTCATATAACTGAAGGATCGCCAAGGTGACGACGGGTTTAGTCATCGAGCAAATGCGGAACATCGTGTCCTTCTGCATCGGCTTGCCGACATCCGCCTCGCCAAAGGTTTCAAAGTAAGCGATCTTGCCATGGCGAGCGACCAGCACGACCGCCCCGGCCATCTTTTTTTGCTCAATATAGCCACCCATAAAATCAGAAATTTTCTGTAGTCGGGCAGATGATAAGCCGACATCTTCTGGTTTGGCGACGTGGAAATCTTCGGCAACAGCAGGATGCGCCAACAAAGCCAACAACAATGTAAACAACAGCTTAATGTATTTCATTATCATCCCCTCCGAAAATTCACCCACAGGTTCTCGTTTTTTAATGCCTGCCTGACATTATGCCAGCTTCGCCATGTTTCTGAATAACGCCGCACTGAATAAAAGCCCTATAAATAACTTCAATTTTCGGTGGCTTTTGTAATGGACTTATTCATCATTTGGTTCCGCATGGATGATCTTCCCAAAAGTATTTTGTTGCCATCGGTCAGACGCACGCGAAATGTTACTTAACTCGGAAAGCGATATAATTTTCGGCAGCAGCATGACCATCGTTGGCGATGTGTCACAATGCGCAAATAGCGGTAGCATCGTCTGGTTGCGGTAAACATCAAATCCCATCCATAACTGCGCCATCACACCAACAAAAGGTAGATCATGATTGTTCGCGACAGGCCATCTGGATTAAAACTGTTTTTTATTTTTCGTGGTTCAGTCTTGCACCAAATATGGGGCGTGTTATTGGTGAACGTGGTGGTTGCCACGTTGGTGACGATGGCGCACGGCGACCTTTTTAGCCACAAGATCACGCTCACTGCCATTCCCTTTACCTTGATCGGTCTGCCGTTAGCCATCTTTCTCGGTTTTCGCAACAACGCGGCTTATGACCGTTATTGCGAAGGGCGTAAGCTGTGGGGTGAAATCGTGTTGCAAAGTCGGAATTTTGCGCGCCAATGCCTGACGCTGATTGAACATACGCAGCCGCTAAACCCCAAAGTTGAATTAAATGATGTGCGTGTACGGATGATTTACCGCACCATCGCTTTTTCCCACGCACTGCGCCATTTGCTGCGTGGCACTGATGCCACTGCCGAGATTAAACCGCTGCTGACACCAGACGAGTGGCAGCAAAGCGGTAAAACGAGCAACATTCCTGATTACTTGATGCACCAGATGGGCAACGACTTGCGTTTATGCCTGGATGAAAAGCGGCTTGAGGGTTGTCTGGCGGCCAATATCGACGAGACCATGTCTGCCATCACAGCGGCGGCCGCCGCTTGTGAACGGATCAAAGGCACGCCCATCCCGTTCTCTTACACGTTGATGCTACACCGCACGGCTTATCTGTATTGTTTCTTGCTGCCATTCGGTCTTGTCGATGTGATTGGCTTTATGACCCCGTTTGTGGTCGGCATCGTTGCCTATACATTCTTCGGGTTAGATGCCCTCGGTGATGAGATCGAAGAACCTTTCGGCAATTTACCCAACGACTTGGCACTGGATGCAATCTGTCGTGGGATAGAAATCAATCTGCGCGGTACCTTAGGTGAGGAGCATGGCTTAATGCCGTTGCAGCCTGTCAATTTCTGTTTGATGTGAAGACGTAAATTCTGTGTGCGAACGTATTGAAGAACGTCTGTCATTTGAAAACTTAATGGTGGCGGAGTCTCGCGAAGAAGCGCACTTTGTATGGTTTTTCATTATCCGAAAGTTGCTGCTGACCATGACTTATCCCAAGGAATGGTCTTTGCGGATTTATGGCTATGGGTTTACACAGTGTTCGGCACGTTACTTACACCGCTTCCACGACAACCAACTCTCCCTCTATATTCTGCCCAGCCAATCTATATACCCCCGACAGCTCCAGCCACTTTAATAAGTCATCACCATGAGGGTCTGAGCCTAGAATATTTTTTTCGCTCAGACACGTCCAGAATAATTGCAAATCATTTTCTGACAGGAATTGTTGTAGTGCGTCTTTCCTTATCACTAATGCTGGAGACGCGTCAGTGCCAACGGACGGGTCAAAACAAATAACTTCCCCATTATCGTTTCGCCATTCACCAATTTTTTTTGAATACTGAAGTTTCATTGCCGAAAACATGAAGTGACAGGGATATAAACATGAGGAAACCTCTTGTGCGCCCACGCCTTTTTTTCGCCTATAACCTTCTGACGTTGGCATAACCTTCGTATTTGGTGATCCCTCATATTCATGATCACTGATATTCTTCCAGCCATAGCCACCATAATATGGCTGTTCAAAAAAACGATATGCGGGAGACCAGAAAAATTCTCTGCTGAACATCTGATAAAACTCCGTGCCAGTTGGGAACCAATCGTTCATGTAACTTTTGCTTTTCAACCAGCGAAACAGCTCTTTTGCATCACTATTCCTGACCAAGCAACTTCTCAGTTGATACCAGAGATTTTTCCTGGAATATTCATACTGATCTTCTCCAATACCCGCTGGCTCTTCCCACGAATAATCATTTTCCAAAACAAGCCATTCAATGCCTTGAGAATCTGTTAGGGATATTAACGACTTGGGACACGGTAGATTCGCAGTGCTCTCCAGCCAATTTTTATTGGTGTCAGTCCAGTCGGCGTATTCAACATGATTCACAAGTCGCTCAAATTCTTTTGACGAATTTGTTTCACTGCGGACGATAGTGGGGTCAATGTTTCTGACTGATGGTTGCCACGGACCTGAATAGCAAATGGTTTTCTTCTCCTTGCCCCAACGAGTAGATTCATCAATCATGGGTTGGTTATCTGCCAATCTAGCCAATATTTCATACAAGGCTATCCATTGATATTTCTTGCCAATACGTTCAGATTTATTTTGGTGTCTATCAGCACTCGCAGCATGGTTGTCAAATTCACCATGTTTCTCCACGTCATAACCATACTTCTCAAAAATTAGCTTGCAAGCGTAGTTACTTAAATCATTGCTGTCGCAATCCCAATTACGCAAAACAGCTTGAAATGTATATCGCCCAAAATCACCATATGAGCCTCTACCTCGACCATGCTCCGTTATCATTGAACTCAATATTGTGTTCTGTGACCAAAAGTATTTTTTAAATCCCTCTGATTGGTAATCAAACTCATAAGCATCAATCTCTGCATTGCTGGGAAAGGATGAAGGGAATTCGCTACGATAGGGTGGGCGAATAATGGAAATATCCGTCAATGCAAATAGCTGTTTATAAATCGCGTACTCAACAATGTTTCGTGCGTAATCTCTGACGAGTACGTGTGGATATACTTCTTCAGTATCTTGAAATACATTGTTCACAATGTGTTCCGCCAAGACATCCAAGCCTTCCAAGCGTTCAGAGCGCAATACTGCACCATAGGCGGCTGCAAAAATCCGTTCCACAACATAGGGATCATTGCAGGCTTGGAATGCTGTCAATAACTGCATAATTGTGGCACAGTTATTCTCCAGCAGCGCAACCAAAGCCTTGGTGGCGGAATCTCGGAACGGGATGTTGGTGCTGGTAAAAAGCCAAGCCAGTGCTTTTGCCGTCAGTAAGCGTGAGTCATCAGATAAATAGGCTTTATCCTCGTCGATGGCAGCCCAGTCAATGAGCCTGCGCATTGCGGACGACCCACCCTCATTTTGATTGTGAAGGAAGGTTGTCCAAACTTTATCGCGATCAGCCAATGAGTACGACATTAGATTTTTATGCAAAAAATCAGCGTTGTAAGGGTGTTCTGGGTCGGAGCTGACCATGTAAAGCGTTTGGAAAAATGAATCAAACGCATCATTCAATACATATTGATTGATATAGCCAAGTAGCTTGTCGGTGATTGTGAGGGTACTTCTCCAAATCAAACTGTGCACAAATGCTTCTACAATATAAGGGGCTGATTTACGCTCCTCGGATACCCACTCATAAAGCTCGTAGCCCTTCCGTTCGGGTAGCTGAACGGATAAAGATTCAATAATGCCTTGATTCCAATAATTGATATGAGAACAATTCTGCAATGCCTCTTTGTCGGGACAACTATCAATCAGAAACGATGCAGTGAAGTAATCATCCAGTCGTTCGTAGGCTAAATATACTTGTTCGTCGTATCCATCTTGCCCTGTTGAAAATATATTTTTTGACAAGACTCCTTCAGAAATAAGCTCGTCCAAAAAACGACGTTTATCGCTATATGGCTTAATCACCTCATTGGCAATAACAGTAGCTTGTTCGTAGGTAATAGCCGTTAAATTATGCTTCTGCTTATGTTGAACAATTTCCTTGATGACGAGATCAACTAAATTTCTGTTTTCAGAGTAGTGGAACGCCTTTGGCTCGGCGAGTTTTTTGTTAATTGCGCTGATGAAAAAGCTAAATATCTTGGTAATTCCTTGAAATCCCGTAGGAATTGCGGTTAATCCTGAACGCTTGATCCCCTCGCAAAATAATTTCAAAAATAGCGGATTAGCAAACTCTGGGTTCAGTAGCGGTACACGTGGTTGTTGAATGCCATATTGTTTAAAAAATCGGCTAGAGGCCTGATATTCAACCCCTTGAAATCCATAATGACGAACTTCAACAAACTTTGTGGAATCAACTTGTTTGGGAATCAATACCTGTTGATACGATACCTGTTGATACGATACCTGTTGATACGATACCTGTTGATACGATACCTGTTGATACGATACCTGTTGATTCGATGAACGAACGCTTAACACCAAAGCAAGCCAAGGATATTGAGCAAAATCGCTAATGAAGCCACTGATATGGTCAGGCCAAAAATACTTTCCTTTGCCTTCATTGATTGCGTCGATGATAAACAGCAATCGCTCACCTTGAGCCTCTGCTTTTGCATTTAACGCGCCCAACAATTGTTGCTCATTGCAATCAAGCCGAAGTTGATTGCGTAGTATTTGTGTCCAAGGTGCTTCTTCGCTAACAAAATGTTGCCCTAACAGTAACAAGCAGGATTTGTTTTGATTTAGGCGATTAAGCGCAATGTCCGCCAACAAATGTGATTTTCCAATTCCAGCCTCGCCAGCAAGCAACACAATGGGCTGGTTTGCAATATGAATGCTTGGTCGCCGAAAGAAATCGTTAAATTCTTCTATTGCCTGCCATGTTTTTTGGAGTGTATGCCGCAAATCATCTGATTGTCGTTTGTCTGCTTCAAGCTCGACATACTTTCCGCTCTCTTCTACTAACTCTGTGATGAACTGGATGCAATTCTGAAGCGAAGTTGTGTCTATATACCCAATTTCGATTGATTGACTGGACATACATATTGCTTTGATATTTTCAACGGCATCTTTGAGTTTCGTCATGCTAGACGAGTCCCAGAACCCCCCAAATTTTGAAGTAAATTGATTGACGGGAATAAGGAAATCATTGAAATGTTGTTTAATTTCCTGACGAAAAGACTCGTTTCGACATGCGGCATCAAAGTATTTTGCAATTTCCAATTCAACGTTCAATTTCTCGGTATATCGCTGCCCCAAGTTTTGAATGCTTGCTTCAACCTTTTTTTTAAACCACTTATCAGAAAAATCCTCTTGCGAAAACCAAAATAGCTTTCTGCCAGCATGTTTTTCTAGCGAAAGTCGGTGAATGAGTTCGGAGCTGCCCCAGTATTCAAAATCAATGTTTCTGCCAAGAGCTAGGGCGTGTTTTTGCCATTTCCCAACTTTGGCATTCCATTTGTCCATAAACCACAATTTTTTATTTCGTGGGTCTTGCCTATCTAGTGGAATACAAACGTAATACTTGGTTAGTTTTGGGTGTTTGGTCAAAGCGGTTTTAAAGGAATCATCCAACTGATCCCATTGCGATTGCCCCATTGAGGAAAAATACTTTGCCTGCCATCCGTATTCATCACCATTGCTCAAAGTGCAATAAGCCTCCACACCGCCGTCGGGCGCAGCGATTCGATAAAACTTATCTTTTCGAGCAATATCTTCGTCTCTAGCAAGCTGACAAACCAATTCTTCAAAAGCGTTATTTTGAGAGTTGTTAAACGTTTTAATATCCAACCAGCGTAAAGACATGTGAGACCTTATTGAATGAGTTGCAAAATAGGCTAGGGGATAATGGATGCGCCGATACTTGATTGGATTGTAAGATAAATTAAACATAGCGGCGAATGCTACATGCGGTAGGATATATCGGAACAAGCTCACGCGTGATTGTAGTAGGGCTGGGGATATTCAGGGATCGGCAGCAATCGTTCGCGTGTCATTGCATTTAATTTTGAGGAACTATGTACAGCATAAACATCATTTATCTATTGCTGCTGGTGGCGGTGGGGTGGTACTGGCTCAACAGCATTCGTGTGCTGGAGTTGGCGCGCGCGGCGGGGCGAGCGGCTTGCGCCAAAGAGGGTGTGCAATTTTTGGACGATACGGTGGCGAGCATCAAACTTGGTATTGCCCGCAATGACTATGGACATCGGGTGCTGCGCCGTGTTTATCGCTTTGAATTCACGGAAACGGGTAATTCTCGGATTGAAGGGAAAGTCGTGATGCTGGGCGAGCAAGTCGAGTCGGTGACGATGGATCCTTATCAATTACAAGAAGTGTTCGACGATTCTGAATGAATCAGCGTAAAGACGGCTCGCCCAGTACGTCCTTTTCGCCCGATAGGCGTGCAATAATCACCGCGCCGCACGCGTCACTAAAGACGTTGACGGCGGTGCGGCACATATCCAAGATGCGATCCACCGCCAAAATCAAGCCTATCGCCTCCACTGGAAGACCGATGGATGCCAAAATAATGGCGATGGCCACTAAACTCGGCGAAGGTATCGCCGCCACGCCGATGGAGGTCACCAATGCCATTAACACGATGGTGAATTGCTGCACAAAGGCCAATTCGATGCCGCTGGATGGGTGCTGCTATGCCAAAGTTGACAGTAAATACGCCTCATTCATCAAGGTATAAGCGGTATAACGCGAACGCATCAACACCTCAGCCGTCGGCGCAATTGCCTGACCGTCAATATATAGCCCGCAACAAGCGGTGTAATGTTTGGGGTTGCCACAAGGGCAGGAGAGAGTTTTTATATTGAATACCGAATTTGGGGAAGAACAGACAATCGTTCAGCCAAGGATTAAAGGCATAGGGAGGTGCTGATTTATTTGTCATTCCGACGAAAGTCGGAATCCAGTACATTGATAAATAAGCATCTTTGCGCCAGCAAAAAACTATAAAGCCGAATAAATCAGCACTTACATAGCTCTTAAGGGTTAGGTTAAAAAAGATAATATCCGTGTAGAATAGTCAACTATTACACACCGCCTCGACCTATCTGTGCGTGGCGCATGATAAACGATCAACTAGGAGTACGACATGGAATTACCTGCACGCGATGGCGATGGCTACCTCGTCAATATGAACGACTGGACTGATGACGTGGGTAAAGCCATGGCTTCGGCGGACGGGATCGCATTAAGTGAAGCGCAATGGACGCAAATTTTGCAAGCGCGTGAATACTATGATGAATTCCAAGCCGTTCCGCCGATACGCAAATTTGCCAAGCATATTGATCTAGATCAAAAAGAAATTTTTGAATTGTGGATGACAGGTCCCATGAAACCCATTACCAAATACGGCGGATTGCCTAAACCGACGGGCTGTGTGTAGGCACGACAACCGCTTTCGTATCGGCCAAGGCGCGTTGAGCACCCTTGACATCTCGGCGTACCCTCTCCCCCAACCCCTCTCCCGTAAACGGGCGAGGGGTGTCTGTGTAAAACCGATTCCTTATGAGGGCATCACGGCAATGCGCCGTCGCCCAAACGCACTGGTATAACGTTCAAAATGACCTGCGATTTTCGCATGGCAATCGGGACAATGCCCGTCTGGTGTGACTCGGTTTTGTTCAATCTCGTACCAGTCGCGCACAATGAGCGACTGTTTGCAGGCGGGACAATACGTGGAATCCCCCGCCTTATCGTGCATATTGCCGATGTAAACATAGTTCAATCCCGCCGCGAGGGCAATTTCCCTTGCGCGCAAGAGTGTTGCAGGTGGGGTGGCAGCAATGTTGCTCATCTTGTAGTCGGGATGAAAAGCCGTGAAATGCAGCGGCACATCCCGCCCCAGCTCTTGACCTATCCATGCACTCATCGCGGCAATTTCAGCCTCACTGTCGTTTTCCCCTGGAATCAGCAAAGTGGTTAACTCAACCCAAACTTGGGTTTCTTGGCACAGATATGTGAGCGTATCCAGCACGGGTTGTAAATGTCCGCCGCACAATTTGACATAGAACTCGTCCGTAAAGCCTTTCAAATCCACATTCGCCGCATCCATTTTGGCAAAGAAATCGCGACGCGGCGCATCATGAATATACCCCGCCGTCACCGCCACCGTTTTGATTCCCCGCGCATGACAGGCATCCGCCACATCCATCGCATATTCGGCAAAGATCACAGGATCGTTATAGGTAAACGCCACGCTTTTGCACCCCATATTTTCGGCGGTACGCGCAATCGCCTCTGGACTGGCTTGATCGGCCAGCTTATCAAAGTGCCGCGACTTGGAAATATCCCAGTTCTGACAAAATTTACAGGCTAGATTACAGCCCGCCGTACCGAATGAAAGGATGCGACTGCCAGGGTAAAAGTTGTAAAGCGGCTTTTTTTCCACAGGATCAACACAAAAGCCCGAAGAGCGACCATAGGTGGTCAACACCATCGCATCGCCTATCCTGCCTCGCACAAAACACGCGCCGCGCTGCCCTTCGCGCAATTTGCAGTCTCGCGGACACAGGTCGCATTGAATGCGTCCATCTGCCAGTACATGCCAGTATTGAGCGGGATAACGTTCTTCTAAACTGATGGCTTCATCCATTTGAAAGCTCCCTTTCCTGCCAATTCATCACGGCATAGCGAGACAACTTGATACCATCTGCCCAGAAATCAGGGTTCAACCCCGCTTTATGCTTGAGGTGCGCCATAAATTGTTTTGGATCAGGCAATTGTTCCCAGACCTGCGGCAAAAAGGTGCTGCGATACCCGTCAAATTCAAAAATCACGCCATCCACCAAGGGACGCAATTGCACTAAGGCATCCTTTTCTGAGCTAAATACCATAGGTTGCGCGGCGGTTAGCAATGAAATTTCGATACGCGTGATTTCCAACTCAGCGGCAGTCAGCGGCATAAAGCGCGGATCACGCAGGGCGGCGGACACCGCATTGCTTTTCACATCGTCGAGCAAGGCGCGATGAGCAACCAGCGAGCCAATGCAACCGCGCAATTTTTCGTGCTGGGTCAGGGTGACAAAACACGCCCCGTTTTCTGCTAACCAAGGCGCGCTTTCATCAGTGGTGCGGGGAAGATGCAGCGCACGCGAAATTGCCGCACGGGCAATGGGCAACAAGATGTCGCCACGATGATCCGCAACTAGCGTCATGATATTTCTCCTGAAGAGGGCTGGGTAAATGCCAGCGCAGCATAGCCCACCACGCGATCCGCTGAACCTGCTGTATCGCCCGAATTGCGCAGATCCAGCAAATGAGACGTGAGCTGGTGATGTTTTGCCGCGAGCAACAATCCGCTGATGGGTGTGCCGCCGCAAGCGCGATCATGGTCGATGGGCTGATGTAATTTTAGAATGGCTTGCACGGTCTCGGCATCCACGCGTTGCGCGGTCTGATAAGGCAAAAAATGGGATAAATCTGAGCTGATGACAATCAAAGTTTCATCACCACCCCAGAGCTTTTCCAGCACTTCCGCGACTTCTGCCGCACTCGCCATCCCCACCGCCAACGGTAGCAACGTAAAGTCAGACAACACAGATTGTAGAAAAGGCAGTTGCACCTCCAGTGCATGCTCTTGTGCGTGTACCTCTGCGCTGACACAAACTTGCGGTAAATCGACGAGGGCATTGACTGCCGATGGATCAATGTTGACTCGCCCCAATGGCGTATCAAAAGCGTCTGCATCGGGCAAAGCCAGTCCACGAACTGCCACACGATGCGTTGGTCCTAGCAAAATCACGCGGCGGATGCGATGGGCGATGGGTTTGAGCGTGGCATAGCCTGTCGCCGCAATCGCACCCGAATAGCAGTAGCCCGCGTGCGGAACGATCAATGCTTTGGGAATTAGGGAAGAGGGAAGGGCTTGAGCCAAGAAGTCTTGCACTTCCTGCGCGAGCGCGATGGGATTCGCAGGGTAAAATGCCCCTGCTACGGCGGGTGGCCGAATGACAGGCATAACAAGCTCCTTTTGTCGGAACAACACGACTTCAACAGTCTGGACGGGCTATGCTAGCGGCGCACTCCCCGTGCCGAGGATGTTACACCAAATTCGTCCGTGTCAGATTATCAAGCAAATGTTCCACCTTCTTCACTTCTTCGACCGCGAAAAAGCCTTGCTTGTTGGTGCCTCTATGCCCCTCGTTGTCTTGATAAGACTCCGTTCTCAGCACCAAATCACCCGTGCCATCGGCATGTTCGGTTCGTTCGATATTGCTAATATCCGCTGCTAAATAGGTTTTGACCGTGATGGACTTGATGCCCTCAATGGAAAAAGCACGTTGAGTGGTGATGGCGTAAATCATCGAACGCGCTTTGTGGCGTAGCCAAAAGGGAGAAGCCAGCCCGCCCAAGCCGATCAACAAAAAAGGCAGTCCAAATAACGGGAAAAAACTGAATGGGCTGTCGAAAGTCGGCAAATGAAACCCCGACGCGCCCGCCATCCAAAACAAACTAAACGCCGTCCATGGGATAAAAAACAACCACAACGCAAACCCCGTTTTCATAAAACGATTAGGATTCGGCTGCCCGACCCAAACCAGCGATTCTCCAAACTTCAATTCCGCTTGCACGCGTTGTTGCAAATGGGGCGGTAAGTTATAAATGCTCGACATGAAAAACTCCTTGGTGCTTGGTTAACGTGTTTGCAATGTTAGGGAAAACTGAACTCTCAAAAGTGCTGCAAGCGTAGCACAACATGGTATGTAGACCTGACACAACAAATGAAAAAACCCGCTTTCGCGGGCTTTTTTCATCTGGCATCTACATATCGATTAGAACGTGTAGCCAAGGCCAACAGAAAGCACAGGATAGAAACGGAAGTTTTTCAATGCCGCATTCATATCCGCATTGGCTTTAGCGATGTCGGCAGCGGCCACTGCAGCACCCGTTGTCGTAATATTGGCGCGAGGCGTACCTTGGAACATGATGCCAATATCGCTAGAAAAGGAAAAACCTTGGTCTTTAGCCGCACTACCCCAACCAATACCCAAGTAAGGCACAACCTTAGAGAAATCAACGGTAGAATTTGCTGACACACCCGCATAAGCAGTATTACCCAATGTGATCGTGCCGCCCGCTGGAACTGCATTCATGTTGAATTTATTGTTGTTGTACATCAAACCGCCACTCACGCGAAAGCTTCCATCCATAGGATGCCAATCGGCTAATGCAGCCAAACTACCCAAATTCAACTTACCCGTGAAATTAGTGCCGTTAGAGTTTTGATTAATATTGTAGCTAAAGGTATTAAACCCTATGCGCGCATCAACGGCAGCAGTCACAGGAAAAGCGACATCAATACCGAAGCCCAACGTCGATAATTTAGCCGACACGGTGGTGTCTTCAGCAAAAGCGGTTGCAGGTAACAAGACGATAGCAGCCGCCAACATGAGTGTGATTTTTTTCATTTTATGATCCTCCGAATGATTAAGAACTGCCTAAATTTAGATGATTTCGTCACTCGTCAAAAACATGCCCCCTATCGAGGTGAATTCCATGCACCTCGCTAAATGTTACCAGATTCTCAAAATCATATTCTGGGTATTGGGCGAAACAGCCTACTCCCCCGTCCTATTCAACCTCGGATCAAACGCATCCCTGACCGCATCGCCAAAGGAATTTCAGCTACCAATCGCAAGGCTAAAGGTGCAATCAAAATCCAGAATCTCACACCATACCAATAAAAAATACGCACTCGACGGAATTAAAACCTGTCACAAAGAAAAACCCAACATGGTTCGACTTGAATTTGTTTTCCTGAAACAAACTGCTGATCGAAGATTACTGGTTGTTTTACAAGTACATTCTAAGTATTCCAATCACACAATTCGTGAATTCTTGCAGATGTGTCGAAGAAATTATTGGCTTTGAGTTTGACTATATTTATACCTGTAAAATAAGCTCGATTGGGCACTGAATTAAGCCTAGAATCGAAACGGTTTTAACTGTGTCGTCATTCTAGGGATGTGCTGATTTATTCGGTTTTGTGGTTTTTGCTGAAGCAAAAACACTTTTGTATCAATGGACTGGATTCCGACCTTCGTCGGAATGACGAATAAATCAGTGTCTCCCTAGTAATTTTCCAATTTTAACGTGACGATTTGAGTGCTGTCTTTAGGAGGGTAAATTATGTTTCGTCGATTATCGCTGTTTCTGATTGTGTTATTACTTGTTGGATGTGCCGTCATCAATCCTGTTAGTTTGCCGTCTGATTTGGAGGGAAAGCCACTAGATAAGCACGGGGTAGTTTTTGGTTCCATTGGTGCTGACAGCGAAAATGGTTTTTTTCAAGATCAGGCGATTTACTATCGAAAGGTGGGTAGTGAGCAGCGTGGGGCGTTTCGATACCTACGCACCGAGTTCAGCAAAATGCCAGAAGACTTCTCAAGTACCAATGTCTCTGGTAGTGCTTTTTCGTTTAACCTCCCACCTGGAGAATATGAAGTCTTTAATTTGAGGTTGTGGAAGAACTTCGGCTATTTTGACAAGACAACTACATCCAAAGAAGATTTCTCAGTAAAATTCACCGTAGAAGAAGGGAAGGCAATTTATCTTGGTGAGTTTATTAGCCGCCACTTTAGTGCTCAATTTAGTGGGAGTGGGTATTTTATTGTTTCAACAAACAAAATGGAACGGGATAAATCTCTTCTTAGCGGTAAAGGTGTTACATTTCCAGAAAACATCGAAAATATTTCCCCTTTATTTATCGACTTAAAACATCCAATGTTGAGAGACAAAATGATCCCATACAGTTCGCGCCCTGGAGCCCTGTGATTTTACCCCGACCTATTCAACCTCGGATCAAACGCATCTCTGACCGCATCGGCGAATAAATTGGCGGCTAACACCAGTACCAGCATAAAGCTAAAGGCGGCGGCGAGTGTCCACCAGACCATGGGTTCGCGTCCCATTTCGAGGCGGGCGGCGTTAATCATGGTGCCGAAGCTCATCATGGACGGATCCACGCCTACGCCGACGTAGGACAGCACGGCTTCAGCGAGTACCAGTCCGCTAAAATCCATGACCAGCGAAATCAAGATGATGTGCATGACGTTCGGCACGATGTGGCGGGTGAGGATGCGTAAGTGGGGCACGCCGAAGGATTGCGCGGCTTGGATGTATTCCATTTCGCGCAGTTTGAGCGTTTCGCCGCGCAGCAAGCGGCATAAGCCTGTCCAACTGGTCATGCCCAAAATCAGGCATAAAAACACCAGCCGCAAGTCGGCGCGGGAGGCGGCGGTGTCGAACCATTGCGGGTGGGTGTCGATGGTGATTTGCATCATCAACACAGCGGCGGCGATCAGCAACACGCTGGGGATGGAACTCAATACGGTGTAAATGTATTGAATCACGTCATCCACCCAACCGCGAAAATACCCAGCGGCGATGCCCAAAAACAACGCCAGCGGCAGCGTGACTAAGGTCGTCACCGTGCCGATAATCAAGCCCGTGCGGATGCTTTTCAGCGACAAATACAACACATCTTGCCCGACTTTATCCGTGCCAAGGACGTGATACACCGTGGCGAGATTGGCGAGGATGCCAAGTAAAATGCACAGTAATAAAAATGCGATGATCGTAGGGGTGAAATTTGACATGTTTGTAGGAGCGCAATTTATTGCGCGATGGTTTTTTTGCGGGGTAAATCGCGCAATAAATTGCGCTCCTACGTTATTCCCAAAGCCACGAAAAGCTACAATGAGCAATCCGCCGAGCAACAACCCCGCTGCGCCGCCCTGCATACTGCGCCAAGCCATATCGCTATTTTGTGCTGATAAATCAGTCAGATGCGCGCCGCCATAGCGCAACTTGGGGTAGTCGCGCCGCACTTGTCCTGCCGCGTCGGTGTAGGTTTCTTTGGCATACAAGGTTGTGGCAAACGGTGCGGAGTAGGTTTTTTCGGTTTGGGATTTTAATTTGCCCAGCAGTTTGTCCAACACGCTGAGGACTTCGGGCGAATAGCTACCGCTTTGATTCGGCAACGCTTCCCGAAAATGCAGCGTGTCCAATCCGCCGATCAGCAAAAACACCGACAACAGCAACAAGGACACCATCGCCATGGAACTTTGCGCCACGCGTTGCCACGGCAACAACAAATGCGGATGCCGCCGTATATGCCAAACGCCCACACCACCCGCACTCAGCAGCAAAAACACCAGCGCGTCGCTCCACAAAATCACGGGGATAAAATTCATTGCAACCTCACGCGTGGGTCAACCAGTGTGTAAGACACGTCGGTCAAAATCAGCCCGATGATGTACAGCACCGAGCCTAAAAACACCATGGCGCGCACCACGCCAAAATCTTGCGCTTGGATTGCGTCTATGGTGTAGCTGCCCAGCCCTGGCACGCCGAAAAACGATTCGGTCAATAAACTGCCCATAAACAGCGAGGGAATCACCACCACCACGCCCGTCAATATGGGAATCATGGCGTTTTTCAGCACATGGCGGAACAGCACCGCCCATTCTGACACGCCTTTTGCCCGCGCCGTGCGCACATAATCCTTGCCGATTTCTTCTAAAAAAATGGTGCGATACCAGCGCGTGCTCGCGCCTACGCCGCCGAGGATGCCGATCAAAACGGGCAAAATCAAAAATTTCACTCCGCTCCAACCGCTGTCATAGCCTGAAATCGGCACCCAATGCCACAGCTTGCTAATCAAAAATTGCCCGCCGATAATGAAAAATAAACTGGAAACCGACATCAATAACACACATACCGCCACGCCCGCAGTATCCAAAAACGTGCCGCGCAGCAGTGTCATCACCAAGGCGAAGCTGACGTATAACAGCAGCCCGACTAAAAAAGTCGGCAAGGCAATCGCCAAACTGGGCAACATCCGCGTTTGAATTTCCCGCGAAATGTTGCGCCCGTCGTCCGAAAAACCAAAGTCCAACACAAACATCCCCACCGATTTATCCCAAAAAATCGTGTCAGTGATTTGCGCCGTGCCGCTGTCTTTTACATTAAAAAATAAAGGCTTATCGTAGCCGTGCTGGTGTTTCCATTTGGCAATAGCTTCAGGTGTCACACGCTTCATGCCCAACTGCATCCGCGCCATATCGTCGGGCGTATTGACCACAAAAAACAAGGTAAAGGTCAATAGATTCACCCCGATCAAAATCGGCACGGCGTACAAAATGCGGCGCAATAGGTAGGCAAACATGAGGAAATTCAGGGAACAATGCGGATGCGCATTGTAGGGGCGACGGGAAGGGCAAGCAATGGATTAACGCGGCAAGTTTTCGTTTTCCTCTGGGATCACAACCCACAGGAAGACCACAATCAAGGCGATGGTAGCGTATCCTTCTTGGAACGAGAGCGATGCGGTCAGTTGCCACACGACGTAGGCGGCAAGCAATCCCAATGCCAGCCCGACAAGGCTTCTTCTGGTCAGCGGAAATAAATCAAACAAGGCAAGGATAAAATCGAACATAGATCGTATCTTTCCAATCATAAACGGAGGCATCAAGCCCCCGTTTTGGAAATTCTCCGCGTTTATTTGCTAAACGGTTGTGAGCGCGGGGTTTTGTCGTTGGAAGGCGGCAAAATCGGCAGCGCAAAGCTAGGTTGTTTACCTGTCAATGTTTTCAAGAAAGCCACGATTTGCGCATTTTCGGCATCGGTGAATTTCTTGCCCAATTGCACGCGACCCATGGTTTCCACCGCTTGAGTCAGCGTTGCCGCTTCGCCGTCGTGGAAGTAGGGGTAGGTTAATTCGATATTGCGCAAAGTTGGGACTTTGAACAACAGACGATCTTCCTCTTTGCCTGTTACACCAAGACGACCTGTCGCGCCGCTCGCCGTTTGATAAGCGGATACCGCCCCCATTTTTTGGTAAGAATTGCCGCCTACCGCAGGACCGTTATGGCACGCCACGCAACCACTGTCTTTAAACAATTTGTAACCCGCTGTTTCATCCGCCGTTAAGGCTTTTTTATTGCCTTTCAACCACTTATCAAAACGAGAATCGGGTGTCACCAACGTCGTTTCAAAAGCGGCTATCGCAGTGGTCACCTTATCAATATCAACCGTGTTAGAACCAAATACCTGCTTAAATTCCGCCACATAAGCAGGAATAGATTGCAACACTTCCACTGCAATGACATGAGTCGAAGCCATTTCACCAGGATTGGCGATTGGACCGCCTGCTTGAGCTTTCAAGTCTGCGGCACGACCATCCCAGAATTGCGCCAGATTCATGCTGGAATTCAACACGGTCGGCGCGTTAATTGGCCCTTGATTCCAATTGTGACCAATGGAAGTTTTCAGATTATCTGTACCGCCCATGGACAAATTGTGGCAAGAATTACAGGAAATAAAGCCCGATTTCGACAAGCGTGGATCGAAAAACAGCTTTTTGCCCAGCTCCACCATGGCTGGACTTTTGACTTTTGCAGCGACAATCGGTTGTATGGGTTCTTTGCTACCCGCTTGTGCGGCGGAAGCGGCAACCATCAGTGCGCTAAGCAACCAAATACGAGAATAAGACATCTGACTTCTCCTTAAGATAAAAAGATTATGACGAAAAAACGGGTGCGAATTGTAAACCCAACTGATAAGCAACCCCTAATACTCTTCACTGCCAAGGCAAACTCAACGTCATGGTCGTTCCGCCGCTTTTAGCCAATCATTCACACTATTCACGCCCAAGGACAACAGCTTGTCTTGAACGGACACCACGCGTTGCAGCATCGCGCGTTGGTCGGACTCTTCTCGCTCCTCGGCTTCGGCAAATAAACGGGTGATTAACTGTGTGATGTGATTTCCATGATCGTGTAGATATGGTTTGGCATGACGAACATAATCCAAGTAGATTTCAGTTGCCGCTAAAGCCTGTTCTGGGTCATGTTGTGCCGTGGCATTTAGCCATTCATCAAACCCAAAGAGGCGGTGATGTTTGTTTTCGCTATCGTTCTGAAGCACGCTAAAGCACAGACGAATCAGCTCTGTTGGAACAGAAATCACGGGAGTATTGTCTCGAAAAACATGATCCATTTGCTGTGAAACCACCCGTGCATAAGGCGCATCAGCATTCAAGCCCGCCTCAATACCATCAAAACATTGTTCACGAAATTGTTTGATATTGTCAGCGTGCGTCCAAACATGAGCCGCTCCCTGCCATGCTTCCGTGCTATTCAAAGTTTTCAATTCCTCAAGCCAAACGGCAAAGTCAATGCGTTTTGACAAAGCGGCCAAGGCTGAAATCCGCCCCCATACTACCAAGTCCTTGCCGCCTCCTTCATGACGAAGGCGCGCCAAATAAGGCATGACTTGCTCAAAATGGTTGTGAGATGCGAAATAAAGACAAGGCTCGGCAATTTGCCAAAGTCCTTCGGCATCTTGCATGGCGAGATGGAATAACGCCCAGCCCAACTCAGGATTTTGGCTTTGCAGATAAGGGAGCCGCCGCAGGATTAAGGCGCGAATCACTGGGTATTCGTTGCTGGCAAAACGGCGCAAGGTGTATGGCAATAATTCAGGAAATGGCACGCCGTGTTCTTGCAATCCATTCGCTAAGATCATTAAGGATTCGACAACATGACCGCTGACCATATTGATGCCATTATTGAGCAAATTGACGCTATCCCCTTTGATGGCGTTTTCTTCTTTAAGATTAGCAAAACCGATTGCCAGAATCACCAGCCGCGCCGCATTTTGTGTGTCTTGAATGACATGGGAACAGGCTTGCAAGGCATTAGATGCAGCACGATTAAGTTGCCATTGTTCAGGATGTCTTTCCAGTTCGTCTAGGATATGACAGCACAATGTTTGTGCATCAGGCTCTTCAAGTGGCAACCAAGTGCCATTGGTTTGCAAATTGCCATAACGATACGAAAGATAATTAGCAATCCCCTCCATGATTTCATCACGAAAAGCTTTGGTAATATCGCTCCAATGCGTTGATAACAATTGCAAGAATCGCGTGGGGTGACGGGATGAAGCTTCGCGCAGCTGCCCTCCAACTTCTCGTTCACCGCCAACCAAGTGATCAGTGCCACACCAATCGAAATAACCTGTGTAATGATCCAGCAAATGCAATACACCGTCGTCACTGGTATTCAAAAATACGTCAAATGAAAATGGTGCGATAACAGAAACCAAGTGCATTCCAATGCTTGGCTGTCGCACCAAGATGCCCTCGCTAATTTCGTAAGCGTCCAACATAGCTTGTGCTTCGGCAGCACGTAGATGACAAGGAATCGTGACAATCAATTCCACTCGATTTTTCAGTATCCAAGAACGATCATGTTCATGCCATAAAGTCAAAATGTTTGACATCACAGCATCTTGAACGGACTCGTCGAGGTCAACAAATGCCACTTTCATCAACGTGCCGAATTCATACGCAAGGCTGGATTCTAAAAATTTCTTGATGCACAACATACGCCCAATTAACGCGATATTGGCTTGCGGGACGGCAGTGCAAGCCAGTATGGCGAAGTAGCGTAATGCGCCTTCTGGATTGAAGCACAAGCGTTCGCGGTTGCTTTGCCACCAATCAGAATGTGTTTTTGCGTGATGAAGAATGGCAGCTTCCATTGCATCCAACAGAATGCGCTCATTGCCTATATGTCGATATGCGGTTTGAGTGAGGGTATCGTTGTAGGAAGTTTCGTGCAAAAACTCACTGTAGTAGTGCTTCTGAATATCGCCATAGCGGGATGACTTAATTCGACTCCACTCTTCAATAGTCGCTACTGCCAAATCCAACAATGGGACAGATTGCATCATCCGTTGTCGAATAAAGTTGTCGTTGCTATTGCTAAACTCGTGAGATTCGCAACGTATCTTCTCCCCGAAACGCCCTTCCGAAACATCGTCTTCGCGGATGTCCCCTGTGATATAGCCCCATAGTCGATTGTCGTCTAACGCGCCCGCTGTCACACAACGGGCAAGAACTTTCCCTAAAAAGCTGTGTTCTGGTCGCGGCAGTCCAAGCAACTTTTCCAGTAAAGGGGCAAGCAATGACAAATTTTCTGTTTTGAATTCGGACAGATAAAAAGCTAATTGATGCGCAATACTATTCCCATCCACCCAATCCAGTGACAGGACTTCCTGCCAAAACGCTAATATCCCAGCAGCATCTTCGTTTTTCCACTGCGCGACCCGATGCACATGGGCGGTCAGCCCTTCGCTATCGCGTGCATCTTTTAACATCGGCAATAGATGCGCAAACCAAAAGTGATGCCACTCAATACGCGTCGCCAAGGTATAAATCACCTGAAACACCTCACGATGATCTTTGCGCAAATCACGCAGCAATGACCAATCTTCCGCCTGTGGTTGCTGCTCGGCGAAGGATTCTGCGACCAAACGGCGAATATGAAAAGGTGCGTTCCCCGTTAATACCGTTCGCAATTGTTTTCTGAATTCGCGACGCTCCTCACTCGTCGCCAATTGCGCCACAAAACTGCGAATGCTGGGACGCACAAAAGGAACGGGCGGCAAGCCTTGAATAAACGCATTCAGCGTGATGCCTTGGCGCACCTTACCGCTAATGACCAACACATCCAGCAAAGTTTGATGCCCGAAGGTGATTTTTCCATCTTGTGTTTCTTGTAGCACATTGAGACTGCGCAATTGTCGTTGAACCGCTGGTGAAGCCGTAACGCGCTGATGCGGCACGGCAAGACTGCGGGACATCAACATTTCATCGGCAATCGCTTCAATCGCTTGCATGGCAATATCCCCCAATTCAGGATTGTCTCGCACAATGGTTTTGAGATAGCGTTGTGCTAAGGCTTGGCTGTTGACGACATTGAAGCTGCCACTTTGCCGAGCGAGGTCAACAAACAGAGCTAATTCACGGGGATTCTGGATAAGCTGGCGGGTGACGGCATCAATGTTTGCTGTATCAATGTCGAGTTTATTGAGTAGCGGCGCAATTTCAGTCTCCCAACTCAAGGGCAAACATCGCAATTCGCTATCCCATTTTCGTTCGGCAATGCGGCGGTCGTAATGTCGATCAAAGTCCCGACAGGCGGTTATCACGGTGACATTTGGTATCAAAAGCAAGCGGTCGATTTGCGCTAAAAAATACGTCAGTACGCTGTGTTCGCGGGCAATGGACAACACATCCAAAGAGTCGATGACCACAACTACTTGCGCGTCTTCTGCCATGCGCGCCACTTTTTCAACCCACTGCTCAGGCAAACCTTGGGCTTGGCGATCTTGTGCCGTGGCAAAATCGGCGAATTCACGCGACTGAATGAACAGTGGGACTAAATCTGAGCGACTCTGTGCGCGCTGTTCCAACGCTTCTTGCAATGCCAACATCACACAAGTTTTGCCCGAACCTGGCAGCCCCGTTAGCAAAATGGCACGCTTTTTGTCTTCAATGGCGGCAAGTAAGTTGTTCACTATCGGGCTAGAAATACGCTCCCCTGCAATGTCCCGATGCCATGACCTGCCGATAGTTGAGGTGCTAACAAACGATGCGCGCACTTCCGCAAGATTCATACTCGGCACCAGCATTGCACCCGCTTGGTGGAGAATATCCTTGAGATCGGCTTTGGTCAGGCGATGCTGGGCGGCAGCAGATATGCCGTTGCCCAGCATGCGCGCACCAAGCTGATCGAGCCGAACCCAAAGGACATCAAACGCGATGTTTGAATTGCTCGCCATCACTCTCAAACGCTCTCGGAGTAACTCCCCCATCCGATCCAGTTCAGGGCTGATTTCAAACTTGGTGCGGCATAAAAAATCGTAAGTCGATAGCGAAGGCGCGAGGCGTTTCGCTAAATCAGCGTTTATTTTTTGCTGCTCTTTGCCTAAACCCGCAAGGTAATGAGCTTCATTGGCTTGTGTCGTGCTGTGTTCGCGCAACTTGGCGATTTCACCAAAATTATTACGCGAATAGAAACGCACATCCGCATTCGGATTGCTTGATAGCAAAGAAAAGGCTTTATTCAACTCATCCGCAAGATCGGCGATAGTCCATGCTTTGAAATTCTGTTGATTCTTTTTGCATTGGCAACAAATCAGCGTACCGTCGGTTTTTCCAACCACAACGTCATCGACTGAGTACATTGTTGAATCAACCTCAATCCATTGAAAATCTGGATCGGTCAGAACAGTTAATGCCCAATCAAAGGCGACCAATGTTTGGTAACCATCACCTCGGTTAGAATAAATCCCTGCTTTACTCATTGCACCTCCCCGCAAAACATATTCGTTCTCGTAAATTTGAACCGAAGGCTGGCGTGTTGATGGCTACTTCCCCAGCCAATCGCGTCTGATCGCTTGTGCCTCACTGAAAATTTGGTGTAATGCTGCGCCGTCGGAATTTTGTAGCGCGAGGCGCAGGGATGCTAATTCAACTTGGTAGGCGGTGATTTCGTTGAGTAGCGCGTCGCGGTTGGCGAGGCTGATGTCGCGCCACATATCGGGCGAACTGGCGGCGATGCGGGTGAAATCGCGGAAACCGCTGGCGGCGAAGGATAGCAGTAGCTCTCGGTTGTCGCGTTGCGCTAAATCGTGTACCAGCGCGAAGGATAACAAATGGGGCAAATGGCTGACGGCGGCAAAAATTGCGTCATGTTCGGTGTGGCTGAGTTCAAAAATGTGCGCGCCGCAAGCTAACCAAGCGTCTTTGACCCGTTGCACGGCGGCTGGGGAATTCTCTGGCAAGGGCGTAATCACCACTTTTTTGCCGACATACAAATCCGCCATGGCGGCTGATGCGCCGCTTTTTTCTGCGCCTGCGATGGGATGGGCGGGGACAAATTGCCCGACTTTGTTGCCCAATTGCGCATACGCATCTTGCACTACATTGGTTTTGGTGCTGCCGCCGTCTGTGACGAGCGTGTTCGCGCCCAAATGCGGGGCGATGCGTGCCATCCATTCCGCCATGCTGCCCACGGGGGTTGCTAATAACACCAAATCAGCATCGCGTACTTCTGTCGCAATATCCTCGCCCACGCGATCAATCACACCCAGTTGCAAGGCTTGTTGCACACTGGCGACACTGCGCCCGAAGCCCACGATTTCATTAACCACGCCCGCCCGCCGCAAGCCCAATGCAAACGAGCCGCCGATCAGCCCCACACCACAAATCACCACTTTTTTCAAAATGTTCTCCTACTGCATCAAAGTGCGCAGATTATACCTGAGCACTACCATCCTCACTTTAACGCGGCGAAGAGGTTATGCCTCACAATGCGTCGCGCAAGGGAAACACTTATAAAATCTTCCGTTCATGGTGAGCTTGTCGAACCATTAACCGAAATCACAAATTAAAGCCATTCACCCTTCGACCATTCGACAAGCTCACGGCTCAGGGCGAACGGATTTAATCAGCACCTCCCTAGGCAAAAAGTGGGCGGTATAATCGCCGCCTAAACTTCACACGAAAGATGTTTATGGCAACGCAAGCGAATTCCTTGATTCAAAGCACGATGACTCATTTAGGGCGTTTTTCCCCTTTCGATCAAATGAATCGGCACGAAGTGCAATGGCTGGCGGAGCGGTTGCGGATGGCGTATTACGCTAAAGGCGAGGTCATCCTTGAACCCAAACATGGTGATGTGAGCCATTTTTTTGTAATTAAACAAGGGATTGTGCAAGGTGAACAGGACGTAGCACGCACGCAGGAAGATACCGCTTGGCTGGAATTGCACGAGGGAGAGTGTTTTCCACTGGGCGCGTTATTGGCGCGGCGACCTGTCAACAGCGTCTATCGAGCGCGGGAAGATGTGTTTTGCTATGAATTGCCCGCTAAGGATTTTCATCAGCTCACCCATCTCAGCGTCCCGTTCCACGATTTTTGCACGCGGCGCATCGCCAATTTATTGGAGCAATCCAAGCACGTGATTCAAGCGCAATACGCTCAATCCAGTCTCGAACAGCAATCTATGTCCAGCCCGTTGTCGGATCTGATTCGTCATCCTCCTGTGACGTGCGCACCTGATACCCCGATACGAACGGTCTTGCACACCATGCAAGCCCTCGGCATAGGCTCAATGATCGCCGTAGAAGGAGAACGTGCGGTCGGGATTTTTACCTTGCATGATGTGCTCAAGCGCGTGGTGTTGGCAGAGTACGATTTGAGTTTGCCCATTATCGACATTATGAGTACCCAACTCACCACCTTGCCCCCGCAAGCCTTGGCTTACGAAGCAGCGTTGATTATGGTGAAACAAGGCATACGTCATGTACTCATCAGCGATCATAACAAGCTGCTGGGCATTATCTCTGAAAAAGATTTGTTCAGTTTGCAACGCGTGGGCTTGCGGCAAATAGGCATGTCACTACGCAGTGCAACCACCTTGGCTCATTTCCAACACGCCGCCGCAGATATACGTCAACTCGGCCAAAATATGCTGGCGCAAGGCGTGGGCGCGGAACAGCTGACCCAAATTATTTCCACTTTAAACGACCTGTTGACCCAACGCATTGTGGAAGTTGAATGGGCGCGGGCGCAGCAGCAAGCAAACTGGCAACAGGTGGATTTTTGCTGGTTGGCAATGGGCAGCGAAGGGCGTTATGAGCAAACGCTCAACACCGATCAAGATAACGGCATTATTTTTCAAACACCTGAAGGCTGTACGCCCGATGCCATACGCGCACAATTGCTACCTTTTGCTCAAGCGGTGAATACGGTGCTGGATGACTGCGGATTCCCTTTGTGCAAAGGCAATATCATGGCGAGCAACCCGCAATGGTGCTTGAGTTTGGCGGAATGGCAAAACGTATTTTCCGACTGGATTTTCCGTGGCGATGGCATGGTGTTGTTGAATGCGTCTATCTTTTTTGACTTCCGCGCCTTGTCGGGCAAGACTGAATTGGCGCAGGAATTGCGCACTTGGCTACACGGCAAGATCAAAGAAAATCGCTTGTTTTTGAAGAAGATGGTTGCCAACGCGTTGGATAATCGTCCGCCTTTAGGATTGCTGCGTGACTTTTTGCTCACCAAAGATGCCGATAACACTGCCACGTTAGATTTAAAATTCAATGGCATTACGCCTTTTGTCGATGCCGCACGTATTTTTGCTTTAGCGGCGGGAACCAATGAAACCAATACCGCACAGCGGCTCAGGGCAGTAGGGCATTTGTGGCAATTGGAGTCGAGTGAAATCGAAGCGTGGGCAAATGCGTTTCATTACATCCAACTGCTACGCTTGAGACTGCAACATGAACAAGCCAAAAGTAAGCTTGCTTTGTCCAATCGCGTGGATCCCAACACCCTAAATGACTTAGATAGACGCATTTTGAAAGAAACCTTTCGCCAAGGTCGAAAGTTACAAGCGGTACTGGAAAAGTATTTCACATTCTAAGGAGGCACTGATCTATTCGTCATTTCGACGAAGGTCGGAATCCAGTCCATTGATACAAAATTGTTTTTGCTTCAGCAAAAACTACAAAACCAAATAAATCAGCACAGCCCTAAATGTGCAGGGTAAGGTGTTGAGTGATTGGTCGTGAGTGGGTAGTAGGTAGGCTGAAAGCATGAGTTTACCTAGATCGATATATTGAAAAAAGGGGGATGCGCTGCGCTTATCCGTCCAAAATTCGATCAACTAAAAACTAACGACTAACAGCTTATAACCGATTGTATTTATATAATAAAATAATGAATTGCTTATTTTGCTTTGAGAAAGTGCTTGCATCTCATTGTTTATGCTAACTTATTGCTTTTTCAGCCATAATGGTATCTGGAACAATGGGTACGACAATAAATAACGGGGTAGCGTTATTGCGTGCGTTACGGTATTTTCCGCTTGGGAATGAGTAGTTATTTTTATAATGGTATACCGCAAAATGGAGAAGCAATGGGATTGATGAGTTGGCTCAAAGAGCGTTTAACAGGTGATAGTGAGAATGAGTTGGTGGTAAGTGAAGAAGAAAACTCACTTTCTGGATTGAATCTGAAACAAGTAATTGATGCACATGCTGGTTGGAAAACTCGTTTGGAAAACACCTTGCTGGGTGTCAGCATGGAACAACTGGAAGTTTCTGTTGTTGCTCAAGACAGTGTTTGTACGCTTGGACAGTGGTTGTATGGCGTGGGAAAACAACAATTTGGTCATTTGCCAGAATATGAAGAGTTGCGCAAAACCCATGCGAGTTTTCATCTGAGTGCAGGTCAGGTGCTGGTTGAACATCGCAATGGTCAAACAGCCAAAGCAATGGCGTTGCTAAAAGGTGAATTCCGCAACCTATCGGATTTGATCCAACTGGATTTAGTCAAACTGTTTGTCGCAGCCAAGCGATAAGCCCCTCAAATGGCTTGTGGGCGCGCATTAAGAGGTGCGCCTACACCTAACCTCAACAACTAAGCACGTGCCTTGTGCTTTACCTGCCAACCACCCCCGCCTAATGCGATAATGCGCACCGTTTTTTCGGTGTTTTCATCATGTCGTCGCAAAAAAATTACTACTGGCGCATCGCGGGATTCTATTTTTTCTATTACGCTTTCATCGGCATGTTCGCGCCCTATTGGAGTTTGTACCTCAAATCGCTGTCATTCAACGCGATTGATATTTCTATCCTGATGTCGGTGCAACCTGTGATGCGCATGGTCGCGCCCAATTTATGGGGCTGGCTAGCGGATCATACGGGCAAGCGTTTAACCGTGATTAAGCTCGCTGCCACGCTCAGTTTGGTGTGCTATTTGGGCGTATTTGTCACCACCCAATTTTGGGGCATGATGCTGGTGTTGAGCTTGATGAGCTTTTTCTGGAGCGCGTCCATGCCGCTGGTGGAAGCCACCACGCTGACCTTTTTGGGCAAAAAAAGTGAACACTACGGGCGCTTGCGCTCATGGGGTTCATTGGGTTTTATTCTGTCCGTGGTCGGTTTGGGCTACGCTTTTGACTACATCGCCATCGCGTGGATTTTATGGGCGGGACTGGTGTGTGAGTTAGGTATCTGGCTGTTTGCATGGCAAATTCCACCCACCCAAGCGCAAGCCCACCACACCGACCAGCATTCCATCAGCAAAATTATGACTCAACCCCGCGTGCTGGCGTTATTTGGTGCGTGCTTTTTGATGTCCGTGGCGCACGGGCCGTATTACACCTTCTATTCGATTTATCTGGTCGATCACGATTACAGCAAAGGCGCGGTGGGCGGCTTGTGGGCGTTGGGCGTGATATGCGAAATCGCCGTTTTTTTCGTCATGCCCTACCTCTCCCGACGCTTCGGTTATACCCAGATTTTGGCGGTCAGCTTTAGTTGCGCCGTGCTACGATTTTTGCTGATAGGCTGGACGGTGGATTTTCTGGTCTTGTTGTTATTCGCGCAAATTCTCCATGCCGCCACCTTCGGCGCTTACCACGCCGCCTCGGTCGGACTGATCCACGAATTTTTTAAAGGCAAACACCAATCACGCGGACAAGCCCTGTTCGGCAGTTTGACTTACGGCGCGGGCGGCATGATAGGCGGACTCGCCAGCGGTTCGATTTGGCAACATTACGGCGCAAGCGTGTTGTACACATGCAGTGCCGCCGTGGCGTTGTTGGGCGTGGGATTGGTCAGCAAAATCAATATGCAAGCGGCTGAGTGATGTAAGTAAGGTGGAATTCCCGAACGGGAAGATACTTGACTATTTTCATGCTATAAGCAAAATTATTCCTGTTCGGGAAATTTGTCTTGCGCTTTGCTGCATTCATCGGCATAATTTCCCGAACGGGAAAATTTTAGGTCTATCACCATGCTCACTATCCAAACCCCCCTGCAACTTGGCGCAGCCGTGCGCGGCGCACGCAAGCAACTCGGATTGACCCAAGCGCAATTGGCCTTGGCGGCGGGCGTGGGCGCGCGCTTTGTGGTGGAGTTAGAAGCGGGCAAGCCCACCGTGCGCTTGCAACACACCTTACGCGTCCTTGCCGCCTTGGGCGGTGAATTGCAACTGGCGGGCTTGCCAGCCGAAGGCGATGACCGTGCAGCATGAATTAGCGGTATGGTTGTTTGCGGAACGCGTCGGCACATTGACGTGGCAAGCGGGGCAGCTGGCGTTTGGCTACACCGACGAATGGTTGCAACAAGCGGATGCCGTACCGCTGTCCGTCACGTTGCCATTGCGCATTGAAGCCTTTGACGATGCGGCGACGCGTCCGTTTTTCGCAGGATTATTGCCCGAAGGGCGGCTGCGTGACCTGATCGCGCAGCAATTTCACTTGTCGCGCCAGAATGATTTTGCCCTATTGGATCAGCTCGGCGGGGAATGCGCGGGAGCGGTCAGTTTATTGCCTTTTGGTGCAGCTTTGCCTGTGGCGACCCAAGCGGTGGATTGGCTGGATGAGGCGCAATTGCTCGCGCTATTAGACGAACTGCCGCGTCGCCCGATGTTGGCGGGCAAAGACGGCTTGCGCTTGTCATTAGCGGGTGCACAAGACAAACTGCCCGTGGTGGTGCAAGGTGAACGCATCGGTTTGCCGCGTGCGGGCACGCCCAGCACCCACATCCTGAAACCCGCCATCGCGGGCGTGGAGGACAGCGTGGTGAACGAAGGATTTTGCCTTGCGCTCGCTGCCCAGCTCAAGCTTCATGTTGCCCGCGCTCAGATCTACCCGCTGCAAGATCAGCATTTTTTGCTGGTGGAACGCTACGACCGCCTGCACACGGGCGAAGCCGTGCAACGCTTGCACCAAGAAGATTTTTGTCAGGCATTGGGCTACGTGCCCGAAATGAAATACCAAAACGAAGGCGGGCCGAATCTGGCGCAATGTTTTGACCTGCTGCGCCTCGCCACGCGCCCCAGCGTCACACACGTTTTGCGGCTGTTGGACAACGTCATTTTCAACGCCCTGATTGGCAACCACGACGCGCACGCCAAGAATTTTTCCCTGTTGTATCAAGGAAAATCCGCCAGCATCGCCCCATTGTACGACACCCTTTGCACCGCGATTTACCCTAACTTATCACCCAAAATGGCGATGAAACTCGGTAGTAAATACCGCTATGACGACGTGTTTCCCCGCCATTGGGATCAATTCGCCAGCGATGCAGGGCTGTCCAAAGCCCAAACCCGCAAACGCGTGCAAACCCTCGCCAGCGCGCTCCCCCCCGCCGCCCGCCAACTTCAAACCGATCCGCGTTTTGTCGCCTCACCCGTGGTGGAAGCCATCGTGCAATTTATCGAACAACGGGCGGAAATGACCTTGCGACGGTTGAGGGGCGTAGAGGCGATGTAGTGCATGGGGCGCGCACATTGCGCCGCACTACTCCCCTCGCCCGTTTACGGGAGAGGGCGGTGAAACGGGAAAGGTGAAAGGTGAAACAAACCGTCGCACGCCCACACGTTTCACTTTTCACCCTTCACTTTTCACCCCCAAAACCCTTCCCGCTTCTCCCTTAACCCTTCTCACGGCTTTTAAGGGTAAAAGGGTAAAAGTCCAAACCATAAGCTCCCTACGCTGTCGCTACGGGAGCGTCCTAGCGAGACGGAAACCGCCGAGGTGATCCAGTTCCGTAGGGATACTGCCGCTGCGATTGGCAGCACGACTAAAGCTAGGATAATCGATCCACGAACCGCCGCGCAACATCCTCCATACAGATTTATCCTGCCATGCACTACCGTCATTCGGTACGTCTTGGTAATTGCTATGCCATGAATCTTGTACCAATTCCCACACGTTGCCGCTCATATCGTATAAACCCCAAGCATTCTTTTGCTTGCCACCAACGGGATGCGTTTTCCTGCCGCTATTGCTGTTGTACCACGCAACCGCATTTACGTCATCGCTACCACAGTAGTTGCTATCCTCGCCTGCGCGGCAGGCGTATTCCCATTCGGCTTCGCTGGGAAGGCGATAACCCCCTCGCGTCGCTTGGTTTAACCACGCTATCATCGCTTGACTGTCATCCCAGCTAACACATGCCACAGGATCGTTGTCCGTTTGGCTAAACCCTAGCTTGCGCCATGAGTTGCCTTGGACACTTCCCCAATTACCTGAGCTATCCAACGAATAACATGAACCTTGCTTTTCCGCCGTGGTTTGGTAATTCGTCGCTTCCACAAAGGCGCGGAACTGCGCAACCGTCACTTCGGTTTTGCCCAATTGAAAAGCACGGATTTGAACTTTGTGCGCGGGTTTTTCGTCATTTTGACAATCCTTATCTCGCCCATCCTGACAGCCCATCACAAAACTCCCTGCGGGGATATTGACCATTTCAAAAGAAATTTTCTGGGTTGGTACTTTTTGATCTGAAATTAGTATTTCGTCAGACGCACCATAACTACACGCATCATCTCTTCGCAGCGTTGCCAACATAGCATCACGATCATTCACGGTATTACCTCTCAAGCTTTCAATAGCTAACTGCTTTTTGCTTTCAGTTGATAATGCTTCTTGACCTGCTTTGCGATATATCCGTTTTGTACATTTACTAAATTCAGCTTCCGAAATCCTTGTAATCACGCCATCTACAGCTTTGATGTACTGAATTCCTGAAGGGAGGAGAACGGGCAATGTTTGCTGAGCTGGAGGCGCTGTCGAGATATGGTTTACAGAAGAAACGGGTGCTACGGCAGAAGCAGGTGGTGTAACATGAGGCACAGCGGACTTCACTGGCGGCACGGAACTGGGAACAGACGACGTGGGCAAAACGTCTGAAACCACAGGCGGGTTGGGTAATGCTGGTGGGGGCTTCTGCGGTTCAACAGGCGTTTCATCCAGTTGAATTGGCACTATATTTAACTCGGCAAACCACGCGAAATATCCGACCACACCTAGAAATACCAGCTCTGCCATCAATACCACCATGCTCCGTCCAAGCGATGATTGCAATATCGCACCACGGGTACTCACCGCCAAGCGGTTCGCCATAAATGATTGAAAAACATAGTCTTGCGATAAGGTTTCGCTGCGTTGCCACCACGCGGGCAGCAGGTGTTTGAGCAGCTTAGACGGGCTTTGTTGGGCGATGGCGAGGGTGAGGTCTTGCGCTTGGGCTGCTTGCCCTTGCAACATGGTTTTAAGCAACTCCGTCAGTTTGGCGCGAATCACTTGCTCGGCTTGCGGGGTTTTCTTTTGCAGTTGATTGAGCAATGCCAATCGCAACCAGTCGGGCATATAGCCATGCCGCAACCACGGCAAACGGGCGAGTGCTAACAACAGGGCTTCGTCTATTTTCCCCTCACCCGTTCGCCCTGATCCTTCGATTGGCTCAGGACTAAAGGCAAATGTCGAAGGGCTGGTTGCAGGGGAAGCTTGTCCTTCGACAGGCTCAGGACGAACGGGATTTGTGGATGGTTCAACGGCACGCGCTTGTCCCAAATACAAGGTGAGTTGCCAATGCAATTCAGGATACACGGCGCAGGCGGCGAGCCAGTTGAATCCATCTGGTTGCAAATAGTCATGCAGTTGCAGCAAGAGTTCGGCAACGGTATCGTCATCTGGCGCGTGGCGTTCAATAAAGCGCAGCGGGCGTTGTTGCAGCAGCGCGGGGTAGTGGTCGGCTTGGTCGCGTTCGACTTGGGCGTGTGCTTGGTCGGATGAGACGTAGTTGACCAAAGTCGCCAAACCTTGTTGCCCCGTCGCCAATACCACAAAGCCCGCTTGGTGCAGTTGTTGTTTGTAATAGTCCCAATGCTGGGGAGATTCGGGCGTGAATAAGAAACTTTGTTGCCATTCTTGGAGTTTGGCTAACCACGGGTAAGGTTTGCCGTGGATGGGATCGACAAAATGGCGGCTGTCGCTGAAGATAATCAGGCGATGATTGGGGTAGCGGGCTTGCAGGGCATCGAGGCGGCACGGCACAGTGGGCGTGTTTTCGGCATAGCAACGGCGCGGGTCGCGGTCGAAGTAGTATTTTTCGATAAACAGCCCAAAGTCTTGTAATTCTTGCAGCAGCGATTGCACAAACGCGCTGAGTTGGTCATTAAAACTGGCGCGATCAATCAACACCAAGTATTCAGGCAAGGCTTTAATGGCTTGGTACGCGGGCGTGAATTGCCCACCCGCCGCGATGGTGCGTTTGACCGTGGCGGCGACATCCAACAAGTGCGCGTCTAGGTCGCGATGTTTGTGTAATTGCTGCGCGGTGCGAGCAAATGCCACGGAAGAAAAGGGCTTGAGCGGCACCTTGTTGAAAAATTTCTCAAATTCAGGCGGTTCGGAGACTTGATGACGGGATAAAAAACGCCGTGCATTGAGATACGGGACGGCGTACCACAACACGGTGGCGATGAATAATGCCAACACCCACCAGAAGGTAAGTTGGGCGGGGGGAGTCGCAGGCGGCACGGGGGGCGTAATCGGTTCTTCTGGTTTTACAGGGGGCTCATTGGGAATGTCTGGCGTTGCAGGTTTGATTTGTGGCACGTCGCTCACATTTGAAGCCGAAATGATTTCGATGCTGGTAGTGGGTTTATCGGGCGAAGGTTGTATGGTTTCTTGTTGCGAGGGCACGGTCCAAATCGGGTGCAGCAACAGCCCACCCATCAACAGCGCGGGCAAGATCAAAATCAAGAAGAACAACCCCATCACAAAATGGGTGATTTTCTCTTGGTGCTGGAGTTTGTCCAGCATTTTTGCCATCGGCTTAACAGGCGCGATAGGCAGTGCAACAGGCGCAAACCGCTCGTCAAACAGCCGATAAAACTCCGCTTGCTCTTGCGGCGAACCACACAAAATCGGCGCAATCACATTGCGCAACGCGCTGAAATCGTCCTCCAGCAACCCCCGCCCCGCCAACGACAGCAACAAGGTATAAACCGCGCAATAGCTATCCACGCCAATGTTAAACCCCCGCCCATGCAGCTCGGCAATGAGGGTTTGTAGTTGGTCGTACAAGTGGTCAACTTGGTCGGGATTGGGTGGAAGCATTATTTTGTGGTTAGTTATTAGGGTAAAACACTGCGCGCATCCGCCATTGTTACCATACATTCAATTAGATGCGACTCCCCTCGCCCACTTGTGGGAGAGGGGCGGGGGAGAGGGTGCGCGCCCGCCAATCAAAACTCCCTCTCCCTAACCCTCTCCCGCAAGCGGGCGAGGGAATAGGTGCGCTATGTTAATGACCTGTCTGGTTAAAATCCGACTAAACGTCTATGTTATATATATTCCGCACCGTTTTGCGGTCGTCTTCGTTTTTAATCAATACCGACAAGGTGTGGGTAATCGCTGCTTTTCTGTCTGCCAAAGGATTGTCTTGATGGGGATAAATACTTTGCAAGGCGATGATCCAGTTCAATAATTCAGCCGTGGCGGGCGATTTTTGCAAGTTGCTGCTGCGCAGGGTTTTAAACACACTTAACGCATCGGTCACAAATTGAGAACTGGCAACGGTTTCGCCAAGGTGAGCGGAAATAATCCGCGTCAAGTCGACATCATTGGGGAATGACAGGTGGTAATACACGCAGCGGCGCAAAAAGGCGGCGGGCAGATGCTTTTCAGAATTGCTGGTGAGGATCAGCACAGGGCGCAAATCGGCTTGCACCTTGACATTGCTCAATTCAGGAATGCGGAAATACATGCCTTCCACTTCGTTCAAAATGTCGTTGGGAAAGTCGCGCTGGGCTTTGTCGATTTCGTCGATTAACACCACGGAACGCGTGGCTTGGTCGTGTTTGACAAAATCGTCATTCACCAAAGTCTGAATTTTCTCGTAAGGACTCGCCCGCAAAATCGCCAAGCCCAAAGCGTTGTAGGTCAAATAATCGCGGCTATTGAGCGAACCTTTTTGGGTTTGCGCGGCTTGAAAATGACGTAAATGATCGTAAAAATAAAACAAATCCTTGGCGGTGCTGTTGGATTTGGTCTCAAATTTTAACGGTTCAGGCAAGCCCAGATGATGCGCCAAGTGATACGCCAGTTGCGTCTTCCCCGTCCCCGCCTCGCCCGTCACCAGCAACGGCTGCCCCAATAACAACGCCACATTGATCGCATCCACCAAGCCTTTATCTGGAAAATAGGGCGTGCGATTGAGTGATTTTTGATGCGGAGGCGGGGGCAATTCCACAGGGGAAGTCAGTGGTTTAGCGGGGGAATAGTAGGGGTAGCTCATGGTTTGACCTGTAGGGCGAGTTGTTCGAGGACGGGTTTGAGTTTCTTGGCTAAAAATCCTAATGCAAGTTCTTTACTTTCTTGCTGACGGCGAATGGCTTCAACTTCTTCGCACACGTCGTCATAAATGGAGCGATTGAAAAATTTCCGCACGTCATCGCTTTCTGACCAGTTTCTGAGATGTACCTCTTTAATGGGTTCTAGCCTGTCCAATAGCGTGCAATGTTCAAATCCTGTTTTCTGCTCAAAAGCAGTTTGGATTTGCAGGTCGAGGTCTTTTTTGCCGAATAGGCTACTCATAAAATTTGGGGTGCTGGGCTGGTGATAGAAAAACAAACACACCAAAATCAAATAGTCATCGCCTTGATCCATTTCAAAATCTTGCCAGAATCGCAAGAAATAATGCAGGGTATTCACACCATCACATTGTCGGCAGTCTTCCGTGGACAAGGCGGCATAGAGCAGAATCGGTGTTTTTATGGCGCGCATCGCGGCTTTGATTTCAGCCAGATCGGCAGTTTTATTGTGCGCAAAACTCTCGCCTAGACTGCGCCGCATATTGCGATGAAGCTGATCGGCATTCTTAAAATCTTCCGTTTTGATGAAAGATTTTTGATAACCGTCTTTGAGTTGATTTTTGGTGGCAGTCACTTGGGGCAACACATTGCGCGCAATACGCTCCACAAAGCGTTCGCTACAACAATCGTCATCGCTGCCGCGAACAATACACAGCAACGGTTGCTGGAAGTTTTTGTGCTGCGCGATAGCCTCAATTAAGTCATCTTCCTGCTTTTGACGATTGAGCAGATAGGGGAGAAAGGACGTGTCAGGAGTGTGGCGAAGCGGGGGATTGGCTTTGTTTTCGCCGTAATGGTGATGAATTTCGGTTTTATTGCCACCGACTACATCGCCCCCTGCTTGGGTAATACTGCCCCCCGCCTCATTAAACTGAGCATCTCCATTCAGATTTTCGATATTTGTGGGTTGATTCACAAAACCACTCCAAACAACGCTGCCAACGCAGTGACGACAGGCAAGAGTTTAAGTCCGATTTCAGCTGCTTTTTCGCCAAAAGTCTGGGCTTTATCGAGTAATTCACCGGTGGTTTTGAGGCATTCGGTGACGGTGGTCGTTTGTTGGGGCGTGGCAGCATGGGCGACGGGAAGCGCGGCGGCTTGGGTTTTTACGTCGTTCAAAGCTAAAATTTGCTGAGATAGGTTTGCGCTCAGTAAGTCACGTGCATCTTGATCTTTTTCGGCGGCGGCTTCTACTGCGCTTTTAATCGTGCGCAATGCGGCGCGCAAATTGTCTAGTTCCGCGAGAAACTGCGCCTTGTCCGCTTCTTGTTGAAAGCCGTGATAAGTCGTTGAAGTGGTGGTGATTTTATCGCCATATACCACATCACCATCCGCATGGATGATATTGCCGCCCGCATTATTGATGGTCACATTGCCTGATGCAGTGCCGATATGTATGCCTTTACTCATGCCACTTCCCCATTTGTACGTGCTGGGCATGGATTTTGGCGGATTCTGGCAAGGGGCGCAATCCTTATTGTGCTGAGGGTTTGTAGCTCCGAGCATATGAAAATTCGCTGTCGATTTTTGCCTGTTTCCTATGCAAAATTGCACATTCAACTCGCTGTTTATCTGGGATAATCTCGCCCCTTCCTTTTTCTGTCATCAACTGGAGTTTCTATGTCAGGCAATTTATTTATTATCAGCGCGCCTTCAGGGGCGGGGAAAACCAGTTTGGTACACGCTTTATTGGACATCAATCCCGATATTGATTTGTCTGTTTCTTACACCACGCGTGCGCCACGGGCGGGTGAGCATGATGGACGGGATTACCATTTTGTAAGCCGCGAGACGTTTATCGAGATGCTGAATCACGGTGATTTTTTGGAAAGTGCGGAGGTGTATGGGAATTTTTACGGCACATCACAAGCGTGGATTTCCAATGAGCGCGCCCGTGGACGGGATATTCTGCTGGAAATTGACTGGCAAGGCGCGGCACAAATACGTGGTTTGTTCCCAGACGCGATCAGTATTTTCATTTTGCCGCCGTCCTTAGCGGCACTGGAACAACGTTTGGTCGGGCGTGGCAAAGACAACGCAGACATTATTGCGCGCCGTATGGCAGCAGCACGTGAAGATGTCGCGCATGTGGCCGAATTCGATTATGTTATTATTAACGACAATCTGAATGACGCGCTACGCGAATTGAACGCTGTGGTACTCTCTGCCAGAGTGCAAAGTGCGGTGCAATTGTCACGTCATCAAATTTTAATCAATCAGTTACAACAATCGGAATAACATCATGGCTCGTATCACCGTTGAAGAATGCTTACCTTTCATCCCTAATCGTTTTGAATTAACCCTGACTGCCGCTTACCGTGCTCGCCAATTGGCAAACGGCGCGACCCATCTGACCGATGAAGTCAGTAAAGACAAACCAACTGTTGTAGCACTGCGCGAAATCAGCGAAGGCAAAGTGGGTAAAGAAATCCTGAATCGCGGTCACGCATAAAGCAAAACCGTCTGACACCTTGCACGATAAACACTGAATATGGCGGATATTGTTTCAGCAGAACAGCTCATAGAAGAAGTTTCATCCTACCTGAGTTCTCAAGATATCGAGATGGTTAGGCAGGCAATTGAGTTTAGTCGCGTTGCACATGTGGGGCAGACGCGACAGTCGGGTGAGTCTTACGTCACACACCCGATCGCGGTCGCTCGCATACTCACGCCATTTCGTTTGGATGTGCAGACCATTGTTGCTGCTTTGTTGCATGACGTGGTGGAAGACACGGACATTACGACAGAAGAAATTGCAGCTAAGTTTGGCAAGGGGGTCGCCACCTTGGTGGATGGCTTAAGCAAGCTGGACAAAGTATTTTTTGAAACACGGGAAGATGCGCAAGCAGAAAATTTCCGCAAAATGCTGATGTCGATGGCGCAAGATGTTCGCGTGGTGCTCATCAAGTTGGCCGATCGCTTACACAATATGCGCACCTTGGGTGCGATGTCTGATGATAAGCGTGAACGTATCGCCGAAGAAACACTACAAATATATGCCCAAATTGCTTACCGCATGGGGCTGCATGATATTTATCAAGAATTACAAGATTTAAGTTTTAAGAATCTGCATCCAAAGATATACCAAGAATTGTCAGATGCACTCGCCATTACGCGTAATAAACGTCGTGTGGTGCTGGATGAAGTGAAAAAGAAGCTGGAAGATAGACTCAAAGAACATAATATTCTTGCCGTTGTATCAGGTCGTCAAAAAAGCTTTTTTAGTATTTACCAGAAGATGCGTGAGAAATCGCTCGCGTTTAACGAAGTATTCGATGTTTTTGCGTTTCGGGTTTTAGTCAATACGCTACCTGAGTGCTACCTCAGCTTAGGCGCGCTGCATAGTTTGTATAAGCCTATGCCAGGCAAATTTAAGGACTATATTGCCATTCCTAAAGAGAATGGCTATCAGTCGTTGCATAGCACGTTGATGGTGCCACCCGAAAAAATCAGCAAAAATCATCCCACTTTCAATTCAGATGCGGTGAGCCCCTCTGAAACTCCCATCGAAATACAAATTAGAACGCACGAAATGCACAAAATTTGCGATGTGGGTGTGGCATCTCATTGGTTGTATAAGAGCGGCGACAATACAATTCGTGAATTTCATCAGAATACGCATAAATGGTTGCAAGAGTTGTTGGATAGACTCAACCGCAGTGGCGATTCTTCAGTGTTGATGGATAATTTGCGCGTCGATTTATTCCCAGGCGAAGTGTATGTATTTACCCATACGGGGAAAATTCGCTCTTTGCCGCGCGATGCAACCGCACTGGATTTTGCTTACAACTTGCATGAAAAAATTGGCACACATTGCACGGGCGCAAAAGTGAATCATGCCGAAGTACCGCTCGATACCGTATTGTTTAATGGCGATCGTGTCGAGATCCTGTTGGATGACGACGCCGAGCCCAAACTGGCTTGGTTAGATTTTGTCACCACCGCACGAGCACGGAGTTATATCAGCCATTACTTCAAAACCACGTACTACGATGACATGGTATCGAGAGGCAGAAGCCTGCTCGAACAAACGTGCCTTGCGATCAATATCGTGTTGCCAGAGATCAAAGAAGCGCAGTGGCAAAAGCTCCTCAAAGACACCAAGGTCAAAACGCGGGAAGACATACTGGCTGACATCGGGATTGGTGATCGCCACGCGGTATTGGTCGCACGTCGACTGGCGCAAGCATCAGACATCAATCTGGGTGATGTGGCACAGAAACTACCCGCTATTATCATTAAAGGTACGGAAGGTGGACCGATACGTTTTGCGAACTGTTGCAACCCGATACCAGGCGATCCTATTGTCGGCGAATTTCAACGTCGGAAGGGGTTGTTGGTGCATACGCAAGATTGCCCAAGTTTACAACGGGGCTACAGTGTGCCCAGTGCTTTAAATTTGGAATGGGATCACGACATTAAACGTCTATTCCCTGTAAATTTCAGCATTCAGGCGCACAACCAGCCTGGGGTATTGGCAAAAGTATCAGCGGCCATTGGTGATGCTGGCTTCAATATCGAAAACCTCAACATGGACAATGAAGGCAAATATGCTTGGTTGCATTTCACTTTGAAAGTAAGCAATACGCAGCAACTCGCTACAATCAAAGAAGGCATCCGAAAATATCCAGAAATCATCGCCGTCATTCGAGAGAAAGAAAGTCCTTCTAAATAACAAAACAGCCCACGAAATCCGTGGGCTGTTTTGTTAAGGCGTTGAGTCTATTAGTCGTTAGCCTCTAGTTTTTAGTTGTGAGGATGGATTCACCTTGCCAATGAACAGCTTATTACAGCTATTCTGCGCTCATCCACCCTTTTAACGCATCCATTTGTCGATATTGTGTCAGGTCGATATGTAACGGGGTGATTGAGACAGAGTTTGCGGCAAGTGCGTGGAAGTCTGTTCCCTCCCCCGCATCTTGCGCCTTACCTGCAGCCCCCACCCAATAAACTGTTTCGCCTTGTGGATTGCTGGCTTTAATTACAGGTTCAGCTTTATGACGTTTACCTAAACGAGTGACGTGCATTCCTTGCAATGCTGAATAGGGTACATTGGGTACATTGACATTTAACAGCCACGGTTCCGTATGAGTTTGTGCAGCAAAGCGTTGTACCAATTCCACAGCAACTTGGGCGGCTGTTTCATAATGTATCAAGTTTTTACCGACCAATGACAGCGCGATAGAGGGAATACCTAACAATAAGCCTTCCGTTGCCGCCGCAACTGTTCCCGAATAAATCGTATCATCTCCCATATTCGCGCCAGCATTAATGCCTGACACCACCATATCAGGCTGATACGCCAACATGCCTGTAACCGCGAGATGCACGCAATCCGTTGGCGTGCCATTGACGTAATAAAATCCGTTGGCCGCTTGCCGCAATTTAAGTGGCCGATCCAAAGTCAAGGAATTACTTGCACCGCTGCGATCGCGCTCAGGGGCAACCACCACCACTTCCGCTACTTTACTTAAATGTGCCGCAAGACAGGCTAATCCAGGGGCAAAATAGCCGTCGTCATTACTGATTAAAATACGCATTTTAGTGATCCTTGCGTGAGTTTAGAAGATGAAATGGACAGAAGCGCGCAATTAAAAAAACCAGCCTAAGCTGGTTTTTTTAATTGCGCTGAACAACGTATTATTTATTGCTTGCGAACAACTGTGTCAACATCCATCCAGCAAATGCGATTGCCATTGCCATTGTACCGACGGCGCAGATTGTAGCGATAATACCCATTTTTTTCTCCTCCCAAGAGATTACATTGAACACAACAACTAAAAAACGACTAGGCGTGAATCGTAGCATAATTTTCCATGACCACAAGGTATTTTCGTGATGCAAATTACAAATAACATGCCCATTTCCCAGTAAAAACATCGACCATTTCTCCCTCATATTCACCTTTTGACTCACTGGTTTAGTAAGGTATCGTTTAAAAATACAGCCTAATTTCGGTTAAACTGCACGCCTTACGATTGAACGAGATTAAACTCATGTCTGGGAATACTTTTGGTACTTTATTTACCGTCACTTCTTTTGGGGAATCACACGGTGCGGCAATAGGCTGCGTGGTAGATGGTTGCCCTCCTGGGCTGTCACTCTGCGAAGCAGATATTCAAGTAGAACTGGATAGACGCAAGCCTGGCACCTCTCGTCACGTCACACAACGCCGCGAATCCGATACCGTTGAAATCTTGTCTGGAATATTTGAAGGCAAAACGACAGGCACGCCCATCGCATTACTCATCCGTAATGAAGATCAACGCAGCAAGGATTACGGCAATATCGCCGAGACCTTCCGCCCTGGACATGCTGATTACACTTATACCCAAAAATACGGCGTACGCGATCATCGCGGCGGTGGTCGCTCTTCCGCACGCGAAACGGCGGTGCGCGTAGCAGCAGGCGCGATTGCTAAAAAATGGCTTAATGAACGTTATGGTGTCGTCATCCGTGGCTATCTGTCGCAATTGGGTGACATAGAGCTCCCCTTCCAAAGTTGGGACGGTGTGAACAGCAATCCATTTTTCTCCGCGAATGCCGACAAGATTGCTGAGCTGGAAAGCTATATGGATGCGCTACGCAAGTCAGGCGACTCCATTGGCGCGAAGCTCAGTGTCGTGGCAGAAAATGTGCCCGTCGGTTGGGGCGAACCCGTGTATGACCGCCTGGATGCCGAAATCGCCTACGCGCTGATGGGCATCAATGCCGCCAAAGGCGTGGAAATCGGCGCAGGTTTTGGGTGTGTGACGCAACGTGGTAGCGAGCACGGCGACGAAATGACCCCCAACGGTTTTTTATCCAACCACGCAGGCGGGATTTTGGGTGGCATTTCCACAGGGCAATCCATCGTGGCGCACGTCGCCATCAAACCCACCTCCAGCATCCGCATCCCGCGCCAGTCGATTAACCGATCAGGTGAGGCCGTGATGGTTTCCACCGAAGGTCGCCACGATCCTTGTGTGGCGATCCGAGCGACCCCGATTGCCGAAGCGATGTTGGCATTGGTGCTAATCGACCACGCCTTGCGCCATCGCGCGCAAAATGCCGATGTGGTGTGTACGACACCGAAAATTCAATAAGGATAACTCGTTCACATACGCTTGAAAAACATGGGGATGAATTCGCACCTAAACCATTACTCCCCTCGCCCACTTGTGGGAGAGGGGCTGGGGGAGAGGGAATTCGTGTAGATATTTGTGCCACTAGGAGAACATCATGGCTTTGCCCCCACTAGATAGTTTCAATGACGACGACTGGTCAGTCGTACCACCATTTGCCTTGATCTCCTATCTGGTCGCGGCGGTGTTGATCTTATGGCTGGCAAACACAGGCGAGGGTTGGGTGTACTTGCTGGACAATGCCAACTTGGCGTTCCACGAGGCAGGGCATCCTATTTTCAGCGTATTAGGTGAAAGCATTACGGTGTATGGCGGGACGATGGGGCAGCTGGCCTTTCCACTGGCTGCGGCGTGGACGTTTCGCCGTCAGCATGTGACCACATCGTATGCCTTTTCACTGCTGTGGCTGGGTGAGAACTTGTTCAACATCGCCCGCTATATGGCGGATGCCCGCGCCCAAATTTTGCCCTTGGTGGGCAATGGCGAACATGACTGGACTGAAATTTTCAGTCGTTGGCACGTGTTGGGCAGCGACACCACCATTGCGGGCTTGGTGCGTTTTCTCGGCTGGGTCATTATTATCAGCACAGGGCTTTGGTTAGCCTATCGCAAACAACAAAACGACTGATTCCAGCCCCTTTTTCACCCTAAATACCTGAATAACTGCGCCCTTAGTTGCTCGCGGTGTTAAAATCGCGCTCCAAAAATTTTTACTGATTGAGTTTGTCATGCTTGCTACCGCGAATATCACCATGCAGTTTGGGGCTAAGCCCTTGTTTGAAAACGTGTCCGTCAAATTTGGCGACGGTAACCGCTATGGGCTAATCGGCGCAAATGGCTGCGGCAAATCGACCTTTATGAAAATTTTGGGCGGCGATTTGGAGCAAACATCGGGCAATGTGATGTTGGACAAAGACGAACGCTTGGGTAAATTACGCCAAGATCAGTTTGCTTACGAAGACATGCGCGTGTTGGATGTGGTGATGATGGGTCACGCAGAAATGTGGGCAGCGATGTCCGAACGCGATGCGATTTATGCCAATCCCGATGCGTCCGAAGAAGATTACATGCGCGCCGCCGACTTGGAAGCCGAATTTGCCGAATACGACGGCTATACCGCCGAACCCCGTGCGGGCGAATTGTTGTTGGGCGTGGGCATTCCCATTGACTTGCACCACGGCCCGATGCGCGAAGTTGCCCCAGGTTTTAAATTGCGCGTGCTGTTGGCGCAGGCGTTGTTTTCTAATCCAGACATTTTGCTGTTGGACGAACCGACCAATAACTTGGACATCAATACCATTCGCTGGCTGGAAGATATTCTCAATGCGCGCACCTGCACCATGGTGATTATTTCCCATGACCGCCATTTCTTGAACAGCGTGTGTAGCCACATGTCCGATTTGGACTACGGTAAAATCACCACGTATCCAGGCACTTACGACGAATATATGATGGCGGCGACGCAAGCGCGTGAGCAGCAATCTGCCGACAATGCTAAAGCCAAGGAAAAAGTCGCTGAATTGAAAGCCTTCGTGGCGCGCTTCTCGGCGAATGCGTCCAAGGCGAAACAAGCGACTTCGCGCGCACGTCAAATCGACAAAATCAAAATCGAAGACATCAAACCGTCCAGCCGCCAATATCCGTTTATTCGCTTTGAATACGACGAACGTGAAAAACTACATCGTACTGCCGTGGAAGTGCAACACATGTCCAAAGGATTCGACAAGATGTTGTTTTCAAATGTCAATTTCCGTATCGACGCGGGCGAACGCGTGGCGATTATCGGCCCAAACGGGATTGGTAAAACCACCTTGCTGCGTTGCTTGGCAGGTGACTTAGCCCCTGATACAGGCGACATCAAATGGACGGAAAAAGCCAAAATCGGTTATTACGCCCAAGATCACAGTGCAGATTTTGCCAAAGACGAACTGATGACCGACTGGATGACGTGGTGGCGCGGTCCAAATGATGACGACCAAACCGTGCGCGCCACCTTGGGACGCTTGTTGTTCTCAGGCGACGACAGCAAGAAAAACGTCAAAGTCTTGTCAGGCGGCGAAAAAGGTCGGATGTTGTTCGGCAAGCTGATGTTGCAACGCAACAACGTGTTGCTGATGGACGAACCGACCAACCACATGGACATGGAATCCATCGAATCGCTCAACACCGCGCTGCTGGAATACAAAGGCACCGTGCTGTTCGTCAGTCATGACCGAGAATTCGTCAGCTCCTTAGCCACACGCATTATCGAAATCTCCAGCAAAGGCGTGACGGATTACCACGGCACGTATGAAGAATACTTACGTGACCAAGGGGCGACGATTTAATACTAATCCCCCTCGCCCGCCAGCAATAGCATTCCCTCCCCCTAGCAGGGGGAGGGTTAGGGTGGGGGTAGAAATGGTTCATTACAGCACAACGCTTCAACCCCCATCCCAGCCTTCCCCCTGCTAGGGGGAAGGAGTTGCACATATATTGATTATTTTCAAATCATCATGTTAGCTCTGTTTTTTCTAGGTGCATCCGCCTGCGTGCATGAAAGGCTTATCAAGACATGCAGCAAACCATAGGTGTTTTTGATTCTGGTGTCGGCGGCTTGTCCGTGCTGCACCATATTCGCCACACGCTGCCGCATCATCGTCTCATTTATGTTGCCGATTCGGGACACGTTCCCTACGGCGACAAAACGCCTGCTTACATCACCGAACGCTCACACACCCTCACTCGCTTTCTGATTGAACAAGGCGCGCACGCCATTGTCATCGCCTGCAACACCGCCACCGCCGCTGCGGTTGCCAGCTTGCGTGACCACTTCACCTTGCCCATCATCGGCATGGAACCCGCTGTCAAACCTGCCGTTGCAGCGACCCATCGTGGTGTCGTCGGCGTATTGGCGACCATAGGCACTTTAGAAAGTGCCCGCTTTGCGGCTTTGTTGGGGAAATATGCGGGGGCAGTTGAAATCGTCACCCAAGGTTGCCCAGGGCTGGTAGAACAAGTTGAGCGGGGCGAGTTACACACCCCCAAAACGCGAGAATTGGTTGCGCGCTATGCCTTGCCGCTATTGGCACGCGGCGCAGACACCTTGATTTTGGGCTGCACCCACTATCCCTTTCTCAAGCCGCTGATACGCGAAGTGGTGGGCGAAAACATCACCCTCATCGACACAGGCGAAGCCGTCGCCCGACACCTAAAGCTGCGTATCCAAAGCGAATTACCGCCCCACTTTTCACCCGCCACCCTGACCCCAGACGCACAATTTTTCACCAGCGGCGACGTGGTGCGCGGCAGGGAAATTATGTCGTTGTTGTGGGGGAATGAGGTTGAGGTCAGGGCTTTACCACTACCGTTCGCCTGAGAACTTAAGGAAATTCCATGGAAACCAGCGAATCACAAACTGACTTCATCACCCGCGCTTTACTTGCTCGTGATGAAGCTAAAGCCACAGACGAGTATTACAGCGCGGAACAAGTGCTACGCGAATTGGATGATTTATTGGCGGGCGTATCCACAAATCATTCAGCTTGCGAGAACTTACCCTTGCAAATCATCCAATGACACGCCCAACGCCCGCGCTAGAGCTTTAAGCGTTTTCACCGCCCCTTGTCGTTTGCCCGTTTCAATTTGGCACAAATAAGCGGTGCTAATCCCCGCTTGGGCTGCCAACGCGTCTTGCGTCAATTGGTGATGTTCGCGCCATGCTTTAACAGGATGCGCCCCTGCAAGCAATTGATTCACCACCGCGCTAGGCACGCGAAACCCCGTATCTGCCGCCTTGGCTTGGTCATACAAAGCCTCGTCGCCACGCTCCTCCAGCAACGCTGCCATGCGTATAAACAAAGGCATCGGCACAATCGCATATTCGCGTTGCCCATTGCGTTCAATAAATTGGATATTTGTCATTTGTAAACCCCTCCGCGTGGTGCGATAGCTAACACATAAATCACCAGCTTATCTCCTTGAATTTCATAAATAATCCGCCAATCCCCCACACGCAGCCGATAACCATCACGCCCAATCAATTTTTTGACCTGAGGCATGGCAAAAGGATTTGCGGCAAGCTGTTCGATTTTGCTGACAATGCCAAGTTGCACATTGCGCGGCAAAACTTTTAAAGCCTTCACTGCATCGCGGGAGTATTCGATTTTAAACATGATGCACATTAGCTTTTAGCTAATAATTAGTCAAGTTTTGCTATGATGAAAAAGCACAAACTTTTTCATACAGTTTGTGTATATTGCTCCAGTCCGCCGACTATAATGCTTCGCCTGTATGCGATCACGCACCAACTCCAGCAGCATAGGGGCGTGGGGTGCTGAGTTAGCAGAAGAGAATGACCTGTTTCAATTTCGATGTACTGTTAAATCAATTGGTTGCAGTACGGCAAGATATTTTATACAGAAGAAGTTCTGTCTTTTTCATGTTGAACCATTAAAATTGAGAGGGAATTACATGAAAGATAAACACGAAAAAAAGGATGACTCTCCTGATTGGGACGAATTTTTTGAGCGAAAGCTCAAGTCATTAAGTACAAGGGAAATTGAAGAAATTATAGCGAGGGCACTTGGAGAGGCTGTTGATGCAACTTATCAAGTTGAAATTAAGACCATCAACTTTGAGCCTGTTCAGGATGCATTTTCATCTGACTCAACGGAACTAAAAATTCTAATACGCAAAAAGCCAGAGAAATTGCCATTTTGAATACGCACATCTGGAATTATGATCCCCATAGCTTCCAGAGCTGACGCGCTATCAAGGCCTAACAAGGTCAAAGTGCTATTATAAAATTTGGCGAAACTGAGCAGATGGAAAGAATATCTTGTCGCATGTCTGACAAAATAAAACTATGTATAGGAGGTTTTTATGAATGCCGTTAATGCAGCAAGGCTGGTTGTGCTTCTTCAGTATCAAGCGGGAAAAGCGACGAGTCATCTTGCGCTTCAGAAATTATTGTTCTACTGCCATGCATATCATATGGCATTTTTGAATAAGCCGTTATTTAATGAAACTGTGGAGGCATGGGCTTACGGCCCAGTTGTTCAATCAGTTTATCAAAAATATACAGGCTACGGCTCGCAGACAATAACTCCTGAGGACTTCGATATATCCCAAGTAGCTGCACCCCAAGAGACATTGCGTATTATGTCGCTTGTTCTTAGTCGCTACGGGTCTTTCTCCCCAATGGAATTAGTCAATATGACACACCAAGAGTCACCTTGGAAAGAAGCTTATTCTTCTGGCCAAAACAACATCATTGAAAACGACACCATTAAAAACTACTACCAACAGTTCATAACTAATGGGCAATAAATCAGAGAGTTTCGGCATAAATCTGAGCGAAATCAAAGAAGATTTGTCCGTTCCTGTACCTACAGAAGATATAGTCATACCGAGAACCCCATTGTATTGTTTACAGAATTTAGCTGCGAATAAGAAAAAATTAAATCTTGATGCTACTGACAAGGCTAAACTTTTTGACTTGCTCGTTGAGCTTTCTGATAGATCAGCACAACTTGGAGTAAATCGTGCGCTAACGGAGTGGACGGGAAAAGATTATAAACTGAGGGATGATTGGGAAAATAAGTATGGCGAAGGAAGAAGTTATTACTCTCTGCGCGTTCACAATAAAAGTGCATTTAGAGTTTGTAATACGCAAAACGATCTGTCTGAAAATGCTTCATCCGTTGTTTTTCGCGTTTGGGATGTTGTAAACGAAAAAAATTAAAATTACCTAACCCAGCCCGCGTAGGTCGCAATCGTTATTGCGCCGTATGTGATTCGTTTTGCCATTAACCATTCGGCGCAATGCCCTTCGCTTATTGTCGCCCTACGGCAACTGGTTCTGCTTCGGTGATTCAGCAGCTTTCTCTGAACTCAATTGTGGGCGTTGCGCCCAGCGCACCACGAGATACAAAACCCCTAACAACAACGCGCCACCTTCCCACAAAATCACTTCCCGCATCGGAGGGGCGACTTCCAGCACGGGTAAGGTGATGACTTTGCGCAACATCCCGACCAACGCCACCACCACAAACGTATCGACCTCCAGTTTGCCGCCTTCCAAATAGCGAATCTCGGCGGTAATCAGTGCGGACACCGTCCACAGCAACATTAACGTCCCCAGCGCGTGCAAGAAGCCATGCACCAGATTATTCGCTTGGATGGATTCGCGTAAGTCCATGAAAAATAACCATGTAAACATCAATACCGAAATAGCCAATGCCAGCCCGATGATAATGTGCGCCACGCCGTTCAGCCACAACATCGCCGAAATCGTCACCCGATTGATGGCACGCAATTGTTTAGGAAAGTTTTCGTCGCTCATTTTCTAAAGACTCCTGTGAGGATTTTTTGGACGCAGGATCTTGTTTTACAGTGGATAAGTTTGTTCCTAACGCTGATTGTTATAGATGTAATGTGTGCTGCCCATTCTTTTGAAAGTTACTCTCATCAAAACCATCCACCAACTTAATCGCTTTGACCCTCGCAATGCCTTCTTTTCGTAATCGTTCGCAATATTTGTAAAACGTCGAAGCATCCTCGGTCAATATAAATGGGATAGATTCATGTTCTGCTTGAGCAATGAGTTTGACATCGTCCCGTGCCACCGATCGAGCATCGCCTTCATCACGCCTCAATGCATTCCACATACGAGCAGCTTGAATTGCATGAGGGAGGTTAAAGGGAATAATGCGAAAATTCTTAAGTGGAAGTTCGACAATGGGCTGCTTAATGCTAAATTCGGCTGCAACAATTGTCGAAAAATACAAGGGGTGCTGTTGCCCCACAAGCATTTGGTAATACTGTTTCGCGACCTGATGATTTGGACGATTTTCATCCACTAATGAAATCAAAAAGCTCGTGTCAAGCAACACGGAAATCGTCATGCCTTACCACCACGCAAAGATTCCAACCAAGAGGTTTGATCCGACACGTCAGCCCAAGCTCGCGTTCCACGCGAAACCATGAGTCTAAAATCTTCTTCGTGATAACTTGGTTGGTAAGGTTCAAATGCTAACAAATTCACGTTGCGCAATGCGCCTGTCAGCAAATTTTCTTCCGCCGTTACATGCAGCGAGGCGAAACGATATAAATGATTGTATTCTTCCTGCTCTAATAAGGATTTTTGAGCAGCGATGGTAATCGTGTCACCATTTTCTAGTGCCAGATGAACATTAGCCTTGGTCTTGCCACCTAAATCGACGATTTTACCGTACAGATACTTCTCAACCTGCACCCAAATAGGTTCGACTCTACGATAGTTAGAGGTTGAATCAACAGTAAAACCCAATTGATCCGCTCTATCCGCCACAACATACCTTCGCATCGGGTTCTTGTAAGCAACACCTTGCCAACGCTCAACAACTGCTGCACGCTTTACATCCATCAACTCTAACGAGCCAGATGACTTCAAATGAGCCAAGTCTGCCCACAAGGAAGTCGCCGCAAGTAATCCAGAAGCAACGAACGCCAATGAACCCTGCTCCACCGAAATTTGAACATGAGCGGGGTCAATGTCGTGTCCAGATCCCTTAAGAAATTCGCTCACATCTTTTTGAAATTCGCCCAGCAACGCCAAAGGAACGTGCGCAGGATCAACTTCCACATCACGGATGCGGTCGCTAACTGCAAAGCGTAGTTCATTGTTCGCGTTCATTTTGAGTTGAATTGCATCAAATTAAGTGGTTCATTCTATTCCCCAAAGGCGGAAATGTCAGCTGATTTTCTTTCCAAGGTAATTACGGAAGTGATTTAAGCCGCCTGAAATTTTTGGCTCTTTAAACGGCAGAAATATTCACACCACCTTCCCAGGGTTCATCAGCCCTTGCGGGTCTAAGGTGGCTTTGATTTTTCGCATCAGTTCTAATTCCAGCGGGTCTTTGTGGTCGCAGAGGGTGTCGCGTTTGAGTTGCCCGATGCCGTGTTCCGCACTGATGCTGCCGTTGAGGTCGCGAACGACCGCGTAAACAAGCGTATTGACGGCATGTTCTTGGTGTTGGATAAAGTCAGCATTGGCTGCGAGATCGGGCAAGGAGGTGTTGTAATGAATATTGCCATCACCCAAATGTCCGAAGGCGACGATGCGGATCGTGGGATAAGCGGCGCGCAGGGCGGCATTGGCGCGGGTGATGAATTCGGCGACGCGGCTAATCGGTACGGCAATGTCGTGTTTGATGCTGAGACCTTCGCGTTTTTGGGCTTCGGCGATGTTTTTGCGCAACGTCCACCAGGGCTCGGCATCGCCCGTGGTGGTGTCGAATGCTAAAATTTCAGAGCCAAAACTTTGCAAGGCGGCGCGCAAAGCGTTTTCTAACTCGCCCGCGCGCACATCCGCCAATTTAATCAGCAAATAGTAGTCGTATTGCTGGGCGAAGGGTTCTTGGGTGTCGGGAATGTGCTCAAACACCAAGTCTAGACAACTGCGCGAAATCAATTCAAAGCCGCTGAGGGTGTCGCCACAGTGACCACGAATATGCGTCAACAGCCGCACCGCCGCTTGCAGATGGGTGATCGCCACACAAGCAGTGGCGGTGGCGTGCGGACGGGGAAACAGCTTCAGCACGGCGGCGGTGATAATGCCTAACGTGCCTTCCGCGCCGATAAATAAATGCTTAAGATCATAACCTGTGTTGTCTTTGCGCAAACTACGCAAGCCATGCCACACGCGCCCATCGGGCAACACCACTTCCAAGCCCAGCACCAAGTCCCGCGCATTGCCATAACGCAATACGCCGATGCCGCCCGCGTTGGTGGAAAGATTGCCGCCAATTTCACAATGCGGGGCTATCGCCGTTAAGCCCAATGGAAACAATCGGTTATATTCTTCTGCGACGGTGTAAATGCTAGCCAAGGTGCAACCTGCTTCCACGGTCATGGTGTAATTGGCGGCATCGACACTGCGAATGTGGTTCATGCGCGACAAATTGAGCACGATTTGATCGCCCGTTTCCAGCGGCACACCCGCGCCGCATAAGCTGGTATTGCCACCTTGCGGCACAATGGCAATGCCGCGTGCGGCGCACAATTTCACCACTTCCGCCACTTGAGCGGTATCCGCAGGAAACACCACTGCCCATGCCGCGCCGCAGTATCGCCCGCGCCAATCACGGCAATAGGGTGCCGCCGCTTCTTCCGTTAACACCCCCGATGAACCAACCCGCGCAATGAGTTCCGCTAAGAAATCAGCGCGCATTTTAGACTTTCGCCGCCGCAGGTTGCTTTAAAAACCAGATTTGATACAGCGAGATCAACATTTGTGCCGCCATGGAGAAGCCCAACAGCGCGCCCGCTGCCACCACGACCATTGCATAATGTGAATCCCATTTGGTGAGGAACCAAGAAAGTACGTCCACAAACACCGCGAACATGGGCGAAACCACCAAAAAGCGTTTGAAATAGACGTTAATTTCGCATTGGATAAAAATAAAACCAATCATAAACAACAGCAAGCTGATACCAAACAAATGAATATGCGAGAGTTTTAACAAGCTTGCCATGGACATCCCTGTATCCACTTCAGCGTACTTGTGCAACCCTTGATAGGTACTAAAATCAGGCAAATTCATGCCTGAATCTTTGGTGTGACACGCCAAGCAAGTTTTATCCAAAATAGGTTTGATGTCATGCGCATAGTGCTCCTCTTCAGCGCCATCTTTGAGCCAAGCTACCATGATGCCGCGATCATCGTCGCTGATATTGCCTGCCATCGAACCCCGAATCGCCGCTTCCAGGCGCGTACCGCTGCGGTTGCCGTAATAGCTATTGGCAACGTCGGCAATCGACAAACCAGGTTTGCCGTCATTATTGACGTGTGTGACATACAGATATGAGGTAGCCATTAAATAGCCCAACCCCACCAGCAGCAAGAAGCAGGTATAGAGTAGCTTTTCGCTGACAGTACAATGATAAAAACGTTTTGCGGCCATGTTGACATCCTTTGTGATTAACTAAAACAAGGTACTTTAAAACTCCAAGGGGTCAATGTCCAGTGAACAGTGGAGTTTCGCAGCGGGGAGTGCGGACAAAGCGGGCTGCCACGCACGTAAAAACTGTTGAAGCACTTTGCGGCTGTCGGCTTGAATCAATAATTGCCCGCGTAAATGGTTGGCGCGACGGGGTAGGGCAGCGGGAACCACGCCTAACACGTCCACCGCATGATTTAATGCCATTGCCGCCGCGCGTGCTTGGTTGAGAAAGTCATAAACCGCCTCTTCAACTTTACCCTCGGCGCGCAACATGGCTTGATACATAAACGGAGGAAAGCCTGCCATCCGTCGTTCCGCCAGTTGTGATGCTGCCCAACTGGTGAAATCGTGGGTACGCAGGGCTTCAAACAAAGGATGATCGGGAAAGGCGGTTTGAATCAACACTTCGCCCGCCTTGTCCGCTCGTCCAGCCCTACCTGCGACTTGCACCAGTTGTGCGAATAACTTTTCCGCTGCACGAAAGTCGCTGCTATACAACGCGCTATCAGGATTGAGTACGCCCACCAAGGTCAAGGCAGGGAAATCATGTCCCTTCGCCAACATTTGCGTACCCACCAAAATATCGACTTCATTGGCGTGAATTTGCGCTCGCATGGTTTGCCAAGCGCGTTTGTTTTGGGTGCTGTCTCTGTCCACCCGCAAAATCCGCGCAGCGGGGAAACGCGTTTGCAACACCTGCTCCACGCGCTGCGTGCCACTGCCGATCGGTTGCAAATCCGCTTCACCACAATCAGGACAGCGTGTCGGTACGCGCATCTGCATGCCACAATGATGACAACGCAATCGCTTGGTGTCCAAATGCAACACCATTTTGCCCGCACAATGCGGACAACCTGACAGCCAACCGCAATCCCCGCACATCAACACAGGCGCGTAGCCCCGTCGATTGATAAACAGCAAACTTTGCTCTTGCCGCTCGATACGTTGCTCAATCGCGGAGAGTAGCTTTTCGCTAATGCCTTCCACCATGCGATTTTGTTTGGGATGGACGCAGCGCACCACAGGCAAACTCGCTGCCGCCGACGCGCGCTCGGTGAGTTGCAACATCTGATAACGCCCCGTTTGTGCGTTGTGATAAGTTTCAAAAGACGGCGTGGCCGACCCCAGCACAATGGGAATGCCGCATTGATTGGCGCGAAAGATCGCCACATCCCGCGCCGAATAGCGCAAGAAATCCTGTTGCTTAAACGAGCTGTCGTGCTCTTCATCCACCAAAATCAACGCCAGCTTGGGCAATTCCGCAAACACCGACAGCCGCGTCCCCAACACAATCTGCGCCGTGCCTGCTTGCGCTTGTTGCCAATTGTCCAACCGCGCTGCATCGCTTAGTCCACTGTGCAAACTCACCAGTGCCGCATCAGGAAAACGCTGCTGAAAATAATGTTCCAACTGAGGCGTGAGATTGATTTCAGGCACCAGCAACAACACTTGCCCGCCCCGCTGCAAAATATGGTGCATCAGATGCACGTACACTTCGGTCTTCCCGCTGCCCGTGATGCCATGCAATAGAAAACAACGATAACCCTCGCTGCCTGTGACGGCACTGACCACACGTTGTTGCTCGGGGGTCAAAGTGTGAATTTCCCGAAACACGTGCGGGATCGCATTGTTCACAGCGATAAGCTCATCCGCAGGTGTGAAACGCTCAATCCAATTTGCAGCTTCTAATGCTTTCACTTGCGCGCTGGCAGTCGCCGATAGTCTTTTCAATATCGCCAAGGAACAAGGCTGCTCCGCTAATTGCGTCAAAATTCGTCGTTGCACGGCTTTGCGTTTCGGGAAATCTGCCATCTCCAACGCCGCGCCGCACTCGGTTAGCCGAAACCACTCAGGCACTTTTCGCGTCAAGGGTTTACCTGACCGCAAGGGTGCTGGCAACGCCGCCATCACCGTTTGGCCGATAGGATAGTGATAGTAGTCACTACAAAATTGCAGCAACGCCAGCAGTTCAGACGACAACGGCGCACTATCCGCCAACACCTGAGACACAGGCTTAATGCGTTCAGGTGCAAATGTCGAGGTATCCCCGCATGCCATCACCACCCCCACGAGTTGCCGAGAACCAAAAGGCACGACCACCCGCTGTCCGATGGCGACCTCACCCACTACGCTGTAATCAAACAGCCTAGCCAGCGGGACATCTAAAGCAACGCGGAGGATGGACATGGTGAACGACGGAATTTAAAGTGCGATTATCGCAGTAAATATCGCTGTATCACCCAATCAGTGAAAAACAGCTGCAATTCACAAAGACTATGACCAATAAAAACGGGACGCTTGCGCGTCCCATTTATGCTCTCTATCAAGCGTAGATCAGATTAACCCAACATCGGATCAATCCCGATCTACATTCAATTAGAACTTGTGAACCATACCTAAACCAAAGCCAGACAATTTAGCACCAGCAACAGAGCCAGTCACAATCGTGCCGCCGCTCAAGTTATAGTTCGCTGCTGCATCGTTGCTCAGGCTAGAGTACATACCGTACAGTTCAGTGCGTTTGGAGAAACTATAGCCATAACGCAAGGACACTTGGTTTGCGCCGTTAGCCACGACTGCTGCACCCGTATTACCCGCTTTAACATAGGCCAAACCAAAGTTGCTGTTGCCCATCGTGTATTTGCCAGCCAGTTCCCATGCAGTACGCGAGGAAGAAACACCAGCTGCGGTACCTGACAGACGTTCGTAAGTCAGACCCACAAAACTTTCAGGCGCAAATTTGTAAGCACCCACCAAACGATTGCCGTCTGCTTTGTTGCCAGCAGTCGCAGCAGCAGTTGCCAATGTTACGTCCTTAAAGCTTTCGTAGCCATAAGCTGCATACAGCATCTCATCTTCATACGCAGCGGACAACGAAATAACCGACTTATTCACAGTCGTTGTAGATGCGTTATCGGTACCATAAGCCAATTTGGCTTGGAAACCATTGAAATCAGGTGTCCAGTATTGAACAGAGTTCGCCAAACGGTTGTTAAAGTTCACGCCTGCGCTACCTGTACGACCCAATACATTGATTGTTGAGGAAAAAGTAGTGTTGTCAAACAACTCAATTTTATTGCGGCTAGTTTTGTAAGGTGTATCCCAGATACCCAAGAAAGCGGTACCGAAATCACCATTCAAGCCTACATGGCTGTTACGTGTACCATTACCGAAACCATTGCCAGCGTTGCCATTCAAGTCAGCTTGGATTTCCAATTGGTAAATCGCATTCAGACCTGCGCCCAAATCTTCTTTACCTTTGATACCCAAACGGGTTGCATTTGAGGAAACACGGCTAATTGTGTTAGCTACGCCTGCACCAACGTTGCTGCTCTTAACGCTTTCAAAGTCTGCGTTCAACAAACCATAAACAGATACATTGCTGGTGTCAGCGAATGCTGATGGTGCGACCAATGCAGAGGCGATTGCCAGAGCGATGATTTTCTTTTGCATATTTATTCCTTAAAATTCAGTTGGTGATATGACAATGTGTCATTAATTAAACAATCCCCCGTAGCGGATTGGCGGCGATTATCCAGATAGCCAGAAATCGCACAAGCAGTGTCATGCTCTTTTAACAAAAGTTTCACATTGGTGTTGTTTTTTTACCACAATAAAATTTTTACCCTGAAGAGTTGCTGACAAAAAACGCAAGCCCAGCCCTCAATACGAATCTTACGTTTTGGGAGATGCTTAAGGTCGATCTTTAAAAAAATCGGAGGTATGACCGCCTAATGTGGGTATGAATCCATTCGCACATTACCCGACAGGGCGAAATACGGTGACCAAAAAATTGTTTTGACCAGATTTACGCAAATTCGTACGAATCTGTCGTACCCACGTTTAGGTTTTTGAATTTTAGAGTGATCCTTCAAATACAAAAACGGGATGAACCGTCGTTCATCCCGTTAATAAGGTTACGTACCAAAAATCGTTTATGCTGTATCTAACCGCATTAACCTTGGATACGGATTCGTCGCACTATTGCGCTTATGGAATGCTTCTGGCAAGACGGAAACCATAGAGATCATCGCCATAAGAAGCTGCATTGAGGCTGCGATAGGACGACCGCACAAACCGTGCAATATCATTCCATGAACCTCCGCGCAGTGCGTGCGAGGCAACGCCGCCGTGCTTAGCGGTTTCACTGGCCGTATCCAGCCACACACTGCCGTCTGTCGGCGCGCCATGATAATTCTCATGCCAGCCACCGTCCTGAACGGATTCCCACACGTTGCCACTCATGTCATGCAAGCCCCAAGCATTGGCTTGCTTACCACCTACAGGGTGGGTTTTCTTGCCACTGTTGCTTGCGTACCAAGCTACCGTTCCTGTATCGCCACCACCACAATGGGTCTGGTCTACCCCCGCACGACAAGCGTATTCCCACTCCGCCTCATTGGGTAAACGATACTGCTTACCCGTTTGCGTATTGAGTTTTTGAATAAAAACTTGGATTTCGTTCCAGCTCACATTTTCGACTGGACAGGTGTCACCACACTCTGAAAATTCACTTGGATTGGTACCCATCACGGCTTTCCATTGACCTTGTGTAACTTCGTATTTGCCCATCATAAATTCGTTGACGCGTACCGTGTGGGCGGGTTTTTCATCACCATCGCATTGAATATCGCGCCCATCACGGCAGCCCATCACAAAACTACCTGCGGGGATTTTTACCATCTCTGGCTCTACGATAGTACTTGGTGCTGAGGCAGCGGGATTTTTATCTGCTGCGAAGGTAGGACTGCTGAATGCCACTGCTAACAAAATCGTGGTTAAAATGGTGGATTGTTTCATGGCTTACTCCTTTGTAGAAATTGAAATGTCGAATGCAAGAACTCCGTCCTTCTTTACGCCCAAAACAACGATTAAGACCTATGATGCTCCAACCGCTTAACAACACATCGTCCTGCGATCAATCATGCCATTCTGGGTGAGTTGAAATAGTAGCAAAATTTTCTCATAGCAGGGTGATTTGAATAGGGTATTCACAAAGCGTGATCGCATGTTGCAAACGCAGTAAGACGTGAGACGTGCGCCACCTAAAATTCCCAAAGGACACCCGCTGTAAATTCTGTACATTACCTGTGTTCCGCCACCCAAATTCATTATGCACTTCATAAAACATCGGGAAAACGCTAGAATCCACCCTTTGCAAACCGACTTACTAAAGGAATCCAAATTATGTCCATGTCTGACCGCGACGGTTTTATCTGGCACGACGGGAAACTCGTGCCTTGGCGCGATGCCACGACGCATGTTTTAACCCATACTTTGCATTACGGCATGGGTGTTTTTGAAGGCGTGCGCGCTTATAAAGCCGAAAAAGGCACTGCGATTTTCCGTTTGCAAGAGCATACAGATCGTTTATTTAACTCCGCGCATATCTTCCAAATGAAAATGCCTTACGACAAGGCAACCATCATGGAAGCGCATCGTGAAGTGGTGCGTGCCAATAAGTTGGAATCCTGCTACATCCGCCCGATTGCCTTTTATGGTTCTGAAGCGATGGGCATTGCGGCGAAAACATTATCGACTCACGTTGCCATTGCGGCTTGGCCTTGGGGCGCGTATTTGGGCGAAGAAGGCATGCGTCGCGGTATTCGCATTAAAACCTCCAGTTTCACTCGCCATCACGTTAACGTGAATATGTGCCGTGCTAAGTCGGTGACGACTTACGCCAATTCGATTTTGGCACATCAAGAAGTGGCGAATGACAATTACGACGAAGCCTTGTTATTAGACGTAGATGGTTATGTCGCTGAAGGCGCGGGCGAAAACATTTTTATCGTCAAAAAGGGCAAGCTCTACACGCCAGATTTAACGTCCTGCTTGGAAGGCATTACCCGCGATTCCGTGATTACGCTGGCCAAAGAAATGGGCATTGAAGTCATCGAAAAACGCATTACTCGCGATGAAATCTACTGCTCCGAAGAAGCTTTCTTCACGGGCACAGCAGCGGAAGTCACTCCAATTCGCGAACTGGATCAACGCGTGATTGGTCAAGGTTCACGCGGCCCGATTACGGAACGCTTGCAAAAAGCTTTCTTTGATTGCGTGGCAGGTAAACACCCGCTGCATCAGGATTGGCTGGATTACGTTTAATTTTTGGCGGAGGTCGAGCTGGTTTTACTCCCCTCTCACATTTATGGGAGAGGGGGCGGGGGAGAGGGAAATACACCCAAAATCAAGATCCCCTAACCCTCTCCCGCGAGCGGGAGAGGGGATTGCCATGCTAAGTTGATGCCCATAGAACTTGAAACACGCATGATTTCTGAAACCCATTAGGAGATTCACAAATGAACGCACCAAATACCCAACGCCATATCGACGTTACCGCACATGACCTGCCACTGACTTGTCCTATGCCCAACATGAGCGCGTGGGATTCTCATCCTAAAGTGGCGATTCCTCTGAAAAATGGCGGTTCTGCGACTTGCCCGTATTGCGGCACGGTTTACCAGTTCACGGGTGAACCACCTAAAGGGCATCATTAGGGTAGGGGCGCACCTGCGTGTGCGCCCTTGTTGTTTCGACACAGGGCAGACACATAGGTCTGCCCCTACCATCAAATATCGCAGGTTGCCCCCTTGTTTCCGCCCCTATCCATGTACAAAATCCTCGTCATCGCGCCCAGTTGGGTAGGCGACAATATGCTGATGCAGCCGATGCTCATGCGGCTAAAGCAACGTCATCCTGACAGCCAAATTGACGTCCTCGCACCGCCTTGGACGGCAGGATTGCTCAATGCCATGCCCGAAGTGGCAAAGGTGTTGATTAATCCCTTTCCACACGGCGCGTTACACTTGCTTCAACGCTATCGCCTTGGCAAACAACTCCGTGCCGAGCATTATCAACAAGTCCTCGTATTACCGAATTCACTTAAATCCGCGCTAGTGGCTTTCTTTGCCAACATCCCCTTGCGCACGGGATTTGTCGGCGAATCGCGCTATGGCTTGTTAAATGATGCGCGCAAGTTGGATAAGCAAGCTTTGCTGCTGATGGTGGAACGTTTCGCACAACTCGCCGAGATGCCCAATGGCGAGATTCCACGCCCCCTACCCAATCCCGTATTGCAGGTCTCCGAGGCGCAATGCCGCTATACCTTGGATAAATTGGCTTTATCTTTACATAAACCTGTGACGGTGTTTTGCCCTGGCGCGGAATATGGGGCGGCGAAGCGTTGGCCGACCAGCTATTTTGCCGACATTGCCCTGCGGTTACACGCACAAGGCGAAGCCGTTTGGCTGCTAGGGTCTGGCAAAGACAAAGCCGTTGCCGATGAAATCAACCAATTGACAGGCAATCATTGCAACAACTTATGCGGACGGACAGATTTAAGCGACGCACTCGCCATTTTGGCTTGCGCGCAACGGGTCATCAGCAATGATTCAGGCTTGATGCACCTTGCCGCTGCACTGGACAAACCGCTCATCGCCCTGTTCGGTTCCAGTAGCCCGCAATTCACCCCACCGTTGTCACCCAACGCAAAGGTGGTGCAATATCCCATTGCCTGTAGCCCCTGCTTTAAGCGCGTCTGCCCGCTGGGGCATTTTGACTGCATGATGCAACTCACACCCGATAAAGTATGGGCACAGTTGCAATCATTACCTGTACTTGCAGGTCAATGAGCTTTAGCAATCCGATACACTGCAAGATCAAAACCCTTCGCCATCGCGCTTCGCATATAATTACCTATTGTTTTACCGTCTTTATTAACCGCAAGGAGTTACTATGAGTTTATTAAATGTTCGTCCAGGAAAGAATTTGCCGCACGAATGTAATGTGATTATTGAAATCCCCAAACACGCTGATCCAGTGAAATATGAAGTGGACAAAGGAGCTGGCGTATTGATGGTGGATCGGTTTATTGGCTCCTTGATGCGCTACCCTTGCAACTATGGTTTTATCCCTGAAACCATTGCAGATGATGGCGATCCTGTGGACGTATTGGTCATTACCCCTTTCCCCGTGGTACATGGTGCTGTGATTGCTTGCCGTCCAGTGGGGATGTTGGCAATGTCGGACGAAGGTGGCGATGATGCGAAAATTATTGCAGTTCCGACCGATAAATTGACCCCTTTGTACCATGAGATCAAAAGCTACGAAGATTTGCCTGCGATTACCTTGGAACAAATCAAACATTTCTTTGAATTGTACAAAGCCTTAGAACCAGGTAAATGGGTGAAAATCCGTGGTTGGGAAGGGGTAGAAGCCGCCCACGCCGAAATCACCAATGGTTTGGCTGCTTATCAAAAAGAAGTATCAGGACAGTAATTCGCTTGATAATTTGGTCGGGTGAACACACCCGACCTTTTTTATTGAGGCGCTTTAGGTAGGCCTTGCGTGTTCTTGTTCTACCTAAAACTTCATTTCAAAAAGGAATCAACATGACAGCTCAAATCATAGACGGCAAAACCATCGCTCAACAAGTGCGTGCGGAATGGAAAGTGCGGGCGGACGCGCTGAAAGCACGCGGCATTATCCCTGGTATGGCGGTGATTATCGTGGGCAATGACCCTGCGTCTAAAGTGTATGTGGCAAATAAAGTCAAAGCCTGCGCGGAGTTGGGGCTGTATTCCAAACACGTTGAATTAGCCAGCGATTGCACCGAAGCGGCGTTGTTGGCGGAAGTCGAATCGTTAAACAACGACCCTGCCATCCACGGCATTTTGGTGCAATTGCCGCTGCCGAAACATCTGGATGCCAATAAAGTCATCGAAGCGATTAACCCCGATAAAGATGTCGATGGTTTCCATCAAAAGAATGTTGGCGCATTGGTGACGGGCGAAACGCCATTTCCGTCTTGCACGCCTTATGGGGTGATGGTGTTGCTGGAAAAAACAGGCATTGCGATTGAAGGCAAACATGCGGTGGTGGTGGGGCGCAGCAACATCGTCGGCAAACCCATGGCATTGTTATTGCTGCACAAAAATGCCACAGTGACCATTTGCACCTCTAAAACGGTCGATTTAGCCAAACATACGCGGGATGCCGATATTTTAGTCGCCGCCGTGGGGCGCGCCAATTTTATTACGGGCGATATGGTCAAAGCGGGGGCGACCGTGATTGACGTAGGTATTAACCGCAACGCCGAAGGCAAATTAGTTGGCGATGTGGATTTTGCCAGCGTCAAGGAAGTCGCAGGTTACATTACCCCCGTGCCAGGCGGTGTGGGGCCGATGACCATCACCATGTTGGTTGCTAATACCGTGCGAGCAGCGGAACGGGCGAATGCGTAAGAGATGAACATGTTTAAAATACTTGCATTGGGTTTGCTTTGGTTGTCTATTCAGGCAAATGCAGCACAACTGATTGAAAAACAAGGAAATGTATTTATTCAAGCCGATACAGGACAGGTGCAGCAATTGACCCACTTAGGGCAGGATAGCCAGCCTGCCTTGTCATTCGACGGCAAGCGCATTGTGTTTGTGCGCAAACAAGCGCGCTCAAACCCGTTGATTGCCGAGGATCAGCCGAATGAATTGTGGGTGATGGATGCGACAGGCGGCAATGCCCGCGTGTTGTTGTCGCCGCATGAAGACGAAGATCCGTACAAAAATCTCACGGATTTTAATCATCCCTTGTTTAGCTTAGACGGCGCGGTGGTGTATTTTAACTGCGCGGCGTGGGTGACGTCAGGCGCGATTCATCGCGTTGAATTGTCCACACAACAAACGAATTTCGTCACTGATGGGGATAGTTTGGATGTCGTACCCGCTGGAAAATATCAGGGATATTTGATTGTTTATAAACATAAATATCGAAAATCAGGTGGCGCGAATGATGCCTATTGGTTGGTTTCCCCACTAGGCAAAGAAATTCGCCGCATCGGGACAGAAGAAAAGCACGTCACCGCTTTTATCCGCAATAGCTTGTCTAAAGGATTTGTGAAACGAGAAAAGTGAAACGTGAAACAAACCATCACACACCCACGCCTTTTCACCTTTCACCCTCAATCACCTGCACCGTGCTTTCACTTTGGGCAAACGTCAGGGTCAGTCGTTCGCCCTTGGTCAACTGCGCGCGATCGCTCACTACCCGCCCCTGCGCATTGCGCACTAAACTATAGCCGCGCCCCAGCACTTGCTGCGGATTGAGCAAATGGAGTTGTTGCGTGAGGTGCGCTAATTGCGCGTTTTGCTGTGTATGGCGATGTTGCCACGCGGTGTTTAAGCGTTGCGCGAGGTGATCCAGTGCCTGAGTTTGTCGCAAAAATCCACGCCGTGAGGCGTTTAATCGGTGCGCTAAACTTTGCCATAGTCCGTCCTGTTGTTGATAACGATAGACGAAAGCCCGCTGCATACGCTGTTGCAACTGGCCGAGTTGCTGGGCTTGGCGTTGTAATTGTTGCGCGGGGTGTACCAGCCGACGTTGCAAATAATCCAGCGTCTGCATGGCGTTATAGAGCCGATTGCGTTGGGCGCGTTGCAAATGTTGCGCGGTATTATCTAATCCTTTCAGCAAGGCATGGCGATCTGGCACCACGCGTTGTGCGGCGGCAGTAGGCGTGGGCGCGCGTTCGTCCGCGACAAAATCCGCAATGGTAAAATCGGTTTCATGCCCCACCCCGCTGACAATCGGCAAGGCACTGGAGGCAATGGCACGCGCCACCACTTCTTCATTAAACGCCCACAAATCTTCAATACTCCCGCCGCCGCGACACACGATAAGCACATCGCATTCCGCACGTTGATTGGCAATGGCAATCGCTTGGGCAATTTTCGCCGCGCTGCCCACCCCTTGCACGGGCGTGGGATACAAAATCACAGGCACACTGGGCAAGCGTAGTCGCAAGGTGGAAAGCACGTCTCGCAGCGCGGCAGCTTGCGGTGAGGTGACAATGCCCACCCGACGCGGAAAAGGCGGCAGTGGGCGTTTGCGGGCGAATAAACCCTCATCAGCTAGCTGCTGCTTCAGCCGCTCGAATTGCTCATATAAAATCCCCAGCCCCGCAGGACGCGCTTGTTCCACCATCAGCTGAAACTCGCCGCGCTGCTCATACAAGGTTGCCAACGCCAACACTTCAATTTGCATCCCATTGGTGAGCGGGCGCGTCAAGGTCGAACTTTTCTGGCGAAACATCACGCAGCGCACTTGTGCTTGTTCGTCTTTGAGCGAAAAGTAGTAATGCCCCGAAGCGGCTTTGACCAAATTCGACACTTCGCCGCGCACCCACAATAGGGGAACGCTATTTTCCAACAATTGCTTCACCGCGAGATTAAGTTCTGCCACGCTGAGTACGCGAGCCTTTTCAGACAAATCTAAAGACATCCTGATTCCTTGTGCATAAGTGCGACATATTCGTTCGATACTTGCGTCAAAATGCAAGCCTATTCAATTCACAAATCACATGCAACCCATTGATTTAATAATACATTCAAATTACGTCAAAATATAAGCAAGTTAGCAAAAATCCTTATGCGACAGTCTGTTACATACTGAATACACGCTTCCGCCCACAAAGTTATCCACAGTTTATGTGTATAAGCAAAAAAGCTGTTTCGGGACGGGAAGTTAGCAAAACACCCCAAAAAAGGGTTGACTTTCTCAAATAACCCACAATTTCACCACCCCACCATTTTCATCAGATAGCTAATCACAGTAAAACAAAGTTTTTGTACAACCAACTGTTTATTAAAGATATTTTTTATAATTAAAAAATAAGCAGGCTAACAAAAACCCTTATGGGACATCGCTTTAAAGGGAAATCCCCAGCTTTATCCACAACTTTATCCACAGTTTCTGTGCATAAACAAAAAAACTGTTTAAGAATGCAGGGTTAGCACAGGTTTGTGACAGAAATAAGTTCAACACAGAAATTAAAATGATAAAACCTTGACAAATCACAATTCATCCACAAAACGCCGCGCACCGCTTGCATCCTGTTTCGCCATAAAAACAAACCCTCGTATTTTTATAATACATTGTTTATAAGGGATTATTTATCTTGTCAAAAAATAGATATCTTGTTAAAAAACGATATGGAACGGCGACTTAAAGCGTCTATCCCCTGACTTATCCACAAGCTTATCCACATTATTTGTGCATAAACAAAATAATCATTTAATAACAATTAGTTATATATTGCCCGCCAAGAATAAGGCGCAGAAATCTTGCTCATTAGGGTGCGACACGCTACAGTTGCGCCCCGTCAATTTAAGCACATTGGAGAATACGCGTGTTTGCTATCGTTGAAGCGGCTGGCTGGCCGATCTGGTTTTTAATTCTTGCCTCTATCATCGCCCTCGGTTTAATCGTGGAGCGAGCTCTTTATCTGCGTCGTAGCCAAGTGGCACCCACTGGCTTGCTCAGCACGGTCATCAAAGAAATGAAACCCAACAGCACCAATGATGCTTTGGTGGAAAAACTACAAGCAGGCTCACCCATGGGGCGTATTTTTGCAGCAGGTGTCAAAAATGTCGGCAGCTCGACTGAAGTCATGAAAGAGTCGATTGAAGAAGCTGGGCGCGCCGTCACGCACGACTTGGAACGCTTCTTGACCACCTTGGGGACGATAGCCTCGATTAGCCCGCTGTTAGGGTTATTTGGCACCGTGGTGGGGATGATTGAGATTTTTGGCTCACAAAATGCAGCGGGCAATAGCCCTGCAATTTTGGCGCATGGCATTTCGGTCGCGCTGTACAACACCGGGTTTGGGCTGATCGTTGCGATTCCTAGCATGATTGCTTATCGCCACTTCCGCGCACAAGTCGATAGTCTGACCGTGGAAATGGAGCAACAAGCGATCAAACTGGTGGAAATTGTCCACGGTCAACGCAAAGGTTAGATCATGAACTTTCAACGAGGGCGAAATCGGGAAGAGCCTGAAATCAACTTAATCCCGATGATTGATGTGTTGCTGGTGATCCTGATTTTTATGATGGTAACCACCAGCTACGCTAAGTTTTCCGAATTACAAATCAACTTACCCGAAGCGGGTGGCGAAGCGGTTGCCAGCACAGTCAAACCTATCAACGTATCGGTTGATGCCACGCAACACTATGCCATTAACGAGCAAACCCTACCTGCGGGAGGCGTGACCGCCCTCGCTGCCGCCCTCAAAACGGCAGCAGGCGCGCAAACCGACCCCACCATCGTCATCAACGCCGATGCCAAAGCCACCCATCAATCGGTCATCGACGTGATGGAAGCCGCCAGAGTGGCAGGATTTTCACGGATTACCTTTACCACACAGAATCAGGCGCAGTAGGTATGCTCAATGTTAATTGCGCATACCTACCACCCTGTTTGTCGCTGCGATGATTCCGTAAGGATATGGAGCACTAAATGAAGATACAAATTAGCAATCTTGGCGCACTTAAACAAGCTGAATTTGAGTTAGGTGAACTCACGATTATTTGTGGTGCGAATAATACAGGCAAAACCTATGCGACCTATGCGTTGTATGGTTTTTTAGATTTGTGGCGCAAGGCGTTACCCATAGAAGTCGCTGAAGAAAAGATAGATGCTTTGATGTCGGATGGTGTTGTACACATTGATTTATCGGAATATGTTGCCCAAATGACAACAATTCTAGAACAAGGCAGCAAGGTCTATAGCAAGCGACTATCTTCCGTATTCGCAACATCCCCTGATAAGTTTGCGCAAGCGGATTTCTGCGTATTACTCGAACATAACACAGACACGAAATCGCAATACCAAACACAATTTGAACGTCGACTAGGCTCTGCGAATAATGAGCAATTCTTGATTAGCAAAAGTGAAGGCAGCTCTGATCTCGTGGTCTCGTTATTGATGGACAAAAGCCAAGTTAGAATTCCGCGTCAAATTATTGCCCAACTCATTGAAGATGCGCTAAAAGATGTGTTATTTGCGAATCACTTCCCCACTCCTTTTATTGCGAGTGCGGAAAGAACGGGTGCCGCTATTTTTAGAAAAGAATTGAATTTTGCACGTAATCGTTTGCTGGAAGAAATCAGCAAAAATGGTAAAGAAAAGGATATTGATCCATTCGATTTATTCTTTAAAACGTATGACGATTACGCACTCCCTGTCCAAAAAAACGTAGATTTCACCCGAAAATTAGAGTCTTTGGCAAAAAAAGGAAGTTTTCTCAAACACCAGCATTCAGACATTCTGATTGACTTCGCAGATATTATTGGGGGGGAATATACGGTCATAAAAGATGACGAACTTTACTACATTCCTAAAGGGAAGAGAAAGGTTCTTTTAACGATGGATGAAAGCTCCAGTGCGGTTCGCTCGTTGCTGGACATTGGTTTTTACTTGAAGCATCTTGCCAAAAAAGGTGATTTGCTTATGGTCGATGAGCCTGAGCTTAACTTACACCCCGAAAATCAACGACGTGTCGCACGATTATTTGCACGATTAGTGAATGTCGGCATCAAGGTTTTTATTACCACTCACAGCGACTATATTGTCAAAGAACTCAACACGCTTATCATGCTCAACCACGATAAGCCTCATTTAAAAACAATTGCCAAAGCAGAAGGCTATAAAGCTGAAGAGCTATTGTCGGCTGACAAGGTGAAAGTGTATATCGCAGAAGAGGCTCCTATCAGAGTTAGTGGCAATACAAACAAGACGAAATGTCACACCCTCGTTCCTGCAACAATTGACCCAGAAATGGGGATAGAAGCGAGAAGTTTCGATGTGACCATTGGAGAAATGAATAGGATACAAAGTGCTATTGTCTGGGGAGATGAATAATGCCCGACATTCCTATTCTGAAGGAGATGTTGCAAGATAGTGCAACTGTTCCGCTAGAGCAGAATATATACGGCAAAAAAATGGTACGGCTGTGCGAACCTAAAAAAGATGATCACATTGGCTATGAAGTGGAAATTCACGGGATGCCAAACGAAGAAAATTGCGTGGTCATTAAAACCGATGACTTCACCCCACCTTCAAAGTTCTTCCGAGGTACGAAGGGTGAACGGAAACGTGCTGACTTTGTCATCATCGCAAATACCAACGACGTAAAAGTCATCATTTGTATCGAACTAAAAGCAACGAAGAAAACCAGTTCGTCAGTGGAAGTTATTCAGCAACTAAAAGGTGCTCAGTGCGTAATCGAATACTGCCAGCGAATTGGTAAGCAATTTTGGAATAACGCCAATTTTTTAGCGGACTACGAATATCGCTTTGTCACAGTGAGAGACATCAGTATTCCCAAGAAGACATCGAAAACAAAAAAAGATCCCACCGCTTTGCACAACACGCCAGCAAACATGTTGAAAATTGATTCGCCTAACAAACTGTACTTAAAACAACTTATTTCGGGTTCTTGTTAGCATTCGTAGCAGAAAATTGCCAAACACCACTACAGCACAACGCGCCGCAATTTAACCATGTCATTCCACCTCCCCGATTACTGGCATCGCCGCCATCCCTTACATTTGTTGCTATTGCCGATGAGTTGGCTGTTTGGCGCATTGGCGGCTGGTCGGCGGGTTTTGTATCGTGTGGGGATTTTCAAATCCGTGCGTTTGGCGGTTCCTGTGATGATCGTGGGCAATATCAGCGTGGGCGGTACGGGGAAAACGCCGTTGACTTTGGCGTTGGCGCGGCAATTGGTTGAGCGCGGCTTTCATCCCTTGATTGTGAGTCGCGGTTATGGCGGCAATGCGCAACAGCCGCAACGTGTGCTGCAGGACAGCACAGCGGAACAGGTGGGCGATGAGCCATTGTTGATGGCGCGGCGGGGTTTGTGTCCTGTGTGGATAGGACGAGATCGTGTCGCGGCAGCACAAGCGGCGTTGGCGCAGCATCCCGAATGTGATGTGATGTTGTGCGACGATGGCTTGCAGCATTATCGTTTGCAGCGCGATGTGGAAATCGTGGTGGTGGATGGGGTGCGCGGCTTTGGCAATGGCTGGTTGTTGCCTGCGGGGATGTTGCGCGAACCGATTCGGCGATTGCAAACGGTGGATGCGGTGGTGGTAAATGGCGGGAATAGTGGGTACGAATTTATTCGTACATCGCCCGCAAGGGCGAAAATTGACGGGGAAAGCGTGCGAATACATTCGCACCCACAAGCGGATGCACACCCACCTGCGTTTTCGATGCAGCTATCGGGTAAGCAATTTGTGAATTTGCTTAATCCACAACAAACCGCCCAAGCGACTGATTTTCAAGGCTTGCGACTGCATGCGGTGGCGGGTATCGGCAATCCGCAACGTTATTTTGACCATCTCACTTCCTTGGGTTTATCCTTCACTCCCCACGCTTTTCCCGATCATCATCCCTATGCGAAGACTGATTTGGCGTTTGAGGCATGCGATGCGCTACTCCTCACCGAAAAAGATGCGGTAAAATGCCCCTCTTTTGCGGATGCAAGATTTTGGGTGTTGCGTGTGGAAGCCCAGATTGAACCCGCGTTAATCGAACTTATACTGCGAAAATTACCCCCTCATGGATGCAAAACTGCTTGAAATTCTGGTGTGCCCGTTGTGTAAATCCCCGTTGATTTACCTGAAATCGGCGCAAGAGCTCGTCTGCAAAGCGGATCGATTGGCGTTCAAAATCGCCGATGGCATTCCTGTGATGTTGGCGGACGAAGCCCGTAAGCTGTCCGCTGAAGAAGTCGAAACCCTCAAATGACCGCCTTTCACGTCGTCATTCCTGCGCGGCACGCTTCGACGCGTTTGCCTGGCAAGCCGTTGCTGCACATTGCGGGCAAGCCCATGGTGGTGCGCGTAGCGGAACGGGCGGCGCAAAGTGGCGCGCAGCAAATTTGGATTGCGACCGATCATCATGCCATCGCCAATGTGGTGCATGAACACGGCTTCAAAGCCTGTTTGACGCGAGAGGATCACGTGAGCGGCACAGATCGCATTGCGGAAGTGGTGGAACAACGCGGTTGGTCGGATGACACCATCGTGGTGAATGTCCAAGGCGACGAACCTTTGATGCCGCCCGCGTTGATTCAGGCGGTAGCAGCCCATTTGCACAACCATCCCGAATGCGCCATTGCGACCGCGTGCCACGCGATTCACGATGAAGCGTCATTCCGCAATCCCAATATCGTCAAAGCTGTGTTGGACAAGGACGGCAACGCGCTGTATTTCAGCCGCGCCCCGATTCCTTACCCGCGCGATGCTTTTCTCACATCCCTCACAGGGGGAAGGGCTGGGGGTGAGGGTGCTTTGCCCGCTGACTTACCCGTACTGCGCCATATCGGCATTTACGCCTATCGCGTCAGCTTTTTGCGAGCATACAACCAACTGTCGCCGTGCGCGCTGGAGCATTTTGAGGCATTAGAACAACTACGCGCCTTGTATCACGGCTACAAAATTGGCGTTTTTATCGCCGAAGAAGCTCCGCCTAGCGGGGTGGATACCGAACAGGATTTACACGTTGCGCGGGAAATTTTTGCCGCGCAATACACTGAAAATAATCACTAAGGGAGAAAAACATGAGACTCATTCTATTAGGCGCACCAGGTGCTGGCAAAGGTACACAAGCTAATTACATCAAAGAAGCATTCAACATTCCCCAAATTTCCACGGGCGACATGCTACGCGCGGCCGTGAAAGCGGGCACACCGCTGGGCGTAATGGCGAAAAGCATTATGGATGCAGGCGGCTTGGTCTCAGACGACATCATTATCAACCTCGTCAAAGAACGCATTAAAGAAGCGGATTGCGAGCATGGCTTTTTGTTTGATGGCTTTCCTCGCACGATTCCACAGGCCCAAGCCATGAAAGATGCAGGCATCCCTTTGGATTTTGTGGTGGAAATCGAAGTCGCTGACAACGAAATTATTCAACGTATGAGCGGTCGCCGTGTACATCCTGCTTCAGGGCGCACCTATCACGTGGTTTTTAATCCCCCCAAAGTGGCGGGCAAGGACGACATCACAGGTGAAGACCTGATTCAACGTCCCGATGATGCCGAAGAAACCGTGTTGAAACGCCTGACTGTGTATCACGAGCAAACTAAGCCCTTGGTCGATTATTACGCCGCATGGGAAACATCCGATGAGGGTGGCAATGCACCTGTTTGCGTCAATATCCAAGGCGTGGGCAGCGTAGAAGAAATCCGCGACCAGATTTTCACTTTATTGGCATGGGCTGAATAAACGTTATGCTAAGCAATTTCACCCTCGCGGATGCGAAACGTATCTCAGCAGCTGCGCAAGCAGAAGTGATACGCAATAATAGCGAAATGGTGATCGCGGCGTTGGCGTAATAACAAAGGGCACGGAGACGTGCCCTTTGTCATAAAAAGTTAAATCCAATGACCACTCCTCTTACGTCAGAGCAACGAGAACTTTGTCAGGCGAATAAAACTGTCTCAGATAAGCTCTCACGATTTTTATCAAATGTTCCAGACGTAAAGGAAGAGTCCGTCACAGATTATCTGATGTGGAAGTGGCGAGAGTTGGATGTAAAATTCAATTACTTGAACGTTTCGAGTTTTACTCGCTACGTCGAAAATAAGGAAACGGGTGCTGACTTTGAAATGGAGTTATGGCTAGTTGGAGACGAATTTAGTTTTCCCATTGTCTTTCAAGCGAAAAAGCTCAAGCACTCAAGAGGTGCGCACAAGGGAAAATTGAATTATCCAAAAGGGACGCAAGCGCAATTGTCGATGCTGCTTAGCTACGCGAGATCGAATAAACGTATCCCTTTTTACATTTTCTACACGCCAGAAGAAATTTACAAAACGCAGTGCTGTAGAAATTTTGGTTGCAGAGAGGCGTTCGAGGTCGAGAATAGGCAAGGTCAGAAAACTCAACCATGGCAACATCAAAAAAGTGGCATGTTCATTATGGATGCGCATACTGTCAAAAAATTTGCGGATGGTGAGATTAAGAATAGAGACTTACTCCAGTTGTGCACCCCATTTTTCTGTATTTTTTGTTGCAACGAAAGAGAGTACTTCTTTGAGCAACTTATCAATAAACCACCATTTGATGCAGCAAAATATCCAACTGCTTTACTCCCAAAATACGTCAAAATGTTGCTCACGGAGAGATATTCGTATTCTCCCGAAGAATTGTCAGCAATCAAAAATGATCGGCGGGAAGAACAGCTCAAACAAGATATAACTTCAGTTATTGAAGAAAATCAGTTACGGAAATTTCACATCGTCAGCGTTTATGATATGCGTAGTGAACAAAGTACACTCAAGCTGGGACATCAGCTTGCATCAGCTAACGAAATACCCCATCCCAATGATCTGACCCATGTGGAATACGATAAAGGCAAATGGAAAACATAAACATTGGAGGTCATTATGAATGATATGGTCAAAAATATCGCCCAAAATTGGAGTCCGCTCTCGCCCTTGTTGGCCGTACCTCGCACGGAGGACGAATACGATGCCCGCGTAGAATTGATGAATCAACTCATTGACGAAATTGGGGAGAATGAAACGCATCCTTTGGCTAGTTTGTTGGACACGGTGGGCGCATTGGTGGCGCATTACGAAGCCGCGCACTACCCATTGCCCGATGTGCCACCGCAAGATGTGTTGGCATATTTGATGGAAGACCACCATCTGACCCAAAGCCAATTGCCCGAAGTAGGCAGTCAGGGTGTGGTTTCAGAAATTTTGCGCGGTAAACGCCAGCTCAATACGCGACAAATTCAAGCAGTCGCACATCGTTTTGGGGTGTCGCCTAGCGTATTTTTTCATTAAGGAAACGCTGATTAAATCCGTTCGTCCTGAGTCGTGAGCTTGTCGAATGGCCGAAGGATGAATGGATTTAATTTTCCGCTCATGGTTCGACAAGCTCACCACGAACGGAAGGTTAAATAATAATCACCTTAAATATCAACAGGATAAAACTTTAGGAGCTTATTTCATGGCACACAAACCCGTACTCTCTCTCGCGGAAGCGAAAAGCATCGCAGCAGCCGCTCAAGCGGAAGCCTTGCGCAATGACTGGAAAGTGGTCATTGCGGTAGTGGATGATGGTGGTCATTTGCTGTATCTGCAACGTGAGCACGACACGTCTTTTGGTGCAGTAGAAACCGCGATTGCGAAAGCCTACGCGGCGGTGGCGTTTCAACGTCCCACCAAGATGTCAGAAGAAGCGGTGCTCAGTGGACGATTGATTCATCTGGCATTGCCACGAGTAATTCCTGCTGAAGGCGGCGTGCCGATTACGCTTGATGGCGTGTTGGTAGGTGGACTGGGTATCAGCGGCGTGCGGGCATTCCAAGATGGGCAAATTGCCGCTGCGGGTATCACTGCTTTGGAAGCAATTCAATCCAACCCAACCCAACCAACTAATTATCTATATAATCAATAAATTGTGACAATTTTGTGACGAAATTTCGCGCTTTTCTCGGAAAAGTTTGATAGCATAGCAATCAGCTCAAGAATAAAGTTTTCTTGAGTTTGTGCGCGATTGATTCAAAACATACACTTATTCCGTGGAGGCATGATGAACAACCTACTCAAAGCCATGCTGTTAATTTCACTGCTTGGCAACGTTAACTTCGCTCAATCCATCGAAATTAAAGGAGCTGGTGCCACTTTTCCCGCGCCTCTCTATGCTAAGTGGGCAGAGGCTTATCGAAGTAAAACTGGAATAGCCATCAACTATCAAGCCGTCGGCTCCGAGCAGGGGATTCAGCAGATTAGTGATAAAGCAGTTGACTTTGGTGCGTCAGATATTCCCCTCAGCTCTGCCGAGCTCAAGAAAAAGGGATTAATACAGTTTCCTGCCACGGTGGGTGGTGTTGTTCCCGTCATCAATGTGGAAGGTATCGCATCAGGTACCTTAAAGTTGGATGGTGCAACCTTGGGAGATATTTATATTGGTAAAATTACCCAATGGAATGACCCTGCCATCGCCGCGCTCAATAAAGGCGTAACCCTGCCAAATCGCCCCATCACAGTGGTTCATCAATCTTTTGGTTCGGGCACGAGCTTTATTTTTGGTCAATATCTCGCTGAAGTGAGCACTCCATGGAAAGCATTGGGCAACAAAGGAACCGCTTCTGAATGGAAAACTGGTCAACACATTGGACGTGGCAACAAAGCGGTTGTTGAACGATTGCGGCAAAGTGGCGGCGGAATAGCTTACGTGGAATATGCCTACGCGGCACAAAATAATTTGAACATCGTGCAACTCAAAAACCGCGATGGTCAATTCGTCAAGGCTCATAGTGCCAGTTTTAAAGCTGCGGCGGCAAATGCAGAGTGGGAAAAATCTTCCGACTTTTACCAGCTTCTCGTGAATAAATCAGGCAAAGAGGCTTGGCCTATCACTTCTGCAACCTTTATTTTGATGCACAAAACTCAAGATCAAGCTCTCGTCGGCAAAGAAATTTTACAGTTCTTCAATTGGGCTTATCTCAATGGTCAAGGATTGACGGCACAACTTGAATATGTACACTTACCCAATAATGTGATTAGCCTGATTCAATTAGCCTGGAAAGCTCAGCTCAAAGATAGTCAAGGGAATCCGTTATAGCAGAATTTCAGACCTAAAAGACATACCATTCAAATAGCCCACCATTAAATTGGTGGGCTATTTTGGTTTTAAACTGAACAAACTGTTGCAATCCGTTGTCATCAACCACTGCAAAGGTAGTGGTATCATTAGATTCAACGAATATGTAGATGCGCCCCTCTTATTTAGAATGGAGATTATGATGAAAATGACGTTTCAGAAAACAATATTAGGATTCTCCATTGCGATGACATTGACTGCAAGTCAGATTTGCATCGCAGCAGACCTCACATCGGGTGGCGCAACTGCACCAGCTGAAATTTTTACAAAATGGGCCTCTGAGTATCAAGCAAAAACGGGCATCAAAATCCAATATCAAGCCTTTGGTTCAGGTGAGGCCATTGATAAGATGGGAAATAAGACCTTGGATTTTGGGGTGACGGACATGCCTTTAAAGCCTGAAGAACTCGACAAAATGGGATTGATACAATTCCCGATGATTATGACTGGGTTGGTGCCTGTTGTGCATCTCAATGGGATTGCGCCGAACAGCGTCAAGCTGGATGGCACTACTTTGGCGGACATTTATTTAGGCAAAATCACCCGATGGAATGACCCCGCTTTGCTGGCTCTCAATCCTGACTTAAAACTACCCGAACTAGCCATTACCGTGGTGCATCGAGCGGATCATTCGGGCAGCACTTACCTTTTCACAAACTACCTGTCCAAAGTGAGTCCTGCGTGGCAATCTTCCATGGGTGAGGGCGAAACAGTTGCGTGGAAAGCGGGGCAAATGGCTGGTATGGGCGATGAGGGCACGACCAAGCTTGTCGCGGATATGCAAGGGGCGATTGGCTATGTCGGCTATCCATCGGCCATAGACCATAAGCTCAGCATGATTCTGCTCAAAAATCGAGCGGGTCAGTTCATCAAGCCAGAAGATTATGTTTTCCAGGCCGCTGTGATGCGGGCAGCATGGCATAAAGCCCCCAAGTTTTACGCCGTATTAACCGATGAGCCCGCAAAAGATGCTTGGCCTATCAATGCCGCAAGTTTTGTACTGTTGCGAAAAGTGCAAGAAAATGCGGACAAAGGCTCAAAAATGCTCAAGTTTTTTGATTGGGTTTACCATGACAACAATGACTTTGCACTGGAATTGGGTTTTATTCCTTTACCAGAAGATCTGTCAGAAATGGTTCAAGATTCATGGAAAACGCAGCTCACAGATGCTAGTGGAAAACCCATCTGGCAATAATAACCTCCCATGAATGGTTTATTTTGTATTGAATTCAATCCCTAATATAAGAATGGTGATTATGATGAAAACGAAGATGCAGAAAACAATGTTAAAGCTTGCTATCGTGATGGTGATGGCAACTGGTCAGGTTTGTAGCGCAGCGGACATCGCAGGAGGTGGTGCTACTGCTCCCGCCCCGCTTTTTGCCAAGTGGGCGGAAGCTTACCAAGCGAGTGCGGGCGTAAGTATCCAATATCAGCCCCTTGGTTCAGGTGAAGCAATTGATCAAACTAGCAACAAAACCTTGGATTTTGGTGTGTCAGATGTGCCGCTTAAACCAGAAGAGCTGGAAAAAAGGGGCTTAGTGCAATTTCCTGTGGTGGTGACAGGATTGGTACCTGTTATTCATCTAGAAGGTATTCCAGCTGATAGCTTAAAGCTAGATGGTATGACCTTGGCAGATATTTACTTGGGGAAAATCACTAAATGGAATGATCCCGCCTTAGTGGCACTCAATCCAGACTTAAAACTCCCCAATCTAGCGATTGCCGTGGTGCATCGATCAGATGCAGCTGGGAGTAGTTTTGTTTTTACCAATTACTTGTCAAAAGTCAGCCCCGCGTGGAAAACCTCCATGGGTGAGGGAATGACTGTGGCATGGAAAGCTGGGCAGATCGAGGCGAAAGGCAATGAAAATATGATGAAAGCCATTCAGCAAACGCAAGGAGCAATTGCTTATGTGGGGTACTCGTACGCCATGTCAAACAAGCTTAGTTTAGTCCAGCTCAAAAATCAGGCGGGACAGTTCGTTAAACCTGAAGATTACGCATTTCAAGTGGCGGTCATGGGGGCAGAATGGCGGGCGGACTCAAATTTTTACACCGTATTGACTGATGAAGCAGCCAAAGATGTTTGGCCCATGAATGCTGTCACTTTTATTTTGCTACGCAAAGTGCAAGAAAATGCGGAGAAGAGCTCAAAATTGCTCAAGTTCATTGATTGGATTTATCACGACAATAATGATATTGCGTTGCAACTTGGCTTTATTCCTTTGCCTGATAGCCTTGATGAGCATATTGAATTGGCTTGGAAAACACAGCTCAAAGACAGCAGTGGCAAACCCATCTGGCACTAACCCAGTTCCCCATGAGACTCTTTGGCGTATCTGAGAGTCTCTCCCTTTTAAGTATGATGCAACAGGCATATTCATATAATGTCATCATTCTGTCATAATAAAAAAATACACTATGTCTCGCAACACTGACTTCGCGTTTGGGGGTGCTCCCATCGCAGGTGAATTATCCTAAAACTGACTGGAGATGTTATGAGTAAGAATCTGAAAAATATACTGTTGGGGCTAACGACTGTCGCCACACTTGCAGGTGCGAATCTGAGCGCGGCGGATGGCATTACAGGTGCGGGTGCGACATTCCCTTACCCTGTTTATGCAAAATGGGCTGAAGCCTATAAAGCCCAAGGTGGCGTAAACATGAATTACCAATCCATTGGTTCAGGTGGTGGCATCAAACAAATCACCGCTAAAACAGTTGATTTCGGTGCATCCGACATGCCGTTGAAACCTGAAGATCTGAACAAAAATGGCATGATGCAATTCCCAACGGTAATTGGTGGTGTGGTGCCTGTCATTAACGTCAATGGCATTGGCGCAGGTCAATTGAAGTTGGATGGCGCAACTTTGGCAAGTATCTACTTGGGTAAAATCACGCAATGGAACGATGCCGCGATTGCAGCATTGAATCCAGGTATGAAGCTGCCTGATGATGTCATCACCGTTGTGCATCGTTCCGATGGTTCAGGTACCAGCTTTATTTTCACCAACTACTTATCTAAAGTCAGCCCTGACTGGAAGAGTACTGTCGGTGAAGGTACGGCCGTGTCTTGGAAGGCTGGTACAGGCGGTAAAGGTAACGAAGGCGTCGCTTCTTACGTTCAACGTATCAAGGGCGCAATTGGCTATGTTGAGTACGCTTACGCGCTGCAAAACAAAATGTCCAGCGTGCAAATGAAGAACCATGACGGTCAATTTGTCGTGGCGACTGAAGAGTCTTTCAAAGGCGCGGCGGCTGGTGCTGATTGGAAGAATGCTCCTGGTTTCTACGAAATTTTGACGGATGAGCCAGGCAAAACAGCGTGGCCTATCAGCGGTGCAACGTTTATCTTGGTACACAAAGTACAAGACAAGCCAGAATCTGCTAAAGAAGTGTTGAAATTCTTTAACTGGGCTTACACCAATGGCGACAAAATCGCAGCTGATTTGGATTACGTCACCCTGCCAGACAATGTCGTAAAATTGATCCAAGCCGCGTGGAAAGCACAGATCAAAGACGCAAGTGGTCATGCACTCTGGAAATAAGTAGTAAGCGAGCACTTTTGAATGAACAAGCAATTGCTCATTCAACTCGTTAGTCATAGTGGCGTAGACATCTAGTCTGCGCCATGTTTCAAATTCTGATTTATCTTTAACCCGATACCTTAAAAACTATGCTGATATTCTCTCTTGAAGCGCGCCTCAAACGACAAGCAGCGTTTGACTTATTGTTTCGGAATCTCACTCGAATTTCTGCATTTTCAGTCCTGCTCTTATTAGCAGCCATTATTTTTTCCTTAGTGGTAGGGAGTTTACCCGCCATTAACAAGTTTGGCTTCGGCTTCCTGACCAGTATGGAATGGGATCCAGTCAACGATAACTTTGGTGCTTTAGTGCCTATTATCGGCACACTGGTCACCTCTAGCATTGCACTCCTGATCGCAATTCCCGTCAGTTTCGGCATTGCTTTGTTCCTCACCGAATTATCTCCTCGTATTCTGCGCCGCCCCTTGGGGATTGCGATTGAGCTGTTGGCAGGTATTCCCAGTATTATTTACGGCATGTGGGGCTTATTTGTTTTTGCGCCCTTGTTCGCAGACCACGTTGAACCTTGGTTAAACAAAAATGTGGGTGACATGCCTTACATCGGCGGATTCTTTATTGGCCCTCCGATGGGCATCGGCGTACTGACTGCCAGCATTATTTTATCCATCATGGTCATTCCCTTTATCAGTTCCGTGATGCGCGATGTGTTTGATGTGGTGCCCACTTTGTTGAAAGAATCGGCTTACGGCTTGGGCGCAACCACTTGGGAAGTAATGTGGAAAGTGGTGCTACCTTACACCAAGGTTGGTGTGGCGGGCGGCATTATGCTAGGACTGGGACGCGCACTGGGCGAAACCATGGCGGTAACCTTCGTCATTGGTAATGCGCACGAATTAAGTAAATCGCTCTTGATGCCAGGCAATAGTATTTCATCTGCCTTGGCGAATGAATTTACCGAAGCGGTGGGCGAGCTTTACACCTCCTCCTTGATTGAGCTGGGGCTGATCCTCTTTTTCATTACTTTCGTTGTACTCTCCATCGCCCGCTATATGTTGTACAAACTGGGCAAACGTGAAGGGCAGGCTAGCTAATTATGTTTAATCTTTATAATCGTCGGCGCATCGTTAACGCCATTGGACTGCTGGTTTCCATCCTTGCCATGTCATTTGGGCTATTTTGGTTATGCTGGATTTTGTGGACACTTTTTGCCCACGGACTCCCCTCCTTGACCTTAGATGTATTCAGCCAAATGACTCCTCCCCCTGGCAGCGCAGGCGGCTTGCTCAACGCGATTTGGGGCAGCTTAATGATGACGGTTCTGGGCACCATGATCGGCACGCCTATCGGGATTTTGGCGGGAACCTATCTGGCTGAATTCGGACAACGCGGCTGGATGGCACCGATTACACGCTTTATCAACGACGTATTGTTGTCTGCACCGTCCATCGTCATTGGCTTGTTTGTGTATGAAATCTATGTGGTACACGTCAAACACTTCTCTGGTTGGGCTGGCGCGCTGGCATTGGCGATTTTAGTGATACCCATTGTGATTCGTACCACTGAAAACATGCTGCGTCTGGTACCGAGCACCTTGCGTGAAGCCGCCGCAGCCTTGGGCGCACCGCAATGGAAAGTGATTAACTTCGTCACTTTACGGGCGGCACGGGCAGGAATTATCACAGGCGTATTGCTGGCAGTTGCACGGATCAGCGGTGAAACTGCTCCCTTGTTGTTCACCGCACTGAACAACCAGTTCTGGAGCAATGACATGAATAACCCAATGGCAAACTTACCTGTGGTGATTTTCCAATTTGCCATGAGTCCTTACGAAGACTGGCAAAACCTCGCTTGGGCGGGTGCGTTGCTGATTACCCTCAGTGTGTTAACTCTCAACATTTTGGCGCGCGTGTTGTTCCGCCAAAGTGCGACCTCTCATTAAACTAAGGCTTGCAAATGAACGCTGACATAAACCCTAAAGTCGTTGTAAAAGACCTCAATTTCTACTACGGCAATTACCGTGCGTTGAAAGACATCAACCTCAATATCGCGGACAAAATGGTCACAGCTTTTATCGGTCCATCAGGTTGCGGCAAATCCACGCTGCTACGCACCTTTAACCGCATGTATCAGCTTTATCCTAAACAAAAAGCCACGGGCGAAATTATTCTGGATGGCGCGAATATTCTGGATAAAAATCAAGATTTGAACATGCTGCGCGCAAAGGTCGGCATGGTGTTTCAAAAACCTACGCCTTTCCCGATGTCGATTTACGACAACATCGCGTTTGGGGTCAAACTGTATGAAAGTTTGAACAAAAACGACATGGAAGAACGCGTGGAATGGGCATTGAAAAAAGCCGCGCTGTGGACAGAAGTGAAAGACAAGCTAAAACAAAGCGGCACAGGCTTATCAGGCGGTCAACAACAACGCTTGTGTATCGCCCGTGCGATTGCGGTGAAACCTGAAGTGCTGTTGCTGGACGAACCGACTTCCGCGCTGGATCCCATCTCCACCGCACACATTGAAAAACTGATCGACGAACTGAAAGAAGACTTTACCATCGTCATCGTCACGCACAATATGCAACAAGCCGCCCGCGTGTCCGATTACACCGCCTATATGTACTTGGGCGACCTGATCGAATTTGGCGAAACCAGCACCGTCTTCACCAACCCCACCCGCAAAGAAACCGAAGACTACATCACTGGTCGATTTGGCTAATCCCCTAACACCCCTCGCCCGCGTGCGGGAGAGGGGTGGGGGGAGAGGGAAGTCACCAAAGAAGCTGCAAAGGCGCACCCCAAGTGCGCCTTTTTCACGTCCAATTTCCATGATTCCCTGTCAGCACAGATACAAGACACGCATCTGCGTTGTGAATGTCCGAACGGGAGTGCTATCCTTCGCGTCCTTTTTGAAAATTGCACCTTGCCATGAAACTGTATGACCAGTTGAAGCTCGCCCGTAGCGAGAATGACCTCGAATGGAACGGTAAGAAGTGGAGCTTGGTGAACCACTTTATTCCCTACACCGAAGTGGAAATCGGCGCGCCTGACCACTTTGAATCGGATTTTATGGTGCAGTATTTGGCGGGATTGCCTGCGTTTTCCCCCATCCCCACCCCAACCCTCCCCTTGAAGGGGAGGGAGTTAAGTTCCGCCCCTTTCAATGGGGAGGCTAGGTCTTTTGGTAGTACGCAACACCCACAGGCAGAGTTAAGTTCCTCCCCCTTCAAGGGGGAGGCTAGGTGGGGGATGGGGGTAAGTCGTAACGAAGGATTATCCGCTGAAGCTCTCGCCGTACTCGATGCGGGGCGCGTGTTGTGGCAGGCGTATTTTGCCCACACCGATGTGCGCACTGTGCGCGACGAATTGAAATTAAACCGCAGTGACGTGGGCTGGTATCAAATTCGCAACGCCCTAAAAGCCCGCAACAGCAGCGGCGACACACTCCCCGTCGATTTCACCCCATTTGAATCCGCCTACCAAACCCTCAGCGAAAAACTTCGCCCGCAGGTGTTTGAACTGGGATTTTTACGATAATTCCCAAAATACATCCCCCCAAACAGTAACAAGGAAATAGCATGAAGCGTTTAGAAAATTTTGTCGGCAACACACCCCTGGTCCGCTTGCAACGCATTGCGGGCAATTCGAGTAACATTTTGTTGGCGAAATTGGAGGGCAATAATCCTGCGGGGTCGGTGAAGGATAGACCTGCTTTGTCGATGATTATGCGCGCCGAGGCTCGCGGCGACATCAAGCCTGGCGATACGCTGATTGAAGCGACCAGCGGTAATACGGGGATTGCGTTAGCGATGGTGGCGGCGATGCGCGGCTACAAAATGATTTTGGTGATGCCCGAAAATCAAAGCCAAGAACGTTGCCAAACCATGCGCATTTACGGCGCGGAGCTGGTACTGACCGCCAAAGCGGGCAGTATGGAATTGGCGCGTGACACCGCCGTGCAACTGCGCGACGCGGGGCGCGGGATCATCCTCGATCAATTCGCCAATCCCGATAATCCGCTGGCGCATTACGAAGGCACTGCACCCGAAATCTGGCGCGACACGGGTGGGAAACTGACTCACTTCGTCAGCAGCATGGGCACGACAGGCACGATTATGGGCTGCTCGCGTTTTTTCAAAGAACAAAACCCCGCGATTCAAATCATCGGCGTACAACCCGAAACAGGCGCGCAAATCCCTGGCATCCGCAAATGGGAAGCGGCGTATTTGCCCAAAATTTACAGTGGCGATAATGTCGATGCGCTGGAATATGTCAGTCAACACGACGCGGAAACCCTCAGCCGCCGTCTGGCGCGTGAAGAAGGCATTTTCTGCGGCATCTCTTCTGGCGGCGCGCTCGCGGTGGCTTTGCGCATCTCGGAACAAGTCGAAAACGCCGTGATTGCCTTTATCGTGTGTGATCGAGGCGACCGTTATCTTTCCACGGGCGTGTTTGAATAGTCAGATTGACGGCGCACACGCGATTTCAAACAGGAACGAGCATGACCATCACATGGCACGATCTACTCCACCCTGGCGAGGCAAGCGACTTTTTCTCCCGCAGTACCTTCCCTGAATTTCAACCAGAGGATCGCAGCTATAACCCTGACAACGCGTTATGGTTGGCGGAGCTGAGTCGCTTGATGTACCGAGACAAGCCCATCCCTTTGCCGCTCGGCAACCATTTCCCTCATCACGCCGTCACGCAATCGCGTACTTTCTGGTCTCGCGAAACGGATACCTTCGCCATGCTTATTGAGTTTGATGGCAAAAAACCGTTTGCCGTATTGGCATTTCGCGGGACGGCACAGTGCGTCAAAAACTTCGTGACCGACCTGAAAATTTGCAAAATCCCATTGGATCAGCAAGCGGTCAATGTCCATCAAGGGTTTTTAGACGCATTGAACGACATCTGGGGCAAAATTGAAGGCGCGCTGGCAACGTTGACCTGCCCCGTCTTTTTTACGGGACATAGCCTAGGAGCCGCATTGGCAACTTTAGCTGCCACGCGCTACGCGCCCACCGCCCTCTATACCTTTGGCTCTCCCCGCGTGGGCGATGCGACCTTGGCGACCGCACTGCCTGACATCCCCATTTATCGACTGGTCGTGGAAGCGGATATCGCCGCCACCGTCCCCCCGTCAATACTGGGTTACAAACATGTCGGCGAATTGAAAATCCGCCCCGCCCCCGTGGTTCAGAAACGCGGATTGCTTGCCGCTTTGGACTGCTTCACCCACCCCGTAAAACCCTTAGCCGATCACGCCCCCCTTCAATATGTGGACAGCTTCTCAACCTGACGGATTGCTGGCAACATCAGCGCGTTGCGGCAGCCTCATCTCAAACAAGCACAGGTTATAATTCTCCGCAAATTTCATCCCCATTTAAAAACATTGCCATGACTGACCACGACACGCCCACAACACCCAAAAGCCCTTGTCAGGCATGGCTTGACCGTTGGGTTTGGTATTGCGATGAAACCTCTATTGCAGCGGGCAAAATTTCTGCGCTGGCGATTGTGGAAACCGTTGCGGCAGTTGGGGTTTGGTGGTGGTTAGCGATGCACTTCAATTGGTCAATCTTCAGCTTTATCGCCTTGTTTGCTGCGCCACTACTGTTATTGCGCTCGCCAGAATCCATTCAACTGGGAGTGGCGATGCTAAAGCAATACATAAAACACGATAAGAACGACACCTCCAAAACAAGCAATGCAACACTTTTCGCTATTCTTTCTCTGGTGATGACAAGCGGATTGACGTACTGGTTAGCAAGCGATTGGTTGTCCACTCTCGGGACAGCGGATTTGTTCTGGTGGGTGGCTATATTGAGTATATTGGCATTTTTACTGGCACTTGCGTTTGCGGGCTTGGGCACAGCAGTTGTGATTGAACGTACTAATCGTTGGTTTAAGGTTGTTAATACAGTCAGCACGTTGAAAATACTGCCATCAGTGCTAGTGCTAGTGCTAGTGCTAGTAAATCCGATATTCGCACTTCTAATTGCACTTCTAATTGCGCTTGGTAAAGTAGCTCCTTATGTGCTCTCATTTACGGCAGCCGCACAGGATTCTTTTGCTGATTTGGTTGCTCGTGCAAATGAGGACGCAAATTTACTTGAGAGTGCATCAGGGTTTGAGATTGTGTTTGTAGCTTGCCTATCCGCTTGGTACACCCGCTTTTCGCAAGTGGTTATATGCAAAAAGGTGAGGATGATAATCCCACTGGGCATCGTATAGCTCGCGATAAGTTGGTGCAGCTACATTCACGCAGATACC
>JAQTTV010000058.1 GCA_028710565.1 Gallionella sp.
GTATCGTCTCTGGTTGCTCTATCTTCATACCATTGGACGCTACCGCCAATAACTCAGTGTGTCAAACGGATATATGAATTATTGTCACTACCTATAAAATGGGTGTACCAAGCGGATAGGCATGCTTCGAACTAATTCTTGATGATGTTCGCGAGGTATCCCAAGTGATTGAACAATGAAGTCTATCAAGTCATAGGGCTTGTCATAGGGCTTGGCTGAGCTCGTGACTATTTGACTTGCGACTGTATATGCGTCTTGCATATTTTTACAAAGAGAAATGTTTATACCAAGTTTTTGCGCATATATCGCAGAACTCTCAAACGTCATTGACTTAATGTTGGCTCGCCACGCCCTTGCAAATTCTCTTTCTATCTTTTGATATTCACCGTCTTGCCACCTGTTGAAGGCTTTTGCTTCAGGAGATATATCAAAGTTTACACCTTTCTTTCCTCCAGACTGCACAGGTCTGCCACCTGCAACAATTGGTCTATTGGACATCGAAATTGGCTGCCCCATTATATTGGCAAACAGCAATTCGCTGTGGTGAACGTTCGGAACACCGCTTAGCTGCGGGGATTTTTCTGCAATATTTCCCACTACTTGTTCCGCTGTTCTTCCTCTGCTCATCTCCTTGTCTAAATCCGCGAGTGTTTCTACATAGAACAGAGGTGAAATATTAGGTATAAAGAATTGGTCGAACCAGACCGATTCATCTACGCTCAATGACTGCAAGAACGATTTGTCGAATAGTGCAATTGGACCCATCTTTCCCCTTAGTGGCTAATGTTAAATAGACAGCAAATGTGTCTGATAATCTGGTGTTGATTGTCGCATAGTTTGGTGAGAAACTGATTTCAAAAACTGTGTTTTTCATGCCCCCGCAGTAATCCCCACCACCGCCACTAATCTCTCCCCGTAATACACCAACGGCAACCTTTCCCGCAACCAAGGTGGCACACCGTGTTCTTGCAACAAATTTTTCACGGTGCGGGTGGGGGATTGGGGGTGGGGGCGTAGGGTTTCGCCGCCTTGGCGTAGGCGCAGGGTCAATGAATCGGCGTTATTCAAGGCGATGACGATGGGTTGTAGGTGCGACAAATTGGCATGGTTTTCGTTGAATTGTACGAATAAATTAGTCCCCACGGTTTTGAAAATCAGGCGGGCATTCAGTGGCTGCCAATCTAGTTCGCTTTCCCCTCGCCACCGCAATACAAAATCTTTTTTAAATTCAGGCAAGGCGGGGAGGGCGTAGATATTGCCTTGATAGCGGCGCACTTGCCAATCGCCGTATTCCACGCACACCGCCGCATCTTGGCGCGCGGTGAGCAGTTGGTGCAGCATTTCGTCCAGTTGCACGCTTTGTGGCATGGGTGCGCCGTGTTGGTCTAAAAAATAGCGCAACAGATTTTTGGCGCGGGCAGGGTTGAGCGTTTGCAAACGAGCGATTGCCAAAGTGGCACTGGTTTCACCCGCATCCAGTTGCGCCAATTCATCCAATAATTGACTGGCTTCGGCGAAATGCTGCGCGCTGCGGGCAAGGGTCTGGCGATAGGCAGGAAATTTTTCAGCTAAGCGCGGCGTGATATGTTGGCGTAAAAAATTGCGCGCATAGTGGTCATCTTGGTTGCTTTCGTCTTCAATCCAGCGCAGTTGATGGGCGCGGGCATACGCCACAATGTCGGCGCGGGAAGTGGAGAGCAGGGGGCGGACAATGACTCCCTTCCCCCTTCCCCCTTCCCCCTTCTCTCCCATGGCACTCGCCCCGCGCACCCCCGCGCCACGCAGCAACTGCAACAACACCGTTTCGGCTTGGTCATCCGCATGATGCGCCAATGCTACAAAATCGCATTCATAACGCGCAAACGCCGCTCGCCGCAACGTTCGCGCCGCTGCTTCTACCCCGTGTTCAGCGCGCAACGGCGCAATGTTGACCCGTTCAATATGCAGCTGCACGCCCAATGCGGCACAATAATCCGTACAAAAATCCGCCCACGCATCGGCATTCGGACTGATGCCGTGATGGACGTGCAACGCAGATAATTGCCAATCAAAACGCGGGGCGAGTTGGTGTAGCTGATGCAATAATACCACCGAATCCACCCCACCGCTCAAGCCCACAAGAATGTGGCTGTGGGCGGGGAGGTGAAGGGCAGAAAGCATCATTTGAAAGATAAGTGAGGGTGGGTGCGTGCAGCCGATTGAGGATGAGTAGGGTGCGCCGTGCGCACGATTCACCTTTTACCGCGTGCGCTAGGGAAACGCTGATTAAATCTTCCGTTCGTGGTGAGCTTGTCGAACCATGAATGGAAGATTTAATGAAATCAATACATTAAATCCGTTCACCCTTCGACCGTTCGACAAGCTCACGGCTCAGGGCGAACGGATTTAATCAGCACCTCCCAGCAGAACAGATGCAGAACTCGATGCATCCTACGGCGATTAGCTCAACGCCACTTCTTTCCATTTGCCGAAGTTCATGATGCGATTGAAACGGGTTTGCACCAGTGTGGCAGGCGGTTGGTTTTGGGCAGCTTTCAAGGATTCTTGCAAGGCTTTGCGCACGCTGATCATGGTGGCAGCATAGTCGCGATGCGCGCCACCGAGTGGTTCTGGGATAATTTTATCGACCAAGCCCAAGGCTTTCAGGCGTGTGGTGGTAATTGCCAGTGTTTCGGCGGCCTCAGGAGCTTTGGAAGCACTTTTCCACAAAATAGAGGCGCAGCCTTCAGGGGAAATCACGGAGTAGGTGCTGTATTGCAACATCAGCAGCGCATCACCGACGGCAATTGCCAGTGCGCCGCCTGAACCACCTTCGCCAATCACGGTGCAGATAATCGGCACACGTAGTTCGCTCATTTCGTACAGATTGCGACCAATTGCTTCGGACTGGCCGCGTTCTTCTGCGCCCACGCCTGGGTAAGCACCAGGGGTGTCAATGAAGGTCATGATGGGAATGCCAAACTTTTCAGCTAAGCGCATTAAACGCATGGCTTTGCGATAACCTTCTGGACGGGGCATGCCGAAGTTGCGCATGATTTTTTCTTTGGTGTCGCGACCTTTTTGGTGCCCGATGACCATGACGCTTTGCCCATTGAAACGTGCCAAGCCGCCAATAATGGCTTTGTCGTCGGCGAAGCTGCGATCACCGTGTAGCTCTTGAAAGTCGGTGAACAAATGTTCGATGTAGTCTAGGGTGTAAGGACGTTGAGGATGTCGAGACACTTGAGAAATTTGCCAAGGGGTGAGTTTGGCGTAAACGTCTTTGGTGAGTGCCTGACTTTTTTTAGACAAACGGGAAATTTCGTCGGCAATGTCTAAAGCAGAGTCATCTTGCACATAACGCAGTTGTTCGATTTTGTCTTCTAATTCAGCGACTGAGTTTTCAAAATCCAAAAATGATACTTTCATACTGTTCTCCTTCCAGCTCTCATTGTAATAATAATGGGAGATGCTGTTTTAATGACTGAATAATGCGGTGCGGATGATACTACAAACCGAAGAATCCTTTTATAGTTGCGAGAATTTCGTTGTGTTGTACACGGGTTTCTTTTAGTTTGATGGTTTCACCTGCATCTTGCAGGACGTGATCTAACTCGGCGCGGCGTTCGACCAATATATGGGTAACTTCTTCCGCAATGGCTGGGCGTGCTTGCATGATGCCTTCAAATCCCGCTTTGTCTAGGCGATAGCACTCTACATCTGTTTTGGCGAGTACCGATGCGGAACGCGGTGCGCCCGTCATCATGCCCATTTCACCAAAGAAATTGCCTTTGCTGAGTACATTGAGCGTGTGTTTAGTCCCATCGCTCGCCTCAACATAAACTTCCGCATCGCCGTTGATAATGATGTACAGCCAGTGTGCGATCGCACCTTGTTTAGAAATGAGGTCGCCTCGCGCAAAGGGCGCGTATTTTAAATGTGTGGCGAGGTGTTTTAGTTCTTTGTCGCTCATTTGAGCAAACAGCTCAACGCGATGCAGGGTTTTAATCCGTCGTTCCAATTCATGCCGCTGCGCCATTTCCTCAAATTTTTCATTTTCTTTGATTAAATGCATGCTGTGTTCTTCCAATACCAGCTTAATCCCATCGCGCTCCAGTGCCGCGTAAATATGCCAGCGCACCATGGCATCGGTTGGGTCATCGACCGCTAGATTGGTCAGCCAATAGCGCAACGCGTAGCGCGCACAGCCTTTGTCCATTTCCATGAGTACACAACTGGGTGCAGGGGTTTTAGCAACATTGGCCAAGTTCGCTTTAACTATGGCATCTTCTACTGTCCCCGCAACTTTAGTGGGGGTGATGTTGAGATTGACGTTAAACCAGATCCAACGCCGTAGTTGCACGGGTTGATTCATGCGTCGCCCCAGCACCAAAAACTTACCTTTCATCAATTGGCTATTGGGGAAAACCACCGTCTCCCAGTTGCGGGTTTCCACCAGCGTGGATCGCCAGCGTATATCGACGACACGACCTGTTACGTCATCCACTTTTATCCAATCGCCAATTTCAATGGAGTTGTCTAGTTGTAATGCCAGTCCGCCCAAAATATTGCCCAAGGTGTCTTGCATGGCAAATGCCACCACGGCAGTAATCATGGCAGATGTCGCGACGATGCTCCCCAAATCTAGACCTGCAAAACGTAGTCGCACCAGCCCCCAAGCGGCGTAGGCGACAATCACAAAAATATCTTCAGCAATCCGTGGCGGCGTTAAATACGCCCGCGGCAGCACAAATCGAAAAGTCAATATGCCCCATAAGCGGATGATCGCAATCCCCGCGCCAATTGCCCCAACTTCACGCAAAATGTTCGCAGTCGAAACGAACTGTAATGCGAAAAGTATGCCGCTGAAAAAGCGCAAAAATTCACAGGCGATAAAGAACGTCAGGGTGTTGAGTACGTTTTTACGGGTGTCGTTGAGGAAGTGATACAGCAGAAAGGTCAAGCACAAGGCGATGACCATGACGGGCAAAAATTCCTCATGCCAGAAAAACTCGATAGCGGTATGCCAAAAGCTCATGGTGTCGGGGGGCGTAGGCGTGACAAACTCGGGGTGACAGCAAAGATAATCGAACACCTCAAAATACCCGTCATGCCCGCGAAGGCGAGAATCCAGTTTGAGGATTTAATTTGGCTCCTGCCTGCGCGGGAGCAACTAAATGGGGATTTTTCTAGGGGTGCAATCATATGTCGCGATTTTACCGCAATATCACCAAACCATGACAAATGGATGAAGGTAGGGAAATATAGTGCAGTCAAAACGTGTTTCGTTGTCTCAAGATTTTAGGAAAATTTCCAGTAAATCATTTAAAAATCGCTGTCCTTGTAGCGTAGGTGCGATATGGAGGTGATCGCGTGTGAGCAAGCCGCGTTGTTCTGCCAGTGCCAGTTCGCGTTGTAAGCTGTGCAAGGGTAGGTTGGTGCGTTCTTGAAATAGGCTGCTGGCAAAGCCCTCGTTCAGGCGCAGCGCATTCATCATAAATTCAAACCCCAGTTCATTTTGGGCAATGACCGTTTCGGTTTGAACAGGCGTACCCGCTTCGACTTGGTTTATATAGGCTTGCGGCTGCTTGTATCGGGCTTGGCGCACGATTTTGTCGTGAAAGCTGATTTTGCTGTGCGCGCCTGCACCGATACCCAAATAATCCCCAAATTGCCAATAATTTAAATTGTGTTTGGCGCGACGGTTAGGTAAGGCAAAAGCGGAAGTTTCGTAATGCTGATAGCCGTGATTTGCCAACTCCTTTTCAATCGCATCTTGCATTTCGCTACTGCTGTCATCGTCTGGCACGGTCGGCGGCTGATGGTAAAACAGCGTATTGGGTTCGATGGTCAGGTGATAACACGATAAATGCGTGGGGGCAAAGCTCAGTGCCGTGCGCACATCCGACAATGCTTCATCTAGCGTCTGATTGGGCAAAGCGTACATCAAATCCAGATTGAAATTGTCAAAATGCGCTCGTGCGATGTCGATGGCATGTTTGGCTTCGTCCGCGCTGTGTATGCGTCCCAAACTACGCAAATGTGAGTCGTTAAAACTTTGTATCCCCATGGATAAACGATTTACGCCCGCATCGCGATACGCTGCAAAGCGTGCGGCTTCCACCGTGCCAGGATTGGCTTCCAAGGTGATTTCAGCATCTAAGGAGAGCGGCAGTAACATGCGCACGTTGCGCAGAATTTCTGCCACACTTTCGCCGCTTAACAAGCTGGGCGTGCCGCCGCCAAAGAAAATCGTGTAAACCTTACGCCCCCAAATCTGCGGCAAGGCCATTTCCAGATCTCGTATCAACGCCGTGACATATTCTTGCTCAGGAAAACTACTGCGCGCCTCGTGCGAATTAAAGTCGCAATAAGGACATTTCCGCACGCACCATGGAATGTGAATGTACAGGGACAACGGTGGCAGGATTTTAAAGCTAGAAGTGGTCAGAGGAATCAGGGGCTGAGTGTTCATATGGCGGCAGATTAACTACAGAAAACCAAAAATTTGGCTCAGCTAAGGTGGATGTTGATTGATTTGTCATTCACCGAATATCGGGCGGGGATCCATCAGTTTGATAGTGAATGCTTGTTGAGATTATACGATGCAAAGGCATTTAGCACCAATTTGTTGTATCAATGGCAAGCGCAATACCGTCTGCATCTGTCGCTAGGCTTGGGCGTGCAGGCGATGGACTCAGTGGGATGCTGCCGCCAATCAAAATCACCGCATCGGTCCAGCAGTATTCGGCAAGCTCGGCAAAGACATCAGCTACAACGCCGCATGGCTGTTCGGATCCAGTCCCGCCGCCCCCAGCCATACTTTGCGGATGCAGTTGGAGTATGAGCTTTGAATTGATAGAGCACACCGAATACACATCCTTCCCGCGCCACGCCTTCGAGGGTGGCTATCAATGCCGTAAAGTCCAAGCCAAATCCCTTATAAAATCAGGTATTCTTCGCGGCTATTTCTCACAGTGTTTTAGCGATCGCCATGCACGACATTTTTCTCAGTTATTCCAGCAAAGACCGCGAGCTTGTCAAACCGCTCTACGACGCATTGAAACAACA
>JAQTTV010000007.1 GCA_028710565.1 Gallionella sp.
CTTCCGAAAAAATATTGAACACTTTTTCGTGAGCACCATCCCCGAAATTAAAGACCGCCTGCGCTCCAGAATTACTGATAATTTTCAAACATTCAACACGGGGTTTTCAAGTTGAATGGGTATAGCTCAGCAAGTCACGCAGGAGAATTATTTCATGGTTGCTGGAATAATTCTGCGTCCCCTAAATGTTCGTGTGCAAGTAATCTGACGCAGCAGTCTTATTTTGACCGAGGCTACATTCGATAATTGCACATGAATTAGGCAAGTTCGGTTTTTTGGGCTCTTTCAGGTGATGTTATGAATCAGTTATCTCCCTACCAACTGCAGTTTAATTAAAAAGCGTGGCTGAAAAAGCTGACGATACGCCAACCATCATTTAGAATCGCGCCTCTCTGATTGCAGTACTCACCGAAAGGGGCGAACGTGGCAACTAAAAAGAAAACGCTGTATGAAATTCTGGGCGTTGCGTCCAGTGCATCGCTGGATGAAATTAAGGCAGCACATAAAAGCCTGTTAGACAAACTGTTCTCAGTGGAACAGGGACTGAGCCGTGAAGAGATCCATTTTCAGCGGCAAGTTTTGGATGTTGCACTTTTTACCCTGTCCAGTTCGCTGTCACGTGATGATTACGATGCCAAAATAGCCGCGCCCCCGCCCCCCGCTCCTGTCATTAAGCTACCTGCTAAGGTGAGTGAAAATTCGCTTAGGATTGCCGCAGCCATGGAAAGAAGCAATCAACTCTCCGCTGACATGTTGGCGAATCAAGCGACCCCTCTCGACGTGGCTGCAACGACAGTCAAAAGCTCTATGAAATCGTTAAAGTACATTTTCAGATTTATAGCGGGTTTTGTCGTGCTGCTGGTGGTGATTAAATGGGGCGTTTCGTCCATGGCGCACCGTAATCAGACAATTGGTACGGCGGAAATGTTGGCTGCCGAGGGAAAAATGTCCAGCACGGAAGAAAAACTGTACTTGCAAGAATATTACCAAAAGTACGGGGTGAGACCTGCCAGCAAGGCTGAGGCGGATTTGCTCGATATTGAACGCCGACGTAAAGAAAATGCCGTGAAGGCGGCTGAGTTAGAAAAGAAGAAAGCAGAAGAAGCCGATAAGAAGTTTGTTGAAGAGTCGCGGGACATGGCTAATCAGGTTGCCATCAACCTGCAACGTGAAGAGGAAAAGGCACGTTATGAAGCGATGCGTAAAGAGCGGCAGTTGGCGGAGGAAAAGCGTCAGCAAGAGCAAGCCGAGCGAATTCGCCTCGAAGCAGAAAAACGTCGCGTCGCAGAAGAGCGACGCAAGTTGGGATTGTACTAATTTGCGATGACCGAAAAACTTTCTTAGGAATGATAGAAATGGATCATCTACTCAAGTATCTCAAATGGGGCGTTGTGATGTTGCTATTCGCCTCTTTATCCCTTGGCGGCTGTTCAAATCGCGAACCTATCACGGAGAAGATTTTTATCGGTAAATGGAAATCCTCCAAGCTAACGACCCCCATTTATCTGTATGAAAACGGTGAGTGGGAAATAAAATCAGATGCGGGAGCTGTGCTGCAATATGGGATTTGGGAGTTCAAAAATAACAACATCGTCTGGAATTATAAAGTGGATGGCTACGTCGGGCGTGACCCTAATCCTGTTTTATCTGCAACGCCACGTGAATTTCAACTGCGCGAAAGTGATGGCAAGACCACGACTTTTAGCAAGCTGGACTAAAAAGAGTTTAATGCATTTCAAATGAATTACTACGAAACATTAGAAGTGAGTGCTAACGCCAGTTCTGCGGTGATACGGGCAGCGTATAAAAGTTTGATGCAGCGTTATCATCCAGATCGGCATCCTGACGATGCCCAGGCGGCGCAACATGCGTCACAGATTGTTCAGGCGTATGAGGTGCTGGCGGATGCAAATTTGCGTGCCGTATATGACATGGAGTTGAAGCAGCAAGCCGCCCCGCTTCGTGTAAAAAACCGAGCATCAACCCTCTCGCCAGATAGCGACTCTCACGGGTATTTATGGAGTGTCATCGTCGTGCTCTTGCTGGCGGGGGTGTATTTTTTGTCACCCTCGAAGACCAAGCCGTCTTCAGAGGATGCGCTAAAGGCCTTGCCTGCACCCTTCAGTCGTCAAGCGCAAATTCAAGTTCATCCCGAAGCCGCTAAACAGGCCGCACTTGAAATTGATAAGGATAGGATGGGCAGAACGCTCCCCAAATTTATTTCGGCTCTAACCATCAAGCTTCGTGCGCCCGCTGCGGGTACCACGGCGCAATCGGCTGTGCCTGCGGAACGAATTTTAACGATAGCGACTTTGAGCGTGGTCGTGGGTTCGTTTGATGCCGATACATTTATACGGCATATTGAAAGCAACCGCGAGTTTATCAGCCAAAAGCTAGCCGAAAAACTCGTGGATGCACAATATGACAGGCTGACCAGAAACGATGCGGAGCTTTACTTGAGAATGCTTATTTTGGATGCGCTCAACGAAATCACGCAAACCAACCGAAACGAAGACTATCCGCCCTCCAAAACTGAAAATCCAGGGCGTTACGGCGTGATTGCGGTTGCCTTGCCAGAATCATTTTCCGTGAAGTAAACGTGAATTAGATCGCGTTCAGGGCTGCCAAAGCCGCTTCATAATTGGGTTCATGTTCGATGGCACTCACCAGCTCGGTGTAGCACACACGATTGTTGCCATCCAACACCACCACGGCACGTGCGGTCAGCCCTGCTAAAACGCCGTCTGCAATTTTGACCCCATAGTCACGCATAAACTCGCGGCCGCGCATCACAGAAAGATTCTCAACTTTGTCCAATCCTTCGCTGCTACAAAAGCGCGCCATGGCAAAAGGCAAGTCAGCGGAAATGTTGATCACCACTGTGTTTTCCAGCGCGGTGGCGGCTTGGTTAAAGCGTCGTGCGGAAGCCTGACAAGTGGGCGTATCGAGGCTAGGAACGATATTCAGCACCTTGCGCTGCGCGCCTAAACTGGCTAGCGTGATATTTTGTAAGTCCTTGTTCACCAAGGAGAAGGAGGGTGCAGTTTGACCGACTTGCGGAAATTCGCCATAAAGTTTGACCAATGTGCCGCCTAAAGTGGTGCTAGGTGGCGTTGATTTGTTTGCTGCGTGCTTACTCATATTGTTCTCCTAAGGTGTATGTGCGGGCGATATTGAGAGGATGGGGTTGTGCCATTCTTCTAAGACCACGCCACGCACTTTAATACGCATCGACATCTTTTACCCAAAAAAATATAGATATATCAAGCAATATCTATAGGAAAAGCACCATGAAAAGCGATACAAGCTCTTTTTAACACGAAAATTAGAAATAAATTTGACAAGGTGGTTCGAGATGGGCATAATCTCGGACTGTGTTTGGAGAGGTGGCCGAGTGGTTAAAGGCGACGGACTGTAAATCCGTTCTCTCAGAGTACGAAGGTTCGAATCCTTCCCTCTCCACCAATGAATTTAGTATTTCTGGCGAAGTGTAATTTGCCAGTGTCTGTTTGGATCAAAACCTGCGGGTGTAGCTCAATGGTAGAGCAGAAGTTTTCCAAACTTACGACGAGGGTTCGATCCCCTTCTCCCGCTCCAGTCTGTATATCTGCCCATGTGGCTCAGTGGTAGAGCACTCCCTTGGTAAGGGAGAGGTCGCGAGTCCGATTCTCGCCATGGGCACCAAAATATTAGTTTTCCATTAACGTTTGCATTGATAAGGAAGAAATCATGGCAAAGAGTAAATTTGAACGCACGAAGCCGCACGTCAACGTAGGTACAATTGGCCACGTGGATCACGGTAAAACCACATTGACTGCAGCGATCACAATGGTGTTGTCGAAGAAGTTTGGTGGCGAAGCTAAAGCTTACGACCAAATTGACGCGGCACCAGAAGAAAAAGCACGCGGCATTACCATCAATACTGCACACGTTGAATACGAAACGGCTAATCGCCACTACGCACACGTTGACTGCCCAGGCCATGCTGACTATGTTAAAAACATGATCACGGGTGCTGCGCAAATGGACGGCGCGATTCTGGTTTGTTCCGCAGCGGATGGTCCTATGCCACAAACGCGTGAACACATCCTGTTGGCACGTCAAGTTGGTGTTCCATACATTGTTGTGTTCTTGAACAAATGCGACATGGTCGACGACGAAGAATTGCTGGAATTGGTTGAAATGGAAGTACGTGAATTGCTTTCCAAATACGACTTCCCAGGTGATGACGTGCCTATCATCAAAGGTTCAGCCATGTTGGCCGTTAAAGGCGATCAATCTGAAATCGGCGAACCAGCAATCTTCCGTTTGGCAGATGCATTGGACAGCTACATCCCCACACCAGAACGCGCAATCGATGGCTCATTCCTGATGCCAGTTGAAGACGTATTCTCCATCTCTGGTCGTGGTACTGTTGTTACAGGTCGTATCGAACGCGGTATCATCAAAGTTGGCGAAGCAATTGAAATCGTTGGTATCAAAGCAACACAAGTATCTACATGTACTGGCGTTGAAATGTTCCGCAAATTGTTGGACGAAGGTCGTGCAGGCGATAACGTTGGTGTGCTGTTGCGCGGCACGAAACGTGAAGATGTTGAACGTGGTCAAGTATTGTGCAAACCAGGTTCAATCAAGCCACACACCAAGTTCACTGCGGAAATCTACGTGTTGGGCAAAGATGAAGGTGGTCGTCATACGCCATTCTTCCAAGGCTACCGTCCACAGTTCTACTTCCGTACTACGGACGTGACAGGTGCTGTAGAATTGCCAGCAGGTACAGAAATGGTTATGCCAGGCGACAACGTCAGCATCACAGTGAATCTGATCAACCCCATCGCGATGGAAGAAGGTCTCCGCTTCGCGATCCGTGAAGGCGGTCGTACCGTTGGTGCGGGTGTGGTTGCTAAGATTATTGAGTAATACCAGACATTAGTCGTTAGGCGTTGGTCGTTAGTAAAAGTCAAACTCTGCTGAGTAGACAAGATTAACTAGCGACAGACGACTAAAGGCTAGTAACTTTATAGGCCAGTAGCTCAATTGGTAGAGTATCGGTCTCCAAAACCGAGGGTTGGGGGTTCGAGACCCTCCTGGCCTGCCAAATAGTAAGTTCAGTTAATCGGAAACATCGCGCATGACAGACAAAATCAAGCTGCTCGTTGCTTTTCTGCTGGTTGCAGCAGGAATCGCGGGCTTTTATTATTTGCACGACAGCGCAGCGGTGCTCAAGCTCGCCTCTGTATTGATCGGTTTGCTTGCTGCGGCGGGCGTAGCTTGGACGACAGCGTTGGGTAAACAGTTCTTTATGTTTGCGCAAGATTCTATAGCAGAAGCTAAACGTGTCGTATGGCCAACACGCAAGGAAACGCTACAAACAACTGCTGTTGTGATCGTGTTTGCTTTTGTGATGGCTTTGTTCTTGTGGGGTGTGGACGCTACGTTGATGATCTTTGTGAATAAGTTGATGGGGCGGAGCGACTGATGGCGATGAATTGGTATGTTGTGCATACGTATTCTCAGTTTGAGAAAAGTGTGCAGCGCGCGCTGCTGGAGCGTATTCAGCGCGAATCCATGCAGGATAAGTTTGGTCAGATTTTGGTTCCAGTTGAAGAAGTAGTTGAGCTGAAGTCGGGGCAAAAATCAATAAGTGAGCGTAAATTCTTTCCTGGCTATGTGCTGGTTGAGATGGAAATGACTGACGAAAGTTGGCATTTGGTTAAAAGTACACCTAAAGTGACGGGTTTCTTAGGTGGTTCGGCGATGAAGCCTACCCCTATTACCGCCAAAGAAGTGCAAACGATCATGCAGCAGATGCAGGCTGGGGTGGAAAAACCTAGACCTAAAGTTTTGTTTGAGGTGGGTGAGTCGGTTCGTGTTAAAGACGGTCCGTTTACTGATTTCAATGGGCTGGTAGAAGATGTGAACTACGACAAGAATAAGATTCGTGTCGCCGTGACAATTTTTGGTCGTTCGACCCCTGTGGAGTTGGATTTCGGGCAAGTCGAAAAGACCTAAGAAGCGAGAAGTATCATTGGGAGACGCGACTGCATGGTATGCAGGGGCTGTTTCCCAGTTGCTATTTCTCTTGTTGGGGAGAAACTAGAACGTTTCGTTAAACCCGTTTATTAGGAGTGTAAGTTATGGCAAAGAAAGTCATTGGCTATATCAAGCTGCAAATACCAGCAGGTAAAGCAAATCCAAGCCCACCGATTGGTCCAGCATTGGGTCAACGTGGTCTGAACATTATGATGTTCTGTAAAGAATTTAATGCGGCAACGCAAGGTGTTGAGCCAGGTTTGCCAATCCCCGTAGTCATCACGGCGTTTGCAGATAAGAGCTTCACCTTCATTATGAAGACTCCACCTGCCACTATTCTGATTAAGAAGGCAGCGGGTATTCAAAAGGGTAGCCCACGTCCTCATACCGATAAAGTTGGTAAGTTGACACGCGCACAAGCTGAAGCGATTGCAACAACTAAGATGCCTGACTTGACGGCTGCTGATATGGATGCCGCTGTGCGTACCATCGCAGGTAGCGCGCGCAGTATCGGTATCATTGTGGAGGGCGTATAACATGTCTAAACGCTATAAATTGATCGCGGCAAAGGTTGACCGTACCAAAGTTTACGCAGTGAATGATGCATTGGCATTGGCTAAAGAAACAGCCGTGGCAAAATTCGACGAATCCATCGACGTTTCAGTAAATTTGGGCGTAGATGCGCGTAAATCAGATCAGATCGTACGTGGTTCTGTTGTGTTGCCTAAAGGTACTGGTAAGAGTGTACGCGTTGCGGTGTTCTCGCAAGGTGCGAAGGCTGAAGAAGCTCGTGCTGCGGGTGCGGACATCGTCGGTTTTGATGACTTGGCTGAATCCATCAAAGCAGGTAATTTGGACTTTGACGTGCTGATTGCTAGCCCAGACGCAATGCGCTTGGTTGGTCAGTTGGGTCAAATTCTGGGTCCTCGCGGCTTGATGCCTAACCCTAAGGTCGGTACAGTTTCCGCTGACGTGGCGGGTGCTGTACGCAATGCCAAAGCAGGTCAAGTTCAATACCGTACTGATAAGAATGGCATTATCCATTGCACCATTGGTCGTGCATCCTTTGCACCAGAAGCTTTGCGTGAAAACTTGGCTGCATTGATTGATGCTTTGACAAAAGCTAAACCTGCGACATCCAAAGGTGTATATCTACGTAAGATTTCGGTTTCCAGCACCATGGGTGCAGGTATCCGCGTAGATCAATCCAGCTTGGCTGCGTAGTAATCGAATTGACTGGCGAGCGTCATGCTCGCTGGTCTTTGTTTTTGGACTGCTGGCGTGTAAGCAGCATCCAAGACCGTTGGTGTTTTAGGTACGCTTAAAACTTAAATGCCCTAAGCTGCCCACGTAGATGGTGCGCCCGCGAGCAGGGAATGTTGTTTTCCCTCTCATGGTCGCTGTTGTAAACCATAAAATAGGCGTAAGCGTATTTTAGAAACTGGAGGAAGACTTGAGTCTCAATCTGCAAGAAAAGCAAGCCGTCGTCGCAGAAGTCAGTGCGCAAGTTGCACAGTCTCAAACGATCATCCTGGCAGAATACCGTGGCATCGCTGTCGCTGATATCACTAAATTGCGTGCAACTGCACGTCAGTCTGGTGTGTATTTCCATGTGTTGAAAAACACATTGGCGCGTCGTGCGGTGCAAGGCACCCCATTTGAACCACTGGCTGAAAAGATGGTGGGTCCTTTGGTGTATAGCATGAGTGCTGATGCGGTTGCTGCAGCAAAAATCGTTTTTGATTTTGCAAAAACCAATAACAAGCTGGTGATTAAAGCGGGTGCAATGGGCAGCTCCATGATGGATGCTGATCAAGTTGCTGTACTGGCTGCGACACCAAGCCGTGACGAATTGATTGCTCGCTTGATGGCGACAATGAATGCGACTACGGCCAAGTTTGTACGTACTTTGGCTGCTGTCCGTGATGCAAATCAAGGTGAAGCTGCTACTGAAGCGACTGCTGCATAATAATTTTTGAATGAAATAGGAGAACAACATGGCTGTAACTAATGCTGAATTGATGGACGCAATCGCTAGCATGACTGTGCTGGAATTGTCTGCACTGATTAAAGAAATGGAAGAAAAGTTTGGCGTATCTGCTGCTGCTGTTGCAGTTGCAGGTCCTGCTGCTGGTGGCGCGGTTGCTGCTGCAGAACAAACTGAATTCACCGTAATGCTGACTGCCGCAGGCGACAGCAAAGTGAACGTCATTAAGACCGTTCGCGCAATCACAGGTCTGGGCTTGAAAGAAGCTAAGGATCTGGTTGACGGTGCACCTAAAGCAGTTAAAGAAGGCGTATCAAAAGCGGATGCTGACGCAATTGCTAAGCAATTGATCGAAGCTGGCGCGACTGCTGAAATCAAGTAAGGTTTTAAGCAGTAAAAAGGCTGACGGCTTACCGTCAGCCTTTTGCCGCTTGTAGAAGACAGCGGTCAGCAAATGGATATTTTCTGTCCCCTGTCTTTTCGTTCTGGCATAACCGCAAGGTTAGCCTACTCTGAAACGTCGTTTTCCCTCAATCGTGGAGATTAAATGAGCTACTCTTTCACCGAAAAAAAACGTATTCGTAAAAGTTTCGCTAAGCGCGTTGGCGCATTGCCAATTCCCTTTTTGCTATCAACGCAATTAGAGTCCTTTGCCGAATTTTTACAAGAGAAAACCCCAGCAGATCAACGCAAAAATGACGGTTTGCAAGCTGCTTTCAATGGTATTTTTCCGATTGAAAGTCACACAAAAAATGCACGATTAGATTTCGTCAGCTATACATTGGGTCAACCTGCGTTTGACGTGAAGGAATGCCAACAACGTGGCCTTACTTTTGCTTCGCCGTTGCGTGCGCGTGTGCGACTAACCATCATGGACAAAGAAGCGTCTAAGCCCACGGTCAAAGAAGTGAAGGAGCAAGAAGTCTATATGGGCGAAATGCCCTTGATGACGACAACAGGTTCGTTTGTGATTAACGGAACCGAGCGCGTGATCGTTTCACAGTTGCATCGTTCACCTGGTGTATTCTTTGAGCATGATAGGGGCAAAACTCACTCGTCTGGTAAATTGTTATTTTCCGCACGTATTATTCCTTACCGTGGTTCATGGTTGGATTTTGAATTTGACGCAAAGGATTACGTCTATTTCCGTATCGATCGTCGTCGCAAAATGCCAGTAACGATTTTGTTGCGTTCATTGGGATTTAACAACGAAGAAATTTTGGGCATGTTCTTCGATTTTGACACATTTCATATCGGCAAAAAGGGGCTGCAATTTGATGTCGTTGCAGAGCGTTTGCGTGGAGATGTGGCTCGCTTTGATATTTTTAATAAAGCTGGCAAAGTTATCGTCGCAAAAGATAAGCGCATCACCGTGCGTCATATCCGCGAAATGCAGGCTGATGACATCAAGAAGCTGGCTGTTATGGACGACTTTCTAATTGGACGCGTGTTGGCGACCAATGTAGTCGATACAGACAGTGGTGAAGTATTGGCAAGTGCCAATGATGAAATAACTGAATCATTGCTGCACAAGTTGCAAGAATCAGGTATCACAAAAATTCAAACGCTTTATACCAACGATTTGGATCATGGCGCATTTATCTCGCAAACTTTGCGTACAGATGAAACAACGGATGTCTGGACAGCACGCGTAGCGATTTATCGCATGATGCGTCCTGGTGAGCCACCAACCGAAGATGCGGTGGAGGCGTTGTTTAACGGCTTGTTCTTCAGTGAAGAGCGTTATGACCTGTCCGTAGTAGGTCGTATGAAGTTTAATCGTCGCGTCGGTCGTGAAGAATTGACAGGTTCACCCATTTTGTCTAACGAAGATATCGTTGCAGTGGTGAAGATTTTGGTTGAGCTGCGTAATGGTCGCGGTGAAATCGACGATATTGATCACTTGGGTAATCGTCGTATTCGCGCCGTAGGTGAATTGGCAGAAAATCAATTCCGTACGGGATTGGCGCGCGTGGAACGTGCGGTCAAAGAACGCCTTGGGCAAGCTGAAACAGACAACTTGATGCCACATGATTTGATTAACGCTAAGCCAATTTCGGCTGCCGTGAAAGAATTCTTTGGATCCAGTCAATTGTCGCAATTTATGGATCAAACCAATCCTTTATCGGAAGTGACGCATAAACGTCGTATTTCCGCACTGGGTCCTGGTGGCTTGACGCGTGAACGTGCTGGCTTTGAAGTTCGCGACGTACATCCTACGCATTACGGTCGTATGTGTCCTATTGAAACGCCTGAAGGTCCAAACATTGGTCTGATTAACTCCTTGGCGTTGTATGCGCGTACCAACGAATATGGCTTTATTGAAACGCCCTATTTGAAAGTAGAACATAGCAAAACCACCACGCAAGTGGATTATTTGTCTGCAATTGAAGAAAGTAAATTCACCATAGCGCAGGCAAATGCGGAATTAGATAAAAAGGGTCATTTCACCGACGAAATCGTTTCTGCACGTCATCGCAATGAATTCGTGTTGGCTACGCCTGACAAGTTGGAATACATGGACGTTTCACCTTCCCAAGTGGTATCGGTTGCAGCTTCCCTGATTCCGTTCCTGGAACATGACGATGCGAACCGTGCGTTGATGGGTGCCAACATGCAACGTCAAGCGGTGCCTTGCTTGCGCGCTGAAAAGCCGCTGGTGGGGACGGGGATTGAGCGTACTGTGGCAGTCGATTCTGGTACAGCAGTTCAATCCACACGTGGTGGTCGTGTTGATTATGTAGATGCCGCGCGTATCGTGATTCGCGTAAATGATGACGAAACGATTCCAGGAGAAGCAGGGGTCGATATTTATAATCTGACTAAATATACTCGTTCTAACCAAAACACAAATATCAACCAACGTCCATTAGTGAAGGTTGGCGACGTGTTGGCTAAGGGCGATGTGATTGCGGATGGTGCATCTACAGACATGGGCGAGTTGGCACTGGGTCAAAATATGTTAGTCGCGTTTATGCCATGGAACGGCTATAACTACGAAGATTCGATTTTGATTTCTGAACGCGTCTCGGCGCAAGATCGCTTTACCTCGATTCATATCGAAGAGTTGACGGTCGTTGCGCGTGATACCAAGTTAGGACCTGAAGAAATTACCCGCGATATTCCTAATTTGGCTGAATTGCAATTGGGTCGTTTGGACGAATGTGGCATTGTACACATTGGTGCTGAAGTCGTTGTCGGGGACGTGTTGGTTGGTAAAGTAACGCCTAAAGGCGAAACTCAACTGACACCAGAAGAAAAATTGCTGCGTGCGATCTTTGGTGAAAAAGCATCTGACGTGAAAGACACCAGCCTGCGCGTGCCTGCAGGTAGTTCTGGTACCGTCATTGACGTACAAGTCTTTACCCGTGAAGGCTTGCAACGTGACAAACGTGCGCAACAAATTATTGATGACGAGTTGAATCGCTACAAGAAGGATTTGGCGGATCAAATGCGGATTGTGGAAGCCGACTTGTTTACGCGTTTGAAAAAGCAATTGTTGGATAAAGTTGCGAACGGCGGTCCAAAGAAATTGGCTAAGGGTACGAAACTGAGCGAAGAGTACTTGTCCAGCGTTGAGCATCATCAATGGTTCGACATTCGTGTCGCGGATGACGAAGTTGCTGCACAAATGGAGCAAGTTAAAGACGGTTTGGCGCAAAAGCGTTTGGAGTTCGATGCTGCATTTGAACTGAAAAAACGTAAGTTGACTCAAGGCGACGAGCTGCAAGCAGGTGTGCAAAAAATGGTTAAAGTGTACGTGGCGGTCAAACGTCGCTTGCAACCAGGCGATAAGATGGCGGGTCGTCACGGTAACAAGGGTGTGGTGTCACGCATTGTTCCTGTGGAAGATATGCCCTACATGGCAGATGGCACCCCTGTGGATGTGGTGTTGAACCCGTTGGGTGTTCCATCACGTATGAACATTGGTCAGATTTTGGAAACGCATCTGGGCTGGGCAGCTAAAGGTCTAGGTAAGAAAATCGACGATATGTTGCAAACACACGCGAAAATCGTCGAGCTTCGTAAATTCCTCAACAAAATTTACAATCATCACAATGGTCAAACCGTCGATTTGGAGTCCTTTACCGATGATGAAATCATTGAGTTGTGCCGTAATTTGAGGCAAGGTGTTACGTTTGCGACCCCAGTGTTCGACGGCGCGAATGAAGAAGAAATTAAATATATGTTGGAGTTGGCAGGCTTGCCGAAGTCTGGTCAAACAACATTGTATGATGGTCGCACAGGCGAAGCCTTTGATCGTCAAGTGACCGTGGGCTACAAGCATGTGCTGAAGCTGCATCACTTGGTCGATGACAAGATGCATGCTCGTTCTACTGGGCCTTACAGCTTAGTTACACAACAACCATTGGGCGGCAAAGCGCAGTTCGGTGGTCAGCGTTTCGGTGAGATGGAAGTGTGGGCGTTGGAAGCGTATGGCGCGGCGTACACCTTGCAAGAAATGTTGACGGTGAAATCCGATGACGTGGCGGGTCGTACCAAAGTGTATGAAAGCATCGTGAAGGGCGATCACAAAATTGATGCAGGGATGCCAGAATCCTTTAATGTTGTCATCAAGGAAATCCGTTCCTTGGCGATTGATATGGATTTGGAACGTCATTAGATTAGGGCGTTGGCGCAGTGATGCTGCGCCTGCTTTCCAAACCCCTTTTACCCGATTTGAGGAGTATTAAATGAAATCCTTGTTAGATTTATTTAAACAAAACACTGAAAAAGAAGAATTCGATTCCATCAAGATTGGCTTGGCGTCGCCTGAAAAAATCCGTTCTTGGTCTTATGGTGAGGTTAAAAAGCCTGAAACCATCAACTATCGTACGTTCAAACCAGAGCGCGACGGCTTGTTCTGCGCCAAGGTGTTCGGTCCTGTTAAGGATTACGAATGTTTGTGCGGTAAATACAAACGTCTGAAACATCGCGGTGTGATCTGCGAAAAATGTGGCGTAGAAGTGACCTTGTCCAAAGTGCGTCGCGAACGCATGGGGCATATTGAATTGGCGTCGCCTGTCGCGCACATTTGGTTTTTGAAATCCTTACCGTCCCGTTTGGGTATGGTGTTGGATATCACCCTGCGTGACATCGAACGCGTGTTGTATTTTGAAGCCTATGTTGTCACTGAGCCTGGCATGACCCCTTTGAATCGTGGGCAGTTGTTGTCGGATGAAGAGTATTTGGCTAAAACCGAAGAATACGGTGACGAATTTACCGCCTTGATGGGTGCGGAAGGCATACGCGCGTTGTTGAGCAATTTGGATGTTGCCAATGAAATCGACGTGATTCGTGCAGACTTGGCTGCGACTGGTTCGGAAACTAAAATCAAGAAATACGCTAAACGCTTGAAAGTGTTGGAAGCGTTTATGATTTCAGGCATCAAGCCGCAATGGATGGTGCTGGAAGTATTGCCTGTGTTGCCGCCTGAATTGCGTCCTTTAGTACCGTTGGATGGCGGTCGTTTTGCGACTTCTGACCTGAACGACTTGTATCGTCGCGTCATTAACCGTAATAACCGTCTGCGTCGTTTGTTGGAGCTGAAGGCTCCAGAAATTATCGTCCGCAACGAAAAACGTATGTTGCAAGAAGCTGTCGATTCATTGCTGGACAATGGTCGTCGCGGTAAAGCGATGACAGGTGCGAACAAACGTCAGTTGAAATCTCTTGCCGATATGATTAAAGGTAAGAGTGGACGTTTCCGTCAAAATTTGTTGGGTAAACGCGTCGATTATTCGGGTCGTTCCGTGATCGTGGTCGGCCCTCAACTCAAGCTGCATCAATGTGGTTTGCCGAAGAAAATGGCGTTGGAATTGTTCAAGCCGTTTATTTTCAGCCGCTTAGAAGCCATGGGTTTAGCCACCACCATCAAAGCGTCTAAACGCATGGTTGAGGCTGAAGAGCCTGTCGTTTGGGATATTTTGGAAGAAGTTATCCGCGAACATCCTGTTCTGCTGAACCGCGCACCAACTTTGCATCGTTTGGGTATTCAAGCCTTTGAACCGATGTTGATCGAAGGTAAAGCGATTCAGTTGCATCCGCTGGTTTGTACTGCGTTCAATGCCGACTTCGACGGTGACCAAATGGCGGTTCACGTACCATTGTCGCTGGAAGCACAAATGGAAGCTCGCACTTTGATGTTGGCATCCAATAACGTGCTGGCTCCCGCCAATGGAGAACCAATCATTGTTCCATCACAAGATATTGTGTTGGGCTTGTATTACCTTACCCGCGAAAAAATGGGCGCGTTGGGCGAAGGTTCTATGTTTGCAAACATCGCTGAAGTGTCACGGGCTTATGAGTCACGTGAGGTGGAATTGCAAGCGAAGGTGACAGTTCGTCTTATGGAAATTCATAAAGACGAAAATGGTCAACCTTTTGAAAAGCGTGTGCGCCACGAAACAACAGTTGGTCGTGCATTGCTATCTGAAGTATTGCCAGCAGGCTTGCCTTTCGCGCTGATTAACAAAGCATTGAAAAAGAAAGAAATCTCTAAGTTAATTAACGCGAGTTTCCGTCAATGCGGATTGCGTGATACCGTTATCATGGCGGATAACTTGATGGCGACAGGTTTCAAATATGCGACGCGTGCGGGGATTTCTATTGCACTAGATGATATGTTGATGCCACCGCAAAAAGCAGACATGATCGGCGCAGCGGAGAAAGAAGTAAGAGAAATTTACACGCAATACACTTCAGGTCTTGTGACGGATGGCGAACGCTATAACAAGGTGGTGGATATTTGGGGGCGCACAGCTGACATCGTTGCAAAAGCGATGATGGAACAGTTAGGAAGCGAACCTGTTATCGATAGAGTAACTGGTGAAGCCCGTGTTGAAAACGGTAAAGTTGTCATGCAAGAGTCGTTTAACTCAATCTATATGATGGCGGATTCTGGTGCGCGGGGTTCTGCTGCACAGATTCGTCAGCTGGCTGGTATGCGCGGCTTGATGGCAAAACCAGATGGTTCGATTATTGAAACGCCGATTACTGCGAACTTCCGCGAAGGTCTGAGCATGTTGCAGTACTTTATTTCCACTCATGGTGCACGTAAAGGTCTGGCAGATACAGCGTTGAAAACAGCGAATTCGGGCTATTTGACTCGTCGTTTGGTGGACGTAACCCAAGATTTGGTTGTGATTGAGGAAGATTGCGGTACCAAAATCGGCACCTCAATGAAGGCGATTGTCGAAGGTGGTGAGGTGATCGAGGCTTTGCGTGAGCGTATTTTAGGTCGCGTGGTCAATGCTGACGTGGTGAATCCTGAATCAGGTGAAACGCTGTATGAAGCGGGTTCATTGTTAGACGAATCTGCTGTAGAACGTATTGAAGCCTTGGGCGTGGATGAAGTGGTTGTGCGCACACCGTTGAATTGCGAAACACGCTTTGGTTTGTGCGCCCGTTGCTATGGTCGTGATCTTGGTCGCGGTGGTATGGTCAATGTGGGTGAAGCTGTGGGTGTGATTGCGGCGCAATCCATTGGTGAGCCAGGTACTCAGTTGACGATGCGTACCTTCCACGTTGGGGGTGCTGCGTCACGAAATGTGGTTGCGAGCCAAATCGAAAGCAAGTCTAACGGCGTGTTGAAACATAGTCCAAATATGCGGATTGTTAACACTGTGCGTGGCGAAGTAATCGTCGTGGCGCGTAGTGCGGAAGTTATTATTACTGATGACTATGGTCGCGAGCGAGAACGTCATAAGGTGCCATATGGTGCGACCTTGACGATTAAAGAGGGGGAGACCGTACGTGCGGGTATCGTACTGGCAACATGGGATCCACATACTCGTCCAATTATTACTGAATACGCGGGTCGTATCAGCTTCCAAAATGTGGAAGAGGGTGTGACTGTTGCGAAGCAAATTGATGAAGTAACTGGCTTGTCAACACTAGTCGTGATTGATCCTAAGCAACGTGCAGGTACGCAAGGTAAGGGTGTGCGCCCCATGGTGCGTTTGTATGATGAAACAGGTCAAGAAGTTAAGCTACATGGTACTGAAACGGCTGTGAGCGTTACGTTCCAAACTGGTTCAATTATTACGGTTGAAGATGGGCAGATGGTTGGCGTGGGCGATGTGCTAGCACGTATGTTACAAGAAAGCTCTAAAACGCGTGATATTACGGGTGGTTTGCCGCGAGTGGCTGAGTTGTTTGAAGCGCGCATTCCGAAAGACGCTGGTATGCTGGCCGAATGCACAGGGACTGTTTCCTTCGGTAAAGATACCAAAGGTAAGCAACGTCTGGTTATTACAGATTTGGACGGCGTTGCCAATGAATTCTTGATACCTAAAGAAAAGCATGTGTTGGCACATGATGGTCAGGTGGTGAATCGTGGGGAAATGATTGTGGATGGCCCAGCGGATCCACATGATATTCTTCGCTTGCTAGGCGTCGCTGAATTGGCGCGCTACATCACCGATGAGGTGCAAGAGGTTTACCGCTTACAAGGCGTTAAGATCAGCGATAAGCACATTGAAGTCATTGTGCGTCAAATGTTGCGTCGTGTACAAATTAGTGATGTGGGTGATACTCGTTTTATTATCGGTGAACAAGTTGAGCGAGCCGACCTGTTGGTTGAAAATGAGCGTGTGATGCGTGAAGGTAAGAATCCAGCTACTTTCAACTACATGCTGTTAGGTATTACCAAAGCATCTTTGTCCACTGATTCGTTTATCTCAGCGGCTTCTTTCCAAGAAACTACACGTGTGTTGACCGAAGCAGCTATCATGGGCAAAAAGGACGATTTACGTGGCTTGAAAGAAAACGTGATTGTTGGGCGTTTGATTCCAGCAGGTACTGGTTTAGCCTATCACACGGCACGTCGCAAACAGCGATTGGGAATTGATATTGCCGAAGGGCGCGGCTTGCGAACCGATGATGTGATAGCGGCAGGTGAATCACTTGACACGTTAGCTGTTTCTCACTAGAATTCGCAACCTTTTTTTCGTTGCAATGGGCGAGTAAGTGTCCCGTTGGAACGGTGATTTTATGAGTTTGATTTTTTAACGATTTTTCAGAAATTTATTAGGATGTTTAGACAATGCCAACCATTAACCAGTTAATTCGCAAACCGCGTGTCGCAATTGTAGAAAAGAGCAAAGTTCCAGCTTTGGGCGGTTCTCCGCAAAAGCGCGGCGTGTGCACCCGTGTATACACGACCACTCCAAAGAAGCCTAACTCTGCGTTGCGTAAAGTCGCCAAGGTGCGTTTGACCAACGGTTTTGAGGTGATTAGCTACATCGGCGGTGAAGGTCATAACTTGCAAGAACATAGCGTCGTGCTGTTGCGCGGTGGTCGTGTGAAGGATTTGCCAGGTGTGCGTTATCACATGGTGCGCGGTAGCTTGGATACCGCAGGCGTGAAAGATCGTAAACAAGCGCGTTCCAAATACGGTTCTAAGCGTCCTAAGAAATAATTTAGTCGCCATTCGGGTGTCCTTAAAATGCTAACGAAAGTTAGGTTCTAAGTGATGCCCATTAAAAATTTAAGCCATTCATTTAGAGGTAGATATGCCAAGACGTAGAGAAGTCCCCAAACGCGAAGTCCTGCCAGATCCAAAATTCGGTAACCAGGATTTGTCCAAGTTCGTTAATGTATTGATGACAGCGGGTAAAAAATCTGTTGCTGAACGCATTTTGTACGGTGCGTTGGAGCAAATCGGCAAGAAAACAGGTAAAGACGCAATTGAAGTGTTTAACACTGCATTGAATAACGCTAAGCCACAAGTTGAAGTGAAGAGCCGTCGTGTAGGCGGTGCTAACTATCAAGTTCCTGTTGAAGTGCGTCCATCTCGTCGTATGGCATTGTCCATGCGTTGGTTGCGCGAAGCAGCGCGTAAACGTGGTGAAAAATCCATGGGTATGCGTTTGGCAGGTGAATTGATTGATGCGTCTGAAGGTCGTGGTGGTGCTGTAAAAAAACGTGAAGAAGTTCATCGTATGGCTGAAGCGAACAAAGCGTTCTCACATTTCCGTTTCTAATTTAGCATTACTAATCAGACTTATAGTTAGGTAATCATCGTGGCTCGTAAAACACCTATTAACCGTTACCGCAATATCGGTATCAGCGCGCACATTGATGCGGGCAAAACGACGACAACTGAACGTATCCTGTTCTACACGGGCGTAAGCCACAAAATCGGTGAAGTGCATGATGGCGCGGCTACCATGGACTGGATGGAGCAGGAGCAGGAGCGTGGTATCACGATTACTTCTGCTGCAACGACTTGCTTTTGGAAAGGCATGGAGAAGCAGTTTGATGAACATCGCTTTAATATCATCGACACCCCTGGTCACGTTGACTTCACGATTGAAGTGGAACGTTCCATGCGGGTGCTTGATGGTGCGTGCATGGTTTATTGCGCGGTAGGTGGTGTACAGCCACAATCTGAAACTGTTTGGCGTCAAGCAAATAAGTACAAAGTGCCACGTTTAGCTTTCGTCAATAAGATGGATCGTCAAGGTGCAAACTTCTTTAAAGTTGTAGAGCAGATGGCTTTGCGTTTACGCGCGAATCCAGTGCCGATTGTTATTCCTATCGGCGCGGAAGAAAAATTTGAAGGTGTAGTTGACCTGATTAAAATGAAGGCGATTTACTGGGACGAAGCTTCTCAAGGGATGAAATTCGACTATCGTGAGATTCCAGCCGAATTGTTAGAAAGCGCAAACGAATGGCGCGCAAAGATGGTCGAGACAGCAGCTGAAGCTTCTGAAGATCTGATGAATACCTATCTTGAAAATGGTGATCTGACCGAAGAAGAAATTATTTACGGCCTACGTACACGTACTATTGCTTGTGAAATTCAGCCTATGATGTGCGGTTCTGCCTTTAAAAATAAGGGTGTTCAGCGTATGTTGGATGCTGTTATTCAGTTTATGCCATCTCCAGTAGACATTCCTGATGTGACAGGTGAGACTGAAGAAGGTGAGAAGATTTCACGTAAGGCTGATGATTCTGAGAGCTTCTCTGCGTTAGCATTTAAGTTAATGACGGATCCTTTTGTGGGTCAGTTGACTTTTGTTCGCGTCTATTCTGGTGTGCTGAAAAAGGGCGATACAGTTTATAACTCAGTGCGCGGTAAGAAAGAACGTATTGGTCGTATCGTTCAAATGCACGCAAATGAACGTCAAGAAGTTGATGAAATTTTGGCTGGCGACATCGCGGCATGTATTGGTCTGAAAGACGTTACCACAGGTGAGTCGCTGTGTGACATCAATAAACCAATCATTCTGGAACGCATGGTGTTCCCTGAACCCGTTATTCACGTAGCGGTTGAGCCTAAAACCAAGGCGGATCAAGAAAAGATGGGTCATGCTTTGGGTCGCTTGGCAGCTGAAGATCCTTCTTTCCGTATTCGTACAGATGAAGAATCTGGTCAGACCATTATGTCGGGCATGGGTGAGTTGCACCTTGAAATCTTGGTTGATCGTATGCGTCGTGAGTTTGGTGTTGAAGCCAACGTAGGTGCACCTCAAGTTGCTTATCGTGAAGCGATCCGCAAAATGGTAGAAGTTGAAGGCAAATTTGTTAAACAGTCTGGTGGTAAAGGGCAGTTTGGTCGTGTGATGCTTAAAATGGAACCTAATGAAACGGGTAAGGGTTTTGAGTTTATTGATGCGATCAAGGGCGGTGCTGTTCCACGTGAATTCATTCCAGCGGTTGAAAAAGGGCTGCGCGAAACGTTGCCAAATGGTGTCTTGGCTGGCTTTCCAGTTGTAGATGTCAAGGTAACATTGTTCGACGGTTCATACCATGAAGTGGATTCCAATGAAAACGCGTTTAAGATGGCGGCTTCGATGGGGTTCAAGGACGGTATGCGTAAAGCAAACCCAGTTTTGCTTGAGCCTATGATGGCAGTTGAAGTCGAAACGCCAGAAGACTATGCGGGTACAGTCATGGGTGACTTGTCGTCACGCCGTGGTATGGTTCAAGGGATGGACGATATGATGGGTGGTGGTAAATCCATTAAGGCTGAAGTGCCGTTGGCTGAAATGTTTGGTTATTCCACCGCGTTGCGCTCAGCTACTCAAGGGCGTGCGACTTACACCATGGAATTCAAGCACTATTCCGAAGCACCGAAAAACGTCGCTGAAGCGATTATGAATAAAAAATAATTGTTTTAAGGCAGTCGTAAAACACAAATCGTCAGCCAATTGTTGAAAAACAAGGGGCTGGCGATTCAGAATTTCTAACTATCTAAACTCAAAGGGCGAAAATAATGGCAAAGAGTAAATTTGAACGCACGAAGCCGCACGTCAACGTAGGTACAATTGGCCACGTGGATCACGGTAAAACCACATTGACTGCAGCGATCACAATGGTGTTGTCGAAGAAGTTTGGTGGCGAAGCTAAAGCTTACGACCAAATTGACGCGGCACCAGAAGAAAAAGCACGCGGCATTACCATCAATACTGCACACGTTGAATACGAAACGGCTAATCGCCACTACGCACACGTTGACTGCCCAGGCCATGCTGACTATGTTAAAAACATGATCACGGGTGCTGCGCAAATGGACGGCGCGATTCTGGTTTGTTCCGCAGCGGATGGTCCTATGCCACAAACGCGTGAACACATCCTGTTGGCACGTCAAGTTGGTGTTCCATACATTGTTGTGTTCTTGAACAAATGCGACATGGTCGACGACGAAGAATTGCTGGAATTGGTTGAAATGGAAGTACGTGAATTGCTTTCCAAATACGACTTCCCAGGTGATGACGTGCCTATCATCAAAGGTTCAGCCATGTTGGCCGTTAAAGGCGATCAATCTGAAATCGGCGAACCAGCAATCTTCCGTTTGGCAGATGCATTGGACAGCTACATCCCCACACCAGAACGCGCAATCGATGGCTCATTCCTGATGCCAGTTGAAGACGTATTCTCCATCTCTGGTCGTGGTACTGTTGTTACAGGTCGTATCGAACGCGGTATCATCAAAGTTGGCGAAGCAATTGAAATCGTTGGTATCAAAGCAACACAAGTATCTACATGTACTGGCGTTGAAATGTTCCGCAAATTGTTGGACGAAGGTCGTGCAGGCGATAACGTTGGTGTGCTGTTGCGCGGCACGAAACGTGAAGATGTTGAACGTGGTCAAGTATTGTGCAAACCAGGTTCAATCAAGCCACACACCAAGTTCACTGCGGAAATCTACGTGTTGGGCAAAGATGAAGGTGGTCGTCATACGCCATTCTTCCAAGGCTACCGTCCACAGTTCTACTTCCGTACTACGGACGTGACAGGTGCTGTAGAATTGCCAGCAGGTACAGAAATGGTTATGCCAGGCGACAACGTCAGCATCACAGTGAATCTGATCAACCCCATCGCGATGGAAGAAGGTCTCCGCTTCGCGATCCGTGAAGGCGGTCGTACCGTTGGTGCGGGTGTGGTTGCTAAAATCATCGAGTAATAAAAGCTGAGAAGGGGTAAGGGAGAAGAGGGAGGGTGGTGTAGGTTTGCCCTTTTCACTTTACTCTTCACCCTTCACAATAAAAAAACCGCAAGGGATTATCCTTGCGGTTTTTTTTGCGCTTAGCGGCGCAGTTCAACTGTTGGTCCAGATAAATGAAAGACTTTTGACTGATAACTACCATAAGCGTAACGTGCCACGTCACTGATATAAGGGATCAATCTTTAGTCGAAACCTCCGCTGTATAGCCGAAGCACTACAAGTCGATTTCATCAATAATTTCAGCGGCACGTCGTACTTTGCAATCGTTTTGAAGTTCTTCCGCTATATCTGGCACAGGGCGAGGATGAGGCTACTAGTCGGGCTGAATATCGTGGGCTGTTAGTAGTGAACTGGATGATGCAGCGATAGCGGATATTCGACTGGCACGGACTCAAGGGCGGGGAAACGAACGATTCAGTGGATGTGCGGCTGTCGGTGTGAGGTGTGCGCAAAGCAAGCCTGTGCAGACCAATGGTCAAGCACGAACAGCGTGAGCAGGTTGAAGATAAAAGTGATTTTGGGTTTTGAACATGAGAATCGAAATGCGCAAATATATTGCGATGCTGACCCCTTTGACCGCCTATTTGGGCGGTGCGGTGAATGATGTGCGTTTTGAAGCCGAAAGGCGGGTGGCGTGATGGGCGGACTCGCGGTGTTAGTGATTGTCGGGCTGTACGTCTTTATTGCCTACAAAGTGATGAAGGTTGTAGAGCGTAAGTGGCTTAAGGCGGTGGTGATTGGTGTGGCGTTGCTCATTCCAACCGCCGATGCGATCTACGGACGCATCAAGCTCAAGCGCATGTGTGAGGCGGAAGCGGGATTGAAGGTGTTTCGCGTGGTGGAGCATGTGGAAGGATTTATGGCTTCAACAGCAGATGAGTCTTGGATAAAACAATATGGTTTTCTGTTCTCTGAAGGTGAGAGGACTTCGAAACATTACTACTGAATAGCCAAGCAAGGCGATCAAATTGTGACTGAAGAAAATGTGATTCCGAAGAGCCGATACAAGTTACGAAAGAATAATTTTGGCGAGAAGGAGACTTATAGCCATAGCCAATACTTAGTTGAAGTTAGTGCTACGGGCGAGATTTTGGCGACGGATACGCAGCTTACTTATAACGGGGGGTTGGCAGAACGGTTTTTGGCGATGTTCAGTGATGCTAGGGGCGGAAATGTGGCGTGGTGCCACAACAGGAATTACCCAGAAATGCGTAAGGAAAGTTTGGTTAACAGCACTTTAAAACATTAAGGGAGATTACATCATGGCACTCACTACCAATCAGTTGTTGGGTTACTCATGCATGTCGCAAGCTTCATATTTGGATTTTACGGGGCTAGTTGTCGGTACATCAGGCGATGCCTTGAAGGATCGCCTGATACAAAGTGGCCTGATAAATGAAGCCAAAATTCTCGCCGAAACTCAAGCACAATCCTTTACAGCGAGTTAGGGCGCAATCGTTATTGCGCCGTATGTGAATACGGTTCCCGCTCAACCCTTCGGCGCAATGCGCTTCGCTTGTTGTCGCCCTACTCGTCGGTATGACGGAATGGAACAATAAGCCAACGTTTTCATTTACGCCTGTCACGGCAACACACCATCGCCCTGCAAATATGTGTAAATTAAGTTTTACTTTTCATGGATATACGCTACAATGCGCGCCCTCGCGTGCTTTGGTCATGCGATCCCGTTCTTTAATTAGCGGCATTGCCGCGTAAACGCAAGAGAAAATTATGCAAAGTCAGAAAATTCGCATCCGCCTGAAGGCGTTTGATTATCGTTTGATTGACCAATCTGCCGCGCAGATCGTCGAAACTGCTAAACGTACTGGGGCTGTTGTGAATGGTCCGGTGCCGTTGCCTACTAAGATTGAACGCTTTGACATTTTGCGTTCACCACATGTTAATAAGACTTCGCGTGACCAGTTTGAAATTCGCACCCATTTGCGTTTAATGGACATCATTGACCCAACTGATAAAACAGTGGATGCGTTGATGAAGCTGGATTTGCCAGCAGGCGTGGACGTAGAAATTAAGTTGTAATTGTTGTAAATAATCGACTAACCAATTGTAGTTAGTCCCTTAACAAGAGGAAATTAAAATGAGCTTAGGACTTGTCGGTCGCAAGATTGGCATGACCCGCGTATTTACAGAAGACGGATCATCGTTGCCTGTAACTGTGCTGGAAGTGTCCAATAATCGTATTACTCAGCTTAAATCCGTGGCTACCGATGGTTATACCGCTGTGCAATTAGCACATGGTGTACGTCGTGCAAGTCGTGTGGTGAAAGCTGCTGCTGGACATTATGCGAAAGCAAGTGTTGAAGCAGGTAGCAAATTGAAAGAATTCACCGTATCTCCTGAAGAATTGGCTGGCTTGCAAGCAGGTGGGCAAGTAAGCGTTGAAATTTTTCAGGTAGGTCAATTGGTTGATGTGACGGGCGTATCCAAAGGTAAAGGCTTTGCGGGTACGATCAAACGTCACAACTTCAAATCGGGTCGTGCTTCGCATGGTAACTCCAAATCCCATAACGTCCCAGGTTCGATCGGGATGGCGCAAGATCCAGGTCGTGTTTTTCCTGGTAAGCGTATGTGTGGTCATTTGGGCGATGTTCAAAAGACAGTTCAAAATTTACAAATCGTGCGTGTTGACGTTGCGCGTCAGTTGTTGTTGGTTAAGGGTGCCGTTCCAGGCGCGACTAACAGCAGCATTATCGTGCGTCCCGCAGTGAAGGCAGGTGTCTAATGGAACTTAAGGTCATTAACGACAAAGGGCAGGCAGCTGCAAGCCTAGTGGCGTCAGACGAATTGTTCGGTCGTGAGTACAACGAGGACTTGGTTCATCAAGTTGTTACTGCTTACATGGCGAATGCACGTTCTGGTAATAGCAAACAAAAGAGCCGTTGCGAAATCCAAAAGAGTACTAAAAAGCCTTTCGCTCAAAAGGGTACAGGTCGTGCTCGTGCGGGTATGGCTTCCAGTCCTTTATGGCGTGGGGGTGGTAAGATTTTCCCAAATACTGGGGAAGAAAACTACAGCCAAAAAGTTAACCGTAAGATGTATCGCGCTGGTTTAGCTGCGATCCTGTCTAAGTTGGTCAGCGATAATCGTCTGACTGTCGTAGAGAGTTTGACGGTTGATTCGCCTAAGACTAAGCAGTTCGTTGAAAAAATGAAGAGCTTGGGTTTGGGTGAAGGTCGTATCTTGGTGATCACTGACAATCTTGATGAAAATCTGTATTTGTCTTCACGTAATCTGCCTAACGTCTTGGTTTTAGAAGCTTATCAAGCTGATCCTATCAGTTTGGTGCGTTTCCCAAGCGTAGTTGTCACGCGCAATGCCGTGGCTAAAATGGAGGAGATGTTCGCATGAGCGCACAACAATTTAGCGAAGAGCGTCTGATGAAGGTTTTGCTTGCTCCGCAAATTTCTGAGAAAGCAACTTATGTTGCTGAAAAGAATGAGCAAGTGATTTTCCGTGTGGCGACTAATGCAACTAAGCCTGAAGTGAAAGCAGCTGTAGAAATGATGTTCAAGGTTGCCGTTGCGAGCGTACAAATTGCTAATGTTAAAGGCAAAGTTAAGCGCACAGGTCGTTTCGTTGGTCGTCGTAATAACTGGAAAAAAGCATATGTGTGCTTGGTTTCAGGTCAGCAAATTAATTTTGCTGAAAGTGAGCAAGGATAATCATCATGGCATTGATTAAATTAAAACCAACAACGCCAGGGCAACGTGCAGTATTGCGCGTGGTCAATCCTGAGCTACACAAAGGTAAGCCTGTTGCTGCGTTGCTGGAAAAGAAAACGAAAACAGCGGGTCGTAACAATAACGGTCACATCACCACACGTCATATGGGCGGCGGTCATAAGCAGCACTATCGCTTGGTCGATTTTAAACGCAACAAAGATGGCATTCCTGCCACTGTTGAGCGTCTAGAGTATGATCCAAACCGTAGTGCAAATTTGGCTTTGTTGTGCTATGCCGATGGCGAACGTCGCTACATCATTGCACCCAAGGGTGTTTCTGCTGGCGCGGCTTTGGTTAGTGGCTCTGAAGCACCGATCAAACCAGGTAATGCGTTGCCATTGCGTAATATCCCAGTGGGTTCAACTGTTCATTGTATTGAAATGCTTCCTGGCAAGGGTGCGCAATTAGCGCGCTCTGCGGGTACATCGGTACAATTGTTGGCGCGTGATGGTAGCTATGCTCAGTTGCGCTTGCGTTCAGGCGAAATTCGTAAAGTGCATATTGATTGCAAAGCGACTTTGGGCGAAGTGGGTAACTCCGAACATAGCCTGCGTTCAATTGGTAAAGCAGGTGCGATGCGCTGGCGCGGTGTACGCCCTACTGTTCGCGGTGTGGTTATGAACCCAGTCGATCACCCACACGGTGGTGGTGAAGGTAAGACGGCAGCAGGTCGTCATCCAGTGAGTCCATGGGGTGTTCCAGCTAAGGGCTTCCGTACACGCCGCAATAAACGCACGAATAGCATGATTGTGCGTCGTCGCTTTAAGGTTTAAGGGGTAATACATGGCACGTTCTATTAAAAAAGGTCCATTTGTTGACGCTCACTTGCTCAAGAAGATTGAGACAGTGCGTGCGACTAACGATAAGCGTCCAGTCAAAACCTGGTCACGTCGTTCGACAGTTTTGCCTGAGTTTGTTGGGCTGACAATTGCAGTGCATAACGGTAAGTTGCATATTCCTGTTTATGTTTCTGAAAATATGGTTGGACACAAGTTAGGGGAGTTTTCCTTGACTCGCACGTTCAAGGGCCACGCTGCTGATAAAAAAGCAGCTAAGAGATAAGGAGATATGATGACACTGACTACTGCGGTTGCAAAAAACATCCATATTTCTGCGCAAAAAGCGCGTCTGGTTGCTGACCAAATTCGTGGATTACCTGTTGCTCAAGCAATCAATATTTTGAACTTCAGTCCTAAAAAAGGTGCTGGGATCATCAAAAAGGCTTTGGATTCAGCGATTGCGAATGCTGAGCATAACGATGGCGCAGATATTGATACACTTAAAGTCAAAGTGATTTACGTTGATAAGGCAGCATCGCTGAAGCGTTTTATGGCGCGCGCTAAAGGTCGTGGCAATAAGATCGAAAAGCAAACCTGCCACATTACAGTTCGCGTCGGAAGCTGAGGGTAAAATGGGACAAAAAATTCATCCAACCGGTTTTCGGTTGAGCGTTCGTAAGAACTGGGATTCTAAGTGGTATGCAAATAGTGAAAATTTCGCTACGCTGCTACATAAGGATATTGAAATTCGTGCATTCTTGAAGAAGAAATTAGCGAGTGCTGGTGTATCTAAAATTATCATCGAGCGTCCAGCTAAAAATGCGAAAGTTACCATCTACACGGCTCGTCCTGGTATGGTTATTGGGAAAAAGGGCGAAGATATCGAGCTGTTGCGCGCTGAGTTGCGTAAGCGCATGGGTTTGGCATCCGTCGATTTGGCGATTGAGGAAGTTCGTAAGCCTGAAATTGATGCGCAATTGATTGCAGATAGTATTACTGCACAATTAGAAAAACGTATCATGTTCCGTCGTGCGATGAAACGTGCTATGCAAAACGCGATGCGCTTAGGTGCTCAAGGTATAAAGATCATGAGTGCTGGTCGCTTGAACGGGATCGAAATTGCACGTAGTGAATGGTATCGTGAAGGTCGTGTGCCATTGCATACTTTGCGTGCAGACATCGACTATGGCACTTCTGAAGCTCAAACAACTTACGGCATCATCGGCGTAAAAGTTTGGGTGTTCAAAGGCGAAATCGGTCAGGAGCAAGCTGCACCAGTGGCGGCTGAACCAGAAAAGAAAGTAAGAAAGTCGGGGGCAAAACATGCTACAGCCAGCTAGAAGAAAATACCGCAAGGAGCAGAAGGGCCGTAATACTGGTCTGGCGACACGCGGCAATCAAGTCAGTTTCGGTGAGTTCGGTCTAAAAGCCGTCGCTCGTGGACGGTTGACAGCACGTCAGATCGAAGCCGCACGTCGCGCGATGACACGTCACATTAAGCGTGGTGGTCGTATCTGGATTCGAATTTTCCCAGACAAGCCAATCTCGCAAAAGCCAGCTGAAGTACGTATGGGTAACGGTAAAGGTAATCCTGAGTACTACGTCGCAGAGATTCAACCTGGTAAGATGTTGTATGAAATGGACGGCGTGGATGAGGCTTTGGCTCGTGAGGCGTTCCGTTTGGCTTCGGCAAAGTTGCCTTTGGCCACCACATTTGTAGTTAGACAGGTAGGTACATAATATGAAGGCGAGTGAACTGAAAGCGAAGTCCGCTGATGAGTTGCAAGTTGAATTGTTGTCTTTGACTAAAGCGCAGTTCGGTTTGCGTATGCAGGTTGCGACACAACAAATGACAAAAACCAGTGAAATACGTAAGGTGCGTCGTGCAATTTCTCGCGTTAAGACTGTATTGACACAAAAGGATGCCCAGAAATGAGCGAAGCTAAACTGAAACGTACTTTGAGTGGTACGGTCGTAAGCGACAAAATGGACAAAACGGTTACCGTTTTGGTCGAGCGTAAAGTGAAGCACCCATTATTGGGTAAAATCATTCGCGTTTCCAAAAAGTATCATGCCCATGATGAAGCAAATGAGTTTCACACTGGTGACATGGTGATTATTGAAGAATGTCGTCCGCTTGCAAAAACTAAAGCTTGGCGCGTTGCTAAGTTGTTGGAAAAGGGTGCTGCAATTTAATTGCAATATCTTCTTGTGCGCTTTGATAAAGTTGCATATAATGCGCGGCTTCGTTTCATCGCCGCTTATGGCGACCTAACCCTTAACGGGTTCCAAAACTGGCCGCCGTAAGCGGAATAAGTTGGAGATTAAATAATGATACAAATGCAAACTGTTTTGGATGTCGCCGATAATACTGGTGCGCGTTCAGTAATGTGCTTTAAAGTTTTGGGCGGTTCCAAACGTCGCTATGCTTCTGTAGGTGATGTGATTAAGGTAAGCATTAAAGATGCTGCGCCTCGCGGTCGTGTAAAAAAAGGTGAGGTTTACAACGCTGTTGTAGTTCGCACAGCGAAGGGTGTTCGTCGTAGTGATGGTTCGTTGGTTAAGTTTGACGGCAATGCAGCTGTATTGTTGAATGCTAAACTTGAGCCGATTGGTACGCGTATTTTTGGGCCAGTCACGCGCGAATTGCGTACCGAAAAGTTTATGAAGATTGTTTCGCTTGCACCAGAAGTGCTGTAGGCGTTAGCGGATCAAGTCGAGGAAAATCATGCGTAAGATTAAGAAAAACGATGATGTTATCGTAATCGCTGGCAAGGACAAAGGTAATCGCGGAAACGTGATGAGTGTCTTGGGTGATAAGCTGTTGGTTGCAGGTATCAATAAAGTCAAAAAGCATCAAAAACCTAATCCAGTCAAAGGGTTAAGTGGTGGTATCGTTGAAAAAGAGTTGCCCATTCATATTTCTAATGTGGCGATTTACAACGCGGCCGCGAAAAAGGGTGATCGGGTTGGTATTAAAACGCTGGAAGATGGACGCAAGGTTCGTGTGTTCAAGTCCAATGGCGAAATGATTGACGCTTAAGGGGTATAGGGCATGGCTCGTTTGTATGATTTTTACAAAAATCAAGTTGCACAAGACTTGATGAAGCAGTTTGGTTACGCCTCTGTGATGGAGGTTCCCCGTATTGAAAAAATCACCTTGAATATGGGTGTGGGTGAAGCTGTAGCGGATAAAAAAGTAATGGATTTTGCTGTCGGCGATATGCAAAAAATCGCTGGTCAGAAACCAGTGGTGACTATGTCCAAGAAGTCCATCGCGGGTTTTAAAATACGTGAAGGATATCCTGTAGGTTGTAAAGTGACTTTGCGTAAAGAGCGCATGTACGAGTTTTTGGATCGCCTGATTTCAGTTGCTATTCCGCGTATTCGTGACTTCCGTGGTATTTCAGGTAAGTCATTTGATGGTCGTGGCAATTACAACATGGGTGTGAAAGAGCAAATCATTTTCCCTGAAATTGAATACGAAAAAATTGATGCGTTGCGTGGAATGAATATTACTATCACCACCTCTGCAAAAACGGATGAAGAGGCTAAAGCACTTCTGTTGGCGTTCAAACTTCCTTTAAAGAAATGAGAGAAGACTAATGGCTAAGATGGCATTGATTAACCGTGAGCAAAAACGTCGTGACATGGTTGCGAAATTTGCAGCTAAACGTGCGGTTTTGTTGGCAGCAATTGAGAATACTAAGCTCAGCGACGAAGAACGCATGGATGCGCGTCTGAAATTGCAAGCTTTGCCAAGGAATTCAAGCCCTGTTCGTTTGCGCAATCGTTGTGCATTGACAGGTCGTCCACGTGGTACTTTCAGGAAATTCGGTTTGGGGCGTATCAAAGTTCGTGAGTATGCGATGCGTGGCGAAATTCCTGGTATGGTTAAGGCAAGTTGGTAGGAGAAATTTATGAGTATGAGTGATCCAATTTCCGACATGTTGACACGCATTCGCAATGCGCAACTTGCGGAAAAAGCAGCTGTATCTATGCCATCATCAAAATTGAAGGTGGCGATCGCAGAAGTTTTGAAAGACGAAGGCTATGTAGATGGCTTTAAGGTTGTCAAAGCTGAAGGCGGTAAGGCGACGCTTGAAATCGGTCTGAAGTATTATGCTGGCAGTTCAGTAATCGAAAAAATTCAACGTATTAGCCGCCCTGGTTTGCGTATTTATAAGGGTGCTGGCGATATTCCTAAGGTGATGAATGGTCTAGGAATTGCCATTGTTTCAACCTCTAAGGGTTTGATGACTGACCGCAAAGCGCGTGCCAATGGTATTGGCGGTGAAGTGCTGTGTATTGTTGCGTAAGGAGTAGGCATGTCTAGAGTTGCTAAAAATCCTGTCGTAGTGCCGAGAGATGTTGAGATCGTCATAGCTGCGAGTGAAGTTTCTGTAAAAGGTCCTTTGGGTACCATCAAACAAACTTTATCGTCGAACATTAGTGTGGTGCGAGAAGGTGATGCTTTGTTGTGCAAAGCTTTAAACAATACCAAAGAAGCTGATGCGATGTCTGGTACGACACGTGCCTTGTTAGCAAATATGATACAAGGTGTTACCAAAGGTTTTGAACGTAAGTTGGTGTTGGTTGGTGTGGGTTATCGTGCACAAGCCGCTGGTGATGCGTTGAATTTGACTTTGGGTTTTTCTCATCCTGTCGTGCATATGATGCCTGCTGGTGTTACTGTGCAAACTCCAACACAAACTGAAGTTGTGTTGAAGGGTATGAATAAACAAAGCGTCGGTCAAGTTGCTGCGGAAATTCGTGCGTATCGCGCACCAGAGCCCTACAAGGGTAAAGGTGTTCGCTATAGCGATGAAGTGGTTATTCTGAAAGAAACCAAGAAGAAATAATTGAGGCGAATATGTTGAACAAGAAAGAAGCGCGTCAGCGCAGAGCACGCAAAACCCGTGCACGCATTGCTGAAAAGAAAACCATTCGTCTAGCAATTAACCGAACCAATTCGCATATTTATGCGCAAGTGATTTCTGCTTGTGGTGGTAAAATTCTGGCGAGTGCTTCCAGTTTAGAAGCAGAAGTTCGTACTGAGCTAGCAAATGGTGGCAATACAGCTGCTGCTGCTGTCGTCGGTAAGCGTATCGCAGAAAAGGCTAAGAGCGCGGGTATTACCCAAGTTGCGTTCGATCGTTCAGGTAATCGTTATCATGGTCGCATCAAAGCGTTGGCAGAAGCCGCGCGCGAACATGGCTTGCAGTTCTAATTGGAGTTGAATAATGGCTAAGCCGCAAGGAAAGACGCAGCAAAAAGAAGAGCGTGATGATGGCATGATCGAAAAAATGATCTCTGTCAATCGTGTTACCAAAGTTGTTAAGGGTGGTCGTATTATGGGTTTCGCCGCTTTGACAGTAGTTGGTGATGGTGATGGTCGGATCGCTATGGGTAAAGGTAAGTCAAAGGAAGTGCCAGTTGCTGTCCAAAAGGCAATGGAAGAAGCCCGTCGTAATATGGTTAAAGTTAGCCTTAAAAATGGCACACTTCACCATACCGTGATTGGTAAGCATGGCGCAGCAAAAGTGCTGATGCAGCCTGCCTCTGAAGGTACGGGTATTATTGCAGGTGGCGCAATGCGCGCGGTTTTTGAAGCGGTTGGTGTGCGTGATGTTTTGGCGAAATGTATTGGTTCTAGTAATCCATACAATGTCGTTCGCGCCACATTGAACGGTTTGAAGGCTTTGAATTCACCATCTGAAATTGCAGCTAAACGCGGCAAGAGCTTAGATGAAATTGTGGGGTAAAAAATGACACAAGCCAAAACAATTAAAGTGACGCAGATCAAGAGTTTGATCGGCACGAAGCAGTCTCATCGCGATACCATTCGCGGTTTAGGCTTGCGTCGCATCAATCACACGGTGCAATTGGAGGATACTCCTTGCGTTCGTGGCATGATCAATAAAGTGTTTTACTTGGTTAAATGCGAGGCGTAATGATGGAATTGAACAATATTCAGCCTGCACTGGGCGCAAAACATGCAAAGCGTCGCGTTGGTCGTGGCATTGGTTCAGGTTTAGGCAAGACTGCTGGTCGTGGTCATAAAGGTCAAAAATCTCGTTCAGGTGGTTTTCATAAAGTAGGTTTCGAAGGTGGTCAAATGCCTTTGCAACGTCGCTTACCTAAACGTGGTTTCGTGTCTTTGACGCGTAATGATACCGCTCAAGTTCGTTTATCTGATTTGCAAGCGTTGCCTGTTGATACGATTGATTTGTTGACGTTGAAGCAAGCAGGGATTGTCCATGCTAATGCTCTGACTGCAAAGATCATTCTGTGTGGTGAAATTACCCGCGCAGTTGTATTGCAAGGCTTGTCTTCGACTAAAGGTGCTCTCGCCGCGATCGAAGCCGCTGGCGGAAGTTTTGCTGAGTAAGGCTGCTAAGTGAGTACTATTGCTAAAGGAACGAGTAAATACGGTGATTTGAGTAAACGCCTATGGTTCTTGTTAGGAGCATTGATTGTGTATCGCATTGGTGCACATATCCCTGTACCTGGTATTGATCCTACTGTTTTGGCTGATTTGTTTAAATCACAAAAGAATGGTATTTTGGGAATGTTTAACATGTTCTCAGGCGGTGCACTTTCACGCTTTACCATTTTTGCTTTGGGTATTATGCCCTATATTTCAGCTTCAATTATTATGCAGCTGGCTGCGATTGCGATACCACAGCTAGAGCAGCTTAAGAAGGAAGGTGAGGCAGGGCGTCGTAAAATTACGCAATACACGCGTTATGGTACTTTGCTACTGGCATTATTCCAAGCTTATGGTATTTCTGTTGCTTTGCAGGCTCAGCCTGGTTTAGTACCTTCACCTGGTTTAATGTTCCAATTGACATCGGTTTTTACGCTGGTAACAGGGACGATGTTCTTGATGTGGTTAGGTGAGCAAATTACTGAGCGTGGATTGGGAAATGGTATATCTTTAATCATCTTCGCAGGTATCGCAGCAGGCTTGCCTACTGCGATTGGTAGTACGCTTGAGTTGGCGCGTACAGGTGCATTTTCGATACCCTTGGTACTTTTCTTAATGATCGGTGCTGTAGCTGTCACTGCACTGGTGGTTTTTGTTGAACGCGGGCAGCGTAAAGTGTTGGTCAACTATGCCAAACGTCAGGTTGGTAACAAGGTGTATGGTGGGCAAGCGTCTCATCTTCCTTTGAAGCTTAATATGGCTGGGGTGATTCCACCGATCTTTGCATCAAGTATCATTCTGTTTCCTGCAACGATTGCAGGGTGGGTGGGTGATGGCCATGGCTGGCGTTGGTTGAAAGACTTTAGCCAGATGTTGTCACCTGGTCAGCCTGTGTATGTGATTGCATATGCAGTTGCTATATTCTTCTTTTGCTTCTTTTACACGGCATTGGTATTTAGTCCGAAAGAGACAGCTGATAATTTGAAGAAAAGTGGAGCCTTTTTACCAGGTATTCGTCCAGGTGAGCACACTGCAAAATACATTGAAAAGATTATGTTGCGCCTGACATTGATTGGTGCGGTCTATATTGCCTTAGTGTGTTTGTTACCTGAGTTTTTGGTAATCAATTGGAATGTGCCGTTTTACTTCGGTGGTACTTCCTTATTGATTCTTGTGGTGGTCACGATGGATTTTATGGCACAGGTGCAGTCGTATTTGATGACTCATCAATACGAAAATTTGCTCAAAAAGGCAAATTTTAAAGGCGGGAATTTACGCTAATGGCTAAAGAAGATGTTATTCAGATGCAGGGTGAGATTGAGGAGTCGTTGCCAAATGCGACATTCCGAATCAAACTTGAAAACGGTCATGTTGTGTTAGGTCATATTTCTGGAAAAATGCGCATGCACTATATCCGCATTCTGCCAGGAGACAAAGTGACTGTTGAGTTAACGCCATATGATTTAAGCAAGGCGCGAATTGTATTCCGCGCCAAATAGTAGCGTTGGGAGTGAAACTAGATACATGAGGCATGAATTATGCCAAAATTAAAACTGGTATTGCTCCTCAATTTAGGAGAAGAAAATGAGAGTTCAAGCATCTGTAAAGAAAATCTGTCGCAACTGTAAGATCGTTATTCGTAAACGCGTGGTGCGTGTGATTTGCACTGAACCACGCCATAAGCAACGTCAAGGTTAATTGAATAAAGTTGGCTTTGAGTGTTATAATTTTCGTTTTTCAAATATAGGGTAGCTGCATGGCACGTATTGCAGGGGTCAACATCCCCAATCATCAACACGCCGTTATTGCTTTGACTGCAATTTACGGTATCGGGCGCACTCGTTCGCAAAGTATTTGCGCTGGAGCAAGCGTGAATCCCACCACCAAGATGAAAGACCTGACTGACGCAGAAGTTGAAAAGCTGCGCGAAGAGGTTGCGAAGTTTACTGTGGAAGGTGATCTTCGTCGTGAAACGACGATGAACATCAAGCGTCTGATGGATTTGGGTAGTTATCGTGGTCTCCGTCATCGTCGTGGCTTGCCATGTCGTGGTCAGCGTACACGCACCAATGCTCGTACCCGTAAGGGTCCGCGCAAGGCGATTGCGGGTGCTAAAAAGTAATTTGCTATAACGCTTTAGAGGATTAGATTATGGCTAAGCCAAGCACGAAAGTGCGTAAAAAAGTTAAAAAGAACGTCGCTGAAGGTATTGCACACGTTCACGCTTCATTCAACAACACTATCGTTACGATCACGGATCGCCAAGGCAATGCTTTGGCTTGGTCTACAAGCGGCGCGATGGGTTTCAAAGGCTCACGTAAGAGCACACCTTTTGCTGCGCAGGTTGCGGCTGAAGTGGTGGGTAAGTCTGCGGCTGAATGTGGTGTTAAAAATCTTGAAGTTCGCATCAAGGGACCTGGTCCTGGACGTGAGTCCGCTGTGCGTGCATTAAATGCTGCTGGTTTTAAAATCACTAGCATCTCTGATATTACCCCGGTTCCGCACAACGGTTGCCGTCCGCCTAAAAAGCGTCGTATTTAATTTTTTGGGAGTCAATCTTGGCTAGAAATCTTGATCCAAAGTGCCGTCAGTGCCGCCGTGAAGGCGAAAAGCTGTTTCTGAAAGGCGAAAAGTGTTTCACCGATAAATGTTCTGTTGAGCGTCGCGCTTATCCGCCTGGTCAGCATGGACAAAAGAAAAATAACCGTTTGTCCGAGTACGGCACACAGTTGCGTGAAAAGCAAAAAGTACGTCGTATCTACGGCGTATTGGAAAAGCAATTCCGTTTGACTTACAAACAAGCGGCAAGTCAGCGTGGTATCACAGGTGAAAGCCTGTTGCAAATTTTGGAATCTCGTTTGGATAACGTTTCCTACCGTATGGGTTTCGGCGCATCACGTGCTGAAGCACGTCAAGTGGTACGTCACAATTCCGTGCTGGTTAACGGTAAGCGTGTCAATATTCCTTCGTACCAAGTGCGTCCTGGTGATGTGGTTGAAGTGGCTGAAAAATCCAAAGCACAATTGCGTATCAAGGCGGCTCTTGCAGCAGCTGAACAACGTGGTTTTCCAGAATGGTTGGAAATGGATACTAAGGCATTCAAAGGAACATTTAAGGCCAAGCCCCAGCGCGCTGAATTACCTGCAACCATCAACGAGCATCTCGTGGTTGAGTTGTATTCCAAGTAATCCACGCGGAGTAGCTTATGCCTAACAATGAATTTTTAAAGCCGCGCATTATTGATGTGCAAAGAATTTCTGATACCAAAGCAAAAGTGGTGATGGAGCCCTTTGAACGCGGCTATGGTCACACATTGGGCAACGCTTTGCGTCGTATTCTGTTGTCTTCGATGGCAGGTGCAGCCCCAACTGAAGTAAAAATTGCTGGTGTGCTGCATGAGTACGCAACGCTCGATGGCGTGCAAGAAGATGTCGTAGATTTGCTGTTGAATCTTAAAGGCGTGGTATTGCGTCTGCATAACATGCAAGAACTCGTTTTGACTTTGAAAAAAGAAGGTCAAGGCGTGGTGACTGCGGCGGACATCAGCGGTCATGCAGATGTGGAAGTGGTTAATCCAGATCACGTGATTGCTCATCTGACGGCTGGCGGTAAGCTGGACATGCAGATTAAGGTTGAGCAAGGTCGTGGTTATGTGTCAGCGATTTCACGTCAAATGCCAAATGAAACGCGTGCAGTCGGTCATATCGCATTGGACGCATCATTTAGCCCTGTCAATCGGGTGAGCTATGCAGTTGAAAGTGCGCGTGTTGAACAGCGTACTGACCTTGACAAGTTAGTGATGCAAATCGAAACCAATGGTGCGATTGATCCTGAACAAGCTATTCGCAATGCAGCGCGTATTTTGGTTGATCAGTTCTCGGTATTTGCTGCACTAGAAGGCACTGAACCCGTAGTTGAAAAGGTACAAGCTCCTAAAGTTGATCCTATTTTGCTGCGTCCAGTGGATGACTTGGAATTAACCCCACGTTCTTCTAACTGCCTGAAAGCACAAAGTATTCACTATATTGGCGATTTGATTCAATACACCGAAAACGATTTGCTACGTACCCCGAACTTGGGTCGTAAGTCATTGAATGAAATTAAACAGGTTCTTGCCGAACATAATTTGTCGTTGGGTATGAAGCTGGAAAACTGGCCTGTTCCCGTTGTTTAACGGATTACTCAACAAGCCATCAGAATAGTAAGAAAGGTAAATTATGCGTCACCGTTCAGGTTTAAGAAAACTCAACCGTACCAGTAGCCATCGTCTGGCAATGTTTCGCAACATGACTGTTTCGTTGTTGCGTCACGAACTCATCAAGACAACTCTGCCAAAAGCGAAGGAACTGCGTCGTGTTGCAGAACCTATCCTGACACTGGGCAAAAACCCAAGTTTGGCAAATCGTCGTTTAGCGTTTGCGCGTTTGCGTGATCGTGAAATGGTGGTGAAGTTGTTTGACGAGCTGGGCCCACGTTATGCAGCGCGTAATGGCGGCTATTTGCGTATCCTTAAGTGCGGTTTCCGTCAGGGCGACAATGCACCGATGGCGTTCATCGAATTGATGGATCGCCCAGTGGATGCAGAAGCGGTTGATGCAGAGTAAGTTGTAATCAGTATGTCATACCTAAAAAGCCAGACTATTCTGGCTTTTTTTACGTCATTATATTGCATACAGATCGTTTATTTCGTGTAGTTGCCAAGTAGAATAGTGTCCTTTCTATCTTAGGAGTTTGTCATGTCAAACTGGTTTGCCAATAATTCGCTTTCCATTGGTCACACGCCGCTGGTACGTTTAAATCGTATTGCTGACGGCGCACCTGCGACCCTGCTCGCCAAAATCGAAGGACGGAATCCCGCGTATTCTGTGAAATGCCGTATTGGCGTTGCGATGGTGGATGATGCGCAACGGCGCGGCGTATTGGGCGAGGGTAAACAAATTATCGAACCTACCAGCGGTAATACGGGCATTGCGCTTGCATTTGTGTGTGCGTCCCGTGGTATCCCTTTGACCTTAACCATGCCTGAAACCATGAGCTTGGAGCGTCGCAAGCTGTTGTTGGCTTATGGCGCAAAGTTAGTCCTCACTGAAGGTGCTAAGGGCATGAGTGGTGCCATTGCGAAAGCCGAAGAAATTGCCGCCTCTGATGCAAGCTACGTGTTGTTGCAACAGTTCAAAAATCCCGCCAATCCTGGTATACACGAAGCCACCACAGGCCCTGAGATTTGGCAGGACACAGATGGGCAAGTGGACATATTTGTGGCGGGAGTGGGGACAGGAGGAACGATTACAGGGGTCACACGCTATTTCAAACAGACTCAAGGTAAAGCTATCACCACGGTTGCGGTGGAGCCTGCTGCGAGTCCTGTATTGAGCCAACGTCGAGCAGGGGAAGCACTTAAGCCTGCCCCTCACAAAATACAAGGTATCGGTGCAGGTTTTGTACCTGACACCCTGGATTTATCGTTGGTTGATGAAATCACGCAAGTCAGCAACGAAGATGCGGTGTTGTATGCCCGTAGGTTGGCGCAAGAAGAGGGCATTTTGTCTGGGATTTCCTGTGGTGCTGCTGTGGCTGCCGCAGTCCGTCAGGCACAACGTCCCGAAAATGCAGGCAAAACCATCGTGGTGATATTGCCTGACTCAGGCGAACGTTATCTTAGCTCCATACTGTTTGAAGGCATGTTTGATGAAAAGGGCTTGGCGGTGTAATTCACTTTACGCCCCCGCTTGGGGGGCGAACTCTGGCGCGTTGCCTACTTCGTCGTCCCTGCTCTGTTGCCTAACTTGATCGACATTAGGCAGGAATGTTGGAAGGGGATAAGTCTATCGTGCTGCGTGATGTCTGTATGCTTTTTGGTACCTAGCTGCTGATGACTCTTTCGCTGCAATTTTCATCCAACCCATGTAGGCGGATATGAAAGCACAGGTTTTGCCGTTGGATATTATGCAAAACCCGCTCGCCTTAAGTTTTAAGCTCTGGCATGGGGTATCCAGCATACTGTATTTGCTGGAAAGCCTATTAGGTGGATATTTGGTGATATAGCGGGTATGGCAGAGGTGATGGCGATTCGAGGGGTCTATACTTTGTTAGTGAAATTTTGGTGTTATTGCCTTTTCAATAAAACAAAGTGAACTTGGCTTTTGGGTATGACTTAGATTACCTAGCGTGCATCTCCTTCGCTTCTTACTTTCCCTATGCTCTTCCTTTTTTCTTTCCTTCTTAGCATGATGAGCGTGCTTAGCAGGTGCATTAGCTGCAACAGCAGCAAACGAAACAGTAGCGATCATTGCGGATAACAGTTTAGTCATAATAGACTACCGAAAGTAGTTGAGGTAGACATGAATCATGTCGTATGGGGCATAGTGCCCCCTCTCTATTCCCGTTGACACTTAAATAGCTATTTAGCAGCTAAATAATGGCTTACGCCACCTCCACCCATTCCCCTCCGCCAAAAATCAGCCCACTGCGCACGGTTTTATGGGGATACACGCTTTGCATGGCAGCGCGGTATTCGTGCAATTGCGGGTGATAGCGCGGGGCTTCGCTGGGATTGCCTGATTTGTAATCCAGAACCCAGATTTCATCATCAAATTCCACCATCCTGTCCATGCGGCGCAATTCACCGTCGGCGTTGACGTAAGCGACCTCATTGCTGGCGGCTTGATGTTGCGTAGCATCAAAGAATTTGACCAGATGCGGCGCGGCAAGTATATGTTGTGCTTGCACCAATAAGTCAGAAAAATGCGCTTCATGGATTTGCAATTCGCTCTGTAAATCCGCCACATCACCGTGTGATTCGGTGAGTTTTTCCAGTAAGTTATGCAACCAAATCCCATAGCGTTGCGCGTCGGTTTGATTCGGCTTGATATTACCTGTCGGCAAAGGTTGCGTTAAACGCGAATCAAAATCCACGGGCGCGGATTGCGCGGGAAGAGAGAAGGGAGAAGGGGGAAGGGGGTCGCCAGCACATAAGTTTGGCGCAGTGATTTGTTCGCCAACTGCCTCACTCACCCGTTGATACCAGCTATTTTCCAGCAATTTGCCATTGCCGCTGACGAATAAAATTTGTTTAGCGCGGGTCATGGCAACATAGAGCAAATTGAGATTTTCGCGTTCGGCGAGTTTTTCTTCGGTGGCGAAAAACGGTGCACGCGCCGCACCATGACTGGCTTTGTCGGTGTAAAGCGAAAAATGCGTGGGGCGGTCGGAGTCGGTTTGCCAATCGACCAACACGTCAAATCCTCGGTCTGCGGGCGGTTTGATATTGCTGTCCAACAGCCACACGATGGGGGCTTCCAATCCTTTGGATTCGTGCACCGTGTAGATGCGCAGCGCGTTGCCTGTTTGGCTGACCGTGCCTTCGTTGGGCGATTCGTTGTCGTCGGCTTGGCGCAGCTCCGCCAATGTACGCAAAAAGCCCGACAAACTAGGATAACGCCCCGCGTCGATGTCCAGCGCGATTTCGATAAACGCCTGCAAATTCGCCAACACCGTGGCGCGCAACGCATCGTCACTAGCAGCGGCATAACGCGCTTGGGCATCACCCTGGAAATAAATTTTGTCCAATAAATCATGCACAGGCAGCTTTTCTGCCCAGTTTAACCAGTCCGCCAACAAGTCATGCGCCCGTTGCAAAGTCGGCGTGGCGTTGCCTGATTCAACCAATCGTTGCAATTTTTGCCACCACGTTTTCGCTTCGGGTACGGCTTCCACCGTCATTAAATCTTCATCGCAACAGCCAAAAATCGGCGAACGCAGCGTGTGCGCCAGCGGCAAATCGGCGAATGGTGTCATCAAAAATGTCAACAAAGCCTGAATATCCAAGGCTTCCAGCGTGTCCAACAATCCGCCACGGCGCGAAGTCAAATGTGGAATATGGCGGTCGCGCAGCGCGGCTTCATAGATTTTCAAATGCGTGCGACGGCGCACCAACACCATGATGTCGCCAAATTCAGCGGGACGGGTTGTGCCTTCGTCGTTAATTTGCCACTGCCCAACGATTTCCAAAATTTTGTCCGCCAACTGCGCCGCCTCGCCCTCGCGTGCGCCCGCTGCCGCAGCGGGAAAGGATTCCAACAAGGGATTGCGCAACTCGCCTGTCAGCACGACTTCGGGCGAATCTTCGGCTTCCGCTAAAGGCAACACCTCCACCCAGCCCGCCAAGTTTTGCTGCGCGGACAGATGATTTTCAAAACCGTCATATTGCGCTTCGCCCTCCCCCCGTTGCGCCAAAGGCAAAAACACGCCGTTGACCGCCGCCAAAATCGCAGGCGCGTTGCGGCGCGTGGTGTTTTGCGACAAACAAATCGCGCCCGATTTTCGCAATTGCTCGCGCACCACGCCAAACAAGCGCGCATCGGCGCGGCGGAAACGGTAAATCGACTGCTTGGGATCGCCCACCACAAACACCGTCGGTAAACTACCCACCGCTTTTGAAGCATCAAACCACGCTTGCAAAATTTGCCATTGCAACGGGTTGGTATCTTGAAATTCGTCCAATAAAACATGGCGATAGCGGCTATCCAACTTGTATTGTAAATACTCGGCGTGGTCGCTATTCACTAACAATTGCCGCACTCGCCATTCCAAATCGGTAAAGTCCAACGCGGGGCTTTTCAACTGCTGATAGCAATCCAACAACGCCGCGCCGCAACGCAGCCCCGCCACATTCAATTGGGCTATTTTTTGCGCGGCACGCTGTTCTTCCACCGACAACAACGCCGAGACCAACGTCTCGCCAGTAGCGAGAAACGCATCCGCATCCTGTCCTTTGTTGGCTTTGAGCGAACGCGGTTTATTTTGTTGCGTAAAACATTCCGCCCACAACGCGGCAAAATCATGCGCTTCCAAGGCATTCAATAAATTCGCAGCCTTGGTTTTTTGCGCGGCACTGGCGTTTAACACCCCCGCAAAGGCATGAACTTGGTTGGCAAAAATGACATTCGCAAATGCCGCAGCCACAGGATCATCCTTCGGTACACTTAATGCCGCCTGTGTCATGGCAAACGCCACAGGATCATCCTGCCCCGCCGTAAACGCCCACCATTCGCTGCGCTTGGCGGCAAAAGTCGATAGCAAATCTTGGGTGTTGCTCAAGCCTAATTCTTTGAATAACCACAACATCGCCTGCGCGGTTTCGCCGTCAGGTTGTTTTTGTAGCCCTTCCAAAAAGAGCTGATTCGCCTCCTGCCACAACGCCCCCGTTTGTTCCAACAACGACACCCCGCCCGCCCCCGCGTTCAACGGCGCACGTTTCAAAATCTGCATAAACCAACCATGAAAGGTGTTGATGGTCAACGGCGGCTGCGCCAACAAAAACGCCTGATACAAACGGCGCGCACGCGGCAACATCACGTCCAACTCCTGCGGTGCGATTGCTCGTTGCAACAAAAATGCACGGCAATACGCATCGTCCTTGGTCGCCAACTCATACAACCAATCCCGCAACCGCCCCTGCATTTCCTGCGCCGCCTTACGGGTAAACGTGATCGCCAAAATCTCACTCGGCGGCACGCCCTCCAACAACAGCCGCACAATGCGCGACACCAACAGCCAAGTCTTCCCGCTGCCCGCACAGGCCTCGACAACGACGGAATTTTTAGGGTTTAGCGCGCGGGGGTAGTCCATGTTTTTTTTGAGAAGGGGGAAGGGTTAAGGGAGAAGAGGCGAGGTGAAAAGTGAAAGGTGAAAGGTGAAATGGGTGGGCGTGCAGCGTTTTGTTTCACTTTTCACATTTCACTCTGTTGCTCCTATTATGTTTTCAATGCAATCATCCAAAAATGACAAGACCGCCTTGCAGCGGTCTGTCGCCCTAAAAGCATATCGGCTAAACCGAACGGTTAAAGGGGGAGTCGTGCGTGGATTTTAATACAAAATGCCGAATCGCAGAATTTTATGCGCGTTTCAGGCATTGACCAATCCTTTTCAATAAACGGATGCAGTTCGGGGTGCAAGGGGTCGCAAACTATTCCGCATCGTCCTCTATCAATGTGTCGCAGCCCGCCAGTTCGCGTTCAATCTGTTCGATACTGGGCATACTGGTTTGTAATTCGGCGGGCAGGGCGTTCAGCAATTCGTATTCGGCAACCCCTAGCGGCTGGGTATTGGTGCGCAGTGCATATTCCGCCACCACTTTGTTTTTGCTGCGACACAATAACAAACCGATGGTGGGGCTATCTTGCGGATGCTTGATTTGCTCATCCACCGCCGTGAGATAAAAACTTAATTGCCCCAAATGTTCAGGCTTGAATTTGCCACCTTTGAGCTCAATCACCACATAGCAGCGCAACTTGAGGTGGTAAAACAGCAAGTCGATAAAAAATTCATCCCCCGCCACATCCAACAACACCTGCCGCCCCACAAAGGCAAAGCCCGCACCCAATTCCAGCAAAAATTCGGTGACGTGTTTGACGAGGGCGTTCTCAATTTCGCGCTCTTGGGCTTTGTCGGTCAGTCCCAAAAAATCGAATCGGTAAGGGTCTTTGAGTGACTGCCGTGCTAAATCCGATTGTGGTTTAGGCAAACTGAGTTCAAAGTTGGTCAACGTCCTGTCGCTGCGTTCCAACAAACGATTTTCGATTTGCATCACCAAAACATTGCGCGACCAGTTGTTTTCAATCGCTTTTATCGCGTACCAACGCCGAGTTGCAGGGCCTGGCAATTTGTCCAAAAGTGCCAATTGATGATACCAAGGCAATTGTGCAAGCACCGCTTGCACAAACTCCGCATCCGACCACGCTTCGGCAAAAGCGCGCATGTATTTGAGATTGCGCGGCGAAAACCCCTTCATCTCAGGAAACGCCACCCGCAAATCATGCGCCAACCGTTCAATCACTTTGGTACCCCAACCCTGCTCGGCTTGCCGCATCAAAATATCCCGCCCGATTTGCCAATACAGCAGCACCAGCTCACGGTTCACCGCCAGCGCGGCACGTTGCTGCGCGCTATGGATGCGGCTTTTTAAGTCAGCCAACCAATCAGCATAGCCTGCAGGCGGCGGGGTCAGACTGATAGGGGTGTCGCTCATGTTATTTCCCTCTGGCTATTTTTGGAACGCCACCCACACCATCACTATCCGCCCGCGCCACATCCCGCGCCGTTGAGCCAAACAACGCGAGACGGGTTACGCCAAACTGCGCCACTAAGTGCGCTTTGTGTTGGTGGAGCAGTTGTAGGGTTTCGGTGCGGGTCATGGTGGAATTGTGGATTTTTCCGAAATTAGCTGTAGTATTAACTCTTAAATTTTCGATAATACTTTTCTGGCACAAAGTAAATGTCTCCTCTAGAGCGTGTACATGCTACATAAAGTTTATTTTTCGTCAGGGATGGAAGCAAAGTTAATTGATCCTTTTTATAAAATTTATCGGTGTTGTCATTCAATACGACACAAACACTACCGAAATTATCCATTCCTTTCGATGCCCCCCAGTTGTCTGAAAAGCAAGGGTACTTATCGTGCGACTGATAAAACAATTTGACTATGTCCGTCCGATTAAATAGCTGATCTGCTTGCTCCTCACTATCGACATATTCAACCTTTGTTGCGTCTTCGCGATGACTTGTAATAGCTATCCCAAGTTTATTACTAACAAAATCACAAACGGTTGGGCTGCATCGGTAACTTTTTCTAAGTAGCTTGTCGTCAATAACACAGCCATACTTCTCCCACGTTTTCTTGTAAGCCGCTAATTCTTTGTGTAAGTTCTTGTTCACACTGCCATCACGACTAGTATCATAAGTATGCTGGTAAAAATCACCTACCAACCGTGCGCAAACGTTTGATGCTGCAAGCTCACTTAATATATTGAAATCATGTCCAGCAAAGTCTTGAACCTCGTCAACAAAGAAGCTATCGAAGTATTTAGATAGCCGACATTGAATGTCTGCTACAACCTTTTTTTCAATCAATAACTTCGCTATTCGACTGTAGTACAGTCTTCGGCTTTTGTCGAAATAGTATCGCTCATCAGTTCTTGAAAGTTTTTGAGTAAACTCTGGCGGCACATCCCAATTTATTCCCCTCACTTTTAGCTTATCACCAAGAAATGGCCGTAAGCAGAATGAATAAAGAAAAGTGAAGTATGTGTATAGACGAATGCGTTCAGGTATGCACCCATACTCGGAAGAGATGCGATCATGCAGGTTTTTGTAGTTGTTTTCAGTATATGTAACTACCAAGGATCGCCCTGATGTTCTTAGTGACTCGACAATATGCCTGGTTTTTCCTGAACCCGCCACGGACAAAATTACGCGGCTATCCACTTTAGGGCTTCCTTAATGTAATCAGGGGCAATCAATTCTGCTGGTTTGTGATTTTTTAGCAGTCTCAGTGCAGCTTCCGCTTTGTTGGCTAACATGTACTCCTGCGGAGGCGATTTGATATGATTATTGGTGAATAACGCTTCGCACAAGGTTTTGTTTGTCTCGTACATACAAATCTCAAAAGTTTTTTGTGTATCATTACTCGCAAAGAAAACCTTTGCGTTTTCCATCTCGTAGTTCTTGTAGTTTTCGATGCAGTTCTTTTGAAAATCTCCATCATTGTCGCGAATAACGGCTGTCCTGATATTTAGCAATTTGGCGAGATCAAGGTATCTTTTGAAACTAGTCCCTCCCACTGAAATTACATGAAAGTTAGCATCATTCAGTGCCTTACCCGTGACACTCATACAAAAGGCATCCATCAATATGTATTCCGCATCACCTTCAACAAGCACAACCTTTTTTGAGAGAATGAACTCAAGAATGTTGTTATCGGGTGCTTTAATGAAAAATCAGCAGTACTATTGGGCAGTTCGTGAAGCTTTGCGGGCGCATCGCTCGAACTGTTAAGCATGATTGCTTTACGGAGATCAAGTCGAGTACAAATCAGACTATTATGTGTTGTTACGATTAACTGCTTGTCTTTTGTCCCCGCAATCATGCCGACAAGATTTTTCATGTTTGTGTGACTTAAATGATTTTCTGGCTCTTCAAGCAACAGAAGATCAAGCGGGTTGCCAGCACTACTGCGTTGTAGAGCAAATTCAGTTTTGATAAAACATTGTCGCCCCTTCCCTTTGTTCTCAATTGGTATATCGTTTTCCGTAATCGTTAAATCAACTTCCAAGTTAGATTTACTATTCGTTGTAACTGAAAACTTGTATGTATCAAGCCTCCCATTCAGCTCACTCAGAACAGTATCTCGGAACAAGGTCTTGTGTTTTCTGTACTCATTACGATGTTTAGGTTTTTCGCGCTCTTCAACCCTAGCCAGATACATATCCTTTACATATTCACGGGTAGCGTATTCATTGTTGATCTGCGACCCATCCAATAATAGATGCTTTATGAAGCGACGATAACCCGTGTATGAACCACCTTGGAATGTTCTGAAATTAATTGAGTAGTACTCAAAGGGGAAATTGGGTTCTGAGCCTTTTAGGATATCTGCAATCTCAGTTCCGAACTCAATCATTGGCTCACAAATAAGTTTTAAGCCGTCATAATTAGCATCTTGCGTATTATTTTTTCCATTCAGGTCGGGATTATTCTGTTCATTTAGATAAATCTCGACCCACATCACAGGAAGGTCGTTGTAGAACTTTGAACCAGCGAGAAATTCCTTGACGACTTCTGCGTTCATAAGGCTTTCCAGCCCCAAGGTCTCCAACTTGCTTCTGCTCCCGCTCATTACCAAATCTAGAGATTGAAGAATTGAGCTTTTACCCGATTCATTATCGCCAATGAGTAAATTCATGTCCTCCGAAAAATCAACAACGAATTCGCGAAAACGTTTGAAGTTGTGAAGTTTTAATTTGGTAATGACTTTACTCAAAATTGATACTCCTTGAAAGATATAAATAACCATTTAGCGTTGCTGATCGAAAGCACTTATCGCCCCAGCAAGGTGGACTCGCCGCAAAACAATCCGCCATATTTCACTTCATTCGGCGGGTTGCTACGCGAACCCGCCCTACCAAACTTCAAACCTCTTTCAACCCCTCGCCACCAATGGAAACTTTTCTGGACAGCGAATCGACTCAACATCAAGGTCTATATCCAACGCTTCCCAGTACAGGTGATGCGGACGGGGGCGTTGGACTTGGAAAATTTGTTCGACGGAGGCGCGTTGAAACCACGGGAATGCGGTGAATGGCACGAATAGTTCTTCGGCTTCGTCCAGCAATAACCAAAATCCGTGTTTGGAAATGCCTTGGATTTCAACGGGGGAAGTGGGTGTGCCAAGCATGGCTTATCTCCTCTTGATGCGATTGAACAAGGTTTGCGGCTTCTTTTAGCACTTGGGCAGATAAGTCAAAGTTTTGTGCGAGTTCAATAATAGGCTCAAGCCAAAATTTAGCTTCGCCGTCCGCGTGCGCAACATGGACGTGCATACGCGATTCTTCCCGCGAGAAAAAATAAAAACGGTAGCCGCGTTCACGAAATACGGTGGGGCTCATCAGCATGTTCCTGTTGTTGCAAGGTCGTGCATTATTGCCGATTTATCTCGATTCGTCAGATGGATTCACTGCAAAGCAATCCGCCCCACCTCAATTCATCGCCAAGCGTTCAACGGTATCGGGATAGCGTTCTACCAAGCGAATTAAGGTTGCGGCTTGGGGGTTGGGGGGAGCACGTCCTTGTTCCCAGTTTTCCAAGGTGCGTTCGTTGGTGCGCAGGTAGCGGGCGAATACAGTGCGGGAAAGGTTGAGTTTTTCGCGTAAGTTCAGCAATTCATCTGGGGTGATTTGTGGCGCGGGCTTTTTTTCAACGAGGTGTTCGCGCAAGGTGATTTTGCCCGTGCGAGCCGCTTCTAGTGCGGTAAAACCTTCCTGTAATTCATCAAATAAGTTGCGTTTCATTTGGGTCTCCTTGTGGCCAGTTCTTTTTTCAGCATTCTCCAGTGAAAACCAAAGTCCTTGCTTGTCACTATCCCGAGACTTTAACCGCAGGCATGGACGTGGTCGTGTCTCCCAATCGCACACTTTACCCAGATATTCCGCGCCTTAATGTTCATTTTGGAGATGCCGCACCCGCCAAGACCGTGCGGATCAATCCATTCCTACGGCTAATCATCGCCGAGCGTTCAAAGGTAATCTGTTGTTTTTGACTTGAGAGATAAAGCATGTCGTCTATCCTCCATCAAAGACAGGATGAACATATTTTATTTGTAAGTATTCACTTACCTGTAACTCTCGGTTTATGCGGTGCGTGGGCAAATAGGCTGTCGTATAGCCAACGTGGGAGCAACTTCAGCGCGCCTCCTACGATGCCCATTTGCCACGGGATCACCGTAAAGCGGGTTTGTCGGGCAATGGCCCGAGCCATACGGCGGGCAGCTTCATCGGGAGCGAGAATAAATGGCATGGGATAGGGGTTGATCGCGGTCATCGGTGTGCTGATGTAACCAGGACAAATCGTGACGACTTTTACGCCGCTGTCGTGCAATTCCACACGGAGCGACTCCAAATAGCTGATGGCTGCGGCTTTAGAGGCGGAGTAGGCACTTGCACCTGGTAGACCGCGAAAACCTGCCACGCTGGCAATGCCGACAAAAGTACCTCGTCCTGCGCTGCGCATAGGCTGAATAAACGGTTGGAAGGTTTTGACCATGCCCAAAACGTTGATGTCCATGACCTGTTGGAATGCGGCTAGGTCTTCGGGATATTCGGTCAACGTGCCGACACTTACGCCTGCGTTGGCAATGACAATATCTGGGCAACCGACGTGCTGGATAAAGTCTTGTGCGGCATGTTGCAGCGCAGTGGTATCTCTTACATCCAGCGTGTAGGGATAAACCTGTTCGGGAAATTCATCGCATAGCGTTTGCAGTAATTCGCCACGACGGGCATAAACGGCAACGTGCGCGCCAGTTTGCAAATAACGACGCGCCAAGGCGAGTCCTATACCACTGGATGCGCCGCTGATAACGACACGGGAGGTTGGGGAAGTGAGGGGCATAAAAGACAAGCCCGTGTGAATCAGTCATTATTCACACGGGCAAAGTTGGTTCGTTAAGGTTTAGCGGGCTGTTAGTGAGTGTGTTTCTTTGCTGGCGCAGCGACTGGCCTTGTGGTCATGCCTCGCTCTTGGCGAACTTTGGCGATGACATCATTCAAAATACGCGGCACATCTTGCGGTTGTTGTTGGGTAATCACATATTTTCCTGCCACGACCAAGGTGGGCGTACCTTGAATTTTGTAGGTGCGGATCATTTGCTTAGCTTGATTGACTTTGCTGTTCACGGTAAATGAGTTGAAAGCCGCTGCAAATTTATCTTTATCCACGCCATTCCTAACGACCAATGGGCTAATGGAGTTTAAATCAAACAACTCTGCTTGCTGCACGTGTATCGCTTGATAAATCGCATCATCCACTTGTTTGAGTTGGCCCAAACCTTCTAGGGCATAAAAAGTACGCGCTAATGGTTCGGTGGAAGCGTTGAACATGGTGGGTACATAATGTAACTCAACGTATTTAGGCATGGTTTTTTCCCACTCCATCAAGAATGGGTGTAGGTGAAAGCAGTGTGAGCATTGATAGAAGAAGAATTCCAGCACTTCGATCTTTTGGTTGCTGGTGGGTTGAGATGGACTCATCAGTACATAATCTTTACCTAATTGCGAATCGGCGAATGCCGTGGTGCTGAACAGTAAAGTGGTTGCAAGTAACAAACGATGCATCAAATTCTTCATGTGTAAACTCCTTCAGTTAAAAATAGGGAATGACTATTGGATTTGCGCGCTGGCTCTCATGCCAAGTGCATGCAATTTTGCTTTTGCACTGGTTAGGGATTTTTGGTCGGAATAAGGGCCGATAGCCACGGTGTAGCCCGCACGTTTCTTCAAGTACTTTTGTTCTTTGAGGTGAACTGGTAGCCCCTTTTCCAGTAATTTTTGTTGCAATTTGGCTGCGCCATCATAATCGGGAAAGAATTCTACTTCCAAATAAGTCAATTGACTCTCCGTTTGAGAGGGAGGGGTTGTGGGTGTTTTATTCGCTTGAGTCGTCAAAGATTTAACAGGCGGGGTGCTGGCTACCTGCGAGGCGGCATGATGAGGCGCATCAGTAGATGCCGTTACTTTATTACTGACAAAAGGGACATTCTGTGGGCGATCAGGTGCAACGGGTTTGATTACAGCAACCCTATTGGATGAAGGATTGATCGTTACCAGCGGTCTTTCTTCCGCGACATTAGCCGTCGGGGTGGCAGGTTCAGGAGATGCAGGATAAATGGTGATGGGCGCGGCTCCTGTGTTTCTGACCGCATGCTCTTGTACCGCAGGTGCGGGGATCACGGGGTAATGGCGTTGTTCCAAAATTTCATAGAATTCAAAATTTTGTTTATTGACCGTGTCATTGCTCGCTAGTTTGCGTACCACTTGGATTTCAGGTTGCGGTTTCACCCCTGATGCTGTCAAGGGGGTGACAAAAATTTCATGGCGGCTATTGGTACGAACTCGATAACCATTCAGGGTGATGACCGCATCAAGGTTCCCCGTTCTACGCTGCGCCGCCAGTAATTCTTCAACGGTATTGGGCGGAAGCTTTAAATCTCGTGCCACCACTTGATTTCTATTTACAAAAGGAGTAGGGTTTTTAAAAATTAACCACGCCAAGGCTGAAGTCAAAGCAATGCCGCCCAGCATGCCTAGCAAAATACCAAGTATCGTATTCCCAGTTTCAAGCTTTTTCATGGTTTTCTTTCTGTTACATCGTATCGGGTGCATTTACGCCCAATAAACCTAAGCCATTATGGATCACTTGCGCAGTCGCTGCACACAAGCTCAGCCGCGCTAATTTGATGGCTTCATCATCCACCAAGAAGCGTGTGGCATTGTAATAACGATGGAAATCTGCCGCCAAGTCTTTTAAATAAAACGCAATCAAATGCGGGGCTAAATCGTGCGCGGCAGTCTCAACGACTTCTGGGTAATCAATCAGTTGTTGCAATACTGCTTTTTCTTCTTCGCTGTCCAACAGTCCGACATTTGCATCACCAAACACCAAGGGTTCGCACTGTTTCAACACGGTTTGGATACGCGCATGGGCGTATTGGATGTAGTACACGGGGTTTTCGTTGCTTTTGGACGTTGCCAAGTCAATGTCAAACACCAGTTGCGAATCGGGTGAACGTGCCGCAAGGAAATAACGCGTGGCATCGCAGCCTACTTCGTCAATCAAATCGCGCAACGTGACGTAGCTGCCCGCCCGTTTAGAAATTTTGACTTCTTGCCCATTGCGCAACACCGTCACCATCTGGTGCAACACATAATCGGGCCACCCTTTTGGAATGCCGACATTCAAGGCTTGCAAGCCAGCGCGCACGCGGGTGATGGTGGAATGGTGATCCGCGCCTTGTTCGTTAATCACGCGGGTAAAACCACGTTGCCATTTATCCAAGTGATACGCCACATCGGGCACAAAATAGGTAAATCCGCCGTCGGTTTTGCGCATCACGCGGTCTTTATCATCGCCAAAATCGGTGGTGCGCAACCACAGTGCGTCATCTTGTTCGTAAGTGTGTCCGCTGGCGATGAGATTTTCCACCGTCGCGGCGACTTTGCCTTCGGAATACAACGCCGATTCCAACGAAAATACATCGAAGCCCACACGGAAAGCGCGCAAATCCTGATCTTGTTCGCGACGCAAATAAGCTACCGCAAAATGCCGAATCGCCTCGTCATCATGCACATCACCCTTGCCCGTGATGTGCTGATCGTCCGCTTCTACGGTTTCTTGTGCCATATAGCTGCGCGCCACGTCAGCAATATAATCGCCGCGATAGCCATTTTCAGGCCAAGATGGATCGTCAGGCGTAATGCCTTGGCAACGCAATTGCACCGATGACCGCAGATTATCAATCTGCGCACCCGCATCGTTGTAATAAAACTCGCGAGTCACATCCCAACCCGAAGCCGCCAACACGTTGCACAAACAATCGCCCACTGCCGCGCCGCGCCCGTGACCAATATGCAGCGGGCCCGTAGGATTGGCGGAGACAAATTCCACTTGCACTTTACGCCCCGCACCAACCTTGCCACGTCCATATTCGGATTCTGCTTGCAACACGGTTTTCACTACAGCTTGTTTCGCGGCGGTGGTGATAAAGACATTGATAAATCCCGCCCCAGCGATTTCGACTTTTTGAATCACGTCCGATGCAGGCAATGCGGCAATCAACGCTTGAGCAATATTGCGTGGCGACTGGCGCAAGGGTTTCGCCAACTGCATCGCCAAATTACAGGCGTAATCGCCATGCGATGCTTGTTTAGGACGTTCAATCAAGATAGCCACTTCCGCCTCAGGCGCAACTACGCGCAAAGCTTCGGCAAACAAATGGGCAAGATGGGATTTAAAATTCAATACGGCAGACATGAGATAAAGCACCTTCAAAACGGGCGCGGATTATAGCACTTTGCCTAAACAAGCTTATTTGCGTTTTAATATAGAATGTCCAATCCGATGTAAAATCTAATGCCTATCTGAAAAGCGTTTCTATGATGATATATTTCACTAGGGACACCCCACCATAACTCCAATAAATTGATTATATTGAACGTTTTAAAAGATACGCATTTCCCTGCGACCTTAGTCAAATCAGGAACGCTTTTCAGATAGGCATGTAAAATCGCTTTTGTTTAGGTAGTGTGTATTCGCACATCGAGTTAATTGGGGTTTGTATGCAAGGCTCGGATGTGTGATTCAGCCCGTTTGTTAGTGCCTTCTCGTGACCTAATGGCAGGTTGTCTGGTGCTTTGGTTGCGAGGGTGTGATAATAAAGCTAGAAAGGGTTTGACAGGTTGTCATGCGTACAATAGAATGTGCGCCCTTCGAGGTTTACTTATTGAATTATTAGGAATTGTGGCTATGAAAACATTTTCCGCTAAAGCCGAGGAAGTCCAGCACGACTGGCTTCTGGTTGACGCAGCAGACCAAGTGCTAGGCCGCTTGGCTGCACAAATTGCCTCACGTTTACGTGGCAAGCATAAAGCAATCTACACACCGCACGTTGATACAGGCGATTTCGTCGTTGTAGTCAATGCGGATAAGCTGCGCGTGACAGGCAATAAGGCGGAAGCTAAGTTGTATCATCGTCACACAGGTTATCCAGGCGGTTTGTACACAACAAACTTTACCAAAATGCAAGGTCGTCATCCTGCCCGCGTGTTAGAAAAAGCGGTTAAGGGTATGCTGCCTAAAGGCCCATTGGGCTATGCGATGTTGCGCAAGATGAGGGTTTATGCGGGTGCAGCTCACCCCCATGAAGCGCAGCAACCTAAACTCGTTAATCTGTTGAAAGCGTAATCATGAGCGTATCTTATAACTACGGAACAGGTCGTCGCAAAAGCGCGGTGGCACGTGTATTCATCAAAGCAGGCAAAGGCGACATCGTTGTAAACGACAAGCCAGTTGATGTATTCTTTTCACGCGAAACAGGTCGTATGATTGTGCGCCAACCGTTGACTTTGACCGAAACACTGGGCAAATTCGACATCATGGTTAACGTCAGCGGCGGCGGCGAAGCGGGTCAAGCGGGTGCAGTTCGTCACGGCATCACACGCGCTTTGATCGAATACGATGCAAGCTTAAAACCTGTATTGAAACACGCTGGCTTGGTAACTCGTGATGCGCGTGAAGTTGAACGTAAAAAAGTCGGTTTGCGCAAAGCTCGCCGCAGGAAACAATTCTCCAAGCGTTAATTTGCTGGGATGTATTGCAAAAGCCGCCTTCGGGCGGCTTTTTCGTGGGCTTTTTGTTGTATGATGCGCAGGGTTTTAGGATGGCTCCTGCTAAATAGCCCATCAAAAGGATGGGAAATAATAAATGACGATCAGGAATGACGACAATGATTAAAGTAGGCATAGTAGGCGGAACGGGTTATACAGGCGTGGAGTTGTTGCGTTTGTTAGCGGCGCATCCACAAGTGAATTTACAAGTAATTACCTCGCGGGCAGACGCGGGTACGCAGGTCAATAAAATGTTTCCCAGCTTGCGCGGCTTTGTGGAGCTAGCCTTTACCCATCCCGATGAAGCGCATCTGGAACAATGTGATGTGGTGTTTTTCGCCACGCCCAATGGCATCGCAATGCAGCAAGTGCGGGCGTTGTTGGATGCGGGCGTGAAGGTGATTGATTTGGCGGCCGACTTCCGTTTGCAAGACATCGCTACATGGGAAAAATGGTATGGCATGACTCACGCTTGCCCTGACTTAGTGGCGGAAGCGGTCTATGGTTTGCCTGAAGTCAACCGTGAAAAAATCAAACAAGCGCGATTGATTGCCAATCCTGGTTGCTACCCCACTGCCGTACAGTTGGGCTGGTTGCCTCTGTTGGAAGCAGGCGTGATTGATACTAGTTATTTGATTGCCGATGCCAAGTCGGGCGTGTCAGGTGCGGGGCGCACCGCTGGTATTAGCAATTTATTCTCCGAAGCGGGCGATAATTTTAAAGCCTATGGGGTTGCAGGTCACCGCCATTTGCCCGAAATTAAGCAAGGCTTGGCGCGCATGGTGGGTAACGAGGTTGGCCTAACATTTGTGCCACATCTGACCCCGATGATACGTGGCATCCACGCCACTTTGTATGGCAAACTTACGCAAGACATAGATTTACAGGCTTTGTTTGAACAGCGTTATGCTAGTGAACCTTTTGTAGACGTGATGCCCGCAGGCAGTCATCCTGAAACGCGTTCGGTGCGCGGCGCGAATCGTTGCCGTATCGCCGTGCATCGCCCACAAGGTGGCGACACGGTCGTTGTGTTATCCGTGATTGATAACTTAGTCAAAGGTGCAGCAGGACAAGCGGTGCAGAATATGAATATCTTGTTTGACTTCCCAGAATCTATGGCACTGAATATCGTGCCGCTGCTGCCGTAATATGTGGAAACGTGCCAAGCGTCGATTCAGCATTTACGCACCTAGGGTTTCTATCCGCCCACATATTCCTTGGTATTTACGCTGGAGTTTGGTGCTGCCGTTTGTGCTGGGGGCGGCAGGGCTGATTTGGTTCGCCTATAATAGTGGACTACAATTCGCAGGCTTTCACCGTGGTGAAACGATAGAAGAATTAACCCAGTTACGCGGACAAGTGACTAAATTAAGCGCGGAAAATACCCAGCTCAATAGCCAACTGGTGAAGTATGAACGGCAAATCCAAATGGCACAGGGCAGTAGCCAGGAAACCTTACAGCAGCTGAAGATGCTCAATGACGAGAATGCCAAGCTACAGGAAGACTTATCCTTTTTTCAGAGCCTGACCGCTACACACGCCCAAGAAGGTGAGTTAGCAGTGCATCGACTACGCTTGGAACGCGATAAAATGCCAGGAGAGTACCGTGTTAGGATGCTATTTGTGCAAGGGGGGCAGCGTGCCAAAGAGCTGGTTGGACACTATCAACTTGTTGCGACGTTGATTAAAAATGGACAAAAGACGACGCAAATGTTCCCAGCGTCAGATGCAGTGAGTGTCTCTTTTCAGTTTAAATTCAAGTATTATCAGCGCGTGGATCAGATTATCCAGTTGTCGCAAGATGTGCAGTTAGAAAGTATCCAAGTTCGTGTTTTTGAGCAAGGTGCGCATGAGCCGAAAGTACGTCAAAGCGTCAATCTATCTTAAGGAGTTTTTATGTTTGGTAAAAAAGTCAGTAACAGTAGCAAGCCACAAAGTCAGATTGATTCGCTCATTGGTGCAGAAACGACGATACAAGGTGATTTGCACTTTAGTGGTGGTATGCGCATAGATGGTCGTGTAAATGGCAATATTTATGGTACCAAAGACAAAGCCAGCACCTTGGTGTTAAGTGAGCAAGGTCAAGTCAATGGAGAGGTGACCGTGAGTCATCTAGTGGTCAATGGCACGGTGAATGGTACGGTCACCGCCGTTGAATACCTTGAGCTGCAAGGCAAAGCCCGTGTCACGGGTGACGTGAATTACAAAGCCATGGAAATCCAGTTAGGTGCAATTGTAGATGGACGCATGATTCATACGATCGCACCGACAGAGAAAGTTGCGGATGCGAAGGTCGCAGACGTGAAAGAAAAAATGACCGATTCAAAAACAAAATAACCCATTCTAAGGAGAAAATAATGAACGCAATGACCGAGTTACAAGACCCTTTGTTGTTTACTGACAATGCGGCGAATAAAGTTAAAAGCCTGATTGAAGAAGAAGGCAACCCAGACCTAAAGTTGCGCGTATTTGTGAGCGGCGGCGGCTGTTCTGGCTTTCAGTATGGCTTTACTTTTGACGAAGTGACCAATGAAGATGACACCGTACTCAATAAAAATGGGGTGCAATTGTTGATTGACCCGATGAGCTTCCAGTATTTGGTCGGAGCTGAAATTGACTACCAAGAAAGTTTGGAAGGTTCGCAGTTTGTGATTAAGAACCCCAATGCTACGACCACATGCGGCTGCGGATCGTCTTTCTCGGTCTAGGCAATTCGTCCAAGGTACTCGATCACAAAGCATTATAGCGTAGTACAAAACCGCTATGAATGAGGCGTTTTTCATGGCGGGGATAGTCCACACCAGCATTTTAGGTATAGGAAGGTATTTTCACGAGGATGTTGTGCTTTATCAAAGTCCCCAGGCAAATTACATATAAGTCCACGCTAATTTTTCTTGGGTAATTGGTGTAGTATTTTCTGAGTATTGAATGAACTTAGAAACCACTTGTCCAAACTGCTGGACAACGACACCTTCGAGTCGTTGTTTACACTGTTGATGTCCCTTACCTCCACACCACCTTGTTGGGGTTAAAGCCAATTGCGCTGGGCGACAAGACGGTATCGATTCAGACTTGCAACTGGCTACCGCATTCAAACCCCAAACAGGCAAGCCATTGGTGTCAAAAGACACAAGTCGTGGCAAAAAGCACGAGCTGGCGACCATGATTGAGATGGCTAAGCACCTCAAACTCTAAGGCTATGTCGTGACCACGGACGCGATGGGTTGCAACGAGGAACTATTTGTTGCTATCAAAAGCTAGGGCGGAGATACACCATCCAGCTCAAGGTTATAAATACGATTTCGACTGCACGATAATTTACACTCAGCCAGTTATGACGACATCAATCTACATTGAGAAACGATTCCAACAACATAATCCCTGATGTATTCAGCTTCGCTGAGAACCTGTTTACGATCTGTCGCGAGAGGTTGTCAACGGGGTGAAGCGCAGCGCAGAAAACGCAGTTTATGTCGTGTAAATGAGGATTTCGAGAGCGCATGAGTACTGATCACTAAGATCGTAAACAAGTTCTGATAAGAATGTGCCAAGGCGAAACACATGCCACCGTTTCAGTACAGGCACAATCTTACAGAATTATTTGCGGGTAAACGGAAAGCCGTGTAACAAGAAAGCAACCTATGGAGTCACAACAGGGGGGCAATGAAGGAAATAAATTCGTTGATGATAATCTCATCGTGTCCTACGTCTCGCATCTCCCATTTGATCGTGTTGAGAAGTCTTGCCTTTTTATAAAGGTTCAATTTTCGCTTCGTTGAAAACGATCGGATGCGAGTAACCATGCTATCGAACTTATTCTGGTATGTCTTCACTGGAATAGCCTTCCCCTTTTGATCTTCAGGGGGAAACAGCCGATTTACTTCGTGGACTATTTCCTGTGCGAACGAAACCACCTCTACTACGTTGAACCAATCAAATATCATGTTAGTGTTCCAAGTGTATTTCTGGAATAAAAGGACATCACCTGCGGTAGCCGAACTTGGACATCGTCCACGAGCATCAAGCAAGTTGATAGACATGTCGTACATTATACATTACCGAATGTAAATATTGAAAAGAGCGGGAAAAATGGGAAATTATAAAAGTAAGCTGTTTATTGATAGTCTCATCCCAAAAAACACCATTTTTAAAGCCAAAAGTGGGTGTGAGTGGCTGCGTAGTTTAAATTTTTTGCTCATATACAATCTGTCCGTGCTAAGCTGCTAATTTAATAAAAACTATCTTGAAAAAGGTTACGACATGTGGATATTCGATCGATTCCGCTCTGCTAGGCAAGCAATTTCAGATAGCGATAGATGCAAAGCAATCGCATCAGAGCAGGAAGCAACACATTTAATTGCCGAAGGGCATATTCTTGAGGCGGAGGGGCGGCTCGACGAAGCGATGCAGCATTACCTTGACGCTATTCGGCTGGCACCGAATCCAGCACGTGCTCACCTCAATCATGGCAATATTTTGCTGTTGAAGGGGGACTTGGGCGGCGCGCTAGATGCTTTCAGAAATGCGCTCAAACACAAACCTGATTATGCTGGGGCTTACCTCAACATGGGCAATGCTCTGTTGGGCAACAGACAATTTGATGAGGCGGTGGCGTGCTACCACAGGGCATTGGAGATTCAATCCGATTACGCCGAGGCGCATTGTGGTCTGGGTGTTGCCCTGAAAGAACTTGGGCAACTAGACAGCGCGATAGCGAATTTTCGCCATGCGCTGGAGATCAATCCAGATTTGGTAGCGGTGCATGCCAACTTGGGCAATATTTTGGGAGACCTCTACAACACTGGAAATACGCTACTGAACAGTGGAAAACCAGACGCTGCAGCGGCGAGTTTCCGCCTCGCGCTGAAGATCGAACCCAATCTGGTCGAAGCGCATTTCAACTTAGGCAAAGCCTTGGATGACCTCGGGCAGCTTGATAACGCAGTGGCGAGTTACCGCGAAGCACTGAAAATCAAACCCGATTTCCTCGAAGCACATAACAATCTGGGGCTTAAACTGCAAGAACTTGGGCAACTTAAAGGTGCGATGGCAAGTTACCGCCGCGCACTGGAGATTGAACCCAACTTCATTGACGCGTTTGACAATCTGTTGTTTGCCCTGAACTACACCGCCAGCCATTCACCCTCATATTATCTCGAACAAGCACGCCTATTTGGTCAGGTCGTTGCCAGAAAAGTGACATCGCGTTTTTCTGCTTGGCAGTGTGTGGCTCGACCAGAACGCCTGCGGGTGGGTATTGTGTCGGGAGACTTGCGCGAGCATTCTGTGGGATATTTTTTAGAGGGGCTGTTGACCCATATTGACCAGACCCGCATCGAACTGATTGCTTATCCGACACAACCCAAGGAAGACGAACTCACCGCACGCATCCGCCCGTATTTCTCTGAGTGGAAACCACTGACCAGCAAAGGTGATGAGGCCGCCGCCCGACTGATCCATGCCGACGGCGTGCATATCCTGATTGATCTTGCTGGATACACGGATCACAACCGTCTGCCCGTGTTCGCTTGGAAGCCTGCACCAGTACAGGTTTCATGGCTAGGATTGCCATCCACGACTGGAATAACGGAGATGGATTATGTGCTGGGTGATCCCCATGCCATTCCTACAGGAAATGAAAGTCACTTTTCGGAAGCCGTGTGGCGAATGCCCGAAAGTTGCCTGTGCCTAGGCATTCCTGCATCCTCTGTGAAGGTCGCTCCGCTTCCAGTACTTTCAGCGGGACATGTGACCTTTGGAAGTTTCAACAACCTGACCAAAATAAACGATGCAGTAGTGCAAGTGTGGGCGCGAATACTCCTGTCCGTCCCAAACTCACGACTGTTGCTGAAGACGAAGCAGTTAAATGATCCAATTGTTCGCCTGAAGACCCACCAGCGTTTTGCTGCTTGTGGCATTACACCTGATCGGCTATTTCTGTCTGGGATACTGCCCTCCCGCGACGCCCACTTAGCTACGTACAACAAAGTTGATATCGCCTTGGACACCTTCCCTTTCCCTGGGGTCACCACCAGCGTGGAAGCCCTGTGGATGGGTGTGCCTGTTTTGAGCATGCGTGGTGACAGATTTATTTCGCTCACTGCTGCAAGCATCGCCCACAACGCTGGATTGCAGGACTGGGTCGCCGCCGATGAAGATGATTATGTAGCCAAAGCAGTGGCATTCACGTCCAATTTTGAACACTTAGCTGCCTTGCGCGCTGATTTGCGGCAACAAGTGCTAGCATCCCCGCTGTTCGATGCCCCTCGCTTTGCTCGGAATTTCGAGGATGCGCTGTGGGAGATGTGGCAGATGCGAACCCAAGGTAATTGATTCGCACCACATAAGACGAACTGGTTCCAGCGCGCACTCTGCTGAAGACGGATATGAAGGGGCTGGGTGTTGTTGATGCGGCCAAATGAGGTTTGAAGTGCAATTGCCATTTACATTGGCTTTATTCCTGTGCCCAATGTTCGCTATGAAGTTGCCCTACCAGCACAGCTAACACGCTTCTGAATTGCTCTTGGTCACATCCCATCAACACGGCATCATCAAGCGCATCTTGGCAGACCTGTTGAATCTCGACCAAGTTTTCGTGCATCACCTTGTTTTTTTCTACACAGGCAATCACCGTGCCTTGTGGCGATCGCCAGACAATATCTTGAGTCATCGTCATTATATTTTCGGCAAGGTAACGCCCACTTGCCCTTGGTATTTACCGTTGCGGTCTTTGTAAGAGGTTTCGCAAACTTCGTCGGATTCAAAGAACAGCACTTGAGCAATGCCTTCATGAGCATAAATCTTGGCAGGAAGAGGTGTGGTATTAGAAAACTCCAGAGTGACATAGCCTTCCCATTCAGGTTCAAAGGGCGTGACGTTGACGATAATGCCGCACCGCGCATAGGTCGATTTTCCGAGACAAATGGTTAAGACGTTGCGAGGGATGCGGAAGTATTCAACCGTACGCGCCAAAGCAAAAGAGTTGGGCGGAATAATGCAATAGTCACCGTTCACTTCCACAAACGAATTAGGATCGAAATTCTTAGGATCGACGATGGTGCTGTTGATGTTGGTGAATAATTTGAACTCATTGGAACAGCGAATATCGTAGCCGTAGCTGGATGTCCCGTAAGAAACAATACGCTTACCATCTATTTCTTTCACTTGATTGGGCTCAAACGGCTCTATCATGCCGTGCTGTTCCGCCATGCGGCGTATCCATTTGTCTGATTTAATGCTCATTGTTCTGCGGTGAACGTATCAATGCCAAAAAAGCATGACGTATACGCGTCTCCATAAATGTTTAGAGTTGGTAATTTTACCCGAATGCGTCCTGATCGGGGAAGTTCCATGTGGTGTCCGAGCTAAGCCATTATTTTATTGAATTTAAATACAGCAAGCGGTGGTCGGGTATCAGAGTCTGTTATATAATCCGCGCCCATTTTACAAGGGGTATGCCATGCAAAGAATCATGCTAAAAGCCAAGTTGCACCGTGTGCATGTAACTCACTCGGAGTTGCATTACGAAGGCTCGTGTGCGATTGACGACGACTTGCTGGATGCGGCAGATATACAGGAATATCAGCAAATTGATATTTATAACGTCACCAATGGCGAACGTTTCACCACCTATGCGATTCGTGCGCAACGTGGCTCAGGACTCATTTCGGTAAATGGTGCGGCTGCACACAAAGCGAATCCTGGCGATTTGCTTATTATCGCTACTTACGCGATGTATACCGAGGCGGAATTGCAAGACTTCCATCCGCAATTAGTTTACGTGGACGAGCACAATCGCATCAAAGATAAGCGTGACAAAATCCCTGTTCAAGCAGCTTAGCTTTGAGTGCATAAATGCAAAAAAGCTGGATTTCTCCAGCTTTTTTGTTGGTGATGACTACTTAAAACTTAAATACGGCACCCACCGAAATGACATTCGCATTACCATTGGTTTTTATCCCCGCATTCAAAACGGCGGCTGGGTAGCTATCCCAACCTAAACGCACGGCGATGCTTTGCGACACGCTATATTGCGCAGCGATACCGTAAGTTAAACCCGTGCGACTTGTGCCTTGACTGGTAAAGCCTGCGGTGGTGGTTTTTGTGCTGGCTGCACCCAATTTTCCGAGCAGTTCAAAATTACGTGTGATCGGTAACGCGCCGACCGCCACCAAACTCAGCGCGTCTCCTTTTGCGGTTGAGCTATTGACGGCGGTTGTTTTGCCTATGCCTGTAAATTGCATTTCTACGGCCAAATTGGGACTGTATTGATAGCCAAATAAACCACCATAAACAAAATCTGAAGTCTTGCTTAATGCAATGTTACTGGTTACGCCCAACTTGCCGCTCCCCAACGTCCCACCCACATAAAAACCTTCGTTGGCTGCAAAAGCAGGTACAGCAACAACCGATAACAAAACTACTGCCGCAATTTTTTTGATCATTTTCAAACTCCTATTAGAATTAAGGCGGTGAGGATAGCACAGCTACTTGAGGTGATAAAGTTAGCGTGAGACATTCTAAATGTAGATGATGCTCAATGCACAAGATTTCCTAAGCGTAAAAAAACCCCTCTTTCGAGGGGTTTTTTTAGTCAATCAAGCCAGATTATTGGCAAGATTTAGGCAACAGTGTCAATGGCAAGCCACCAGCAGCAGTTGCTACAGCAACAGAAGTAGTTGTGGATGCAACGTCAGCTGTGTCAGGGCCATTCGCGCAAGTCCATGCACCAGTGATTGTGTTGTAGTTCATGTGAACTTGTGCACTTGTGATCTTGCTGCTCACGCCAGCAGTTTTGAATTGCGCTGTAATCGTAGTTTTTGCACCATTACTTGTAACAGCAGAAACGTATTTACCTGTTGTGACTGCGCTGATTGCTGAAACAGCCCAAGATCCATCAGTCGTAAACGCTTCAGTCATCGGCGTTTTCAAACCATCCATCAAAGTAAATGCTTCAGCCGCTTGTGCACGCGCCGTGTAATCGCCGTAAGCAGGAATCGCTACCGCTGCCAAAATGCCGATAATCGCAACCACAATCATCAGTTCGATCAATGTAAAACCTTTTTGAATGTTCTTCATTTTAAAGCTCCTTAAGTTAAGTGGACACACGTTATTGTGTGGCAAGTCTATTAAGCAAGAGCTGTGCCATATTTTAGGTATAATTGAGCTTGATTTAAGGGAGGGCGAGTGAGTTTTAGCTAAATTTGAATGGCTAGCTTGCAATATTCTTGCTTGTGAGCTACTTATAACTTGCGTGTAGCTTACTTGTTGTAAGGTGTAAAAAGATCGTCACTCGCGTGACAATAGTGGTCACCACCTTGGTGGGGTCTCAAAAACTGAATACACGAGTGAATAGCATGAAAAATTGTACTATGTTGCAAAGTTGAATGGCTTAATTGTGATGCGATTTAGCATCTATCTAAGAGTATTCCCTAAATCTAGAAGACCCAAAATAGTTGTCTAGCCGTCAGCTAAGTGTTTATACCAAGGTGGCAGACGGATAGTATTTTTATATGAACAGTGTTAACCCATCATGACCCCCATCCTTACTTTTGATATTGAAACTATTCCCGATATTACAGGGCTACGCATTTTGCATGGGCTGGATGACAATGTGAGTGATGTCGAGGTGGCAGAAATGGCATTTCAAGTGAGCCGCCAAAGAACAGGTGGCGATTTTGTGCCACACCATTTACAGCGAGTGGTGGCGATTTCTTGTGCTTTGCGGCTAGGCACTCATTTCAAAGTGTGGTCATTGGGTGATCTGGGTGAGAGCGAAGGCAGTCTGATTCAGCGTTTTTTTGATGGTATCGAAAAATATACGCCGCAACTGGTTTCGTGGAATGGCGGCGGTTGTGAATTGCCCGTGCTGCACTATCGCGGCTTGATTCACGGGGTGGTTTGCCCACGATATTGGGATAGCGGCGAGCGCGATAGAAATTTTGAACAGAATAACTACCTCAATCGCGATCACACGAGACACTTGGATTTGATGGAATTATTGGCAAGGAAAACTGAAAATGTTTCCCTGAGCGACCTTTCCAAGCTCATCGGTTTGCCAGCTAAGATTGGAATGGATAGTAGCAACGTGTGGGATGCTTATCAGAACGGGCAGCTAGCTGAGATTCGCCATGACTGTGAACTCAATGCGCTGAGTACCTATCTGTTGTTTACGCGCTTTCAGATGATGCGCGGGGTGTTGAGTCGTATAGTCTATCAGCAAGAATGTGACCTCGTTCGTGCCGAATTGCAAAAACTTAACCAAGCACATCTCAACGCATATCTCGCCGCATGGGAACCTACCAAGTGAGTCTGAAATGTCGACACGTATGGCAAGCCACTGGCTGGCTATTATTGGGGATCATCACCTATCTATCGTTGATGCCCCACCCGCCTGAGCCGTTCACTTTTAACCAAGTTGATAAGTTAGAGCATGGTTTGGCATACATGACGCTCTCTTTGTGTTTTTGCCAAATGTATCTTCGATCATTGCGCTGGATGGTTTTGCTTGTCGTATGGGGAATAGGTATCGAATTTGTCCAAGGCTGGACAGGCTATCGCTACTTTGACGTATGGGATATGGTCGCAAATAGCACGGGTGTGCTACTGGGATACTTTCTCACTGAGAAGACACCCTTGGGTGGCTTGCGTACGCGAATTGAAAAAAGAGAAGAGCCTCATTAGCCTTGAAAGGCTGTCGAGATTTACATTGGAAGGCGTTGTCCGTGAACCCCATGATCGTTGCTCGAATTCTTTGTGTCTGAAGAGTCGAGCTTTGCTACGTTTATGAAGGGAAAAAGGTGGATATTCTCTCGAAAATCCACCTTTTGTGCTTGCCTATGGTCTTCATCGGCACCATGTGTTTCGCTTCAGATCGCTGATGTATGGATAGATATTAGAACGGAATATCGTCATCGAAGTCGTCGAAATTGTTTTTGGCTGCGGGCGCGGGACGTGATGCAGCGGGAGCGGGTGCCGCACGTGCTGGGGCGGGCGCGCTGCTACGCTCAGGTTGTTGCTGGTATTCATCCCCGCCGCTTTGGTAGCCACCACCAGATGAGGATTTGCTGCCCAACATTTGCATGGTATTGGCGACGATTTTGGTGGTGTAGCGGTCTTTGCCTTCTTTATCCGTCCATTTTTCGGTGCGGATGCTGCCTTCAACGTATATCTGCGAGCCTTTTTTCAGGTATTGACCGACCACCTCGGCTTGACGACCGAAGAATGTCAAATTATGCCATTCGGTGCGTTCCTGCATTTGACCTTGTTTGTCTTTCCATTTGTCGGTGGTTGCTAATGTCGCGCTGGCAACGGCTTCACCACTGGGCATATATTTGACTTCTGGATCCTTGCCAAGATGCCCTACTAAAATCACTTTATTTACTGACATTGCTATTTCCTTTTAAAACAAGTTGTTGTATCGCACTTTCATCGAATCCTTGCATATCTACTTTTAAGCAAGCAATGCCCTCACTGGCAATGACTAAAACTTCTCGCACGCCTTGTACCGCAGCGAGTTGCAGTTGCAACTGCACTGCCTCCGATTCGCTGAGGGCAAGCAGATGGTAGAGCTTAGTGCTGACCGCGCGAGGGGGATTCATCGTGCTGGCGACGATCAGCCATAACAATAATAAACCCGCACTGAACATTAACACACTGTTATGGCCCACGTGCTGCATCAAGACCCCGCCCATGACCGCACCAAAAAATGCGCCTAGAAATTGCACACTACTGTACACGCCCATCGCAGTACCTTTGGCTGCCAATGGCGCAATTTTGCTAATCAACGAAGGTAGCGAGGCTTCTAGTATGTTGAACGCGGTAAAGAAAATCAACAAGGCTGCCGCGACTAACCAAAGACTATTTGGCCCCACCAAAAGCAACAGTTGTGCTGAAAAAGCTAAAGCAATTGCCAGTATAAATACCTGTTTCATCTTGGCTTTTTTCTCGGCGATGATGATAGGTGGCACCATCAGCATAAACGCCAGCAACATGACAGGCAGATAAACTTGCCAATGTTGCGCCACCTCCAGCCCGTTATTTTTGAGAATAAATGGCACTTGAATAAACACCGACATCAAAATCGCATGGAGGCTAAAAATACCGAAATCAAGGCGTAGTAAGTCTTTGTTGCGTAAAACTTCAGCAAATTTACTACGGCTGGCTTCGGTGTCGCTATGAAAATGGGTGAGTGCTGGGTTGGGGATCACAAAGCGCACCAACCCAATCGCGACTATCGCTAACACGCCTGTCATCGCAAAGATGCCTGGTACGCCTAGTATGCCATGGAGTAAGGGGGATAAAACGAGCGAGAAGGAAAAGGTTAAGCCTATAGTCATGCCTATCATTGCCATGGCCTTGGTGCGAACTTCCTCGCGCGTCAAGTCTGCGGTCAGTGCCATGACGGCGGCGTTAATGGCACCCGCCCCTTGAATCGCCCGTCCGATAATCACGCCGTAAATGCTGTCGGCAGAAGCCGCGACAAAACTACCGAGCGCAAAAACAATCAGCCCACCGTAAATAATGGGCTTGCGACCATATCGATCTGACATCCAGCCTGCTGGAATTTGCAAAATCGCTTGTGTCAGCCCGTACACGCCCAGTGCCAGCCCCATTAGGATGTGGTTTTCACCTCCTGGAAGATGCTCGGCATAGAGTGCGAAAATCGGCAAAATAATAAATAAACCTAGCATACGCAAGCCGTAAATGCCCGCCAAGCCAAAGCTGGCACGCTTTTCAGCAGGGTTCATGGTGTATTGGGTAAGCGGCATAATGGCATCTGTCAGGCGAAATAAAGACTCGCATATTAGCAGGTCGCCCCTACTTACGGAAACGCTACATCTGCATTTTCTGGTAATTCAGGGTATCTTGCCTTGCTCAATAAGCGAGTTAATGATGAGCAATCGTTGAGCGGATTGATTATCTGCGAGGCGGGTCGGGTACATATTGGTTTGGAAATGCTTGCGGTTCAGGAGGGTGTTTAGGGCGACGAATAACGCCCATTTGAATTAAATGTTCTGTACTATCATAGCGCAAAGCGACGATTTCAGCAGGTTGATCACTCGCGCGTCTAAAAGTGGTGGTGGTGACAGGATCGTATTGGCGTTCGCCATGTCCTGTACCTAGGCGTTCTGCCTGTTTCATCGGTGCTGCGGCACTGGGCACAGCAGCCATCCGTCCTGCCGATGTCTCACCCATATGCCCCCTATTGCTTTCTTGACTGTCGTGTCGACTGGGTTGATTGCCATCATATTGATTGTTTATCATCGGCGGGGGAGGAAGGGGCTCTTTTTCGCGATACACGGCAACCCCGATGATGCCGACATTATCAGGGCGATCTGTCCGTGCAGCATAGGAATCAGGTAATGAGGTAAAGTAAAACTGCGCAATTTCATTGTCGCTCTTGCGCCAGCCAGCGACTTCCATCTGTTGGTAGGGGCTTAGTACATAGCCAGCTTGTTTAGGCGAGGCAGTTTCGCCACTGATGGCATTGATACCATCGACTGAAACAATGGCAAGAATGCGATTTTGGGTGCGATTAGTTAGGCGAATTGCATAACGTTGCTCGGGTTGTCCTGCGATATAGGTTTTGCCGTGATAAGGGTATGTTTGCAGCGCGCGTCCCGTGTCTTGGTTAATCACTTTCATTTCAAGTAACTCGTTGGCATATGAGGGTAGTGATAACCCAACCAGAACGATGATGAACCAACGAATCCAAAAAGTATGCATGATTTCTCCTAAAAACGGGTGGGAGCACGGGGCGCGGATGCACCCCGCGTAAAGACACTAGTTTGCTGCGTTCCCGCGTTTGCCACGTACTGGTTTATTCGTGCGTTCAGGTTTTGGGGCAGGTGGGCGTGGCTCTGCGTTGCGCGGCTGGCTGGGTGCAGGCTGAGCCTGCGCATCGCGCCGTTGACGCAAGCCAGCCATTTCCCGCAATGAAGCTTCGCGACGGCGTTGGCGAATTTCCTCGCGACGACTGTCATCATTAGAAGCCGTGCGTTGAAAGTGGGATGAATTTTCTTCTGCAAGCGCGGTATTGTTCAGTAAGACGAACAAGCCCAGACCGAGCAAACCAAACAGTATTTTTGGAATAGACTTCATGGCTAATCTCCTAATTTAAGTAAAAAGTGGACAAAAAACGCCACATTCGGCGTTGAGGTACATTCTAGTAGAAAGCGCGTGCAAATGTGATTCTAATCTGAGGTTTTTTAAGTTATTTCGGGTTTTTTGCTGTGCATATCCATGCGGCAAAGAGGTGATATATTGATCTGTGCTACATGTTGATGCACGTTTTGGGGATGACATTGTCGGGTAGTTTGCTAGCGGGGCGACCAATAAGCGCAACAGAGGTGACCGTCGGGATTTGTCCTAAATTGTTATAGCCATCGCCGTTGGCGCAAGACCACGCTCCTGTAAACGTGTTGTACAGCATATGTAGACTTTTACCTGCAATGAGGTTGCTCACCCCCGTGGTTTTAAAGGTGGCCTCAATTAAAGTTGTGCCATTTTGAGCAGGAACAGGGCGAACGCCTGCGACGCAGCCCGCCAAGCCAGACGCGTTGCAATCCATAATAGACGAAACATATTTGCCTGAAGTGACTGCACTAAGTGAAGCAATATCCCAGCTTTGGTTATTGGTATAGGCTTCAACCAGCGGGGTTCTCAATCCTGCTACCAGTGACATCGCTTCGGAAGCTTGAGCGCGTGCGACATAATCACCATACATAGGAATTGCGACGGCGGCTAAGACGCCAATAATTGCCACAACTATCATGAGTTCGATCAGTGTGAACCCGTTTTGTATTGAGGATTTCATTTTTTGCTTTCAGAAATAATGGCTGAGTGTAAAAAGCAAGAATTACGCCAGTCGTTGATATTGTTATTTGGGCAGTTCTTATGGCATAACATCGTCCTGTTTCTGTTAAAGAAGGTTCGATGATGCTTTGCTAGCAAGCTGCTGCAAAACTATTGCGCTCGCCGATACTGTGTCCAAAAGTGGCTCAAAATGCTCATTTACTTGATGTAAATTCCGTTTTTTCGCCCCTTTTTTCCTTGTCTCTGCTTCGCTCATAACGTTTTTCAGCAGCCTGCTAGTGTACTTCGTTGAAAATTAGTTGAGTTTTTTTATCAGATATTGTTGTCGGCGACTGACAGGCAGCATTTCGTCATAGTTGGCTAACTTGACCAACCATCCACCTTCCTCTTTGAGATTTTTCTCGAAACCAATAACGGCTGCTTTTGCGACTAAGCAATTGCGATGGATGCGTACGAAACGTAAGGCGTACTCTTTTTCTAAATTGGTGAGTGACTCTTCAATCAGATACTCCCGCTCGGCGGTATGAACGGTGATATATTTCGATTCTGCGCGTAAAAATAACACATCTTCAATTGGAATCAGGTGGATTTTACCACGTTCATACGCAGAAAGAAATTGACGGGGTTCAGGCAGGAGTTCATGCAATATTTCCGTTTTTATGGGAACGGCCTCGCGAGCGCGACTCAGTGCTTCAAACAGTCGTCTGAGGCGTATGGGTTTGAGCAAATAATCAATGGCGCGAACTTCAAATGCCTTGATCGCATAGGCATCATAGGCTGTTGTGAAAATAATCACGGGGGGTGGAACAAGCTTGTGAAGATGGTGGGCGAGTTCAATACCATCCATTTGAGGCATCCGAATATCAAGCAGTACTACATCCGCAGGTGTATCGTTCAGCTTATCTAACGCTGTTTGACCATTGCCAGCCTCACCTACAATTTCCAGATATAACTGAGCGGCGCAGTCGTTTAGCAAATCGCGCAATCGACTACGAGCAGGTTGTTCATCATCGACAATAAAAACGCGCATCGGTAACGCAATCACCTCTGGTGGCTGTTCCCCTTTCATTCTATTACCCCTATAAAATCGCTCGGATAATGTTCGCTTGAAATACGCTTGTTGTCAACCCAATACGATTGCGCTCGAACATATCTTCGGTGAACGTACAGGACAAGGTAGAGCGTTGCATATGCGTACTCTGCCGTATTAAGGGCATGGGCGTTTGGTTGCATCGTGTTAAACTTCGCGCCGAAGCTGGCTAGACAGTCGCCGCGCATGAAAATGCGGGGAGGAAAGTCCGGGCTCCATAGAGCAGAATGCCAGTTAATGACTGGACACCGTGAGGTGATGGAAAGTGCCACAGAAAATAAACCGCCGATGGCCAGATTGATTTTCGCAAGAAAGTTGAGCTGGATCAGGTAAGGGCGAAACGGTGCGGTAAGAGCGCACCGCGACTTTGGTAACAGAGTTGGCAGGGCAAACCCCATTCGGAGCAAGATCAAATAGGCTGACATTGGCGTGGCTCGCGTCGTCAGCGGGTAGATCGCTTGAGCGTCAGGTGACGAAACGCCTAGAGGAATGACTGTCCACGACAGAACCCGGCTTATCGGCTAGCTTCACCTTCTTTGATATAAACGCGAACTTGTCGCATGCCTCTCGAAAAACATGCGAATTTGTTGTATCTTCAACTCATTTGTCACATTACTTAAACCTCCCTCGTTTAATCTCTTTCGTATTGTCCAACCGTGAGTAAACCATGAACTCTATCGCTATTTCCGAACAAGAATTACATCAAATGGATGCCTATTGGCGCGCCTGTAATTACCTTGCCGCGGGCATGATTTACTTACGTGCCAATCCATTGTTGCGCGAGCCATTGCAAGCGGCACACATTAAAAGTCGGCTGTTGGGACACTGGGGGTCTAGCCCTGGCTTGAGTTTTGCCTATATCCATTTGAATCGACTGATTCGGCAATATGACCAAAATGCGATTTTTCTGGCAGGGCCAGGGCATGGCGCGCCAGGTGTGCTTGCACCTGTGTATTTGGAAGGCACTTACAGCGAAATTTATCCCAACAAAAGTGAAGATGAAGAGGGCTTGCGCCAGTTTTTCAAAGATTTTTCCTTCCCTGGTGGGATTGGCAGTCATTGCACACCCGAAACCCCTGGCTCGATCCACGAAGGGGGTGAATTGGGCTACAGCATTTCCCACGCCTTTGGCGCAGCCTATGACAACCCCGATTTGCTGGTAGCGGTGATGGTAGGCGATGGCGAGGCGGAGACTGCGCCGTTGGCAACCTCGTGGCATTCTAATAAATTCTTAAATCCCATTTGCGATGGGGCGGTGTTGCCGATTTTGCATTTGAACGGCTACAAAATTAACAACCCGACCATTTTGTCGCGCATCTCGCACGAAGAATTAGAAAACTTGTTTAAAGGTTACGGCTGGACACCGTACTTTGTCGAAGGTAGCGATCCCGATACCATGCACCGTGCCATGGCGGAAACGCTGGATAGCTGCATGACCGAAATTCGCCGCATTCAAGCTGAAGCCCGTCGCACGGGGATTGCCATTCGACCACGTTGGCCAATGATCGTGCTGCGTTCGCCCAAAGGGTGGACAGGGCCTGCCGAGGTCGATGGCCATAAAGTGGAAGGATTTTGGCGTTCTCACCAAGTGCCGCTGGGCGATGTGCAAGGCAAACCTGAGCATTTGGCACAACTAGAAGCGTGGTTGCGCAGTTACAAACCAGAAGAACTCTTTGATGCGCAAGGTAAATTATTGCCTGAGCTCAAAGCCCTTGCCCCGCAGGGTAATCGCCGTATGAGTGCCAACCCCCATGCCAATGGCGGGCAGTTGCGCCGCGCCTTGCATATGCCGAGCTTCCGTGATTATGCGATTGCCGTGCCGTTGCCAGGCACTGCGTCGGCAGAAAACACCCGCCCACTGGGCAAGTTTTTACGCGACATCATGCGGGCGAATATGCACAATTTCCGTGTGTTTGGCCCCGATGAAAACAGCTCCAACAAATTAGATGACATTTACCAAGTCAGCAAAAAAACGTGGATGGCAGACTTTTTGCCCGAAGATGCGGATGGTGGCGAATTGGCGACCGATGGGCGGGTGATGGAAATGTTGTCCGAGCACACGCTGGAAGGTTGGTTGGAAGGCTATCTACTGACAGGGCGGCACGGCTTTTTCTCCACTTATGAAGCCTTTGTGCATGTGATTGACTCCATGTTTAACCAACATGCGAAATGGTTGGCGATGGCAAATGCCGTGCCGTGGCGCGCTGCTGTGTCGTCTTTGAATTTATTGATTACCTCTACCGTATGGCGGCAAGATCACAACGGTTTTACCCACCAAGACCCTGGTTTTTTGGATTTAGTGGTCAACAAGAGTGCGGAAGTGACACGGATTTATTTGCCGCCTGATGTGAACTGCTTGTTATCGGTTGCGAATCATTGTCTCAAAAGTACCAACTACATCAACGTCATCGTCTGTGACAAACAAAAGCATCTGCAATTTTTGGACATGGATGCCGCGATTAAACATTGCACTAAAGGTATCGGCATTTGGGAATGGGCAAGCAACGACGCGGGCAGCGAACCTGATTTGGTGATTGCCAGTGCGGGTGATATTCCTACCAAAGAAGCTCTGGCGGCGGTGATGTTGCTGCGTGCAGCTTTCCCTGAGTTGAAAGTGCGCTTTATCAATGTGGTGGATTTGTACAAACTCACGCCTGAAAGTGAACATCCCCATGGCTTGTCTGATCGCGATTTTGACAGCCTGTTCACTGTCGATAAACCCGTAATTTTCAACTTCCACGGTTATCCATGGTTGATTCACCGCCTTGCCTATCGTCGCACCAATCACAAAAATTTCCATGTGCGCGGCTACAAAGAAAAAGGCAGCATCAACACCCCGTTGGAGCTGGCGATTCAAAACCAAATTGACCGTTTTAGTTTGGCCATTGACGCAATCGACCGCATCCCCTCGCTGCATGTGGCGGGCGCGCACACCAAAGAACGCCTACGCGACAAACAACTCGAATGCCGCCAGTACGCGTATGAACATGGTGTCGATTTGCCAGAGGCTGCGGGTTGGAAGTGGGAGATCTAAGGGGAGCAGACGAGGGGGCTCAACCCATACTCGTCATCAACAGCGGTTCGTCCAGCCTCAAAGCCGAGTTGTTTTTGCCCGATGATACGCGCCGAGCTTTTCGTTATGAGCATATTGGGCATGGTGGTTTTGACGACCATGCTCATGCGTTCGCGGCGTTAATGCAGGATTTGGGTGATGTTCATCCCGCGCGCGTAGGGCATCGGTTTGTGCATGGAGGGGAAATAGTCGATGCCGCACGCTTGGTTGATGATGCTGAATTCGCTCGCTTAACGGCGTTGATTCCGCTCGCTCCGCTACATTTGCCCAGTAATTTGCTGGGTGTAGAGCTGTGTCACGCACATTTCCCCGTCCCACAAATCGCCTGTTTCGACACCGCCTTTCACGCCACCTTGCCCGAATTAGCGTGGCGGCTGCCGATTCCGCGTGAAACGGGTTTGCGTCGCTATGGTTTCCACGGACTGAATTTCGCCCACATTGCCCATTGTTTGCCCGATCTATTAGGCGATGCTGCACGTGGGCATGTTGTGGTCGCGCATCTAGGTAGTGGCGCAAGCCTTTGTTTGCTAGATAATTTAAAGTCGGTTGACACGACCATGGGCTACACCCCCGCAGGCGGTATTGTCATGGGGACGCGCAGCGGCGATCTCGATCCTGGCGCATTACTTGCCCTCGTCGAACGCTACGGCTATGCCACCGTGTTCGACTGGACGTATCACCAGATGGGCTTGCTCGCCCTGTCCGATAATGAGAGCAACGAAATGTCCGACCTGCTCGCCAGCGACACGCCCCAAGCCCAATTCGCTGTTCAATATTTCTGCCAACAAGTCCGCGCTGCCATCGGTGCATTTACCGCCAAAGTCGGTGGCATAGATGCGCTGGTGTTCACCGCAGGCATTGGTGAACACGCGGCTATTGTGCGGGAGATGATTTGCCAGCCTTTGGCGTGTTTGGGGTTTCAGTTGGACGATGTCGCGAATCAGCGAAACTTCACCCATTTACATCGCGCCGATACTAAGCCGATTCTGTGTCTTCCAGCGGATGAAGAAGAGGAAATTTATCGCTTGGTGGTCAATTTTCAAAAGCAAGTTTGAGGTCATGGAACGGGATTTATCTCGACTCATTATGCGCCGTCATGCCGATTCTCCTTACTTCACGAAAAAAATTCGCTAGCCCCTTGTAAATACGATTTTTTTACCCCACCTATGTCAAATTACGATTCTTTACTTAGGAGAGCATCATGCGTTTTGACAAATTTACGACTCAGTTGCAACAAGCGTTGTCCGAAGCTCAAAGTTTGGCAGTCGGTGCGGATAACCAATTTATTGAGCCGATTCATTTATTGCTGGCGATGTTGAACGATGCCGAGGGCGGCGCGACCTCGTTGTTAGCACGGGCGGGCGGCAAAGTCACCGCACTTAAAACCGCTTTAGCGCAGGCAGTAGAGCGTTTACCGAAAATCGAAGGTCACGGCGGCGAAGTACAAGTCGGGCGCGAATTGGGCAATTTATTTAACTTGACCGACAAAGCCGCACAAAAACGTGGCGACCAATTTATCGCGTCTGAGTTATTTCTGTTGGCGGCGTGCGACGACAAAGGTGAGGCTGGACGCTTGTTGAAACAACACGGCGTGACGAAAGCCCCATTGGAACAAGCGATTAACGCGGTGCGAGGCGGCGAATCAGTGGGTTCACAAGAAGCCGAAGGACAGCGCGAAGCGTTGAAAAAATACACCTTGGACTTAACTGAACGGGCGCGCATGGGCAAACTCGATCCCGTGATTGGGCGCGATGATGAAATTCGCCGTGCGATTCAGGTATTGCAACGCCGCACCAAAAACAATCCCGTGCTGATTGGCGAACCTGGCGTGGGTAAAACCGCCATCGTGGAAGGGCTAGCGCAACGCATTGTGAATGGCGAAGTGCCAGAATCTTTGAAAGGCAAAAAAGTCCTGAGCTTGGATATGGCGGCGTTATTGGCGGGGGCAAAATATCGCGGTGAATTTGAAGAACGCCTGAAGAATGTGCTGAAGGAATTGGCGCAAGATGAAGGTCAAACTATCGTATTTATTGACGAACTGCACACCATGGTCGGCGCGGGAAAAGCCGAAGGCGCGATGGATGCGGGCAATATGTTGAAACCTGCGCTGGCACGCGGCGAGCTGCATTGCGTGGGCGCGACCACCTTGGACGAATACCGCAAATACATCGAAAAAGATGCGGCACTAGAACGCCGTTTCCAAAAAGTGTTGGTAGATGAACCGTCTGTTGAATCGACCATCGCGATTTTGCGCGGCTTGCAAGAACGCTACGAACTGCATCACGGCGTGGAAATCACCGACCCCGCCATCGTCGCGGCGGCGGAATTGTCCCATCGCTACATCACCGACCGCTTCTTGCCCGACAAGGCGATTGACCTGATCGACGAAGCCGCAGCACGGGTGAAAATGGAGATTGATTCCAAACCAGAAGTGATGGACAAATTGGATAGGCGATTGATTCAATTGAAGATTGAACGCGAAGCGGTGAAGCGCGAGAAAGATGAAGCCTCGCAAAAACGCTTTGCTTTGATTGAAGTCGAAATCACCAAATTGCAACGCGAATACGCCGATTTGGAAGAAATCTGGAAGGCGGAAAAAGGCGCGGCGCAAGGCACAGCCAATTTGAAAGAAGAAATCGACCAAGTGCGCGCCGAAATCGTGCAACTGCAACGTGCAGGCAAATTGGACAAAGTGGCGGAGTTGCAATACGGCAAATTGCCACAACTGGAAGCGCGGCTGAAAGAAGCCGCCCACGCCGAAACCAGCGGCAACAAACCCAAAAACCGCTTGCTGCGCACCCAAGTTGGCGCGGAGGAAATTGCCGAAGTGGTCAGCCGCGCCACGGGTATTCCCGTGTCCAAAATGATGACGGGCGAACGCGACAAGTTATTGAGAATGGAAGAAAAATTGCACGAACGCGTGGTGGGTCAAGACGAAGCCGTGCGCTTGGTGTCGGACGCGATTCGCCGTTCGCGCTCTGGCTTGAGCGACCCCAATCGCCCTTACGGTTCGTTCTTGTTCTTAGGCCCCACGGGCGTGGGCAAAACCGAATTGTGCAAAGCCTTTGCGGGCTTTATGTTCGATTCGGAAGATCATCTGATCCGCATCGACATGTCTGAATACATGGAAAAACATTCCGTGTCGCGCTTAATCGGCGCGCCGCCAGGCTATGTCGGCTATGACGAAGGTGGCGGCTTGACCGAAGCCGTGCGCCGCAAACCGTATTCCGTGATTTTGCTGGACGAAGTGGAAAAAGCGCATCCCGATGTGTTCAACGTGTTGTTGCAAGCCTTGGACGACGGGCGCATGACCGATGGGCAAGGGCGCACCGTGGATTTCAAAAACACCGTGATCGTGATGACCTCCAACTTAGGCTCGCAGATGATTCAACAAATGGCGGACGACGATTACCAAGTCATCAAATTGGCGGTGATGGGCGAAGTCAAAACCTACTTCCGCCCCGAATTTATCAATCGTATTGATGAAGTCGTGGTGTTCCATTCGCTGGATGAGAAAAACATCCAGTCCATCGCCCGTATCCAATTGCAATACTTGGAAAAACGCCTCGCCGCGATGGAAATGCACATGGACATCAGCGAAGCCGCGCTGGCAGAAATCGCCAATGCAGGCTTTGACCCGATTTACGGTGCACGTCCGCTGAAACGAGCGATTCAAGCGCAGTTGGAAAATCCATTGGCAAAATTGATTTTGGAAGGAAAATTTGGTCCAAAAGACACCATCAAAGTCGATTGCAAAGGCGGCGTGATGAAATTCGATAAAGGTTAATCCACGACATGCCCATTAAATTTAGACTTGCCGCCCCGCCTCAATCCTCCAGCCCGTGGCGCAAACTGCTGGCTGGGGTCATTGCCCTCGCGCTGTTCGTGCCCTTGCTGATGTTCTCGGCAGCCGTGCTGATTATCCTGTTAGTCATCAGCATCATTGCGGGGGGAATTTTCTGGTGGAAAACACGCCAGATACGCCAACAAATGCGCAGCTTTACCCCGCCAACCTCTACTGTGATGGAAGAAGTGGACGGGACGGGCGAGATTATTGAAGGCGAAGTGATTCGAGTCGTGCGCACGCGGGATGAACAATAAAGCATTAGCACGCTACTAAAGACCTGTTAGAGGTGCTATATTTGGCACCTCTAATGTTATTGGCAGATCAACATGGCACACACAATTTTAGCATCCACCACCGCCAGTATTTCTGAGCTGAAAAGAAATCCCATGGCGACCGTTGCCGCTGGGGAGGGGCTTCCCGTGGCAATTCTCAATCGCAATGAACCCACTTTTTACTGCGTACCCGCCAAAATATACGAAGCTTTGCTGGACAAGCTGGAAGATATGGAACTCAACGCGCTGGCAACTGAACGTTTGAATGATGGGCAGGCTCTGGTCAAGGTGAGTTTAGATGATTTATGAGTTGAGCTTTCACCCTGACGCACTGGCGGAATGGCAAAAACTGGACGGCTCGGTGCGCGTGTTATTCAAGAAAAAACTCGCCGAACGCTTGCAAAATCCCCACGTCCCCGCCGCCCGAATATCAGGGCAAGCAAACCGCTACAAAATCAAACTCCGCGACGCGGGCTATCGCCTCGTGTATGAAGTGCACGATCAAGTGTTAATAATCGTGGTAGTCGCGGTGGGTAAACGAGAACGGAATGCGGTTTACCAAGCGGCGGAGAAACGATAACCAAAGTAGAGGCACTGATTAAATCAACACAGTCCCAATAAAGGGAGATATGGTTGCTAACTATCGCATGAACTCCCCTCGCCCGTTTAAGGGAGAGGGGTTGGGGGTGAGGGAGCGCACCCGCCAACCCAAAAATTCCCTACACCTCACCCGCAAGCGAGCGAGGAAGTTTGTTGCTTGCCTTTGCCGCTCTGGCTCTTAACTGTCCACACGCACCTTCAATTTCCTGCCCTGCCGAGTCTCGCACGCGGGTGTAAATTCCCTGTTGATTCAAGGTGTACGCCATTGCAGCGATGCGTTCTGCCGACGGGCGACGATAACTCAGCCCATCGACTTCGTTAAAAGGAATGAAATTCATCACCGCATATTTTCCCGCCAACAACTGCACGATGCGGGCCAATTCGGCATCGCCGTCGTTAATCGCCTCCAGCAACGTCCATTGATATTGAATCGGATAGCCCGTGGCACGGGCATATTCCTCGGCGCGACTCACCAATTCTTCCACCGCTAACGGCGGCGCATTCGGCAATAATTCAGCCCGCAACGCCGCATTGGTGCTGTGTAAAGACAATGCCAGCGCGGGTTTGACCATTTTTGAGCGCGTTTTGGAATGGTGCGCAAGAGGGAAATCCGTTCGTGTTGAGCTTGTCGAAACATGAACGAATTTAGCGTCTTCGACAAGCTCAGACCGAACGGTATGAGATAAGCCCTCCATCAACCGCTCAAACACTCGCACATCGCCCACCGTCGATAACACCAGATTCTTATGCCCGATATTCCCCTGCGTGCCCAATAGCTCAATCGCTTCCAGCACATTGTCCAGATTGTGCGCGGGTTCGCCCATGCCCATAAACACCACCTTGCTCACCGCCCGCCGTTGCCGCGCCAACACCACCTGCGCCACAATTTCCGCGCTGCCCAATTGCCGAATCAGCCCGTTGCGCCCACTCATGCAAAACACGCAGCCCACCGCGCAACCGACTTGGGTCGAAACGCACAGCCCGCCACGCGGCAACAACACACTTTCCGTCAATTGCCCATCAGCCAACTTCACCAACAAGCGCGCCACTTCCGCCAGATTGATAGATGGACTTTCTCGTTCGCCTTCTCGCTCGCTTGCGGGAGAGGATTGAGGAGAGGGAGAGCTGTCATGGTTTGTATGACCGTCGGCGGCATATTCCCCCTGCACCTGCGCCAAATTTGCCAACGCCGCTTCCAGCGCAGGCAGCCCCTCGCGCAGCCGCTGCGGGAAAAAATTATCAGCGGGGCTGTGTACCGTATCGTAAGAAATGACCTGACTCCACCCGCGCAACACACGGTCTTCATGGCAAGGCTTTGCCCCAAGGTCACGGAGCTGTTGGAGGAGGTGGGAAATACGCATGGGAGCAGTCAAAACAGTTGGGCAATAAGTTACAAGGACGGCGATTTTAACCCAAGCATCCGTGCATATAGAAAACTTGTCACAAGTCTCTTAAAAGACTATATTCAGTCTAAATCATTACAAGGAGTTCACCATGCTTGCCGCCAATATCAAACCCATTAGCTACCTCAAAGCCAATGCCGCCGAGGTGCTCAAAAACCTAGCCGACAACCGCGAACCATTTTTAATCACCCAAAACGGCGAAGCTAAAGCGGTATTGCAAGACATCGCCAGCTACGAAAACACCCAAGAAGCCTTGGCATTGCTGAAAATACTGGCATTGGGCAATCAAGAAATTGCCGAAGGTAAAATCTCGCCCCTCACCACCGTCGCCAATCGCCTACGCGCTAAGTCATACACATGAGCTACGAAGTTTTGCTCACGCACAGTGCCAAGCGTGATTTAGAAGCAATCTACGATTACATTGCCGAAAATGACACACAGGCAAGTGCCAATTATTTATTGGATAAATTAACGGCACTCGCTGCAACCTTGGCAGACTTCCCCGAACGCGGCGCGCATCCCCAAGAACTCCTCGACTTGGGCATACGCGAATATCGACAAGTCCATTTCAAACCCTATCGGTTGATTTATCGGGTAATTGGTAAGCAAGTGCTGATTTATTTGATTATCGATGGACGGCGAGATATGCAGACGCTGTTGATGCGGCGGGTGTTGGGCGGGGCTTTATGAATATGCAGGTAGGTGCGCTTTGTGTTGGTGTAGCAGTTTTAGGGTTTCGGTGCGGGTCATGGTTATTTCTATGCAAAATAGCGGTAGGGCGACAATAAGCGCAGCGCATTGCGCCAATTATTTACGGCGCAATAACGATTGCACACTGCGGGCATAATCCAAACGCAGTTGGGTATCTTTCAAACGGGTAAGCAACACCAAATTGTGTCCCCAAGGCAATTGTCCAACAGCCTGTTGGACAATTTCAACCTCTGACCACGCTTGGGCAAAAGCACGCATATACATCAAGTTAGAACGCGAAACCACTTCATCTCAGGAAACGCCACCCGTAAATCATGCGCCAATCGTTCGATGACTTTCGTACCCCAACCCTGCTCGGCTTGCCGCATCAAAATATCCTGCCCGATTTGCCAGTACAGCAGCACCAGCTCACGGTTCACCGCCAGCGTGGCGCGTTGCTGCGCGCTATGAATGCGGCTTTTCAAGTCAATCAACCAATCGGCATAGCCTGCAGGCGGCGGGGTCAGGCTGATGGGGGCGTCGCTCATGTTTTTTGCCTTTTGGCTATTTTTGGAACGCCACCAACACCAACACCAACACCAACACCAACACCAACACCAACACCAACACCAACACCAACACCAACACCAACACCAACACCAACACCAACACCAACACCAACACCATCACCAACACCATCACCAACACCATCACTATCCGCCCGCGCCGTCGAACCAAACAGCGCGAGGCGAGTAACGCCAAACTGCGCCACTAAGTGCGCTTTGTGTCGGTGGAGCAGATTTAGGGTTTCGGTGCGTGTCATGGTTGACTTGTGGCTTTATTCAAAATCAGTGAGCAGGGTACGCTGTGCGCACAGCGCACCCTACTTGGCTTTGCCATATTTTGGAGGGAAACTTTCCTTCCCTGCAAGCCAAAGAAAGACATCTATCTGTCGAAGCGAAAACTCACCAAGCCCATAGTGACTTTGAAATTGCTTGATGATTTTGACAAAACGGTCATAGTCCCTCAAGTCATCTTTGCGGAAGGATGAGAAGTCATCGGAACGGGCATAGTGCAACAGCATTTTTTCAACGTAGGAGTCGAAGATTGGAAAGCTGTCAGGAAAATGGTGACTGCAATACTTCGAAGCGAAGGAGTAAAAATTTCTCTTCTTGTTTCCGATTTTCACCAGTGCTAATTCGTTGACGATCGAAAGGTCGCCGTTTTTGAGGCGATGGTCAATGTCGATTTCTCGGATGTGCTTTGCGACGGAGTAAGTGTCGAAAATATTGGTACTGTAAAAGTCATTAAGTGCGCTGACCTTTAGGAGCACATGCTCAAGTAAGCCATTGGACGGACAAAACTCCTTGAAAAGAAGAGCGAGCGATTTCTCTTGGAGTCTGTAGTTTTCAAGCTGCTCCCATTGCTGAAGGAAACTGGAAACGTAACTAGGAGTTGGTGTCGAAGGTAATGACATGGTCTCGTTCAAAAGGTATAACGTGCTAGCTCAGCCGACGGCAAAAGGCTCAGCTTTTTGATGGTCGGCTGGAGCGGAATGTTAGACAAACCCATTCTCACGGAGCGTTCGTTCGCCGCTTGGCGTTAGCTGTAAATGACCATTGTTGTCTGGATACACGAAGCTAAATTGCTCCATTTTGTAAAGAGCTTCGTCGGATACTTTTCGGCCTTTGACCCAATCGGCGAGTGCGAGAATTACTGGTGATACCTTTGGTTCCGCAGCCGCAGCTTTGTAGCCGTCAATATCAGGAAGTTGCTCGATTGGAGGCCTTATCTGGCGTTCAATATAGGTTTCAGGAACAAGTGGAAGTGAGTTTCCGAACGGGTCAACAACTTGAACACTATCAATTTTTCCGTTGCTTAAGCGTTGAACATACAGCCCAGTGTAGCTACTCATCTGATTTCTCCATGATTGTGATGATTGAGGTTAGACCACGACATTGGCAAGCTCATCTTCTACTTTCCTCATGACCCAAGCGATTGTTGAAGGGTTCAATCGGCCTTCGCCAAAGTGGACAATGGTCTCCTGCATATACTTCCACATAGCTGACTCGATGCGTTCTTTCGACTGAGCATCATTTGCCAAAGCAGAAAAAGGCTTTCGTTTGAATATCACTTCAAATTCTTTAAGCCCCCGCTCTGTCCAATATGTGTCATAGAAAGGCGTTGCATGCGCTCGCAGCCAAAGCCACATGAACTTACTGTCGGTAACGTTTGGAGCTTCCCGATGACAGCGGCCACACAGTAGAACTAAGTTTGAAGGCTCTTCCGATCCACCACGCGAACTTGGAACGATATGACATCTTTCGAGTGCGCTCTTGTATCCGCAGCGCCAACACCTTTCATGCGCTTCTGCCCAATCTACTGAGAGGCCACATTCGCTTTCAGTTTCACACCAGTAATCGACGATCTGTGCGGGGGGCGTTTTCATAGATTGCCTAACGTGAAATAGACAGAACTTCTTCTGTATAAATAATCGGGTGTTCTGTATAAGTTGTCATGCTATGCCGTAACTGTTTGATTTAAGGTTGTTCTGAAACGCAATCTGTTAGTTCATCCAAGAAAGTCAGCACTTGATGTGTCCACGCTGCTAAAACAGGTGCGGCGGTTTATGCGGACGGGGCATTATAGGGTACAACTGTAGTGACTGACGTGCGTCATTTCCCAATTTTTGCACCGTTCCTACGCCTCAAAAATTTCCACCAAGCCGTGATGGTTGCAGCCTCTGTGCGCCGTTGCGTAGCAATGGCAAACCGAGGTCGCCTTTTCTTTGGTTACTTTCTTTTGGCGACGCAAAAGAAAGAAACTTGCTGTCGGGCAACCCCCGACGGTTTTGCTTAACATCACTCACCAATTCGCCGCAAGGCAAACCGCCATTTTTGCCTAAAATCGGCGGGCTGCTGCGCGAACCTGCCCTACCACTAAACCCCTGTGAATCAACCTGCCCCACATCTAATCATCGCCAAGCGTTCGACGGTATCGGAATAGCGTTCAACCAAGCGAATAGCGGCTTGGGCGTTGGGGCGACGCGTCCTCGCCTCAATGGCTACGCACTTTTTCTTGCAACCAAACCTTAATCAGCGACTGATACGGCACGTCGCGGGAATTGGCGGCGGCTTTGATGGAGTCCAGCAGATGTTGGGGCAGGCGCAGCGAAATGGTTTTGGTAGTGGGTTTTAAATTGGGCAGCATGACCCGCTTAGCTTTTGTCCAATCCACATAATCAGCGGAATCGTTGTTTTCCCAAAAGGTACGTTCTTCGGCTTCGCTGGCGAAGGTTGGGATAGGTTTAAGTGCTTTGTTCATAAGCTGCGCGCTCCTTTTTGTGCATATCTCTCGCTGAAATCACGCGTATCATTTCGCCCGCTTGTCGCAAAGTGAAGGTGATATGCAGCCGTCGTTCTTCGTCTGTTTTGCCGAGAGCGTGGAGGCGAACCTCGACCTGCTGGTGCTTGAGGTCTTCCAGTAGCAACAAGGGATTGTTGAAGAAAACCTGCTCGGCTTCTGCCATCGTCACGCCGTGTTTTTCGTTCTTGCGGGCATTGCCATCATCCCAGTCAAAGCCCGTGATTTTGCTTAGATTTATCATGATACGTATATTATGAGGATATACAGGCGAATGCAAGTTGCCTTTTTAACACTTACACAAACCGCACTTCCAATTTTTTGCCCAATGCCGCTGCGTATTTGCGCAAAGTTGTCAGCGATGGCGAAGGTTTGCCTGTCACGAGGGCATTTTCCAAACGCGCCACGGCGGGGGCTTTGGTGCCCATGCGTTCGGCGACTTGGGCTTGGGTCAATCCTGCTGCTTTTCGCGCCGCTAAAATCGCGTCTAACATCGGCATTTCTTCGCGTTCGATGCGGTCGTATTCGGCCCGAACGGCGGGGTTGGACAGTGCGATGACTTTTAATTCTTCATGGGTGTGCATTTTTAATCTCCTTCAAACGAGCTTCAGCAATCCGTCGCTCATTGGGCGGCGTTTTCTGGGTTTTCTTGACAAAACTATGCAACATCACAATACGGCGGCCGACTTGGGTGCAATAAAACACGCGGGCAATGCCTTCCGCGCCTTTCAAACGCAATTCAAACAAGCCGCCGCCAAAGGCTTCCGTGTGTGGGTCGCCTAAATTCGCGCCGCTAGAAATCATGCGGTCAGTCAAACTAAAATAGCGCGCCAACAAACCCGCAGGCAGCTCAAGTACGGCTTGTTCGACGGCTTGGCTGTAATAAAGGATGGTGTAGTTCATCGCATGATTATAGCATTTATGTTATTTTTGCCAATCAGCATTGCAGCGTTTCAGCAATTCTCATTTTGACTAAACAGTGGGGTTTTGTGGGTACGAATTCATTCGCACATCGCCCGAAGGGGCGAAAAAAAGCCTTATTCACAAGCAACTGTACGAATTTGTCGTACCCACGGTCAAAATGAGAATTGCTGGCGGCGTTTGCGGCGGTCTGGTGTTTAATTTTCTGGCTGAAACTTGTCTGGCGAATTCGCCGCAAGGCAATCAGCCATTACCCAAAATCGGTGCTGCGCGAAACCGCTCTGCCACTGCCACCAAACACGTGCGGATAAATCTGCACCCACTACGCCTTCTTCACAAACTCCGTTTTAAGCTGCATTGCGCCGATGCCGTCTATTTTGCAATCAATGTCGTGATCGCCATCGACCAGTCGGATGTTTTTGACTTTGGTGCCGACCTTGACCACGGAGGATGATCCTTTGATTTTTAAGTCTTTAATCACCGTTACCGTATCGCCATCGACCAATACATTGCCGAATGCGTCTTTAAAGACTTTTGCTTGTTCACTGTGATCAGAGGCGGCAGTTTTTGACCATTCATGGGCGCATTCTGGGCAGACTAGGTTGTCGCCGTCTTCGTAGCTGTATTCGGAACCGCATTTGGGGCAGGGAGGTAAAGTGCTCATGGTTTTCTTTCTGTGGGAGTTAATAATACGCGGGAGAACGCAAATCTTTTTCTATCGTGGTATGCCGTGTAATCCGCTCATCCTTCGACCAGCTCAGGACGAGCGGATTGAATCGGCGTGTACCTATTTTGCGGCTAAAGCCGCGCCCTGAAACACCACGCCGTCCCAGCCAAACTTCATAAAGTTGCGGATGTTTTGGTGGTCGGTGGCTTCGGGGTGTTGCAGCACGTCGTCGCGGTAGTAGCTGCCAAAGCAGTGCAGGGTTTGCTGCGGGGTGAGTTGGTGCAATTTCGCAAAGGAAAATACTTTGCACGAGCCGTTGTTTTGCCCTGCGGCGTTGTCGAGTTCGCCATTGCGAAAAGCGGTGGGAGTGAAATCATACTGCGCGTCGATGACGGCGATGGTGTCAGCGAAATTGACGCGGTCGGGCGCAGTGGCGAGGGTGTGGAGCAGGTTGTGCATGGTCATTGAACGGTCAGAAAAGAGCGTGGATTATACCTATATGCGGGGGCTGTTTTTTGGCGCGGGGTGGAATTACTTGCTGGGTGTTGGTTTCGCAAGTGAGAAGTCCGAAAACTTTGTTGCTTCGTGGCGTAAATGATGGGCGTGTATTGGGCAGTGTCGCTTGTATAATTGTCCTGTCTCGCAATCGCTGCGGGCAAACTTTGTGTCAACATTCATTAGGGGTTTATCATGTTATTGGAATCAGGTTCAACGGGGGATGACGTTAAACAATTGCAAAAACAACTCGGCTTGGTAGCGGATGGTGTTTTTGGAGACGGCACGAAAGCAGCCGTGAAGGCTTGGAAAGAAATCAACGAGTTGTACACCAGCGTTGTAAATGATGTAAAAGTTTTTGATGGAATTGTCAGTGATGCAGCTTGGTTTATATTGACGAGTACCCCAGCGAGTCCCGCATCCGCAAATGATCCCGCTAGCTTGGACTTATCTAAGTTGCAGGGGCAAATTCCTGATGCCGTTTTTAATCAACTAGCTGATTGCGTGAGTAAATTTCAAATCAATACCCCCTTGCGTGTGGCGCACTTTCTCGCGCAGTGTGCACACGAGAGCGGTGGGTTCACGGTGACGCAAGAAAATCTCAATTATTCTGCGGGCGGATTGAGAAAAGTTTTTGGTAAATACTTCACCGACGATGGCATCGCAAACGCCTATGCCAATCAACCTCAAAAAATTGCGGCGCGGATTTATGGTGGTCGCATGGGGAATGGCGATGAAGCCAGTGGAGATGGTTGGAAATACCACGGTCGTGGCTATATTCAGTTGACTGGCAAGGATAACTACACCAAGTTTTCCAAAGACGCGGGTGTTGATTGTGTCAATGACCCAGACAGCGTGGCGATAACCTACGCTTTGTTGTCCGCCGCTTGGTTCTGGAACAGCAATTCGTTGAATAAAATAGATTTTAGCGACACAAATGAAAACGCGGTGGTCGGTGTCACGCGCATCGTAAACGGCGGATACAACGGGCTGAAAGAGCGTACGGACTTTTTCAAAACCTTCTATCAATTACTAACATGAGCGCGCGTATCCTCTTTGTCGGCGGCATGTTGATGGCGGTAAGTACGCCACTTTTTGCTGCGGGTTCACATTGCAGCACGACAGAAGAAACCGTGTTTTCCTGTCATCTGGGGCGCAAAGTCGTATCGGTTTGCGCTTCCAAAGCCTTAGACGCACAAAGTGGCTATTTGCAATATCGCTTTGGTGCACTTGGTAAATCTGAACTGATGTTTCCCAAAACTGATGTTGCACCGAAAACCGTGGTTCAAGCCCGAACACTGATGTTTGCTGGCGGCGGCGGGGCGTATTTGCGTTTTAACCGTGGCGTAATTTCGTATGTCGTCTATACCGCCATTGGCAAAGGTTGGGGTACAAAAGACGGCGTTGCGGTTGAACGAAAAGGCAAAACCATCGCGCATTTTGACTGCAAAGATGTACCTGTCTCAGAGATGGGTGAGGCATTTTTCACCCGCGCGGGGTTGCCAGAAGATGCGCAGGAATTTGAACTGCCCTAAATCAGGACTGGGCAGGCTGATTCGAATGTGCACCTGCACCCCATGAGTATCTGCGCCATTATCTAGAGCGTTCGCTCATGTCCCTGATTTTAACAATCTGACTTTATTGGAGAGAAAATGAGAATTTTGCATACAATGTTGCGAGTGGGGAATTTGGAACGCGCCTTGGCGTTTTATACCGAGGTGTTGGGGATGAAATTATTGCGGCAACAGGATTATCCCGCAGGGCGGTTTACCTTGGCATTTGTGGGTTATGGCGAGGAGCGCGAGGAAGCCGCGATTGAGCTGACCCATAATTGGGACACGGATCATTACGAATTAGGCACAGGCTTTGGGCATATCGCGCTGGAAGTGGATGATGCGGCGGCGTATTGCGATGCGGTGAAACAACGCGGCGGCGAGGTGGTGCGTGAAGCGGGACCAATGAAACACGGCACGACGGTGATTGCCTTTTTGCGTGATCCTGATGGCTATTTGATTGAGTTGATTCAGAAAGCATAAGCTCCGCCCACACAAAACCGTTCACTCAGTTTGTAGTCGTCAGTTTGTATCTCCCTTTCTTGGGCTCAACGTCCGTGGGAAATACACGATTTGTTGCGGATGGGTCAGCCGATAAAGCTGGGCGGGGCGGTTCGCGCCTGTGCGGGTTTTTGCGATGGGCTGGACTAAATCAGCGGCAAGGACACGGGTACGGAACGCACTTTTTTCTAGCAAGCTGCTGCAAAACTATTGCGCTCGCCGATACTGTGTCAAAAAGTGGCTCAAAATGCTCATTTACTTGATGTAAATTCCGCTTTTTCGCCCCTTTTTTCCTTGTCTCGGCTTCGCTCATAACGTTTTTCAGTAGCCTGCTAGTGGGCGTTCCAACACCACTTCATACATGCCCTGTAATTCACTCAGGGTAAATTCTTCGGGTAGTAAAATGCAGGCAGCGAGGTGTTTCGACTTTGTTGCGCAATCGTTGCAAGGCGGTTGCCAACAACTGAGTGTGATCGAATGCCAATGTCACGCTGACTTGCTGTGCTGCTATCGGAAACCACGCAGCCCCCGCGCTGTGCTGCAATTTTGCGGGTGCGGGAATCAAAAGGTCTTGGTCTTTTTCGACATTCACAAATCCCCCTGGCAATGCCCATTCGTTCGGAAAAGGCTCATACGCATCGTCTGGACGTTTCACCAGCAGCACCTGCAAACGGGCATCTAATACCGTAGAAATCACCACATCTACCGTCGTCAGCGGGCGGATGATGGTGTCGGTGAGTGGGCTTTTTGGCTTCATGCTGATTCCCTAAGTTATTTTCGGGCTATGTGTTGACAGTGTAATTTGGTTGGTGGTACTGTGCAACTAAATTAGTGGTTCAGAGCAACTAAGTGATCATCTACGGAGGCTATCATGTTAGGCATACGCTTTATCAAATCGCAACCCACGACTTATTTGATCGAATACAAATCGGGAAAAGTGGCGCGCCAAGGCTTGGGATTATCTTTTTTCTACTTTGCGCCTACCACCACATTGGCGGCAATTCCAGCTGGGGGTCGCAACGAATCCTTTATTTTTCAACAGGTAACAACGGATTTTCAAACCATCACCGTACAAGGTCAGGTGGCATATCGCATCAGCGAGCCGACCAAAGTGGCGGCGATGCTGAACTTCGCGCTCAAGGCAGATGGCAAAGGGTACGAGTCCGACGAACCCGAAAAATTGCGCCAACGGGTGTTGAGCGCGGTGGAGGTGTTGTCGCAAAAATTTATCAAAGCCATCGCCTTAAAAGAAGCGTTGTTGGCATCGGACAAATTGGCGGAGTATGTCACCCGCGCCTTGCACGACTATCCTGAAATCACCGAGTTGGGCATTGAGATTCAAGGCGTGTTGGTGTTGGCAATTAAACCCACGCCTGAAACTGCTCGCGCCTTGGAAGCCGAAGCGCGGGAAATGATTTTACGCCAATCGGATGAAGCGATTTTCGTGCGTCGCAATGCCGCGATTGAAAATGAACGTAGGATACGCCAAAGCGAATTGGATACCGAAATTGCCGTGGAGCAGAAAAAACGCATGATCCGCGAAACCCAGATGGAAGCGGAAGCCAGCATTCAGCGCAAAAAACAAGCCTTGCGAGATATGCAAATGGAGGCGGATGTTATCCTGGAAGAAAAACGCAAAGCTTTGGTTGCCAAACAAGCCGAGAACACTAAAACCATCGCCGAGGCGGAAGCGCACCGCGTGGCGGCCGTGATGCAAGCCTTGGAAAATGTCGATCCACGCATTGTGCAAGCCTTGTCAGCGGCGGGGATGCAGCCCAATCAATTGATTGCACAGGCGTTTGTGGGGATCGCCGAGCGGGCGGATAAAATCGGGCAATTCAATATGTCGCCCGATTTGTTGCAAACTTTGTTAAACGGAGAACAGGGCAATGGACGCTGATCGCAAAATCATCTTGGTGACGCGCAAAACGCGGCTGGAAGAATTGCTGATTCGCTTCCACACCTTGGCGCAGGCAAAGTTTTACATCGAACACCTCGGCGCGGATTTTAGCGATTATGTGCAAGAGCATGAGCAATACGGTGCGGCGATGCGTATCACCCTCGATGCGTTGGAAAGTTGGGGGCGTTATCAGTGCATAGACCGCAGTTTTTTGCCCAACTTTTTGTTCGCACCCGATGATGTGGTGGTGGCATTGGGTCAAGATGGCTTGGTGGCGAACACCATCAAATACCTAGAGGGGCAACCGCTGATCGGCGTAAATCCTGACCCTGCCCGCTATGACGGCGTGTTGCTGCCCTTCGCCCCGCCCGATTTAATATCGGTCATTTCTGACACAGCCCACGGACGGCGCGGACACAAGGCGGTGTCGATGGCGAAAGCCACGCTCAGTGACCAGCAAGTGTTGTACGCGGTGAATGATTTGTTTATCGGTCCGAAATCGCACACCTCAGCGCGCTACACCCTCCAGTTCGGCGAGCAGCAGGAGGTGCAATCTTCCAGCGGGGTGATTGTCTCGACGGGATTGGGTTCAACGGGTTGGTTGAAAAGCGTGGTGACAGGCTCAGTGGGCGTGGTGGCAAAGGTTTTGATGAAGAAATCGGTCAATTACGTCCATGAGCCTAGCCCATGGGACAGCGATTTTTTGCAGTTTGCCGTGCGCGAACCCTTTCCCAGCAAGGCTTCCACGACCGATTTGGTGTATGGCATCATCAACTCACACAAGCTACTGACCCTGTCCTCGCTGATGCCCGAAAACGGTGTGATCTTCAGCGATGGCATCGAAGCCGACTATCTTGATTTTAATTCTGGTGCTCAAGCAGTCATCACGCTGGCGGAGAAACAGGGGAGGTTGGTGGTGTGATGCCCTACCGTCATCGTGGTGGGTGCAGCAGCGATGAAACACGGCTCAACGATGATTGCTATTTGCAATTAAGTTTATATGGAAGATCGTTCAGTGCGGGGCATTGAGGTCGTGAAAAGGAGTTGCATACAAATAGTCGGGGATTGGGTTGTTAGTCGTTAGCTTTTGGTTGGTGTGCTATTGTATGTATTTGAATATATTTAAATATAAATTACACGCCCCCGCGTTTATCTATCCTAATAAACTAACGACTAACGACTAACGACTAACGACTAACGACTAACGACTAACGACTAACGACTAACGACTAAAAGCTTGCTGACTAATGCAGGCTTTCTGGTCGCACATACAACACTTCTGACCCTTCATCATATTGTTGCAAATAGCGTGCAATGGTTTCAAAGGTGGCCGTTTCGGGTTGCTGCTTAGGGTGGTCAGAGAGCGTTATTTCCGCGCTGAACATTGAGCCCAGTATGAGCTTAAGCGGATTAACGTTGACAGGCTGTGCAATGAAGTATGCTCTTTCACTGGCTTTGATAAGCTGAATGTCGCTGGTTTGGTAAATTGCGGCATTGAGTACGTCCAACGTATGTTCGGTGCAATTTTGTCGCCCTAAGGTAAAGGGATTGGCAATCGCTGAATAGTGTGGGTCGTGCAAGTTACGGTAGGTGTCCGAGGAGATCACATCCAGCAAGCGTTTTTGCAATTCAGGAGAGGGAATAATCACGCCCGCCTCTAATGTCATCACCCCCGAAAAAAAATCTACGGGAAAATCTTGCACTAAGGCACTGGTGTCGGGATGCGCGTCATTTTGGTACAGATTGTAAACCGCATATCCAGGCACGGTGCGCCCATCTTGCGTGGTGATCTTTGAATAGACGGCAAAGGATACGTGGGTGAAGTACATGCCTTCTGGCAGGTCTTCGGGTAGTCGCCCGACGCGCGCAATAAGTGCCACGCGCGCGCCTTTTTCAGCCAGCTTTCGTTCAACTTGCTTGGAAAACTGAATAATCTCGTCCACAGGAAAATGCACCTCCCCGCCCGCTAAACTTCCGCCTGCTTGTACTGGCAAGCCTATGAGTAAGGATAATATCAGCAGGGTGTGTAAGAAGGTTTTCATGGTTTACGCTCAGTGCTGGTTTTGCGTTCGGTATTGTTGTTTTGTAACGCAACGTTGGGCGGTGCAATCGTTAAAACTTCCTGCGTGATGGGCAATGGCGCGCCGATAGGTTGTGCGTCACTGATCGTTGAGGCATTCGCCGAAGCATTCGATGAGGTGCCTGCGACAGAAGCACCTACCAATCCCACGGATGTACCTATTGCTAACGGTGCTGCGGATACCGCCAAGGTAACTTGCCCAGAAGCTGCCAGTGCGGATGCCACGCTGCCACTGAGACGTAAACTGCCTCTCAAGGAAGATGCACCTGGCGAGTGCTGTGTGCTCGTGCTATCTGCCCAGGCCAGTTGGCTTATCCCCAACCCTAATACCACCCACATCATTTTTCTCATGGCTGCTCCATTGTTATTGAAATCAAGTCGCTCGACCAGATGAGATAGGTCGAATCCGAAAGGCAGGTCTCAAAGATAGCAGATTTTGCATCAAAAAATGTGGAGGCATGTGCATCTTTTGATAAAACGGACGAATAGTCGTGTACAAGCCAGTTTCAGTTAGAATGATTACTTTAAAATCCTCGGAAAGTTCAACATGAAAGCACGCGTCAAATGGGTAGAACAAGTTGCATTTTTAGGCGAAACAGAGAGTAATCACGCAGTATTAATGGATGGTGCGCCTGCCGCAGGGGGGCGTAATTTAGGGCCGCGGCCTATGGAAATGTTGTTGTTGGGTGCGGGTGGTTGCACCAGTTTTGATGTAATTGCAATTTTGAAAAAAAGCCGCCAAGCCGTGACTTCGTGTCATGTTGAAATTGAAGCGGATCGCGCTGAGACTGATCCTAAGGTTTTTACCAAAATCCACATGCACTTTGTAGTTGAAGGTAAAAATATCAAACCCGAAGTTGTGGAAAAAGCAATCAAGCTTTCAGCGGAAAAGTACTGTTCCGCCTCTATCATGTTGGGTGCGACCGCTGCTATGACCCATGACTTTGAAGTTATTCAAGTCGAGTAATAGGTTAACTTCTTGCTTGCTGTACCAAGTGCCGTTGTCGCTGACTACTTTAATCACTACATTAAGGCGGCTACTTGCATATCGGTATATAGCATATTCTATATAAGTATTTCCTTGCTGCCCATAATGGTCACTTTTTGGGCTAGTTGCAAATTATCAGTACAAAAATTGGCACATACTTGAGTGCTATACGACACTCTCTATCATGTAAACAATGCATTAAATATAGTGGCATGCTCTATGCTACCTCTGCGAGAAGGAACAACAATCGTTGTCGTCAGCAGGATGAGGGGAGTGTCGGATGAAAGCTATACAACAAGGATTTACCTTAATAGAGTTGATGATTGTGGTGGCAATCATTGGCATACTAGCGGCCGTGGCGATTCCTGCCTACAGCGATTACACGGCTCGGTCGCAGGTGTCTGAGGCGTTTATATTATTGGGGGGGATGAAGACCACCCTAGTGGAAAATTACACTGTGAACGGTAGTTGGGATGTCAATGTAATCAGCGCGGTGTTGTTGACAGGGCGATATGTGTCCGCGATCACTGATCCTAATCCGACCGTCTATCCCAATTATGCGGTGCCAGGCACAACCAGTATTCAGGCAGAATTCAAATTAACGGGAGTTAATCCCGATATTGCGGGTAAAAAATTGCATATGTACTACAACGTGGTGAGTGGCGCATGGAGTTGTGCAAATGGGGATACCGTTAATAATTTAGGGGTCAATGTCACTGCGGCGACGGTTGCCGCAGTCGGAAACTCTCCTTTACCTATTAGGTTGATGCCTAAGTCGTGCCTCTAACAGGCTGCTGAAAAAAGCCCCTGCGAAGGGGCTTTTTTGTTTTAAGCTTGGGGCGGCAGTTTGTCCAACGCCTGCTTCAGTTCTCCGCTTTGATACATCTCGGTCATAATGTCCGAGCCACCAATAAACTCCCCTTGGATATATAACTGGGGAATGGTTGGCCAATTAGCATACTGTTTGATTCCTTCACGAATTTCAGGGTCTTGCAAAACATCTACCGATAAAAAATTCTTCACCCCTAAAGCATTCAAAATCCGCACGGCATTCGCCGAAAACCCGCATTGTGGAAAGCGCGCATCGCCTTTCATATACAGTACCACAGGATTGCCTTTTACTTGTTCATCAATACGTTGTTGAGTGTTCATTGTTTTTTACCTGAATTAAATTGTCGGGAATTATAAAGGCGGGTCGTATTAGATGCAAGACTGCATCCATCTATTCGGGCAACAACTCTGTCCATGTGCTAATACGGCTTAAATCGGCAAGTGAATTAAACGGGCATTTCGCTATGATTCTTCAAGTTCAACAGGTCGTGAGGGATAGACAGCTATAAACATATAAATGTAATATGTCTTATGTAGGCTGCTACAACCATTCCAGAAGGAGATCCAAAATGACTACCTCTCGTCGTGACTTTTTAAAACAAAGTGCTGTTGTTTCAACTGCCGCCGTGGTGGTGGGCGTTTCAGTAAATGAAGATGCCGAAGCCATCACGCAAAACGTAGAGGCGGGTTGGCGTTGGGATCGCGGTGTGTGCCGCTTTTGTGGCGTGGGCTGCGGCATTCAGATTGCCACCAAAAAGGGCAAAATCGTGGCGACCAAGGCCGATGTCGATGCGCCCGTCAATCGGGGGCTGAACTGCATCAAAGGCTATTTCAACGGCAAAATTCCTTATGGTCAAGATCGACTGACGCAACCGCTGTTGCGTATAAAAAACGGCCAGTTTGATAAGCAGGGCGATTTCGTCGCCGTGTCTTGGGAGCGCGCCTTTGATGAGATGGAGAAGCAATTCAAACGTCATTATCAATCGCTTGGCCCGACGGGCGTGGGTTTCTTTGCGTCGGGGCAGCATACCGTGCAAGAAGGGTATGCGGCAGTCAAATTATTCAAAGCTGGATTCCGCAGTAACAACCTGGATCCCAATGCGCGTCACTGTATGGCATCGGCTGTGGCAGGGTTTATGCAAACCTTTGGTATTGATGAACCAGCAGGCAATTACGATGACATCGAGCATACCGACACCATGGTGTTGTGGGGCGCGAATATGGCGGAAATGCACCCTGTATTGTGGACACGCATCACTGATCGCCGCATGAGTCAGCCGAATGTGAAAGTGGTCAACCTCACCACCGTCAGCAATATGTCGTCCAACATCGCGGACATGGAAATTATTTTCAAACCGCAAACTGATTTGGCGATTATGAATTACTTGGCGCGGGAAATTGTCACCCGCGATGCGGTCAACTGGGACTTTGTGAACAAACATTGCGCGTTTGCGGCAGGCGTGACCGACATCGGCTACGGGATGCGTGGTTCAGACAAGTTTGATTATGCAGCGGAAAAAGACACTAATGCAAAAGAGTTATCCATGCAATTGGGCAGCGCGGAAGCCATCGCTCAAGGCAAATTGGCGGGGGCAACCGTCGCGCAGAAGAACCGCGATACCGCTGGCAAGCATTGGCTGATTACCTTTGAAGACTTCAAAAAAGGGGTAGAGCCTTACACGCTGGATTTCGTCGCTGAATTGGCAAAAGGCGATGCAGACGAATCTCTGGACGCATTCAAAGCCAAGCTCAAAGCCTTGGCGGATCTGTATATTGAAAAATCCCGCAAAGTCGTGAGTTTCTGGACCATGGGTTTCAACCAACATCAACGCGGCACATGGGTCAATGAACAGGCTTACATGGTGCATTTGCTGTTGGGTAAACAAGCGATGCCAGGCAATGGCGCATTCTCGCTGACAGGTCAACCTTCTGCTTGTGGTACGGCGCGCGAAGTCGGCACATTCTCGCATCGTTTGCCTGCGGACATGGTGGTCGATAATGCGGATCATCGCGCGCTCGCAGAGAAAATTTGGAAGCTGCCTGCCAACACGCTCAATCCCAAAATCGGCAGTCATTTCACCAAAATCTTGCGCGATTTAGAAGACGGACAAGTTAAATGGGCGTGGGTGCAAGTGTGCAACCCGTTCCAAGATACCGCCAATGCTAATCACTGGATTAAGGCGGCGCGTGAGTTGGACAATTTCATCATCGTGTCGGATGTCTATCCTGACATTTCCACCAAAGTGGCGGATTTGATTTTGCCTTCCGCTATTATTTTTGAAAAATGGGGAGCTTACGGCAATGCCGAACGCCGCACGCAATTGTGGCGTGAACAAGTGCCGCCCCCAGGACAAGCGCGTAGCGACATCTGGCAAATTATGGAGTTTTCCAAACGCTTTAAACTCAAAGAGGTGTGGGGCGAGCAAAAGATTCCGAATCTCAAGGAAACTGGTTATCCAGATGGCAAGTTACCAGATGTATTAACAGGCTCCAGCTACTCACCCGATGCGACTTTGTATGAGGTGTTGTTTGCGACTGCGGACAATCGCAAATTTAAATGGCCCGATGCGATTGCTAAAACCCATCAAAATCATACCGCTACGTTGCTGGGCGATCACTGGTTCCCCGAAAAAGCCTTGTTCGAGGAATATGCGCAGTTTGGTCGTGGCCATGCTCATGATTTAGCTGACTTCGATATGTACTTCCGTGATGATGTGCGCGGATTGAAATGGCCTGTGGTCAACGGCAAAGAAACGCATTGGCGTTTCAATGAGGCGTATGACCCTTACGTCAAAGCTGGCAGCGGCTTTAGCTTCTATGGTAAAGCCTTTAAATCCTTGCCCAGCGGTAATTTGGAGGGTGTGACGAATCCTGAAAAAACCAATATCGCGGATAAAGCTAAAATCTTTTTCCGTCCCTACGCTGCGCCTGTTGAGCAACCCGATGAGCATTACGATATGTGGCTGTCCACAGGTCGGGTGTTGGAACATTGGCATTCGGGCACGATGACCCGTCGGGTGCGCGAGCTGCATTGGGCGGTACCTGCCGCGCTGATTTACATGCACCCAGATGATGCTAAATCTCGTAATCTGAAACGCGAAGATGTGGCGTGGATCGAGTCGCGACGCGGTAAAGTCAAAGCCATCGTGGAAACGACAGGGCGTAATCGTCCACCCAAAGGCACAATCTTTGTGCCGTGGTTCGATGAGGGTGTGTTCATCAACAAGGTGACACTAGATGCAACTTGCCCGATTTCCAAGCAAACCGACTTCAAAAAATGTGCGGTCAAGATTTACAAAGCCTGATCGACAAGGAGAATAAAATGCGTAACCATACTGTAATTGCCTTGATAGGCATGGGTTTGATGTTGGGGTTGACGGGCATTGCCGCTGCGGCGGGCATCAAAGCCAATGACACAGGCTTGAGTAAAACCAGTGTTTTCGACGTGCCCACGCCGATTGTGTATCACTACAAGGCGGATCAAGCGGGCAGCAGCAAGTTGTTGCCGCGTGCCTACTTAGGTGCACCGCCGCAAATTCCGCATGACATCACGGATTTTTTGCCGATCACCCGCGATAGCAATATGTGCGTGAGCTGCCATGACCAAAAGGAGCAATGGGGTCAAAAACGCGCAACAGGTACGCCTACACCGATCCCCGCCAGCCATTACACCGATTTACGTAATGCGCCCAGTAAAGTGACGGATCAGCTTATTGGGGCGCGTTATAACTGTAATCAGTGCCATGTGCCGCAAACAGATGCGCCTGCGTTGGTTATAAATATGTTTAAGTAAAGTCGTGGATGCGCCCATCTGGCTTAGGAGCGCGATTTATTGACTCGAAACTAAACACGATCATGCCATCAAGATAGATTTTACTTTCGCCGTGGTAATATGCCGCCCGCTGTGCAGCGAGCCACCTTTTTGAAAGCATGTTATGGATTTAATTTACTGGAAAGCCATCATCCTCGGCATTGTCGAGGGTTTAACCGAATTTTTGCCGATCTCTTCCACAGGGCATCTAATTTTGATGGGGGATTTGTTGGGCTTTAATGACGAACGCGGCAAGGTGTTTGAAATTGTGATTCAGTTCGCTGCGATTTTGGCGGTGTGTTGGGAATATCGCGCTAAGTTGGGCTCGGTCTTCCAAGGTTTAGCCAATAAAGAAGAAGTGGCACAACGTTTTGTGGTGAATTTGGCGATTGCTTTTATGCCATTGGCTATTCTTGGGCTTGCCTTTGGTAAGGCAATTAAGGCACATTTGTTTGCCCCTATCCCTGTTGCGTTGGCGTTCATCATTGGCGGCTTTATTATTTTGTGGGCGGAAAAACGTCAACATGTGGAAACGGTGGGTTCTGTCGATGACATGCACTGGAAAGATGCCTTGAAAATGGGATTTGCTCAGGCGTTGGCATTGATTCCTGGCACATCACGTTCGGGTTCAACCATTATCGGCGGGCTGTTTTTTGGTTTGTCTCGCAAGGCAGCAACCGAATTTTCCTTCTTCCTCGCCATTCCCACATTGACTGCCGCGACCATCTACGAAGTGTATAAGCATCGTGAGTTGTTTCATGCCCAAGATAGTGGTTTGTTTTTAGTGGGTTCAATTGCTTCTTTTGTGAGCGCATTTATCGCTGTGCGCGGGTTGTTGCGCTATATTAGCCGCCACGACTTCACCGTTTTCGCATGGTATCGCATCGCATTTGGTTTGATCGTACTGGCGACATGGTATAGCGGCGCGGTGAATTGGACGGTGGACTAACATGGTTAAAGTGCTTTTCGTTTGTATGGGGAATATTTGTCGATCACCTACAGCGGAAGCTGTTTTTCGCGCCAAAGTCGCTACGGCGGGGCTGACGGAGCACATTCAAATTGATTCGGCGGGCACACATAACTATCACATCGGTAAAGCACCTGATGCCCGTACGCAAAAAGCAGCTCAGCGGCGTGGGTATGACTTGAGCGCGCTACGGGCGCGGCAAGTTACCAAGCAGGATTTTATGGATTTTGACTTTGTGTTGGCAATGGATCTCGCCAATCTGAAGATTTTACAACGTTTACGTCCGTTGAATGCGACCAGTCACTTTGGGTTGTTACTCGAATTTGCACGTCATCAGACCAGCCGAGAAGTGCCAGATCCTTACTATGGCGGCGAAGACGGTTTTGAGGAAGTCTTGGATATGATTGAGGATGCCACTGAGGGGTTGTTGATTGATTTGCGTGCAGGACATGACCTGACTTAACTACTCACGGATGAATTATCTGGCAGAGCAACCGTGTTACTCTGCCTCAATTCGCCGAGGTGATTAGTGGTGATGGTGGTGATTTTCAACCAGTGGCTTAACGGTTGCTTCTGCTTTTAATTCCAGCGTTTCTTTTTCCGAGATTTTGATGATTAACGTGAAGGGTACTTTTGTTCCTTCCTTTAAAGGCATCTTAAGTCCGATCAGCATGAGATGTACGCCTGTTTCGCTAAAGTTTATGACGGTACCCGCAGGGAGTTCGATCGATTTAATTTCGCGCATTTGCATGACACCATGTTCTTCCTGCATGGTGTGTAGTTCAGCACTTTGAGCGAGCGAACTTTTCACGCCGATGAGTGTAGCGGTTTGTTTACTGCTGATCATTAAATCAATTGCAGCACTCTCTTGGCCTGGCGCAGTGGCGCGTGTCCAAGCGTGTAAAATCTCAATGTCGTCAGCGTACACATTGCTTGAGAGCAGTATTGCGCCTAGATAAATTGCCCATTTAATTAGTTTTGTCATGATGATTTCCTGTTTGTGAGTGGTTGCGAGGGGCGGATTATACGGCTTTGGTGGAAAAGGGTGATGAGGCTGTAGTGATAAAAAGTTGACCAAAACGTCACTAACCATTATCTTACGCGGTCTTTTTGGCTTTTAATTTAAGGTGTTTGTCATGGAATTGACTGGTGCGGAAATCGCGATCCGCTGTTTGCAGGAGGAAGGGGTTGAATACTTGTTCGGCTATCCTGGTGGAGCCGTATTGCATATTTATGATGCGTTGTTTCAACAGGATAAGGTCAAGCACGTGTTGGTGCGTCACGAACAGGCGGCTATTCATGCTGCGGATGGTTATGCGCGCTCATCTGAGAAGGTTGGCGTAGCACTTGTCACCTCTGGGCCTGGTTTGACTAACGCCGTCACAGGCATTGCCACCGCGTATATGGATTCGATTCCCATGGTGGTATTGAGCGGGCAAGTGCCTAGCTATGCGATTGGTGAAGATGCGTTTCAAGAAGTGGATGCCGTGGGGATTACCCGTCCTTGCGTGAAGCACAATTTCTTGATTAAGCATGTGGCTGATATTGCGCCGACGATTAAAAAAGCCTTTTACTTGGCAAAATCGGGTCGCCCAGGTCCTGTGTTGATTGATATTCCTAAAGATATTTCCAACCAAAAGACCGAGTTTATTTATCCTAGCAGCGTGCATATTCGCTCTTACAACCCTGTGGGTAAAGGTGATAGTGCGCAGATTCGTCATGCGGCGCAAATGTTATTGGAGGCCAAACGTCCAATGATTTATGCGGGCGGTGGGGTGGTACTGGGAGATGCCTCCGCACAATTGACCGATTTAGTTCGCCTGCTTGGCGCGCCTTGTACCAACACACTGATGGGATTGGGCGGTTTCCCTGCCAGCGATACGCAATTTGTGGGTATGTTAGGGATGCACGGCACGTATGAAGCTAATATGGCGATGCAATATTGTGACGTCTTGGTTGCGGTGGGTGCGCGCTTTGATGATCGTGTGATTGGTAATGTGGCGCACTTTGCCGAAGTGCCGCGTAAAATCATTCATATCGATATTGATCCCTCTTCGATTGCCAAACGCGTAAAGGTTGATTTACCCATTGTTGGTAATGTGAAGTTGGTGTTAGATGAATTGTTGACGGTGTTGCGAGGCACCAAACAAAAGCCAGATGCCTTGGCTTTGACTGACTGGTGGAAGCAAATTGAGACTTGGCGTGTTAAGGGCGGTGGGTTGCGTTATGCTAACTCCAGTGAAGTGATTAAACCCCAATACGTCATTGAAACTTTGCATGAAATTACAGGCGGCGATGCGTTTGTCACATCAGATGTGGGGCAGCATCAAATGTGGGCAGCACAGTACTACCGATTTGATAAGCCGCGTCGTTGGATTAACTCAGGCGGATTGGGCACAATGGGCTTTGGCTTGCCTGCAGCGATGGGTGTGCAGCTTATCAACCCAGGTGCTACCGTGGCGTGCGTGACAGGTGAAGGGAGTATTCAGATGAATATTCAGGAGCTTTCTACCTGTAAGCAATTCCATTTGCCGATTAAAGTGGTGGCGTTGAACAACCGTTATTTGGGCATGGTGCGGCAGTGGCAGCAGTTCTTCCATGGTGATCGCTACTCTGAATCCTATATGGATGCTTTGCCTGATTTTGTGAAAATTGCTGAAGCTTATGGACATGTGGGCATCCGCGTGGACAGTCCAGCGGATGTAAAACCCGCGATGCAAGAAGCGTTCGCGCGTAAAAATGAATTGGTATTTATGGATTTCCGTACTGACTCCACTGAAAATGTGTTCCCGATGGTGCCTGGCGGTAAGGGCTTGTCGGAAGTAATATTGGCGGAGGACTTATAATGCGACATATTATTTCAGTATTGATGGAAAACGAAGCGGGTGCGTTGTCACGTGTTGCAGGGCTTTTTTCTGCGCGCGGATATAACATCGAATCGCTGACGGTAGCCGTCACAGAAGACGAAACTTTGTCGCGCATGACCATCGTGACGAGCGGTTCGGATGCGATCATTGAGCAAATCACCAAGCAGCTCAACAAGCTAATTGATGTTGCAGCAGTGATGGATTTGAGTGATGGTAGTCATTTAGAGCGTGAATTGATGCTATTGAAGTTGCGTGCCGAAGGCTGTGCACGTGAAGAGCTGAAACGCATGGCGGACATATTTGGTGGGCGCGTTATTGATGTAACCGCTACAACCTATGTGATTGAATTAACAGGTGCGAGCTCCAAGTTGGACGCGTTCATCGAAGCTATTGACCGCGATTTGATTCTGGAAACTGTGCGCACAGGTGCTTCTGGCATTGGGCGCGGTGATCGAATTTTGAAACTTTAAGGTGGTTGTGAGTTGGTAGTCGTTAGTCGATGGTTAAAATCCGCCGCAACTGATCACTAGCAGCTAACGACTTACCGCTAACAACAAACATTATTTTTTAACGAAAGAGAACGACATGAAAGTTTATTACGACCAAGACGCAGATTTGCCTTTAATCAAAAACAAAGCGGTGACTATCGTGGGTTATGGTTCACAAGGTCATGCTCACGCACAAAATTTGCGTGATTCTGGTGTGAACGTCACGGTTGCCTTGCGCAAAAATGGCGCATCTTGGGCAAAAGCAGCTGCGGCGGGTTTTAACGTGGCAGAAGTGGCGGCGGCTGTGGCATCTGCCGACGTAGTGATGATGCTGTTGCCTGATGAAACGATTCCTGAGGTGTATCACGCAGATGTTGCACCTAACCTGAAAGCGGGTGCAGCGTTGGCATTTGCCCATGGTTTTAACATTCATTACAACCAAGTTGTGCCACGCAAAGACGTTGACGTAATCATGATCGCGCCTAAAGGCCCTGGCCATACCGTGCGTTCCGAATACCTGAAAGGCGGCGGCGTACCGAGCTTGATCGCGGTTTATCAAGACACCACTGGTAATGCTAAAGCGATTGCTTTGTCTTACGCAGCGGCTAATGGTGGCACTAAAGGTGGCGTGATCGAAACTAACTTCCGCGAAGAAACAGAAACAGACTTGTTCGGCGAACAAGCAGTGTTATGTGGCGGCGCGGTAGAATTAGTCAAAGCTGGGTTTGAAACACTGACCGAAGCAGGTTATGCACCAGAGATGGCATACTTTGAATGTTTGCACGAACTGAAGTTGATCGTGGATTTGATGTATGAAGGCGGAATCGCTAACATGAACTACTCTATCTCCAACAATGCAGAATACGGCGAATACGTCACAGGTGAGCAAGTGATTGGTACGCAAGCACGTGCTGCGATGAAAGAATGTTTGCGCAACATCCAAAATGGCTCTTACGCTAAACGCTTTATTTTGGAAGGACGCACTAACTACCCAGAAATGACTGCGCGTCGTCGCTTGAATGCTGAACATCCGATCGAACAAGTCGGCGGTCAACTTCGTGGCATGATGCCTTGGATTGGTAAAAACAAATTAGTCGATCAATCGAAGAACTAAAAGCAGTCGGTAGACATTAGTCGCTAGTCGTTAGTGAAAGGCAAAACCTTTTCTGATGGCTGGCGACTTATTCTTTCAACTTAACGACTACAAACTAATGACTACTAGCTACTAACAAACGACCAATTATGAATAACTACCCTCATCCACTTATCGCCCGCGAAGGCTGGCCATTCTTAGCGGGTGCAGTCGTCATCGCACTGCTGTTTTCTATCTTCGGCGGTGGTGTTTTGGCAACGCTGGCATGGGTAATTGCCCTGTTCGTTTTGCAATTTTTCCGTGATCCGCCTCGTGAAATTCCACAAGAGGTGGGAGCTGTTTTGTCTCCAGCTGATGGGCGCGTCATTAAAGTTGAACAAACGCAAGATCCTTATGGAGAACGTGAAGCCATTTTGGTTAGCGTCTTTATGAACGTGTTTAACGTGCATTCCAACCGCAGCCCTGTGGATGGTGTCATTCAAAAAGTGCAGTATTTTCCTGGTAAATTTGTCAACGCAGATTTGGACAAAGCTTCCAGCGAAAATGAACGCAATGCCATCGTCTTGAAAACCAGCGACCAACAAACTATTACGTTCGTACAAGTCGCTGGGCTGATAGCGCGACGGATTTTGTGCTATGTTCAAGCAAATGACGTATTATCACGTGGGCAACGCTACGGCTTCATCCGTTTTGGTTCACGGGTTGATGTTTATTTGCCGTTGAATGCCAAAGTCAACGTAAGCATAGGTGACAAGGTTTCCGCGACTACCACTATTTTGGCAACTTTGCCCCAAAGCTAATCGGCGCATGGACGACTTTAAAACACAACGACCAATGAATCTGCGCAAGCGCGGGATTTATCTATTGCCCAATCTGTTTACTACTGGCGCGCTATTCGCGGGTTTTTACGCTATTGTGCAGGCCATGAATGCGCAGTTTGAACATGCGGCTATTGCGATTTTTATTGCGATGGTGCTGGATGGCTTGGATGGGCGTGTTGCCCGTCTCACACACACCCAAAGTGAATTCGGTGCCGAATACGACAGTTTGTCAGACATGGTATCTTTTGGGGTTGCTCCTTCGTTGGTAATGTATGAATGGGCTCTGAAGGGGTTGGGGAAGTGGGGCTGGTTCGCTGCGTTTATTTACTGTACCGCTACCGCCTTGCGTTTGGCGCGTTTTAATACCAATATTGACGTCGTCGATAAACGCTATTTCCAAGGCTTACCCAGTCCTGCTGCCGCTGCATTGGTTGCTGGCTTTGTCTGGGTCATGTGGGATTATGGTATGACGGGTGAGGAAGTGCGTGGTTATGCCGCTGTGCTGACTGTGCTGGCAGGTCTAAGTATGGTGAGCAATTTGCCGTTTTATAGCTTCAAGGACTTCAATGCAAGAAAAAGCGTACCTTTCGTGGTTGTTTTTCTTATCCCATTGTTTTTTATAGTTATTTGGAGTGATCCTTCGCGAGTATTATTTGCATTGTTTGTGGCTTATGCTTTGTCTGGAATTGTGATGTGGCTGCTCAGGTTGCGCCAAAAAAGGCAATAGAAATAGGTAGTTGATGATCCTAGTGTGGCGATACTTTAACTGAAATATAACTGTTTTTTGGTTGTCAGATGTCAGGAGCTGTTCTGAGGGGTACTTTAATTTATGGTGGTTGGAAGATAAAAGTTATGACAGCAAGGGAAAAATTCGATAGCATTAGCAACGTTGCAAATTCAATAAATACATTTAGCACAGTGAAAAGAAATCAAAGGGGATCAAATTGAGCGATAGTCTGCCATTGTCGGGCGTAAAAGTCGTGTTGATTGACGATAGCAATACCATACGTCGTAGCGGCGAAATGTTCCTGAAACAAGCGGGGTGTGATGTCGCGTTAGCGGAGGATGGTTTTGATGGCTTGGCTAAAGTTGTTGAACATAACCCTGATATTATTTTTATTGATGTCATGATGCCAAGATTAGATGGTTATCAGGCTTGTGTATTAATCAAAAGCCACGAACGATTTAAGAACATTCCAGTCGTGATGTTAACGAGTAAGGATAGTTTGTTTGATCGTGCTCGTGGTAAATTGGTAGGCGCAGATCAATATCTCCTAAAACCGTTTAATAAAAAGAATCTTATTGAAACAGTAATGATGCATACAAGAAAACAAGAGGATACAAATTATGGCAATTAAAACAATTTTAGTGGTGGATGATTCGGCAACCGAACGCCACCTAATCGGTGAGATTTTGACTAAAGCAGGTTTTAGTGTGAGTTTCGCTCAAGATGGTGAAACAGGTGTCACGTTATCGAAGACGCAAAAGCCTGATTTAATTCTGATGGATGTGGTCATGCCAGGGCTAAACGGCTTTCAGGCCACTCGTGCAATCAGTAAAGATGATGATACGAAACATATTCCCATCATCCTATGCACGACTAAAGATCAGGAAACCGATCGAGTTTGGGGTATTCGTCAAGGTGCGAAGGATTATGTATTGAAGCCAGTGGATGCAGCAGAATTGTTGCAGAAGATTGCTGCATTTAACTAAGTGGCAAACCACCGAATATGTCTAAACGCCTAAATTTGCGAGATTTCCAACAGAATCTCAGCAATCGCTTGCAAGATAAAGGTCACGCAGAAAGTCAGGTTTCCACGCTGGGTGTGCAGATTGGTGCACAGCATTGGTTGGTTGATATGACTGACATAAGTGAGGTTTTGCCCTTGCTTAAGGTCACTACTTTGCCACTATGTAAGCCATGGGTCGTCGGCATGATGAATGTGCGTGGTAACTTATATTGTGTCGCGGACATAGCATTATTCATGGGATTGGGTCGCGTAAGTGGTGAAATGCAAAACCGCTTGCTGCTGATTTCGTCACAGCATGATTTTAATGCGGCCTTGTTAGTTGAGCGAGTTTATGGGTTGCGCAATGTTCAAGGGTGGCGGCACGACACGGTAGAAAATTGTTTTTTTGACGAGCAAGGCATGAAATGGCGCAAACTTAATGTGCCAGATCTGTTAGGGCAGGTAGAATTTCTGCAAATTGGCGCGTAGTCGTCGCAGTAAGGGAGAAAAGTAAAATGGCATTCAAGCTGAAATTACCTCAATTGAAACGTACGACCAAGCCAGTTGCCCATGTTGGCAAAAAGGCTTCATGGTTAGATTTCAAATTGCCACTGATTGGTGCGCTACCTGTAGCGAGGCAATTGGCTATCTTGGGCGGTGCAACGGTGGTTGCGGCTGCGATTGCCGCGTTTGCTGTCTACCTGAACTACGAAGAAGTGAATGACCGTACTGAATACATTCAACTTGCTTCAGGTATTGAGTTGAATATTGAACGGCTAGACCATGATGCGGGTTTAGCGGCAGATGGTGAGGAGGGGGCATTTAAACAGCTGGCCGAAGCGCGATCAAACTTGACTAAGGCGTTGATGCAACTGGACAAGGGGAGTGAGACAATTCCACCCACCAAAGAGCCTGCTCGTACCGAACTCAATAAGTTGTTGGCAACAGCAAATACGATGTTGATCGAAGAAGCTAAGTTGGAAGCTGGTCGTCCCGCACTGTTGATGTTGAGTAGCACTGTAGATGCGATGAGTGAAAGCGAAGCGGAGTTTCGTGTGCTCAGCGAACAATTGCTGACCAGTATTGGTAAAGATCAAGTTGGTCAGTTCATGTTGGCTATTGAACGTATTTCTGGTGATACCACAACCCTGCTGGCATCCGATATTGATTTGGATGACGTTGCTCAGCTGGCGATTGATACTGAGGCGGCGGAAGCTTTATTAGCGGTGATGCCTGTGGGCGCGCCTGGTGTGCAACATGCGGTCGAGCTCTTTGAACCTTATCGTATGAGTGTGGAAGGTCTGGTAGGACAGTCGTTGATGCTGGTGGATGCGAAGGACTCAGTTAAGTTTATTAGTACTTATATTGATGAGTTGGCAAAAGGTAGTCAAAAGCTTGTTGCTTCATACCGCTACAGTGAATTTGGACAAATTTACACCGCAGTTTCGAGTGCGTTTGGTATCTTGGCCATTTTGACATTGATGTTGATGTTTAAGGCGTATTTGGACGACTCTAAACATCAAGCAAAAGTGGCTGAGGAAACTAACTCACGAAACCAAAAGGCGATTTTGCGCCTCATGAACGAGTTAAGTGATTTGGCGGATGGGGATTTGACGATTCGTGCAACGGTGACCGAAGATATTACGGGTGCGATTGCGGACTCGGTGAACTTTACGACGGAAGAGTTGCGTAAGCTGGTTGGCGGGATTAACAATGCGTCGGAACAAATGACAGGTGCAACCAATAATGCGAATGGTTTTTCGCGTGATCTGATCTCTGCGACGCAGAAGCAAGTTCGTGAAATTCAGGATGCGGAAGAGTCGGTTCTGCTCATGGCTAAATCCATTCAAGAGGTTGATAGCAGCGCGGCGAAAGCGAGTGAGGTGGGGCGTCGTACCTTGGCCGCGACGGAGCAAGGTGCTCAAGCGGTGCGCAATAGTATTTCAGGTATGGATGGTATTCGTGAACAAATTCAAGAGACAGCGAAACGAATCAAACGACTGGGTGAAAGCTCACAAGAAATTGGTGAAATCGTTGACTTGATTTCGGATATTACTGAGCAAACCAACGTTTTGGCGTTGAATGCTGCGATTCAAGCGGCATCCGCAGGTGAAGCAGGTCGAGGCTTCTCAGTGGTTGCGGAAGAAGTTCAACGGCTGGCGGAACGTTCGGCTGAGGCGACGCGACAAATCGGTGCGCTGGTTAAAACCATTCAAAGCGATACGCACGATGCGGTGTCTGCGATGGAAAAGAGCACCTTGGGTGTGGTTGAAGGTGCGAAATTATCTGATGTGGCGGGACAGTCACTGAAGGAAATTGAACAGGTCTCGAACGAGTTGGCAAAACTGATTAACAGTATTTCGGTGACCACGCAGGTGCAAACGGACATGGTGGGTGAGGTTTCAAATACCATGAAAGAAATTTTGAAGATTACAGGGCAAACGACTAAGGATACACGATTGACTGCGGAATCCATCGAACAGCTTACTAAATTGGCTGGCGATCTTAAAGGATCAGTAGCAGGCTTCAAAATTCAATAACTCATAGCGACCTAAGCATGAATAACCCAGCACAATTTGATCGCACTACACTGTCTGCTGTAAAGCCAGGCGTGGATGCCACGCTGGTCGAACTGAGTACACAGCTCGACCAGTTCTTAGAAAATCCTATTGCTGGCAAGGCTGCGCTCATCCGTGCACAAAGTGAATTGCATCGACTGCTCGGCGTATTCAAAATGGTGCATTTGGATGGTCTCGCCGTGTTTTGCACGGAATATGAGATGGTGCTCAATGAGCTTGCCGTTACACCTCAAATTACCTCTGCGTTGCATCGGGAGGAATTGCGCGCCGCTCTAACGGCATTGAGTCGCTATTTGGACGATTTGGCACAAGGTGCCGATAACACCACGTTGCGCTTGTTCACGCAGTATCAACAGCTACAGCAACTTCGTGGTTTGGAAATGTCGTTTGATTTAGATTTATTCTTTCCAAATCTGGCCGTGCAATTGCCGAGTTCAGTATTAAGTCTTGCGCAATTCCCAAATTCAACAGCATATTTTAAAGCGGCAAGAGGCTATTACCAACAAGGATTGCTCAAATATTTACGCCAAGATGATGTACCTGCAGCGTTAAAATTGATGCAACAAGCGGTTAATGTTGCCATGTCATCGATGCCTGCAGACGATACTCGTGCTTTTTGGTGGATTTGTAGTGGTCTGATTGACTGTGTCAGTCGAGATGGTCTGCCTTCGGATTTAAGCGCACAAAAAGCTCTTGGTCGTGTTGATCAACAGATGCGGTCAGTGATTGCGGGAACCCCTGCGAATGCACGCCCCTTACTTAATGAAATGCTCTATCTGATCGGACGTAGCCATAACGTTAGCGAGATTGTTGCCTCTATCAAGCTCACCTACGCATTGGATCGATATTTCCCCGAGTTGACTACGCTGTCGCCCGCTGAGTTGGCGAAAAATTTAGGCGTCATTCGTGAGTTGTTGCGTAGCACGGAAGAGCAATGGGAGCTGTGTGTTCAGGGTGATGCGGCTGCGCGTACAAACTTTATGGCTCAAGCCAAATTGATTGCGCAACAGAATGATGCCCTTGATTTGAATGCGCTGCAATATCTTGCCCAGCAAATTGCCAAATTTTCGGCTACATTGACCAACGAGGAAAATGTTCAGCATTTAGCCATGGATATGGCAATTGCCTTGTTGCTGATGGGAAGTGGTATTTCACACTATCGCGAATTAGATCGTTCATTCCAAGAGCAAGTACGTTTGCTCTCTGAACATATGCAATCCGAAATTGATGGTGAACCACTTGTCGAACAGCATTTGTTAGAACTCGTTGATTTGTATTGTCAAACTGAACGGAATGATGCGATATTTTTGTTGAGCAAAGAGATGCTCATCAATTTAGAACAGACAGAAGGCGGTTTGAATGGATTGTTTGGCACAGACTCTAAGCGTGATGAGTTGGAGAGCGTTCAACGCTGGTTAAAGCAAATTCAAGGTGGGTTACAGGTTTCTTCTTTGAAACATGCTTCTCAGTTGCTTCAGGCCATTCAAGAGACAATCGAGAGATTTGCTGAGTCAGATGCTGTGATTCATCCAGTGGATAGTCGAACTGTCGCCAGTGCGATTAGTCAGTTAGAGGGGTATTTGGAACAATTGCCCAATGGACATGAAGATCAAGTCGATGGTTTGCAGCTTGCCATGGAAGAGTTGGCGAAATTGCGTCAGCCTGAACCCATCGTAATTCCTGCCACTTTGTTGGAGATACCTGAAGTTGAATCTGCGGTGGTTGCTCAGCCTTCACGTTCGTCTGAAGATCAAGAGTTGCTCGAAATCTTTTTGGAAGAAGCAACAGAAGTTTTGGAAATTATGCGCGCCAATCACGAGATTAGTCAGCTTGAGCCGACAAATCGTGAGGCGTTGGTCACGATACGACGAGGTTTCCATACCCTAAAAGGCAGTGGGCGTATGGTTGGGTTAGTCGAGATCGGTGAAGTTGCTTGGGTCGCAGAAAGTGCCATGAACAAATGGCTGCAAGACAATAAACCCGCATCGCCTGATTTACTACGCTTTATTGAGCAAGCTATACAGCATTTTGCGGCCTGGGTGGACACCCTAGGAGCGAAGGGATATGCAAATGTCCAAGCAGAAGGATTGGTTAAATTTGCGCAGCGTATTGAAGCTGCCGCGATTGGCCAAGCAGCCGAAGTGGCGCGTCCTGCTGCACCAGTTGCTATCCCCGCCGAACCAGTAGTGGCTGTTCCCTCTTTTCCTGTTACTGCTCCTGCGGTTCATCCTGTTAAGGCAGATACTAGTGACACCGATATGATACATATTGGCGATAAAGTGCTGTCGACGACACTGTTCAAAATTGGTTCTGAAGAAGCGAAGCAGCATGCCAGTGCATTGCGAGTATGTTTTAATGAGTTGAAAAATACTCCTTCATTGTTGATTCAGTACGATTTTATGCGCGCAGCGCATACGTTGGCAGGTGTCAATCGTGCGATGGGGTTTTCTGCAATTGTAGAATTAGCTTTTGCACTTGAGAGCTGGTTGCAGTCGCGTATTGAACAGCCGTCCGTCTTGCGTGAAGTTGAAAAACCTTTACTTGATGGGGTTATTAGTGCGTTGGAAGATATGACTCAACGCCTCTGTAATCAAGTGCTTCCAACTGGTCGTGATGACTTGGTAGTGCAATTGCGCCAAAGTAAAGAGCCGTTAGGCAACGTCGTTACGCCTGAGGCGAGTGAGCCTGTTGAAATGGTTGCACCAATAACACTTGCTCCTGTTGAAGAGATCGCTTTTGCAGCTGAAACACCCGTGGGTATAGCAATGTTTGCGCCTGCGCCCACTGCGCCAGTTTCACCGATGGAATTGGTGAGCGAAGCTGCGCCTGCAGAAGCAGCCGATACTTTTGCGACTTTCTACGATCAAGTATCTGTTCCTGCCGAAGAAATTGCCTTTGCTGCTGAAGCTCCAGTTGTGGATGTGGAGATGTTCGCTCCCGTCCCCGCTGAGCCAGTTGCACCGTTAGAATTCGTGAGCGAAGTCGCGCCTGTAAAAGAAGTAGATGCGTTTGCAGGCTTCTTCGACCAAGTGACAGCACCCGCCGAAGAAACTACCCTGAACGTCGAAGCTCCAGAGGTGGATTCGGCAATGTTTACGGCCATGCCCGCTGAGCCAGTTGCACCGTTAGAATTTGTGAGCGAAGTCGCGCCTGTAAAAGAAGTAGATGCGTTTGCAGGCTTCTTCGACCAAGTGACAGCACCCGCCGAAGAAACTACCCTGAACGTCGAAGCTCCAGAGGTGGATTCGGCAATGTTTACGGCCATGCCCGCTGAGCCAGTTGCACCGTTAGAATTTGTGAGCGAAGTCGCGCCTGTAAAAGAAGTGGATGCGTTTGCAGGCTTCTTCGACCAAGTGACAGCACCCGCCGAAGAAACTACCCAGAACGTCGAAGCTCCAGAGGTGGATTTGGCAATGTTTACGACCATGCCCGCTGAGCCAGTTGCACCGTTAGAATTCGTGAGCGAAGTCGCGCCTGTAAAAGAAGTGGATGCGTTTGCAGGCTTCTTCGACCAAGTGACAGCACCCGCCGAAGAAACTACCCAGAACGTCGAAGCTCCAGAGGTGGATTTGGCAATGTTTACGGCCATGCCCGCTGAGCCAGTTGCACCGTTAGAATTCGTGAGCGAAGTCGCGCCTGTAAAAGAAGTGGATGCGTTTGCAGGCTTCTTCGACCAAGTGTCTGCACCTGTTGAGGCAATTGCCTTTACAGCTGAAGCGCATGAGGTGGATGCGCCGAAGTTTGTGTCAGTGCCTGTTGAGCAAGTTGCGACTACAGCTGCAATTATCCCTGCACAAGAAGTCGTAGACGTTGTACCAGTTGTCGCAGCACCTGTGAGTGCTACTGCCATAACTCCATTGTCCACGCCAAGTCAATTGAATATTGGTGGACGTGTAATTTCAAGGACATTGTTCAGCGTGGGGTCTGATGAAACCCGACAAAATGTCCTTGTGCTACGCCGTTGTTTTAATGAATTGAGAGCAAGTGCAACCCAAGTTGTTCAGTATGATTTTATGCGCGCGGCGCATACTATTGTAGGCGTGAATCGTGCGATGGGCTTTTCATCTGTTGTGGATTTAGCAGTTGTTTTGGAAAGCTGGCTGCAAGCGCGTATTGATCAGCCTTCTGTATTGCACGAAGCAGAAGCACCCTTGCTGAATGAAGTAGTTGTGGCTTTGGAGGAGATGACGCAACAACTTTGTAATCAAGAGTTTCCATTGGGACGAGATGACTTAGTTTCTCAACTGCGTTTGGCCAGAGAGCCGTTGACTGTAGGTAGCGCACCAGTGGTGAGTGAGGTGTTGACCGTTCTGCCACCCGATGCTGGGGCAGTTGAGGCAAGTGAGGCAATGGTAGCAGATGATGTTATTGCAGCATTGTTTGAGCAAACCACCTCACCTGTTGTAAGTCCGCCACAGAACGCAGCACCTGCAGCCCAGAGATTGGAACTGGTAGAATCTGCAGTGCAGACTATTGAGGTCGCACCTGAAACCGCCTCAGGTGAAGAGGATATGTTTGCGGCATTATTTGCACCTGCTGAGACAGCAGTTCAACCTGCGCTCAATGATGCAGTGCTTGATATTGCAAAACTCTTTGAACCAACCGCACCTGTAAAAGCTGCTCCTGTGAGTAAGGTAGAGCAAAACGTTGCTTCTTCGACGCAAAATGTTCATGCTCCACAACATGCGGGGACACTCGAACAAGGTGTCGGAGAGGAAACTGATATATCGCAAGTCCGCGATGATGTGGATGAACAATTGCTACCCGTCTTCTTGGAAGAAGCCGATGAACTGATGCCAAAAGTGAGCGAATGCTTACGTGCTTGGCGTGAAATGCCAACTAATGAGCAACAATCGAATCTCTTAAAACGGCTGTTGCACACCATGAAGGGTAGTTCGCGTATGGCAGGCGCGATGCGCATTGGTGAACTGTCGCATGAAATGGAAAGTCGCGTCTTGGCTGTTGCCAAACTGAGTAATCATGAAGGCTACTGGGATGGTTTAGAGCACGAGTTAGATCGCGTTTCAGGATTGATTGAAGAGCTGCGCACAGGTAAGCCTAGTCCTTTAGAAGTCGTTATCAGTAAGGCAAAAGAGGAGTCTTCTGAAGAAATTCGTGTGGAAGTTGAAGAAACAAGTACGCATAACGAAGAGCAAAGTAATCGTCGTTCTACAGAGCGGGTTGCGTGGGGCAATATGCTGCGCGTCCGTGCAGATGTTGTAGATCGTTTGGTCAATGAAGCTGGTGAAATCAGCGTGACTCGTTCCCGTATGGAAACAGAGTTGCGCATATTTAAAGACTCTTTGATGGAATTAACGGGGAGTGTAACGCGACTACGTCAGCAATTGCGTGAAGTTGAAATTCAGGCCGAAAGCCAGATGCAAGCGCGGATTACCTTGAGCCAAGAGGACAACGAGCATTTCGATCCACTGGAGTTTGACCGCTTTACCCGTTTGCAAGAGTTAACGCGGTTTATGAACGAAAGTGTGCATGACGTACAAACCGTGCAACAAACATTGCTGAAGAATTTGGATGAAACTGCTGCGGCAATGTCTGCGCAGGCGCGACTGAATCGTGATTTGCAGCAACGTTTGATGAACGTGCGTATGGTGCCTTTCAATAGTATTTCTGAGCGGCTGTATCGTATTGTTCGCCAAACAGGTAAAGACTTGAAGAAGCGTGCCAACCTTGAGTTGCAAGGCGGGCATGTTGAGCTGGATCGTGGTGTGTTGGAAAAAATGACTGCACCGTTTGAGCATTTATTGCGAAATTCAATTGCGCATGGCTTAGAAAGCGAAACTGAACGTGCAAAAACCAACAAACCAACGATTGGTGAAATTCGATTATCCTTGCATCAAGAAAACAACGAAGTTGTTTTTGAAATTAGTGATGACGGTAAAGGTTTGAATTTTGAGGCACTTCGCAATAAAGCAATTTCATTAGGTTTTGGTAAACCTGGTGAAGTGTTGAGTGAGCAACAGCTTGCGCAGTTGATCTTTGTATCTGGTGTTTCGACGGCGACTGAAGTGAGTGCGGTGGCAGGTCGCGGCATTGGTATGGATGTGGTGCGAAGTGAAATTGCGGGCTTGGGTGGTCGTATTGACGTGAGTTCTGTTGCAGGTGTAGGAACACGTTTCACCGTACATTTGCCACTGACCTTGGCGGTGATGCAAACAGTCATGGTGCGTTCGGGTGAGTCAATATTTGCCATTCCAGCGACCATGGTTGAACAAGTGGTTCAGTTGAAGACTGATGCGATGACTGCTTTGCATCAATCTCGCCATCTGGATGCGCAAGGGCACTCCTATCCTTTGCATTACTTGCCCACTTTGTTGGGGGATGAGAATCACGTTGTAGAGAATCATCTGAGAAACTCTATCTTATTGCTACGCAGTTCGGAGCAGCGAATTGCCTTGCATGTAGATGAATTGCTTGGACGTCAAGAAGCGGTGGTGAAAAATATCGGACCGCAACTGGCACGTTTGATTGGGGTGGCAGGTGCAACAGTGCGCGGTGATGGTGCGGTGGTATTGATTTTAAATCCCGTACAAATGGCACAGCGTGTCTTGACGACGGTACACAAAGTGAATGCAGCTGAACCTGTTGCGTTGCGTACTCAACCTTTGGTGATGGTGGTAGATGATTCCTTGACCGTGCGGAAAATTACGTCACGTTTGTTGCTGCGTGCAGGTTATCAAGTGGCAACGGCGACAGATGGTGTGAATGCGCTGGAACAATTGAGTGATATTACGCCAGATGTGATGTTGTTGGACGTTGAAATGCCGCGTATGGATGGTTTTGAATTGACGAAAAACATCCGTCGAAATGAACGGATGAAACAATTCCCGATCATCATGATTACCTCGCGTACTGCAGATAAACATCGTGATTATGCCTTCCAATTAGGGGTGAATGCCTATTTGGGTAAACCTTACCAAGAGGAAGATTTGTTGAGTCGCATTGCCGCTTTCGTAGAGGCAGCACACGCTTAGTCGATAGAAAAAGCCCGTCCACTTTCACAAGTTGGACGGGCTTTTTTACGTCAATGCCATTTTCAGCGGTACTTAGTCGTTCCCTGGAGGGTCTACATAGCTGAAGCGCGGTATTCAACCACCAAGCGATGTTGTGTGCCTGCTGCAACCGTCACAACATTTTCGATGGCGTTAGCGGATTCCACACATACCATTTCACGCCAACCGTCAGATTGCCCCATGTCGCCCATTTTGTTGGCTTTCTCAACCCATGGTGTCCAAACGACTGTGGATAAACTACCCGATTTAGCTACGTGGATACGACGATTCAGTTTGGGATCTTCGATCACGCACTCGGCAGCGGTGTTGATATACACGCGGTCGGTTTCACCTGAAAATTGGATCGCACCCGTCTGTTGGCGCAGATTTGCCCCCCCCACTTTATCCCAGTAATCACAGCCTGCAAGCCCCGTTACACTCACCGCCGCGATATCGCTGATGTGCAAATAAGTGTGCAACGCTTCACCGATGACAAAATCTGTTGTGCCCGTATTCGCAGTGGTTAGCTCCATACGCAAGGTTTCACCTACCACCACCGTTAAATCCACGGTGCAAGATTGATTCCATTGTGCGCGTGTTTTATCGCTTTCGATTAAGCGCAGTACCAAGCGCGTACCACCATTGGGTTCAGTGCCTGATTCAATCACTTGCCACGGCACCGTGCGTGCGAAACCATGTCCAGGGAAACCCGCTTCGCTGGCATGTGCGCCAAACCATGGCCAGCATACGGGCGCGCCGCCGCGTATCGACTTGCCTACCGCAGGCTTGGTGTCGCGAGACAGCCAGACCACTGGCACAGATTGCGAAGCAGGTTGCCAATGCATCAAATGCGCGCCTTGCAAGCACAAACTGGCTTGTCCATTGTTGATGTCCGCAATGATGAGCCCGCTGGCATCGGTGCGAAAGCTGAGTTGGTTAGATATGCCAAATTGGCTGTTGAGTTGTGCTATGTTCATAGTGTTCTCCTTTAATAAATTTATTTTTCAACTTGGGAAACGTCCCGCACTGCGCCTTTGGCGGCACTGGTGGTCATGGCGGCATAGGCGCGCAGGGCGGCGGAAATACGACGCGGGCGGGGGGCGACGGGTTTCCAGCCATTGTTGGTATCGCGGTCGGCGCGGCGTTTTGCCAGTTCTTCATCGGAAACGACCAAACTAATCGTGCGGTTGGGGATGTCGATGGCAATCGTGTCACCTTCCACCACTAAGCCAATCGCGCCGCCCTCCGCTGCTTCGGGGGAGACGTGACCAATCGACAAGCCTGATGTGCCGCCCGAAAAACGTCCGTCGGTCAGCAGCGCGCAGGCTTTGCCCAAGCCTTTGGATTTCAAATAGCTGGTGGGATACAACATTTCTTGCATCCCAGGCCCGCCGCGAGGACCTTCGTAGCGTATCACCACTACATCACCCGCGACGATTTCGTCTGCCAAAATCGCCGCGACCGAGGCATCTTGGCTTTCAAACACGCGAGCGCGTCCTGTGAATTTCAAAATGCTGTCATCCACGCCTGCGGTTTTGACGATGCAGCCGTCCAGCGCGATGTTGCCGTACAACACCGCCAAGCCGCCGTCTTTGGAATAGGCGTGTTCGTTGCTGCGGATGCAGCCTGTGCTGCGATCAGCATCGACTTCGGGGTAGAACATGGCTTGCGAAAACGCGATGGTGGTCACGATACCGCCAGGGGCGGCGCGGAAGAATTTGTGTACGGCTTCGTCGCTGGTTTGCGTGATGTCCCATGCTTGAATCGCATCCGCCAAGGTTGGGCTATGTACCGTGCCGACTTCGCCGTGCAACAAGCCCGCCCGCAACAATTCGCCCAAAATCGCAGGAATGCCGCCCGCACGATGCACGTCTTCCAAGTGGTATTCGCTTGATGGTGCGACTTTGCACAAGGTCGGAACGTGGCGAGACAGGCGATCCATGTCCTGCATAGTGAAATTCACGCCCGCTTCGTGGGCAATTGCCAACAAATGCAGCACAGTGTTGGTCGAACCGCCCATGGCGATGTCCAGCGTCATGGCGTTTTCAAAAGCTTTGAACGTGGCGATATTGCGCGGCAACACGGAGAAATCTTCTTGTTCATAATGGCGACGGCACAGCTCCACTGCCAATCGTCCAGCCTTCAAAAACAATTGCTTACGTTCGGCGTGGGTGGCAACCAGCGAGCCATTGCCTGGCAAAGACAAGCCCAAAGCTTCGGTCAAACAATTCATGGAGTTAGCGGTAAACATCCCCGAACACGAGCCACAAGTGGGGCAAGCGGAGCGTTCAATCGCATCGACTTCTTCGTCGCTGCAATGGCTATCGGCTGCGGCAACCATGGCATCCACCAAATCCAAGCCACGGGTTTTACCATTCCAACTGACCTTGCCCGCCTCCATCGGCCCGCCCGACACAAACACCACGGGGATGTTCAAGCGCATCGCCGCCATCAACATCCCAGGGGTGATTTTGTCGCAATTGGAAATGCACACCAGCGCGTCGGCGCAATGGGCGTTGACCATGTATTCCACCGAATCGGCGATCAAATCGCGGCTGGGCAAGGAGTACAACATCCCGTCATGCCCCATGGCGATGCCGTCATCCACGGCGATGGTGTTGAATTCTTTGGCAATGCCGCCCGCTTTTTCAATTTCGCGTGCCACCAATTGCCCCATGTCCTTCAAATGGACGTGTCCTGGGACAAATTGGGTAAACGAGTTGGCAATCGCGATAATGGGCTTGCCAAAATCACCTTCGGTCATGCCAGTGGCGCGCCACAAGGCACGCGCACCAGCCATATTGCGACCATGCGTGGAAGTACGGGAACGGTATGCGGGCATGATAATTCTCTTTAAAAGTGGTGGTTAATGAAGCATTCCCTCCCCTTGCAGGTATAAGTATCTACGCAACTCTTTGCTACATGCCATATTCCCTCCCCCTGCTAGGGGGAAGGAGTATGCGCACTATGATTTTAATGACAAATCATCATGATAGTTTGTGTAGATACATATTGCCTAGCAGGGGCGGGAGTCGTTTTTCCTTAAGTTGATGCGTATAGCGCAACCAAGCCTAAAGCCCAAGTCGGGTATAATCTAGCCTTCGATTCTACCCGATTACCATCATGCTGATACACCCCCAATTTAACCCTGTTGCCTTGCAATTGGGCCCGTTAGCGATTCATTGGTACGGTTTGATGTACCTCGCAGGTTTTATGACCTTTTTGTGGCTGGGCAAAAAACGCCTTGCGGCGCGGCAACATGCGGCGGGACTTGATGCCAAATTGCTGGACGATTTGCTGTTTTATGGCGTGTTAGGGGTGATTTTAGGCGGGCGCATGGGCTATGTGCTGTTTTATAAATTTGCCGAATACAGCACGCATCCGCTGGATATTTTCAAAGTATGGGAAGGCGGTATGAGCTTCCACGGCGGGTTTTTGGGCGTGATTATCGCCATGGCAATCATCGCCCGCCAACGCAAATTGACGTGGTTGGCGATTACCGATTTTATCGCCCCGCTTGTCCCCCCAGGGTTGGCATTTGGGCGGTTGGGCAATTTTATCAACGGTGAATTGTGGGGGCGGCCCACCGATGTGTCGTGGGGCATGGTGTTCCCACAAGTCGATGCGCAAGTGCGCCATCCCTCGCAATTGTATGAATTTGCCTTGGAAGGCATCGCCCTATTTTCCCTGCTTTGGATTTATTCCCGTCATCCTCGCCCCGTGGGCGCGGTATCGGGTCTATTCTTGATTGGCTATGGGAGTTTCCGCTTTTTAGTGGAATTTACCCGTGAGCCAGATAATTTCTTGGGCTTGTTATCCTTGGGCATGAGCATGGGGCAATGGCTGAGTTTGCCCATGGTCTTGGCAGGTATCGCGATGATGATATTCAGTTATAGGCGAGCGAAGTAAATCTATGGACGATATTTCATTAGGTGGTTTGCTAGGTATTTTGTTTGTGGTATTGATACTCAGCGGTTGGTTCTCAGCTTCTGAAACCAGCATGATGGCGATCAATCGCCACCGTTTAAATGCGCTGGTGCGTAAGGGCAATAAAAGCGCGAAACTCACCGCCCATTTGCTCAGCAAAATCGACAAGTTGCTGGGTTCGATTCTTTTTGGCAACACCTTGCTCAATGTCGCAGCGGCGGCAGTCACCAATATATTTGTTCTACGAGTGTTTGGCGCGAGTGATTTAGCAATTCTTTTCGGCACACTGACCATTACCTTTATCTTATTGGTGGTCAGTGAAATCATGCCCAAGATTATTGCAGCCAGTCATCCTGAGCGAGTTGCGCTGGCTTCTAGTTATCTATTGGCACCGCTGGTCACGTTGTTTCATCCTGTGGTTTTCGTGGCGACGCTATTGGTCAATAGCCTATTATGGCTGTTTCGCATCAAGGTGCAAACCGATCAAAGTAAGCAAAAAATTACGCTAGAAGAGTTGCGAGGATTGGTGCTGGAAGCTGAGCACTTTTTGCCACGCAGGCACCAAAAAATGTTGTTGAACTTGGTGGATTTGGAACGTATCACGGTCAATGACGTGATGATTCCGCGCATGCAAATTGAAGCACTCAACATCAATTCAGATCCAGAGCAGTTGCGCCAGCAAATCATTACCTGTCATCACGTACTCTTGCCTGTGTACGCAGATACGCTGGATAACATCATCGGGGTGTTGCACATTAAGCGCACTTTAGCGTTGCTACAGGAAGAAACGCTGGATTTGGAACTGTTGCAAACCTTGCTGCTGGAGCCTTATTTCACCCCATCCGAAACCCCCTTGCTAAGTCAATTGCAGCATTTTCAAGAACGGCGGATGCGGTTGGGCTTGGTGGTCGATGAATATGGCGAGCTGCTGGGCTTGGTGACCTTGGAAAATATTTTGGAAGAAATCGTGGGCGAATTTACCACGCAATCTCCGACACAAACTGGACGATTTTTACGTCAAGAAGATGGTAGTTTGTTGTTGGAAGGGAGTAATAGTCTGCGCGAATTGAACCGAAAATTTGGTTTTCAGTTTCCATTGAGTGGTGCCAAAACGCTGAATGGACTGATTTTGGAGCATCTGCAAGATATACCTGAGGCAGGAACGAGCTTGAAAATTGCCAATCACCCGATTGAAATTATCCAAACACAAGGGCGGATTGTGAAAGTCGTGCGCATCTTCCCTGCACATCAAACAGTTTGATGCGCGGGGATTGTATGTGCGCCTCTCAGAGGTTGTTCAACACACTTAACCGTTCTGGCGTTCCTACATCAACCCAAGCCCGCTGATAGTGCATGCCACTGATTTTTCCGTGTGCGATGGCTGTGCGCAATAGCGGAGCGAGGGGGGCGGGTTGACCCCGTGTGATGCTGTGGAATAGGCTGGGGTGGTAGAGGCCAATACCGCTGAAGGTGAGTTTGGGTTGGCTGGCGGCTTCGACTAGACGATGATTTGATAAGTAAAAGTCCCCGTTGGGATGGTGCACTGGATTGTTGACCAACACCAAGTGCGCCATGTCGTCATGCAGTTGTACGTGGCGAAGTTGGGCAAAATCGTAATCGCAGAAAATATCGCCATTGACCACGATAAATGGCTCGTCGCCCAATAACGGCAAGGCGTTGGCGATACCGCCCGCCGTTTCCAGTGCGATGCTTTCGGGCGAATAGCAAATCTGCGCGCCGAATTGACTGCCATCGCCCAGCGCGGCTTCAATCTGTGCGCCAAGGTGGGCGTGGTTAATCACCAGTTCGGTGAATCCCGCTGCGACCAAATTTTCTATATGCCAAACGATCAAAGGCTTGCCGCGCACCAGCAACAACGGCTTGGGCGTGTGATCCGTCAAGGGACGCATCCGTTCGCCGCGCCCCGCCGCCAAAATCATGGCTTTCATTTTGATTTTTGTTCGATGATGGGTTGCCAAATGTCCAACAAATTCAACAACGGTTTCAAATCAATGTAACGCACACAGGCAGCGCGTAAATAGTGCATGACTAGCGGCATGTCATTGAGATAGCCAGCCTTGCCATCGCGGTGATACAAGCGCGCAAAAATACCCAACACCTTGAGGTGACGCTGCACCCCCATCATTTCGTAGTCGCGGTAAAACTCGCCAAAATCCGCCCGTACAGGCAAACCCGCTTTGCGCGCTTTTTCCCAATAGCGGATTAGCCAGTCCATCACCAGTTCTTCATCCCATTGAATATAGGCCTCTTTAAACAACGAAGCCAAATCGTAGGTGATCGGTCCAAATACGGCATCTTGAAAATCCAACACCCCAGGGTTGGGCGCGCTGACCATCAAATTGCGCGAATGGTAATCCCGATGCACATACACGCAAGGCTGCGCCAAATTATTGGCGAGGATGCGGTCGAACACTTGCGCTAACTTGGCTTGCTGCGCGTCGGTCATCGTGATTTCCAGATGCTTCGCCAAATACCAATCGGGGAAAAGCTGCATTTCGCGGCGTAATAGAGCTTCGTCATACGCGGGCAATTCGGCGGTGCGCGCGCCGAGTTGCAATTGAATCAACGCATCGCACGCGGCGGTATAAAGCGGTTTCGCCGTTTGCGCATTCAACGCTTGCAAATACGTGGTGTTGCCTAAGTCAGACAGCAGTAAAAATCCCTGCGCTAAATCTTGCGCGTGGATGTGCGGAACATGCACGCCCGTGGCTTCAAATAATTCCGCAACGTGGATAAATGGGCGACAATCTTCGTGTTCAGGTGGCGCGTCCATGACGATGAGCGTCTTATCCGCAAAGGTCGCGCGGAAATAGCGACGGAAGCTGGCATCGGCAGCTGCGGGTGCCAAGGTGTAAGAATCGGCGGGGAATTGACTGTTAAGCCAGTCTGTTAATTGTTGCTGACGTTGCATAGACAAACTCTTTGAATAAGGTTAATGGTAAACTTCCAAAAGTTTATCATCATTGTCCTTGTGGCAGGTTAAATGACGCAATATTGATGTTTATTTGGGTTGTCAATGTGCGTGTCACGGCACGCGCTTAAGCTCTTCTTGGTAGCTTTGAATTTTGCGTGTGTCCCGTGTTATGTGGCACTTTTTTGGAGAGTGTGATGTGTGTTCGTCCTGCCTGCTGGTTCTTGTATGGTGTGGGTCTAACTCTGCTGACTTCAGCATGGGGTGGTAATCAAGTCACGCTCGGATTGCAGAACCAGAACTCAGACGCGACTGATGTAAACGTGCCGCTTGATGTTAACCCACAGCATCGTGTTGAAAAAATAAAATTATTGGCAGATCGTCCCCTTTGGGCACCGCCCAAATTAAATCCTTTTTCTAAGGCAGTTCATGCTGAGAAAATTACTATTGAGCCTGTTGCTAATGCGGCGAATAAACAGTCAATGTTCCAGCCGTTTTCTTTTGCGTATTTATTTGTGGGTCGGCTTCGGGCGGAGGAAAAAGATGCGGTCTTCCTCTCAAAAGACAATCGGATTCTCACTGTTTCTGTCGGAGATGTGTTGGAAAACATCTATCGCATAGAAAAGTTCGATGCTACATCGATAGTCGTAACCTATTTGCCAGAGCAGAGAAAGGTTGTTATACCTTTTGATTCTTTAGGTGAGAAGTCACCAGCTAAGCCTACCACTATGTTGTCTCAAATGGATGTTCCGCTTGCCTCAACGACACAAGCGTCTCCCATGGTCGTGACTGGGGAAAATAATGCTCAGGTAAGTGAGGATATGAAACAAATACTCCATCCATCACTCCCACCTGAAGGTGATGCATTCAAAATGATGGGGGCATCACAACCGTTACCAGGGGATGAAATGCAGGTGACACCTCCAGTACAAGACGCATTAACCCTGCCGTCGTCATCCGTTCCTGCAATGCCACAATCAGAGAGGCAATAATGAGAAAGTTTAGAGTCGTCGTACTAAAAAATATGCGTGGTTTTACACTGCTTGAGTTGCTTGTGGTGGTGATTATCATCGGAGTATTGGCGGGTTTGGTAGGCCCCAAAGTATTTTCATCAATTGGAAAATCGAAAGTGAGTGCCGCGCGCGACCAAATTGATTCATTGGGTAAAGCTATAGACCGTTATTTCCTAGATACTGGACACTATCCCGTAAATGAAGTGGGGTTGGATGCGTTAATAACCCGCCCAACAAATGAGAAAAAATGGGATGGGCCGTATTTGAAGAAAGCGGTACCTCTCGATCCGTGGGGAAACCCCTATCATTATCAGTCACCAGGCTCACATGGTGACTATGATTTATATACTTATGGTTTAGATGGTCAGCTTGGTGGTGAGGGCGAGGCCATTGATATTACGAACTGGTAGGTTGTGCACCACTACACTGTAAAAGTGCTGCGGGCAGGGCGGCAGGTTGTTTCGTTAGAGTATGTCGCTCTGGACGAGCTTCATGCTGCTGCTCAAGCGCGCAGAGATGGTTTTGAAGTGTTATTGGTGCGTGTTAAGTCATGGCAGTTCTCAAAAGTTAGAAAACAAACTTTCCCTCTACTCTCATTTAGTCAAGAGTTGCGCACTTTGGTTGATGCAGGTATCCCATTGCTTGAAGCGTTGCGTACTTTAGCTGAGAAAGAGCGCAGTCATGCCGTTAAACGCGTACTGGATACGCTGGTGGAAGTTGTCAATGAAGGGCGGCGGTTTTCTTCTGCGCTGGAACAATTTCCCGACGTGTTCCCGCAGCTTTTTGTTGCCACCATCAGTGCCAGTGAAGAAACAGGGGATATGAGTCCAGCCTTGCTGCGCTATGTCATCTACCAAGAGCAACTTAACGAAATAAAAAAGAAGGTGTTCAATGCCCTTATTTATCCAGTCCTGCTGTTCGTTGTGGGTGGATTGGTCAGTTTGTTTCTTTTGTTATATGTGGTGCCAAAATTTGCACAAATTTACGAGGATCATCGGGGAGCCCTCTCTTGGTCTTCACTGCTACTTGTGGAGTGGTCGAAGCTGCTGACAGAGTATAGTTATTTGCCCGCAGTACTCATATTGGGTTGTGCAATGAGCTTGTTTTATATTATCCGCTCGTCTAGATTTCACCGCTTTTTTGCGGACGTCATCAGGAAAATTCCCGCAGTAGGCGAACGCTTGCACTTGTATCAACTCACTCGATTTTATCGTACGGTCGGCATGCTATTGCGTAGTGGCATACCTTTGGTTGATGCTTTTGAAATGAGTGCTGGCATTTTGCAAACTGATTTGCGCCCTAAATTGGCGCAAGTAGTGCTGGAGATACGTCAAGGTTTCGGTGTTACACACTCGTTAGAAAAGCAGCACTTGACCACGCCCGTGGTGTTGAGGATGCTGTCCGTAGGTGAACGTAGTGGCAATATGGGTGAGATGATGGAGCGAGCCGCAGATTTTCATGATGAAGAAATTGCTCGTTGGTTAGAATGGTTTTCTCGGCTCTTCGAGCCGTTGCTCATGTTGGTTATTGGGGTATTTATCGGGGCAATCGTGGTGGCCATGTATTTGCCTATATTTGAACTCATCGGCGATGCGAATTGACTCGATAAAATTATGAACGAAATCATTTTAAACTCCTTGATTCGTATGTCTAGTGAAGAAGCACAACATTCAGGTGAGCGATGTGTTGATGTGTTGGAGAAGAAGCTACAGCTCTCTCCAGATGTCTTTATTCAGCGACTCGGAGACACATTACATTACCAAGTTGCCGAAAGATCTGAACTTTTCAAGCTAGACGCGGACTTTGACGTGCTTCAGTACGATGAGGCCGCGCGACATTTTTGTGTCGCAGCACGTGATCCAGCGGGTTGTTTGAAGTTGCTGTTTGATGACCCATTTTCGCTTGAATTAGAACACTGGATAAACGAAAAGATCACGTCTAAATTTGTTTGGGTATTGGTGCATCGTACTGATTTGACGGCATTTTTAGCTAGATATGAACAGGCAATGAGAGCCGCAGATGCGGCGAACACTTCTCTTCATCTTCATGTTAAAGCAGAGGACGGGTTAGAAGACCTGTCTCTAAGATCGGTTGCTCAGGAAAATAGTGAAGCCGTGAAGTTAGTCCGTAGCACATTGCGCGAAGCACTCAACATGGGTGTGAGCGATATTCATTTCGAGAATGCACCGAGTGGCATGTCAATAAAGTTTCGTTTGGACGGCATGTTGTTACCAGATCGAACGGTTCAGGATAAAGCCTTGGCTGAACAAGCGGTATCTCGTATCAAGGTGCTCGCTCAACTCGATATTACTGAGCGGCGAGTGCCTCAGGATGGGCGATTCAAAGCGCATGAAGGTGAGCGCGAAGTTGATTTTCGGGTCTCAGTGATGCCAGGCATTCATGGCGAGGATGTTGTTCTACGTATTCTGGACAAGCAAGCATTACGTGATCAAATGCACGCGTTGAACCTAGAATCGCTAGGTTTTCGTACTCATGAAATTGAGCTGTTACGTCGTATGGCGAGCGAACCTTATGGCATGTTTCTCGCCACAGGTCCAACTGGAAGTGGCAAAACCACCACACTGTATGCGGCGATTTCAGAAGTGAACCACGGCAACGAAAAAATTATTACGATTGAAGATCCTGTTGAGTATCAATTGGCAGGTGTTTTGCAAATTCCTGTAAATGAAAAAAAAGGATTGGGTTTTGCGCGTGGGTTACGTTCTATTTTGCGTCATGATCCAGATAAGATCATGGTTGGTGAGATTCGTGATGCAGAAACAGCCAACATTGCCGTTCAATCGGCATTGACTGGGCATTTGGTATTCACGACCGTTCACGCCAACAATGTTTTTGATGTGATTGGGCGTTTTATGTATATGAATGTGGATTTCTATAGTTTTGTTTCGGCACTCAATGGTGTCTTGGCGCAACGCCTAGTACGTATGGTTTGTCCACATTGTGTCGTGCCTTACCAACCTGATGAAAAGCTCATTAAGGCATCAGGTTTAAATCCTCAAGAGGTGGGGACTTTTAATTTTGTCATTGGGCAAGGGTGCGGTCATTGTCGTGGTTCAGGTTACAAGGGTAGAAAAGTGATCGCAGAAATTTTAGTGTTGACCGACGAACTGCGAGAAATGATTACCAGCCGACAACCTGTGCGAACCATCAAGGAAGCTGCTCGCCTCAACGGGACGCGCTTTCTGAGAGATGCAGCCATGGATGCGGTGCAGCGTGGAGAAACCACCTTACAGGAGATCAATCGTGTCACATTTGTGGTCTGAGCGACTGCACATTGCACTCCTGTCCGATTGCCTTGTTTGGGTGATAAAGGCGCGTGGCTGGAAAAACGGTATTCGCGCCCAAGGAAGTATACCCATTGCCATGTCAGAGCAGGGGGTTCGTTGGCAAGAGGCAATGGCTGTTTTGTTGCGTGAATTACCTCGCTTGCCCATCTCGCGTGGCAAGGTGTCTATCGTGCTATCCAATACCTTTGTGCGTTATCTCATCATAAACTGCGATGTGGCGTTGGCCGATCATGAAGAGCGACTTGCTCTCGCTAAACACGATTTCCAAAAAATACACGGTGTTGTGGTAGAAAACTGGGAAATATGCATTGCTGCTGGCGGGAAGAATTATCTCGCGGTTGCGCTTGATCGAGAGCTGCTCGTGCAATTGCGTGACTGTTTTGCAGTAGGGAAAATCAAACTGATCAGTGTGCAACCCTATGCGGTGGCATCATTGAATCACTGGGCAAAGCATTTAGATGAAAAAATAGCAACGGGGTTTTTTCTGGCGGAATCACATAGCTACAGTTATTTTTGTATTCAAGCGGGGAAGTTGGCGTTTTTCCATACTGGACATTTGGACGCTGAACCAATGGAAACCTATCGACGTGTAGTTCAACGTGCGATTTTACGCTCAGGGGTTGAAATACAGGACGAATGGCTCGCTCCTTCTTCCCTTTCTGTATTGAAAGGCGAAGCTGCGCAAACCATGGCTCTCCCCTCAGATGAAGCCTTGCGTACTTCAGCGCAATTGAACTATCTTGTTGAGTTGTTGGGGGCGATGTAATGAAAAAAATTGATATTGATTTTCATCGTAGCGCGAACAAAAAATCTTTACTGGGCTTGATCGTGTTGCTGTGTGGTCTCCTTTCTGGGATATTTGTGCTGTCGATGCGACATGATTTAAGTGAGAAACTTGCAGAGATTGAATCGACGGGGATCAAGAAACATCGGCCAAACGGTCATCAACATGCCGAGGATGGCAGCGTATTGCAAGATGCTGCCAACCAGCTCTCTTTGCCTTGGGGTAGTTTATTTGCCTTAATCGAAGAGTTGTCCTCTGATGATATTTTGATACAAAATTTAGAGGGGGACGGGCACAGTCGCACTATAAAAATAGTCGCACAAGCTCCCCACGCAGAAGCGATGCTTGACTATCTTGAACGGCTCAAAAGCAGTGACAAATTTTCAGTTAAATGGCGATTATTAAGTCATCACAAAGATGAAAATGGTGCGTTGAATTTTGTGATTCAGTCTGAGTTCCCTGAAAATAATGAGTGATATTACAGAAACGCTGAATCAGCGACTGGCCATGCTTGGCAGGTCTGGCATAATTGGACTCGGTATCCTCGTTTGCAGTATCACGATCTACAGCACGATGGTTGTTCCGATGCAACAAACACTATCAGAGCAGCAACAGCGTGATAGCAAGCCGCCAAAATTAGTCGCATCCTTGTCCCAAGCTGATTGGCAGGCACTGAAAAAACAGTTACCTCCCGAAGCACAAGCGGATAGATTGGTCGCGAACATTTATCGTATTGCTGAGGATGCAAGCGTCAATCTTCGAGAAGCTGAGTACAAAGAAGATCACGCTGAAAAATCTAACGTGATGATGCGGCACTTAGATTTTGTGATAACGGGTGATTATTTCCAAATTCACCAGTTTTTATCCTCTGTGCTAAACAAAACACCTTCACTCGCACTTCGTTCAATTGCGTTCCAAAAGTCAAACGAAAAACAAGCTGAAGGGTTGCTGGACGTGCGAATTTCGATGACGTTGTATTTGATAAAGTAGCAAAGCAGTTATCAAATCATTCATGACGATCTAAGCCCACATAATTGTTGTAGAAACTACCTTGGTAAAAATGACACGCTCAACTCAATACATTGTCGCAATGTTCAATATTGTCCTATTGCTCACGGCTTGCGCCGCTACAACCACACCAGAATTTACGCGCGGAAAACATTTGCTGGAACAAGGAAATGTTGACGAGGGCTTGGCTGTTTTAGAAAAATTGGCGAACCAAAACCCCAAAACGGGAGAGTATCGTGCTTATTATTTTAGGCAACGAGAGGCGGCAGTGAATGCTTTGCTCGTCCAAGCGGGTGACGAACGTCGAGCAGGACGCAACGAGCAAGCTGAAAAAATTTATCAACACATTGATGCCCTTGATAAGGGGAATATACGTGCAGCACTGGGTTTGGCTGAGTTAGAGCAAACACGTCGTCATGGACATTTGCTGGATCAAGCAAAAGTCATGCAACAATCAGGCAAAACAAGCGAGGCGCAAGAAAAGTTGCGTGCTATTTTGTCAGAAAATCCCAGACATTTAGCCGCACTACAATTACAAAAAGAAATTGAATATAGCGAACAGCAAAAAACACAAGCCGCGCCCTTGCTACACACAAAGTTTAAAAAGCCGATCACACTCGAATTCCGTGAAGCCCCCATCAAGGGCGTATTTGAGGTGTTGTCTCAATCCTCAGATATCAATTTTATTCTCGATAAGGATATCAGTCCCGATCTGCGTACTAGTATCGTCGCACGAAATACTACGTTAGATGAAGTGCTGGGAATACTGCTGGCCACCAATCATCTCGATCAAAAAGTGCTTAATGACAACACGATTCTGATTTATTCCTCAACACCAGAAAAAAGGCGGGAATATCAGGAATTGATGCTGAAAAGCTTTTATCTGGAAAATGCGGACGCAAAACAGGTTTCGACCATGATTAAAGCGATCGTCAAAACCAAAGATATATTTGTGGATGAAAGATTAAACCTGGTGATCATGCGCGACACACCCGAAGCCGTCCGTTTTGCGGAACAATTGGTCGCTATGCAAGATAAGCCAGACCCTGAAGTGATGCTGGATCTGGAGGTTTTGGAAGTCACTAATACGCGTTTGCTCAATCTTGGTATCAATTATCCATCACAAGCTAGCTTAGGCATAAAAGGTGCCGCAGGAACAGCGGGCAGCGTGATGCTGCCAGAATTGCGCAATGGGGTATCACAACTGATTTCATTGACGCTCCCTAACCCTGCGTTGGTCGCCAATTTACAAGAACAAGATGGAAAAACAAATTTACTCGCGAATCCGCGCATTCGTGTCAAAAATCGAGAAAAAGCTAAAATTCATATTGGAGATCGCGTTCCTGTCATTACGACGATGGCGGGTTCTATTGGTGGATTTGTTTCTGAGTCGGTCAGTTATCTTGATGTCGGGCTGAAACTCGACGTAGAACCCACCGTTTATTTGGAAGGGGATGTAGGCATTAAGGTTGGATTGGAGGTTAGTAATATCGTGAGGGAAGTAACAGGCAAAACCAATACCAATACACTGACCTATCAAATTGGTACTCGACATGCCACGACGGTACTTCGTTTGCATGACGGAGAAACGCAAATCCTCGCTGGATTGATTAGCAATGAAGATCGCAATACCACTAACAAAATACCTGGTCTGGGCGACTTTCCCTTGCTAGGAAGGCTATTTTCCAATAAAAACGATACCAAAAATAAATCAGAAATTGTTTTGTTGATTACCCCTCATGTGATACGTAACATCACGCGACCCGCTGCCGAAAGAACGGAATTTTTATCAGGGACGGATATGTCAGCGGGGCGGAAAATATCCCTCCCCAAAGAAAAAACCGAGCCAATTTCCAACAAAGCCGCCCCCGTTGAAGTACCACCCAATTCAGTACCCGTGGTGCCACTTACCCCTGCGCCTTAGGATGGCATGAAAACCTATAGCTGCGATTCTAAAATTTCTTTGGTGGCTACGGCACATCGTGGATTCACGTTGATAGAAGTATTGGTTACATTAGCCATTGTCGCGATGCTCGCCTCAATGGCCATGCCGCTTGCCGAACTCAGTGTAAAACGTAGCCACGAACAAGAACTGCGTCGCAGCTTACGCGAAATTCGTACGGCAATAGATGCATATAAACAAGCTGTAGATGAAGGGCGCATCCAAAAAATGGTCGGAACGTCGGGCTATCCCAAATCTTTAGAGTTGTTGGTAGAGGGCGTGGAGGATGCTAAAAGCCCCACAAAATCGCGTATTTATTTTTTGCGCCGCATTCCTCGTGACCCCTTTGTATCGGATACCAGTCTCAAACCAGTCGAGACATGGGGAAAGCGCAGCTATGCCAGCCCACCTGACGATCCCAAAACAGGTGACGATGTATTTGATGTGTATTCATTGCAAGCAGGCGTAGGGATCAATGGCATCCCCTATCGGGAGTGGTAAATGAAATATAAAGCAGGTTTTACCCTGATTGAATTGATTGTGGTGATGGTGATTGTTGCTTTATTGGCTTCCATCGTTGCGCCAAAATATATTCGCAACAGCGAACGTGCAAAAGAAACCGTACTCAAAGAAAATCTGTTTGTCATGCGAGATGCTTTGCAGAAGTATTATGGTGACAAAAACGAATACCCAGCTGAACTTACTGATTTAGTGACTAAAAAATACCTGCGTAAAATCCCGATAGATCCCATGACTGAAAATGATAAAACGTGGAAAGTCATTTCACCTGAAGCAGGGATAAAGGGGAATGTCTATGATGTTCGCAGCGGCGCGACGGGCAATGCCGCTGATGGCACACCCTATTCGGAATGGTAAACGTGCAACATTCTCAACAAGGTTTTACCTATCTGATGGCGTTATTCGCCGTTGCTATCGTAGGGTTGACTCTTGCCCTCACGGGGCAGGTCTGGCACACGGAAGTCCGTCGAGAAAAAGAAGTTGAGTTGCTATTTGTCGGGGGCGAATTCCGTCAGGCAATTCGACGCTACTACCAAAATAACGGGCAATATCCGCAGCGGCTGGAAGATTTGCTCAAAGACCCGCGCCAGCCCACGACAGTCCGATACCTCAGAAAAATATACCCCGATCCCATTACAGGTCAAAAAGACTGGGGACTCGTGATGGGGCCCAATAGCGGCATTGTCGCCGTGCATAGTTTGTCGGATGCGATGCCTTTAAAATCTGCTGGATTTGCATTAGCAGATCAGGATTTTTTGGGTAAGAAAAAGTATTCGGAGTGGCGGTTTGTTGCATTAACAGACTTCCCAAAATAATCTTAGAATCAAATAACTGCGGGAATGTAATTTTCAAAAAAACTCAAAAAAGTTGTGGAATAAACATGGTGATATAAATACAATGAGTAGGCTTTTTTACTTGTAGATTATTTATCTCAAGTTAAAGACACAAAACAACTAAAAACAGTTTAAGGGATGTTGCCATGCGTTCACTCATCGTTTTTCCATTTGTATTGTTTAGTTTGATTTTCTCTTGGCTGAGCAATCAATTGGTGGCAAAACGAAGTCAGTGTTTTTTGCATGCTGCCAAACTGTTTTTTACGCGACTCTTTCGCTGTGTCGTACCTCAAATAATCCTGCTGTTTGCCTTGTCGATTTCACCCAGTGCGCAAGGTGCAGTCACATACACCTCATCTCCCGCAGTAGGTGTCGCCTCGTCAGGCATCACCATTTGGTTGCGGTTGGATTCTATAAATCAAGCCACAGGAACTGGCAATTTCATTATAGGGAAAATAACAGGCGCATTCCCCACCGCAGGTTTTTTTTATGTCTATCAGAATGGTGCGCTGCAGGGGATGTACCCTTATCCAGCAGGGACAACCGCCTATTCCTTTACTGCCGTATTGCCATTGGGAGGTACGATTTTTAAGGCACAACGCTACGATGCGCTTGTCCTTGGTGGGCTTGACCCGAATGTTGTCTCAGGAAATATCAGTGTTTCCGCAACGCAACCACTGCCCATTCTCAATAGTGTAAGTGCTTTATCAGGAACCGTTGGGCAAACAGCTATCGTCACGGTGAACGGAAACAATTTTCCAAACACGCTTACCATCAATATTGGCGGACAAACTACGGGTTGTTCGCAACTCAGTATTAGTGCAACTCAAGGTGTATTTTCTTGCCCATTGAGTCTGGCGGGCAATCAATTATTTGAAGTCAAAAATGATATTGCCGCCAATGGGGGGGCCGCATTTTATACGGGGACTTTTACCGTTAATCCCGCAGCAAACACAGCCCCGATGGTCAGTAACTTGGCTGGCTCTCAAGCAAGTGCAGGTCAGCCAATCAATGTTAGCTTTAACGTAAGTGACGCAGAGAGCTCCTCTCTGTATATGGTTAGGGTCGCCTACAGCTCGTCCCTGTTTGGGGTATATGACTGCTTCCAAGACCTTCCTGCCATCACAGGGGTGGCAAATATTACCTTTAATGGTGTGGGATATGGCGCAAATGGGTCAGCTGGACTATGTCGTTTTTTGATACCTCCAGCAGGTTCTTTAGCACCCATTTGGTTCAAAGTCGAGGCTTGGGACGGAAATCCAACGCTCTCGACTACTGCGCTTCAAGCTCCCGTGGTCTATGGAAGCGTGGTTTACAATAATGCTGTTCCTGCGGGAATTGCCACTGCCATTTCTCCCTCCTCTGCACGATTAGACGTGCCGCTACAATTTGTAATCAATGGCTCTGGTTTCACCGCTGGCAGTACGGTGACGGTGGATGATTGTCCGCTTAATGCTCTTCCTGCTATTTTTTCCACCAGTATCACTTTTAACTGTACGCCCACTCTTCCAGGGGTAAAGGCCGTTTACGTCAACAATAGCGTTCTGCCAGGGATCAGTATTGATGTCGATCGCCCTGCTCGTTTGGGCAATGCTGCTTCGCATCGCATCCCCTCTGTCAATGGTGTCTCGCTCTGGAATGGCAATGTTCATCTGGAAGCTACGGATCTTGCTGTGCCTGGCAAAGGCGTATCGTTTGCTTTGACCCGCAGTTACAATAGTTATAGCTGGAGTTACGAAGCTGGTCGCGGTGCGGTTTCGGATGCTGCTCCTTGGCGTTTTAATTGGGATTTGAAGCTGGGATACGTTGGCACAAACAATCTGCAACTGTGGGTACAACGAGAAGATGGTTCAGGTGAAAACTTCTTTAAAGATGTGGATGGTATTTGGTATCCCATGGATCGCAATAACTTCAACACCATCAAAGGGGACACCCCCGCGCTGGGGCAAACCACCTTATTTACGCGAGAAGGATTGAAATACGTTTTCCAAAATCCCGTACTGAACGGCGCAGGCGGATTGTTAATCGGTATCTTTGACCATGATGGTAACGGGCTGACTATTGCGCGTGATGCCAGTGCCCGTGTCGCCACGGTAACCGATGCGTCGGGTCGGGTTTACACCTTCACTTACGATGCCAGTGGTCATTTATTCCGCGTGACCGACTTTAGCGGTCGTTATGTTGAATACACTTGGGACAGCGCACTCCTCGCAGGCACTCGCATCAAAACTGTGCGCGATGTGCTGGGCGGGATGACAACCTATAACTACACGCTGCAAACTTCGCTACTGACACAAAACAGACCTACCGATCAAATGTTGCTCACCAGTGTGATTGATCCACGGCTAAACACCGCGCGTACCTACACTTACACTGACAGCGTATATGGCAATTGGGGAGCTGCTACATTCAAAGATGGATTGAACAATACTTGGGGATTTAGCTACTGCGCGAATCAATTTAATGGTACATGCACATCCAATGCTGTGGCGGCACGAGGATTTGAAACCGTTACTGCCCCACCGCTAGGCGCAACCACAACGACTCATTTTGATGCGGGTGGTCGTTCCATTGAGCAACTCAATGCCAATGCCAATCTTTCCAGAACCACGCCCACCCCCTTGGCAGGGCTTTCCCCCAGAAATTACAACCTGACAGGATTGCCGATTCAAAAACAAACCCCACTAGGTGTCGCGGGTGGTTTTGGCACAAACTTCAGCTACACCCCCGACAATTTGGGTAATCTCGCTTCTTTAACAGATGCCACCAATGCCACCAGCACGCCCATGTGGAGCAATGACCCCGTCAACAACCTGCCTCGTGTCAGCCAACTTGCTACCGCGACAGGAGCCTTGCACGGGTTTAGTTATGAGGGTACGGCGCGTCATGTCCTAACTTATACCCCGCCTGGGCTGCCAGCCACAACCTTTGGCTATGATGCCGCTGGACAAGTGACAGCGGTGACAGATGGGCGCAACGCGACTACCACCCAAACTTACGATGCCAATGGTAATGTCACCCAGCTCATCACGCCAGATGGTTTCGTCACACAAAATACTTATGACACGCTAGGGCGGGTACTCACCAGCACCGACAAGCGAGGCGGCATCACCACGAATACTTGGGATGTTGCGGGTAATCTGATCTCGGTGAAAGATGCATTAAATGGCACGGTGAGTTACCTCTATACCCATCGCCTTTGAAAAACCCGAAAAATAACAGACAATGAGCAAATGGAAATCAAACTGAGTGTAGAAATCAAAAAAGTCTTGGAAGCTCGTCACCGCGTGGAGCGGGATGGGCGGGTGCGC